>JAJDUG010000059.1 GCA_022826755.1 Acidobacteriota bacterium
AGTTACAGAAGCGTTTCGGTGTCGCTTGTCGTTCGAGCAAGTCCACCCGTATTCGTGTGAATTTGTGTTCATTCGTGGTTCGTCTTTATTAACGACCCCTGTTTCACCCTCGAATGATCTGCCCCGTCGTGGGGGGCGGGGGCGCGGCTTGCCTGATACAACCGCCTTGCCCCGATTGCGGGCCTCCTGCGTCTCGTTTCGCGCGAGGCGGCTTTCCCTGCAGCAGCATCCCGTTCTGGTAGTCCTGTGCATCCTGTGCATCGATGTTCAATAGGTAGAAAACCGGTTTAACGGAACAGGGGCCTATACCCGATAGGCCATGAAGGTTCCCAGTTTCTCTCTCGGGTGGTTTGCTACGTCGTGGGGGACGCGGGCCGGACTTGTCATGATCACCCTCCGGTGACGGATTCGAGGTCGCCAAACGGCAGCGGTACTTACGGCGTTTTCCGGTTGGCCTGGTGGACACTCTGGGATATCTTCAGGGCAACCTGGGACAGCGACCGGAGTCGGGGAGGCAACATGATCCTGAAAGCCTGGATGCGTTCGAGCCTGATGCGGGGTCTGGCGTGCGGCGTGCTGACCTCTTTGGCAGTGCTCCCGTTCTGGAAGGGGAGTGAGACCGGACCGTCGGGGGCTGCTCTGCCTCCTGCCATTGCCGGCATTGCCGGGACCGCATCGGCGGCGCCGTCAACGGCCGAGGAATGGACCGATTTCAGGGGGCCGAGGCGCGACGGCCATTATCGGGGAGTCCCCCTCCTCACCCTTTGGCCCGAGCAGGGGTTGAAACCCCTCTGGCGCCGAACCGTCGGCGGCGGGTACGCCTCCCTGGTGCTGGCCGAGGGGCGGGCCTTCACCATCGAGCAGCGCGGCGCCCGGGAAGTGGTGGCGGCTTACGATCTGCGGACGGGAGATGAGATCTGGACCCATTCCTGGGAGGCCGGCTTCGAGGAGTCGCTGGGCGGCGACGGGCCCCGAGCCACTCCCACATGGCACGAGGGCCGAATCTACGCGCTGGGAGCCACCGGAGAATTGCACTGCCTGGATGCCTCCGAGGGGCGGATGATCTGGTCTCGGAACATTCTGAAGGACAGTCGGGCCAGGAACCTGACCTGGGGCATGTCGGCCTCGCCCCTGATCGTGGATGAGAAGGTCATTGTGCTGCCGGGAGGTTCCCGCGGCAGATCGGTGGCGGCCTACCACAAGGAAACTGGGAATGCCTTGTGGAAATCGCTGAGCGACAAGCAGGCCTACACCTCCCCCATGTGGGTCACCCTGGCCGGAAAACCCCAGCTTCTGATCGTGAGCGCCAAGCGGATGATGGGGCTCTCGGACGAGGATGGATCTTTGCTTTGGGACTTTCCCTGGATCACCGACTATGACGTCAACGTCGCCCAACCGATCCTGTTGGGACAGGACCGGGTATTCATCTCGGCGGGCTATGGCCATGGCGCGGCGGTGGTGCGGGTAAACCGGACTTCCGCGGGTTTTGCGGCAAGCGCCCTGTGGGAGAATCGCCGCATGAAGAACAAATTCACCAGTTCCGTGCTGAAGGACGGATTCATCTACGGGCTGGACGAGGGCATTCTGGCCTCTATTCGGGCCGGGACCGGCGAGCTCATGTGGAAAGGGGGCCGCTACGGGCATGGACAGCTCCTGCTGGCCGGGGACCACCTGATCGTTCTGACCGAGTCGGGCGACCTGGTGCTGGTCAAGGCCGATCCCGAGCGGCACCACGAGTTGACCCGCTTTTCCGCGATTGGGGGCAAGACCTGGAATCACCCGGCCATCTCCGAAGGATTTCTGCTGGTTCGAAATTCCCAGGAAATGGCTTGCTTCGACCTGGCTTTGAGATAGCGTCATGGCCAAGGCCCGGTCCATCCTCGAGGCGCTTTGCAGGGCGGGAGTCACCGACCTGGTGGGATTGCCCGACAACAGCTCGGCGGCCCTGTTCTCCCTTCTGAAGGAGGGCGGAGAGCCCGTCATCCGCCTGGTCACCCGTGAAGGGGAGGCTTTCGCCATGGCGGCTGGGCTTTGGATGGGAGGCCGAGCCCCGGCCGTCCTGATTCAGAACACCGGCTTGCTGGAGAGCGGGGACAGCTTTCGCGGCACGGTCCTGCGAATGAGAATCCCCCTTCTCTGTCTGATCACCTTTCGGGGCTATGCCAAGCTGGAAGCCGCCGGGCACCGCTCTGTCGAAACCGACCCGCTGCTGCTGAGCCGTCCCGACCTGGACTCGGCGGCGCTGCTCACCGAGCCTACCCTGCGGGCTTGGGGACTCCCCTTCGACTACCTCCACGACGAGCAGGACGTTCCCAAGGTCAATGCCTCGGTGGAGAAGGCCCATCGGTTGTCGACGCCCGTCGCCCTGCTGGTGACGCGGGACACGACTTCGGATTGAGACCGCAGCCGGCGGTCCGACTCCTCCAACCACATCCCCTGCATCCCGTCTTCCGGGAAAAAACGCGCCCGATAGCCTGAAGGTCACCCGCCAGAAGCGAAGCGGATTTTTCGCCGACTGCAGCCGGCAGGAGTTCGAGCGGCGCCTGGAACGGCTCCGGGAAGAGATGGAGCGGTCCGGTGTCGACTGGTATTTCCTGGGGTCCTTCATGGATTACTCCCTCAATATCGGCGGTCGCGCCCCCAGAACCAACGACTCATCAATCCGTTTATTGGTGTTCATTCGTGTCCATTCGTGGTTCGTCGTTTTCCTTGGTGGATAACTCTTGTCGGTCCTTTGTGCCCTTCGTGGGTGTCGCTGATGGACAACCCCCTCGATTGGTTTCAAATTTGTTGTCAAGCAAGGGCGTCTTGTACCCGCGGCACTTAGGGCGTAAAATCGGTTCCACTTGCAACCGCGACGGGACTGCCGGAGGGAGGTTGGATCATGCGAATCGTCCTTATAGCCATCACCGTGGTCTGCCTTGGCGTGGCCTGGAACTGCGCGTCGGATCCGCCTCTGCCTTCAGAGACCGACACCCTCAAATTGATCGCGGACGGAGTGTGGTTCCGGATGGGCGAGCGAGAGCATGGACACTGCAACAACGTGGTCATTGACGTCGGGGAAGGCCTGCTGGTGGTGGATGCGAACTTCCCAAGCGGCGCCCGGGCGCTCATGAAGGACATCAAGCAGGTCACCACCAAGCCGATCAGCTACGTGTTCGACACCCATCATCACGGGGACCATGCCTATGGCAACGCGGTCTGGACCCGGGCCGGCGCCACCACGCTGGCGCATATCGGGGTGGCCGAGGAGATGAAGCGCTATGAGCCCGCCCGCTGGCAGCAGGCGGCGAAGAGTCGCGAGGATGTGGCCGCGGTGGGCGAGGATACGGTGCAACCCCCGCAAAAGACCTTCAGCCAGGTCCCGCACGTACTGGAAGGGGCGAGCCGTCGGGTGGAGTTCCACCACTTCGGATGGGCCCACACCCGCGGGGACGGCATGGTCTATCTGCCGGAGGAGAAGATACTGTGCACGGGCGACGCAATCGTGAACGGGCCCTTCAACTACACGGGCGACGGCAACACCGGCAACTGGCCGGGGGTGGTCGGCAAGGCCTTGGAGTTGGGCTTCGAAACCATCCTGCCGGGCCACGGCTCCTCGGGCGGGCGGGAGATTGCCGAAGGGCAGCGGAAGTTTTTCCAGGAAGTCAACACTGCCGTCGAGAAAGCCTTCAACGACAAGACGCCGCTGCAAGACCTGGTGACGCTGGAGGACGGAGCCGGCGTGGCGACGACCGTGGAACTGTCGGATGAGGTCGGCAACTGGGTCGGCAATCGGTTTGCGGAACAGGTGCGAGTGCGGTTCGCGGAACTCGCCGAGGGCAAGCCCCACGGGGAGATCCTGGGCGGACCCTGAAAGGCTCCATGAATACAAGCGTTCCCAAGAGTCCTCCGCATGCCTAAATCCCGGCTTCCGATGATCTCCCGCAGAAAAGTGATGGCGGGGATTCCGGCGGCGCTGCTGCTGGCGCGCTGCCGTCCCAGGACGCCCGAACGCCCCAGGATCGCAGCCCTGGTCACCGAATATCGCCGCCGGGCCCACGGCCAGCATATCGTGGACCGTTTCCTGGGCGGCTACGGCTGGGGAGGTCGATTTCACCGGCCCCCCATGGATGTGGTGTCGCTCTACGTGGACCAGGTCCGGGAGAGCGATCTCAGTCGCGACCGGGCCCGGCAGTATCCCTCCATGAAGATCTATCCCACCATCGCCGAAGCTTTGACGCGTGGTGGAGACAGACTCGCGGTGGACGGGGTTCTGCTGATCGGCGAGCACGGGACCTATCCCCGGAACGAGAAGGGGCAGACCATGTACCCGCGCTACGAGTTCTTCCGGCAGATCGTGGAGGTCTTCCGGGCAAGCGGACGCGGCGTGCCGGTGTTCAACGACAAGCATCTTTCCTGGAAGTGGGAATGGGCGGAGGAGATGGTGGAAACGGCCAGGGAACTGGACTTTGCCTTGATGGCCGGCTCCAGTATTCCGGTGGCTTGGCGCCTTCCCCCGTTGGAGTTGCCCTCGGATGCCGAGGTGGACGAGGCCATGGTGATCGGCGCCGGCGGCGGGGCCGACAGTTACGGCTTTCACGGGTTCGAAGCGATGCAGTGCATGGTCGAGCGGCGGCGGGAAGCGGAAACCGGGGTGGCGGCGCTGCACGCGGTCCGCGGCCCCAGGGTGTGGGAGGCGCTGCGGGCGGGATCCTGGGACCGGGGTGGATGGGATCCCGAGCTCTTCGAGGCCTGCCTGTGCCGCAGCTTGGCCCTGACCTCGACCCGGAAGGGCTTCGACCACAGCTACCCCCCCTTGGAGAAAATACCCGGGCTGGTCAAGGACCGGGTCACCGACTCCGGCCCTCAACTGGACCAGCCCCTGGCTTTTCGCTGCGAATATGGCGACGGGATGAAGGCCACGCTGCTCCTGCTGGAAGGCCTGACCATGGGTTGGACCTTTGCGGCCCGTCTGAAGAATCCGCAGCGACTGGTTTCCACTCACTTCTACCTTCCGGTGCGCGGGTTGGGCGGGGGCGCCGAGGCCAATTTCTTCAGCCCACTGGTGAACGGCATCGAGAAGATGTTTCTGACCGGCAAGGCAACCTACCCGGTGGAGCGGACCCTGCTGACCGGCGGAATGACCGAAGCGGGCGTGGATTCCCTGTGGAAAGGGCAGCGCCGCCTTGAAACGCCCCACCTGGCGGTTCGCTATCGATCCACTCCCGAACCCACCTATCGGAGATTCTCGTGACGGGCCGGCGCAACTTCCTGAAAATGGCTTCGGCCGTACCGGGGGCCGGCTTGTCGAGCCGGCCCCGGCCAGGCGCCAGGAGGTTGGCCATCCTGGCTTCCCGCTGGACTCCCGGCTCCCCGGCCCGCCGGATTGCCGACCGCTTCCTGATCGGATACCCGCGAGAGGGCAGGTGGCGCCGGCCCGCCATGGAGGTGGTCTCTCTCTACCTGGACCAGACTCCTGATGCGGACCAGAGCCGGGAGCGCTCCGCCGAGTTCGGATTCAGGACCTATCCTTCCGTCGCCGAAGCCCTGCGCTGCGGCAGGGACCGTCTGGCGGTTGACGGGGTGCTGATACTTGCCGGACAGGGAGATGATTCGAGCAGCGGTCTCTCGGGCCCCGACCTGGTTGGGCCGATGGTCAGGGTCTTCGAGGAGGACCGCCGGGCCGTTCCGGTCTATTGGGATGAACCTCTCGGCCTCGCGCAGGCCCGCAAGATGGTGGAAGCCTCCCGGGAACTGGGGTTCCCGGTGCTGGCCGGATCCTCCCTGCCAATGACCTGGAGGCTGCCTCCTCTGGAGTTGCCGACGGGCAGCCGGGTGGAGCAGGCCCTGTTGGTGGGCATCGGCTTCGGGCGCTCCGATCGCTACCGGGCCCTGGAAACCCTGCAGGCCATGGTGGAGCGGCGCAGCGGCGGCGAAACCGGCGTGCGGTCGGTGCAGTCGGTGGCAGGCCAAGCGGTGTGGCGCGCCGGCAGCAGCGGTCGTTGGTCCCGTGAGTTGCTGCAAGCAGCCGTGGCCCGATCCGACTCCCTGCAGGGAGAGACCTTGAAGGACGGGCGCCCCCGGGATCTGGTCAACAGCGGGGAATTGCCCCGGCTGGTCGAGCATCCCGAGGCCTGCCTGGTGGACTATTCCGACGGAGTCAAGGCGGCGGTGCTGATGCTCAACGGAGCCGTGGGGGACTTCACCTTTGCGGCCCGCCTGCGCGACCATTCCGAGGTTGCATCGACCCAGTTCCTTCTCCCCCCGGAACCCAACCGTGCCGGCTCGACCTGCCTGGCGGCCCGGATCGAGGACCTGATTCAATCGGGACGAAGTCCGGTTCGTCCGGAACGGGCCTGGGTTGCCAGCGGCATTCTGGATCGCTGGGTGGAATCCAGGAAAAAGGGTGGCCTCGCTCTGGAGACTCCGGAACTGACGCTGGAGTACCGGCCCTCCGCCGAATCCTCTTTTTGCGGATCCTGATCGTGCTGACCAAGCAGGAATTGCTGCAACCCCTGGCGTCCCTGAGGACCGACGAGGTGGTGGTGACCACCATGGGCGTGGTGCGGCCCTGGTCCAGGTTCTCGGACAGCCCGCTGGACTTCGCCTCGGCAGACAGCGCCATGGGCCACGTTGCCGATCTGGCCCTGGGCATTGCCCTGGCCCAGCCCCATCGCAGGGTCATCTGCCTGAACGGTGACGGCAGCCTCCTGATGACGCTGGGCTCCCTGGCCACGGTGGTGGAAGCGGGAGCCCGCAACCTGATCCTCTTCACGGTTGAGAACCGGACCTTTGAAATCACCGGAAATCAAGCCATTGCGGGTGCCGGCCGGGTGGACTTCGCCGGGATGGCCCGGGCGGCGGGTTTCGCCAGGACCTACGCTTTCGATGATCCGGCCTGCTATGCTAACGCCCTTCCGGAGATTCTGCGGGACCCCGGTCCGGTGTTCGTGGCCGCGCGGGTCGAACCCGGGTCAGAGGGTCCGCTTTCCCGCAGCCGGAAGGGGGAGCCGGTGCCATACCTGCAACCCTCGCTGGCCGAGTCGGCCCACCGATTGAGGAAAGCCCTGATTAATTGTTAGCGACTTGACGGGCATCTCTGGTATTCTGATACACGGCGCGGGTAGCGCGTTTGATGGCCCGGCAACCCATTTCGCCAAGCGGCGCTCCGGCAGTCATTCGGCGCCAGAGGTGCCGCACGGTTCGACGGCATTATCGGAATACACGATATTCAACTTAAATCCTCTGACATTTCGCAGCGGGAATTTCCGGCTCGTGGACGGCTCAAAAGCCTTCCTTCGGGAAGCCGCGGACACCTGGAAAGCCCTCCGGGGACAGGAGGGTCCGGTTCACGGTGACAGGCACGGCCGGTCGCAGGCTTTGAAAGGAGAATCATGAAAGAAGTGACCTTGGGAATAGGAGGAGCCGCCGGCGACGGGTTGGACAAGACCGGCGACACCTTCGCCAAGACCGCCTCCCGTTTGGGGCTGTATCTGTATGCCTACAACAGTTACCAGTCCATCATCCGCGGAGGCCACATCTGGTTGCGCGTGAGGATGGGCGAGGAGAAGGTCTACTCTCACGGAGACCACCTTAATCTACTGATCGCGCTCAACCAGGACACCCTGGAGCGGCATGCCCGGGAAGTGGAGCCCGGCGGAGCCGTCCTGTTCAATTCCGACAAGCTGACCCTGGACTCCTCGTTATTCGAAGGTCAGGTTCTGCCGGTGCCGATGCCCGTGCGGGAGTTGTTGAAGCCGCTGGGGAGAACGCTTCCCGTCATGCAGAACACGGTATCTCTGGGCGCGGCCATCTTCCTGATGGGACTGGATTTCGAGATGATGGCCGAAGTCCTGGCCGACACCTTCCAGCACAAGGGCCCGGACGTGGTCAACCAGAACGTCCAGGTGGCCAAGGCGGGTTACAACTACGCCAAGGAAAAGTTCGTCCCCCTGGGGTACGAATGGGACTTCAGCCGCATCCGGAGACCCTTCATTACCGGAAACGAAGCCATGGCCCTGGGTGCGGTCGCCGCCGGCTGCAAATTCTATTCCGCCTACCCCATGACGCCCGCTTCCACCATCCTGCACTGGATGGTCGCTCATGCCGACCGCTGCGGGATCGTGGTCAAGCAGTGCGAGGACGAAATTGCGGTCGCCAACATGGCTGTCGGCGCCGGCCTGGCCGGGGCCCGCTCCATGTGCGCTACCTCGGGCGGCGGATTCGCCCTGATGACCGAAGCCGTGGGTCAGGCCGGCATGATCGAAGCGCCGGTCGTGTTCATTACGGTCCAGCGCGGCGGTCCTTCGACCGGCATTCCCACCAAGACCGAACAGGCCGATCTGAACCAGGCCCTGGGGGCTTCCCAAGGCGATTTTCCCCGCATCATCATGGCTCCGGCCGACGTGACCGAGGCCTACTATACCGCCGCCGAAGCACTGAACCTGGCGGACAAGTACCAGCTCCCGGTGATCATTCTCTCCGATCTGCTGCTTTCGGAACATCCCGAGACCATCGAGAGGGATGCCCTCAAGCCCGACCTGGTGATCGACCGGGGCCAGCTGGTGACCGAATGGCCGGAAGACAACGGCACCTACAAGCGCTACGCCTTCACCGAATCGGGAATATCCCCCCGAGCCCTGCCCGGAACCAAGAACACGGTCTACGTCGCTCCCACCGATGACCACGACGAAGAAGGGATTCTGATCAGCGACGAGTACACCAGTCCGCCGGTGCGGCGCAAGGTGCAGGAAAAGCGCATGAAGAAGCTGGAGGGGGCCCTGAAGGAGCTGCCGCCTCCGCAAATCGAGGGCCCGGAGGATGCGGACGTCACCCTGGTGGGTTGGGGGTCCTGCAGGGGCGTGATTCGGGAGGCCGCCGAGATCCTGAGATCGGAGGGCATTTCCACCAATCAGCTCCATTTCAAGTATCTGCTGCCGTTTCACGCCAAGGAAGCTCTGGAAATCCTGAATCGGTGCAAGAAGACCGTGGGCGTGGAGGTGAACTACACCGGTCAGTTTGCCAAGCATTTGAGGTCGGAGACCGGCTTCTCCCTGGACGACATGGTCCTGAAGTACGACGGGGAGCCCTTCGAGCCGGCCTTCATCGTGAACCGGGTCAAGGAGATCCTAGGAGGCGAGGCGCTGTCGCTGGAGGTCACCCGGGAGGAAGCCCGGGAGATTGCCTATCACTACATTCGAACCCATTTGAAGAACGCCGTGCGGCCAGCCTCCATTGAGGTGGGGAACGGCGTGTCGGCGGGAGAGCCCACCTGGTGCATCGAATTGGTGAGCCGGAACGGGGGCGCGAAGAACGGAGACCTGTTCGTCGGGCAGCGAACCGGCTCCACCTATGCCTGGAAGCCGGTCTCGACGGTGTCCCAGGATTGAGGAGGAAAACGCAGGAAGTCGTCGGCACAGGCGACTTGTCGATCGGGATTGGTATCGCTTTGGATTTGATTTGCCGCGCCGGCCGAAAGGGCGCGGGAAGAACGGAAAGGCTTAAAACCCTATGGAAATGACGATTTCTTTACCCATCAGCACCTATGAAAGCATCATCGATCCGGACTGGTGTCCGGGCTGTGGCGATTTCGGTGTTCTCAGGGGCGTCAAGATGGCAGCCGGAAAACTGGGCATCAAGCCTGAGGAACTGTTCACCGTCTCCGGGATCGGTTGCTCTTCCAACCTGCCGGGCTACATCCATGCCTACGGCGTCCACAGCCTGCACGGCCGGGCAGTGGCGGTGGCCTCCGGGATCAAGTTCGCCAACCAGGACATGAACGTGGTGATCACCGGCGGGGATGGGGACGGTTACGGCATCGGTCTAGGCCACTTCGTGCACGCCATGCGCCGCAACCTGGACCTCACCTACATCGTCATGAACAATCAGATCTACGGATTGACGACCGGCCAGGCCTCCCCCACCACCATGAAGGAAGTGCGCACCAAGTCCACCCCCCGCGGGAACGCCGAAATGCCGATCAATCCCATCGCGCTGGCGATTGTCTCCGGCGCCACCTACGTTTCCCGGGCCTTTTCGGGCGAACCCAGGCACATGGCCGATATCATCGCCGGCGGCATTGCCCACAAGGGATTTGCCCTGGTGGATGTCTTCAGCCCCTGCGTGACCTATAACAAGATCAACACCTACCCCTGGTTCAAGAAGCGGGTCTACAAGCTGGAGGATGACCCGGACTACGATGCCACCGACCACCAGGGAGCCTTGAATCGGGCCTACGAGTGGGGGGATCGCATTCCCCTGGGCCTCTTCTACCGGGAAGAGCAGCCGACTTACGAGGAGAGCGAACCGGCCATGAAGGAAGGCCCCCTGGTGCATCAGAAGCTCGGGATGGAAAAGGAACTGTTCGACGACCTGATGGAGGAATTCGTCTAGGCTTCCCCAGCTTCACACCTGGGGAGCGCGCCGAGGCGTATCGATGTCCCAGGTTCGCGTGAACCCCTCTCTGTAAAGTTCAACGATTTTCGGGGTGTCTGATGGGAATCATGGTCAGCGAGGTCTACGAAGCGCTGATTGACGCCGGCGCCTCTGAAGCCAAGGCCAAAGCGGCTGCCGAAGCCATTCCAGTCAGTGAGCAGTTGACGACGAAAACCGACCTTGCAGGAGTCAAAGCTGACCTTGCAGAGGCCAAAGCGGAACTCAAGGCTGAAATCGGAGAGGTCAAAGCGGAACTCAACGCTGAAATCGGCGAGGTGAGAACCCAGATTGCAGCCCTTGAAGCCAAGGTATGGAGGGCAGGCGTCGCCATTGCTGCTCTTGCAGTCCTGCTCAACAAGTTTCTGGACTGGGTGATCCGGTAGTCCTGTGGCTACCATAGGACACCATGATCGCCGCCGAAGCCATTCCAGCCATTGAGCAATCGGCAGCCAAGGAGGACATTGCCGACCTCAAGGCGGATCCTGCCACCACAGTCAAGCGGATGCTACCTGCGCAACTCGCCATTGCCGGGTTGATCTTTGCGACTCTCAGGCTTTCCTAGCGCCTGCAGCCTCTCCAGAAAGACACCCTGTTTCCCCCGAGCCGTAGCCCGGGAGGCCTCCATCCGTCAGGGCTGCAGCAAATCGAGCGCGATGGCCGTCAAGGCCTTGACCCCCGTCTTGAGGGTGGGCTCCGGGTCGGGTGCGTAACCGCTGGAGTGGAGCGAGGGCAGGGGAGGGGCCCCCGGTTTCTTGCTGGCTTCCATCTTCTCGGGGGATACGGCGCCCAGCCAGAACATGCAGACGGGCACCTTTTGCGGGGTCCTTCCGTAGAGGCCGAAATCCTCTCCTCCCATCACCGGCTTGAGATCCAGCACATTGTCCTCGCCCAGCACCCGGGCCATGGCTCGACTGGCCCGCCGCGCCAGGGCCGGATTGTTGTAGGTGGGTGGAGTGCTGTCCAGAATCGACATCAGCGGCAGGCGGTCGGGGGGGACGCCGGCGGCGCGGGCGATCCCCTCCGAGATTCGCCCGATGCCGTCGCGAATTCTGTCGCGGGTCTCATCGGTGTAGTAGCGGACGGTGAGCTGGAGCCGGACCTCGTCGGGAATGATGCTGTGCTTGCTGCCGCCGTGGATGGATCCCACCGTGACCACCGCCGGGTCGATGGCGGGAACTTCCCGGCTGACAATGGTCTGGAGCGAAAGCACGGTCTGGGCGGCCATGACCACGGGGTCCTTGGTGGTGGAGGGATAGCCGCCGTGTCCCGATACACCGCGAACTGTCAGATCGATGGAGTCGACACCCGCCAGGGCATAGCCGCTGCAGACTCCCACCCGGCCGGTCTGCATGCCGGCGTCGTTGTGGAGCGCGATGGCGTAGTCGGGGAGCGGAAACTTCTCGAACAGTCCGTCGGCCAGCATGGCCTTGGCCCCGGCTCCGCGCTCCTCGGCGGGTTGAGCCACCATCAGCAGGGTGCCCTTCCAACGACTCTTCTCACGGCTCAGAATCCGGGCAGCCCCCACGAAGCAGGTCATGTGGACATCGTGGCCGCAGGCGTGCATGAGGCCGATGGATTGTCCGTCCGGATCCCGAATGCGGACTTTGCTGGCGTATTCCAGACCGGTCTCCTCGGTGATGGGTAGTCCGTCCAGGTCGGTTCTGAGCATGAGGGTCGGCCCCTCTCCGTTCCGGAGAAGACCGACGACGCCGTGCCCTCCGATGGCCCGGCTGACCTCGAAGCCCGATGCCTCCAGCTCCCGGGCCATGCGCCGGGCGGTCCGGACTTCTTGAAAGGCGATCTCGGGATTGGCGTGCAGGTGCCGGTAGAGGCCGAAGAGGGAGGGATATTCGCGATCGACCCTGGGAGGGATCCAGGAGCGATCCGACTCGGATGACTGCGCCAGTCCGTGTGGGAGCAACTGGATGAGGAATCCGCAGAGAACTGCCACCGCAAGCATTTGCCGGGCGCCGACAGGGATAAGGGGTGTTGCCCCGCGGGAGTGAGGATTGAACGGTGTATTCAAGGCTGCCGGGACCTCCGGTTCAGGAATCGCCGGGCCCTTTGAGGTTGGCCGTGACGGGTGAAATCAACGGCTTCGGGACCCATCGCCGTTACGCTGGATCAGGTGCCGGGTGATGGTGTCGCCCACCGTGGTGAAACCGTCCAGGGGGAAGAACGGCAACTGCTTTTGCCGGCAGAGATTGGCCAGCCTGCTCCGGGCAAAGACCAGGTCGGCCTGGTTGGCGGCGCGCAGGTCGGACAACCCGTCTCCCAGGAAAGCGGTGGCATAGCCTGAAGACCGGGCCCGGACCAGGGCCGCGGCCTTGTCGTGTCCCCAGGGGGTGTCGTCCAGGAAACGCAGGGTCCAGCGGTGGTCGATGATTTCCAGGGGATTGGCCAGCAGCCGCACGTGATCCAGCCCGTAGGGCGCCAGCAGTTGCTCGATGACGTCCTTGATGCCGGCACTCAAGATGGTCAGGGGAATCGCCCGGCTCCGGCACCACTGGGCAAAGGGTGGAAACGACTCGTCGATCTTGACCCGCTGCCTGAGAAAATCCAGGACTTGATCGAGGTCGCCCCGGATGGTGGCCACTTCGGCCGCGATTCCGTCCCGGAGGGAAATCTCTCCGCTGGCGATCTTGCCGCCGATCTCCCTGCGAAACTCCACGCCCCCGAAGGTTTCCGCCAGCAGATTGATGGTGTCGGGATGGGCGATGGTCCCGTCGAAGTCGCTGAATACGGCCACCCGACGGGTGTTGGAACTGGAGTCACTCATGAGATTCCGGCGGACCGGCGCCAGGGGATGCGAGGGGCCGACCGAGGCCGGCCCCGAGTGAGAAAATGGGTCAGTCTCCCCGTTCCTGACTGCTCACCGCGGAGACGAACGAGATCATCCTTCAAGTGGGTCCCGGCACACAACTAAAATCGTTTTCTTCCGCAATGAGACCGAAGCCGATGGGTTCTGCTGTTAGAATGGGGTGGCTTTCGCGAGCCTTTTTCAATACTTTTTGAGGAGACTGCAAATATGGCAACAAAGATCGGTATCAACGGATTTGGCAGGATTGGACGGCAGGTTCTCCGGGCGGTTCTGGAGAAACATCCGGAGTCCATCGAGGTGGCGGCCGTCAACGATCTGTTTCCCGCCGAGACCAATGCTCATCTGCTGAAATACGATTCCACCTACGGGCCGTTTCCGGGGGCGGTCGCGGCTGAAAACGGTTCCCTGGTGGTGGACGGCCGCAGGATCAGGATCCTGGCCGAGAGGGACCCGGCAGCCATCGGCTGGGCCGATCTGGGGGTGGAGGTGGTGATCGAGTCCACCGGGGTCTTCACCGACGCCAACAAGGCCAGGGCCCACATCGAATCGGGCGGCGCCAGGAAGGTGATCATCTCCGCCCCGGCCAAGAACGAGGACATCACCATCGTGCTGGGAGTCAACGGAGATCGATACGACCCCGAGAATCATCGGGTGGTCTCCAACGCTTCCTGCACCACCAACGGACTGGCTCCGGTCGCCAAGGTCCTCTATGACCGCTTCGGCATCCAGAAGGGTCTCCTGACCACCGTGCACGCCTACACCAACAGCCAACGTCTGCAGGATCTGGCGGCCAAGGACATGAGGGACGCCCGCTCGGCGGGTCAGAACATCGTGCCGGCGGCCACCGGAGCCGCCAAGGCGGTGGGTCTGGTCATCCCCGAGCTGCAGGGAAAGTTCGGGGGCATGGCCTTCCGGGTGCCGACCCCCACCGTCTCGGTCATCGATTTCACTGCCGTGCTGGAGCAGGCGGCTACCGGGGACCAGCTCCGCCAGGCCATGCTCGACTACTCCCGGGATTCCATGAAAGGCATCCTGGAGGTGACCGACGAGCCCCTGGTCTCGACCGACTTGAAGGGCAGCACCTTTTCCTCGGTCTTCAGCGCGGTGGACACCATTGTGATCGACAACCTGGTCAAGGTGGTCGCCTGGTACGACAACGAGTGGGGCTATGCCTGCCGAACCGCAGATCTGGCGGCCGTCATTGCCGGCAAGCTGTGACCGGTGGACCGAACTGATCCAAGCCGACCCATTCGCAAGAAGTCCCTGTCCGAGCTGGACCTTGCGACTCTCACCCACTTCGCCCTGACGGCCCGGGACCGGACCGACTTCCACAAGGGAGTCCGGCTATTCAACCAGGCCCGGTTCTGGGAAGCCCACGAGGCCTGGGAGGCGGTGTGGCTGCGCCATCCCGAAGACGGTCGCTTCTTCATCCAGGGGCTCATTCAACTGGCGGCCGCCTACCACCAGTTGCGGCGCAGGATCTACCGGGGCTTCCTCATCCACCTTCGCCGCGCCCAGGAACGCCTGGTGTTGTTTCCGGACGTCTTTCTGTGTATCGACGTGGCCCACCTTCGCCAGGCGATTCGCCAGGCCCTTCCACCGGAGGAGTCGAAGGGGCCGGAGGATGAAGCCGATTATTCCCGGATCATCCCTCCACGGATCCGGGTGGTGGATCCGTAATTGGCCGCTTGTCTTGAAACAAACGCCCGTGCCTGTTGGCTGGAAACCGGTTCAAAGTCAAGCATGCGTAGATTTTCGATTCACATGGATGCACAGGATTTTATCCGGAGACGGCAGGCTTGCAGTCCTGAACATCCGCGAATCCGCACGCGATCATCGCCGGAGCCGGTTCCTCGTGCAGCAACGTCCCGTCCTGTTAATCCTGTGCATCCGGTCTATCCATGTTTTTTAGTTTTTGATGCGTAGGCTCAGGGACCGATCAACTGCAGCCAGTCCACGAAGAGGAACTCCATGCGGCCGACCAGCAGGGCGATGCGGCCCATGACGGTGTAGCCGAAGGCGGCCCCGAAGGTGATCATCAGGATCCAGATCCCGCCCCGGGAGACCTGCCCCAGGAAGCCCTTGTGCTCGACGGAGAAGAAGAAGTAGATCAGGGCGGCCAGCAGCCCGAACACGGTCACCAGGGCTGTCAGGGTCCCGATCCAATCGATCCCCAGAAAAGCCGTCTGGCTGGGTTCCACCAGGGGAATCAGGGCGGGCGAGACCTGCTTGGTGAAATCGCTGACCAGGTACCGGGTAAGATTGGTGCCGGCGGCCCAACCCACGATGACCGCCAGCGGCCAACGGGCGATCCAGGTTCCCTTGGGCGCCAGCCGCCACAGCAGCAGGCAACCGAGAACCAGTTGCACCAGGGCCATGCTCTTGTCGATGCCCTCCACCTCCAGCGGGACCTGGGCCAGGTGCTCGTTCACGAAATCGGGAGCCAGTCGTCCCAGCATGTTGGGAACGAGCTGTTGCCAGATCCCCTGGACCATCCAGTAACCGGCCGATACACCGATGAAGAGCGATTCCGCGAAGCGGTAGAAGGGGTTGTCGTCGTAGAGAAAACTCAGGATGGAGAGGGTCAGAAAGGCCGCGAACCAGGCGCCCAGGGCGGACCCGCTGACCCAGAAGCCCTCCATCTGCCCCAGCGCGCTCCAGACCAGGGCAAACACCACCACCAGCCCGACTGCACCCACCACCAGGAAACGCCTGTTCTGCTCGTTCATCGACTCACTTTTCCAGAGACTTCAGCCGTTCACCCGATGATCCGCGTGAGGCAAAGTAGGCGATGTTCCCCACCACCAGGAACAGGATGATCACCAGGTGGGCCAGGGTCTGGGGACCCATGCGCCGAATGGCGGCAAACTGTTCCGTATCCGTCCCGTAGGCTTCCGAATACCCGTCGATCAAGAGGGACTCGTACTCGGCGGCCGCCTTGAGGCCGCCCATGATTCCGCTGAGTTGTCCCGGGTAGTAGGGGTAGAGCAGCGGTGCCTGGACCGCGGTAACCCCTCCCGCGACCGGTACGCCGGTGCGATCACCCCCGAATTGGATCCACTCCTTGAGTCCGGGGAACCCCCCGCTGATGTTCAGGATGAGATCCATGTCCTTGAGTCCCTTGACGTTCCGCATCATGGGGATCTCATCGATGGGCGTTCCTTCCACATCCGACTGATAGAGGGTGCGAAAGTCCGTCACCACCACCTGGATGACCCCCTGGCCGCCCGGCCTGAAGCCCAGCATGACATAGTCCCGGCCATAGCTGTAGTCGGGGAACTCCCGCCCCAGCACCTGGTTGACCGTCTTGAGCGTCTGTGCCTGACCGGTGGGCCACAGGCACATGAAGAACAGCTTCTGCTTGCGGCGGCCGAGGTGGCGGACATAGCTGTCGGCCATGGGCTGAAGCTCGGGCTCGCTTTCGGGGCCGTAATCGAAGGGCAGCAGAACGTTGGAGCCGGGGGGAAGTTCCTCGATACGATCATAGATGGCCTGAACCTCCGGGGTGGCGACTTCGTCAATCGTCAGGTCGAAGGCCAGAGGGATCACGACCGCCAGCATGATGAACAGGAAGATCCAGCGCCGGTCAATCGTCTGCAGGCGTTCCATCATCGAGGATCTTTCCTTTTGAGCCATGTCCAGGTCCTTAGTCTGTGTCGCTTCCCAGATAAGAGCGTTCCACGCCGAGGATGAGTCGGAGCGACATCGAAATGATGCCCAGGCATATCCCGATCATGATGGCTCGTTGACCCGCCAACTGGGGCACGACCATGATCCAGTTGACCAGGTCGGGAACGGTCAGGAGATAGAAATCTCCTCCTCCGGCCAGGATCAGATAACCATAGAGGGTGCGAGCCAGCACAAAGGCGGCAACCGTGCCGATCAGCGCAAGCGGGATCCAGCGCTTGGAGCGGAATTGCTCCCATGCAAGGTAGGCCAGAAGAGCGCCGAACAGCAGCTCGAGAGAGCCCGGCAATGTCTCGGTGAGCGCCGCGCCCACCAGCGTCCGGCCCAGCAGGATGATCAGGGCCGCGATCAGCAGGACGGTGGCTTCCCGGTTCTTGGCCCGAAAGGCCCGGTAGGACGCCGAAGCCACAAAGAAGGCCAGCAGGGAAAAGGTGGTCGCCGACAGGGGAAGGAAGCAGTAGTCGTAGGCGGCTTGAAACCAGCTCCCTTCGGCCTCCAGGGCGTGCTTGACTCCGGACGGCCCTCCCACCTTGAAGAGCCCGATGGCCAGCATGGCGAAAAAGCCCGCCATGGTGACCGCGCTGTACCCCCAACCCGGCTGCGAACGGGAGATCTTGGCCAGGTGGATCTTGGCCAGGTTGCCCCCGCCCAGCACGAAGGCGAAGGCGGCCAAAACGTCGAAGGTGATGGACAGACTCTCGTTGAGCTGGTCGAAGGGCGGGTGGGGGATGAAGGCCTCGAACAGCATGATGACCCCCACCACAAAGGTGATCAGCAGCGGTATCTGTCGTCGCATGCGGGCTTCCTATACGAACATTTCCAGCTTGAGAAAATCCACCACCGACTGAAGGCTTCCGCTTCCCGTCCACAGCGCCAGGGTGGCCGCCACGCTTCCCAGGAGAATGGCTCCCATCACGATAAGCTTGCCGACATCCTGACCCTTGAGACTGCCCAGTTGCTTGGGGTCGCCGCTCAGATAGGCGCTGGCCGCAAAGAGCTCCTCTCCCATCAGCGTGTAGTCGCAGGCTGCCACGAAGAAGGGAAGCTGAGACGGCATGGCGGTGCCGGCGATCTGGATGGCGCCGATCCGGTTGCCGGTCTCGGCCAGCAGCAGGGATTCGGCGAAAAAGGCTCCCATGTAGAGGCAAGTGGCCGGCTCGTCCCGAAGCAGCATGCCGTTGACCCCGGCTACGTAGCCGAACTGCTCGTCGGTGAGGTAGTGGACCATGTCCTCGTTGTAGCTCTCCGGGCGTCCGGCTTCCAGGTAGGCCTGCTTCACCACCTCTCGGCCGGTGGTCATGACCAGCGAACGGCTGACCGGGACGTCCAGCCTGGCGTCGTACTCGGCGATGGTGCGGGAGACGTATCCCAGCAGGGTGAGACCGGCCAGGGTCTGGACGTTGTCCATGTCCATGATTCCCGGCACGAAGACGACCGGCCGCCCCATCTCGGTGGCGCGGCCCACGGCTTCGTCGACGGCTTCCAGGCCCGCGATCTTGCGCACGAACAGTTTGCGGCCCCGGGTCGCCAGCTGGATAAAGAGGATGACAAAGAGACAGATGGTGCCGCCGATGACGAGAATCCAAAATTTCTCCCGGTCGAACCACTGGGCCCTGGATTCTCCGGTCACGATCTTGGAGTCGGCGCTCGAGTCGGCCGTGGTGGCCACCACCTTGAAGGAATAGCGGATTCCCCGTTCGGCGCTGGAGAACGTCCAGGACTCCTCGCCCGGTCCCACCGTTCCCAGCGACATCCAGGGAGTCTCCGGGGCGCCCGGATCCGTTTCGCCGGGCAGGCGTGACCGGAAGACCTCATAGGAGAGGACGCCGGGGTGGGGAGAGTCCTTCCAGCGGATCTCTATGGCGTGGCCCGAATCGTTGGGCACATCCAGCGCTTGCACCCCGGACGGCGGCGACGGTGCCTCCGCAGGAGCGTGCTGGGCCTCAAGCAGCGGAACCGGCGCCAGGACGGCAAACCATAGAGCCAGCGCACACGGGAGTTTCATCAGTCGCGACCCTCGATGATCTCTACATTGGCCCGGGGCACGCAAACCGGCTCTCCCAGGCCCTCCACCCGCACCGAAACCACTCTGGCCCTGGACCCCGAATCCAGCCGGGCCGGCTCGGAGGGTAAAGACGCCACCCGGCCCAGCTTTCCGAACCAGGGGTTGCGGATGATGCGGACGGTGCTTCCGACATCCATGCCCTGCTCCCTGGGCCGGTCCCGTGGCTGCGGAACCGTGCCCTGATGAGGGATGATCACCTCGGGGCGAATGACTCCGGCTCGAATCTGGGTGGCTCCGTTGATGGAGGCCCGGTGTCCCTGGTGGCGCTTCAGCAGCCTGAAGGTTCGAGGCGCCATGTCGATTCTTCCAAATCCCTCGGTGACTATCAAGGTAACTCCGAGATTTTCATGTCCGGTAATGGCCACACCCAGGTCATGGCCCAGGAATCGGCGCAGGTCCTGGTCATCGAATCCTCCCGCCACCACGCCGCGGATGCCGAGTTGAACCGCCTTTTCCAGGGCGGCTCCGGTCACCAGCGATCCTCCCACCACCACCCGGTCTCGCAGGTCCGCCGAGAGCGAGTCCTCATCCAGGACTTCCCGGGGAGAGGAAGAGACCATCGCGATCTCGCCGGTGGCCTCGCCTCCGATTCCAAAGATTCCCTGGATCAGGGTTCCGCGGCTTTCGACCACCACCCCCTGGTCGGGCACCACCTCCAGCACCCGGCTTTCGATGTAGGCGTCGACTTCAATGGGTTGGGGCGGTCCCCGCAGCACCACCTGTCCCGTGACTCCCGAAATGCTTTCGACGGTCCCCTCCAGGGAGGCTGTCGCTCGCGAGGTGAGCAGTCCGAAGAGGGACTTGGCTTCGGCAATGACCTCGCCCTGGCGCACCTGGTCGCCCTCCTTCTTGAGCATGGCGCCCGGCACGTCGCTCTGATCGACGCCCATCTTGTTGGCGACATTGACGATTTCGACCTTGCCCGGCAGGAAGGTGCGGGCCACCACCTGGTGGGGCCGGACCTTGGCCCCCTCTTCGACCACCACCTCCCCGGGGATGGGCAGAAGGCGTCGCCGGTGCAGCAACTCGTTTTCCGTCACCTTGAGACCGGGAGTATAAGCGTGGGCCATGGCTTCAGTGGAGGATCGCCTCCCGGGAATAGACGCCGACTTCCTCGATCCAGGTTTTCAGAGCGTCAACGCGCTCGGCCGATTCGGAGGGAAGCGACAGAGGCCGTCCCCGGCAATCGACAATCAGCCCGACGGTCCCTCCCTGAACCGTGACTTCCAGGGGAACACCCTTGCCGGGTCCGAGGTCGAAATCACGGGCGGGGTCCAGATAGACCCGAGCCTCGGCTCCGGTCTCCAGCGGGTGCCGGCGCATCTCGCCGGCCAGGAGTGTCTCCCGCTTCTCTTTGCCTCCCGGGAACTCCAACCTGTAGGTTAGCGCCGGCCGGCCGGGCCTGGCCGTGCCCCGGGGCGCGACGCAAGTGCCCAGGACGACCAGGCAGTCCTTTTCGAAGACTTCGGTGGCGGCCCGGGCATGCACCTGGGACAGGACGCCGAGGTGGGGCATCATGAAGATGCTGTCCTTGGCCAGGCGGGTGATCCCCTCCGGGAGAAAGGAGTCGATCAGCAACATGGCGGTCTGCTCCGGTCGGGGCGCGTGAGAGAGCACGCCGCCGGAAGCCACCAGCAGGTCCAGGTCCATCATCTTCACCAGGGATTCGACTCCCGCGTCCTGCTCGAAAGAGTCGGCGATGGTGCGCTGCTGCTGCACCCCCTTCAGCCGGGTGGCGAAGGACCGGTGCTGGAGGAAGGCCAGGCGCAGGGCCTCTCTGGCGACCGCCTGTTCGAAGACCAGCTCCTCGGCCGTCTGGGGGATGGTGGTCGGCCGGATCATCTTGTTCTTGATCCGGTTGCGCAGGTCCCGCTCCTCCATGGCAAAGGGCATCCACCGCATGACGTTGGCCAGTCCGGCTTCGGCCAGGACGTTGGAGATGGAGTAGCTCATCCCCAGGTTGGCCGAAACCGTGCGGTTGAATTCCTCTCCGAACACACTGAAGACGTCGGTGGTGGCCCCACCGATATCCACCCCCACGGCGTTGATCCCGGCTTCAGTGGCCACCCGCTTGAGGATGGCTCCCACCGCGGCCGGAGTGGGCTGGATGTCGGCGTCGACCCATTCCATCAGCTTGGCGTAGCCGGGCGCCTGTTGCATGACGTGCTCCAGGAACAGGTCGTGGATGCGCTCGCGGGCGGGCAGCAGGACCTCTTCTTCCAGGGTCGGGCGCAGGTTTTCGACAATGCTCAGACTGGTCTTGCCGCCCAGCACCCGGGTCACGTCGTCGCGGCGGGACCGGTTGCCGGCGTAGATGACCGGCAAGCGGTAGCCGGCCCCCAGTCGAGGCTTGGGATCGGCAGCCGCAATGGTCTCGGTAATCTTGACCACCTTGTCGGTCCGGGCGCCGTCGACCTCGCCGGCGATCAGTATCATGTCCGGTCGCAGTTGGCGGATGCGTTCGATGCGCTCGTGGGTCAGGCGCCGGTCGTTGAGGGCGATGACGTCCATCACGATGGAGCCGGCCCCCAGGGCGGCACGTTCGGCGCTTTCGGCCGTCATGGACCGGACCACTCCCGCCACCATCATCTGCAGTCCTCCCCCGGCGCTGGAGGTGGAGATATAGAGATCGCATCCCTCCTCACCCCTGGCGGGGCGTATGATCCGGCCTTCGGCGTCCAGCAGCTTGCGGCCTGAAAGCTCGCCCAGCTCCGTCACCGCGTTGAGCACGCCCAGGGTCACGTCTTCGAAGGGGGCTTCCACCGTGGTGGGGGCCTCGCCTCGATGGGTCTGGCGGAACTCGTCCCCCACCTTCTGGATGAGAATGGCCTTGGTGGTGGTGCTGCCGCAGTCAGTGGCGAGAATGACTCGGATGTCTTCCAAAGGGGTCACCCGGCGGCTCCGTCGAGGTCCTTGTCGGAAGAGGCGTTTTCCCCTGCCGCCCGATTCTCGATCTCTTGCAGCAGGCATTCGACGCTCTGACGGCGTTCCAGAATGCGCCGGACCCGTCCGAAGTCGTTGGCTGCAAAGAGTCCGCGAACCACCGGTTCAAAAAAGGCCATGGCCTGACTCCCCAGGTAGTTGAGCGGCTTGGCCGACTCCAGGACGAAAACGGCCGGCGTCTCCAGGCGCCGCCGGACGATGGCTGCCGCAATTTTCTCCAGCAGACGGCGTTCCTGGCCGGTGAGCGGTTCCTCGTAACGCTCCAGGGAGAACGCCTGCTGCAACCTGTGCCTCCAGGATGGCTGCATCATGCCCTCGACCCCGCCGGAGTCGGCCGGTTGACTTTGCTTTGAACGAAACGGACCACTGCCTGGCGGTCGGCGCCCGCGAACCGCAGGTAGAGGCCGCGGTGGGATTCCAGGCGGCTGCGCCCCGGAAAGGGACTCAGCAGCACTCCGTGGGCGTCGACCCAATAGGATCGGCAAAAGGACCAGGGCTTGTGTCGCCGGTACCAGAGGGTCCGGCTGGAAACACCCTCCTCGCTGAGCTGATAGAAGGTGGGCAGCAGGAAGTCATGGACACCGGCCAGCAGCAGGATTCCCGACAACAGGGTCCAGCCCGGACTTTGGGTCCCGAGAAAGACGGCCGTCGCCGTGGCGGCAACCACCAGCACCAGCACCAGGCCCTTCCAGGGCGCATGTCGCAGGGGCAGACTCACCCAGCGCATGGAAGTCTCCTTGTCCTCATTTCTCAACGGGCCAGAGCCTTGTAGTAGTCCTCCACCTGCTTGCGGTAGCGGGGTGGAGCCTCCTCGTCCTTGACCAGGTGAATCGGGTCGTTTCCACCGAGCTGCTGCACCTTGCGGCTGAGGTCGAATTCCAGTTGCCGGAGTCCCTCGATGACGCGCCGGCGAAGTCTTTCCAGTTCCTGGGGATCATGGAGAAAGCGGAGAGACTTCATCTGTTCCATGCGTTTCACCATGTTCTTGACCTGGGCTGCCAGGTCGGTGTCGCCGGCAAGGGTTCGGCCCAGGTCCCGGGCTTCTCCCAGGCGATGCTGGAACTCCTTTTCAAACTGGCGGCCCTGTCGAGGCGTCAGGGTGGAGGGCGGTGGCAATTCCCGATCGCCGAAATTGACGGCCGCATGTCCGCGGCCCCGACTGGTGCGTCTCTGCTCCCAACTCTCGCCGGCGGTGGATTGGCCTGCCTGCGACTCCGGCTGGAATCCCTGAGGTTGGTTCGGCTGGGAGGACTTGCCGGGGGTGGCCCCGGAAGGCCCGGCCGCCCGGTCGGCGTCTGAGCGGGCCTGGAGGTCCGCAATCCGTCGCTTCAGCGACTCCAGGCTCGACAGCAGGTCTCCGGCCTGCATCAGCGCCCGGTTCAGCCTCTCTTCATCCGATGGTTCAGCCGGGCTCCTGCGGGCGGCCTCAGCGGCCTCGGCCACTTGATCCCGCAGGTTCGACAGGGCTGACTGGATGCGTTCCTCATCCTGTCCGGCCAGGTCCAGCAGACCCAGTTGGAGAAACTGCCTGCTTTGCGCCATCTGTTCATGCAGCCCGCGGTTCCGGATGGATTGGCTTGCGGCCCTCAGCCTTCGTGAGGCCTCGGGCTGTTGGAGATCGGCCTGTTTGGCCGTGGAAACGAGCCGGCCTTCCATCTCCCTGAGCGACTGCTGCAGACCGGCCTTGTCCTTCAGGATGCGCCGTCTTTGCTCCAGTAGAGGCTCAATGGGATCTTCTCGAGCAACGCCCGCTTTCAGACCTTCCAACTCCGACCGGACGTGTCTCTGCCGCTGCACCAGGTCTCGGGCATC
The DNA here is from genome assembly GCA_022826755.1 of Acidobacteriota bacterium. Classification (GTDB taxonomy): domain Bacteria; phylum Acidobacteriota; class Terriglobia; order Versatilivoradales; family Versatilivoraceae; genus Versatilivorator. Next base: position 23,745 of record JAJDUG010000059.1, read on the forward strand.
GTTCCGAAGACGGCCCAATTCCGAATCCAGGTCGGTTCGGCGCTGGCGATCCAGCACCGAGCCGGCCTCCCGGATCCGACTCAATGCCTGCAGCCCCCGGTTTTCCGCCTGGCTTCCCGCGGCGCCCCTGAGTTTCTGCATTTCCCTGGCTGCCTGCTGGAGGCGTTGGCTCACCTCACGCAGGGAAGGACGTTCCGTTTCCCTGGACAGTCGTTCCAACCGTCTGGCCAACTTCTCGGCTTCGGCCTGCAGCATCCCCTGGGGGGATCCTTCGGCTCCGCGAAACTGCGTGCCGGAGCCTTCCAGCATTCTGCGGCGACGTTCCTCATTGATCTGCTGTTGCCGTCGGGCCAGTTCCCGCAGCTTGCGGGTGGCTTCATCCACCTGCCGGCGTGAATCGGTGGCACCGGCCTGTTGCTGGACCTCGTATTGGTTCTTCAGCTTGTCCAGTTCCAGTTCGAACAGGCTCTCCAGTTCCTGGGCCCAGGTCGTACGCCCCTGGGCTCCGCCCCGAGCCACCTGGACTTCCTTGTAGAAGGTTTCGGCCCGCATCAGGTACTGCAGTGCCCTTTGCTGATGGGGAACGGCTTCGTCCGGGTCGCGTTGCGACAGCCATTGGTGAGCGGGTGTCATGGACTGGACTGCCTGGACCAGGTTCTCGGAGAACTTCCGAATGTCCTGGTCGAGACCGGTCAGTGCCCGGCGCTGGACTCGGTCGGCCAGGGACTGGGTGCGCTGCTGCAGCTTGAGCTGTAGTTCTCCGACCAGTCGCAGGGAATTGCGATACTCCCCCTTGTCAAGTCGCTTCCGGTCTCGGATCAATCCCCAGGTGGCTACCAGGATCTGCTTCTGTCGCCGGGAGAGCAGTGAGTCCATGTTGCCGGACTCTCCGCCCCGCCGGGCTCCCGACTGGCGCTGCTGGTATTGCTTGCCGAAAGGACGCACTTCCAGAAAATAGATGTCGCTGGTGGTGGTCGAAATGGCGTCCGAGGCCCGGGCGAAATAGCTGACGAAGTCGCCCGGCTGCAGATCGAACTCCTCCAGGAAGAAGGTGTGGGTAGCCGAGATGGATCGGGGGAACCGTCCGCCCCCGGGTTTGAAAAGGTCTATCTTGGCCGTCGGCGCTCCATTGAGAGCGTAGTGCAGCTCCAGGTTTTTCAGGCCGAAGTCGTCGTCGGCCCTGGCCTCGGTCAGGACCTCCTCCAGGGCGGTGGCCTGGCGGTCCCGCCCCGGCCGGGTCCAGGCTACCTGGGGAGGCTGGTCCTGGAAGGCGGTGATGGCGTAGGCAGGAGATTCGACCGTCTCGCCGGTCCAGTCCTCGGTGAGCTGGATTCTATAGGTCGAGTCGCCGGAAACCTTGATTTCCCCGGTGACCGCCGTTCCCTCTTCCTTTCCCATCGCAATGGAGGTTCCGTCTCCCAGCAGAATGCGGGCCGAGACCGGTTCCAGGTTGAGGTGGGCCTTGACCTCGACCCGAGTCCCTCGAAGGGCCCCGATGTCTCCGCCGTTTTTCTCGGTGCGCCGCGGCAGGCCGGTATAGGACGGAAAACGATAGGTCAGGTCGATCTGTCGAACTCGAGCCGTCTCCATGACCGAGAGCTCATAGGCGTCGGACCGGATGTTTCCGGCCTGGACGTAGTAGCCGATGGGTTCGGCGATATCCACAAAGGAAAACGCGTACCGGTTGGCGCCGGCCTCAGCCGTCATGGTCTGGGATTTCCAGCTTCCACTCCGGGCGTAGCGGAAAAACAGATGGACCTGTTCTGCCTCGAAGCCCTCCAGCCTGGCCGTTACGGTCTGATCCGATCCCTTGCGAATGCGGGTGTCGCCGGGCGACACTTCGATCCGATAGAGCGGCGCCGCCCGGGGCCACCATCCGTCGGCGTAAAGCTTCAGGGTCGCGTACTGGAAATGGCGCGGTCCGAGGAGTTGCAGCAGGACGAAGAGGAGCACCAGCCCCGAGCTGACCAGAATCGACTGCAGGGGTTCCCTGCGGTTGAAGACCTCTCCGGGTTTGACCGTCCGCATCTGGCGGGCCGCGTCCCGCAGCAGCAGGGGCAGAAACGGGTGAGGCCGGGAATTGCGGCCTGCCGGAGATGTCAGCTCGGTGGCCGTGACCAGGCGATCCTGCAGTTGAGGGTAGCGTTCCTCGATGGTGCGGGCGATCCGAATGTCGCTGATGCGTCGAGCCAGGGGACGCACCACCAGCCAGGCCAGTGAAAGACCGATGATCAGCAGGGAGGTCCAGCGGGCCAGGAGGAGAGCATTTTGGCTGTAGTTCCAATAGTCGACGCCGGTCACGGCCGCAGCCACCACCAGCAGGGAAAGGCCCAGCCAGCAGGCAAGGCCCCGAATGGAAGCGATGCTCTTGAAACGCCGGCGGACCCGCCGGAGGGTGGCCTGCAAGCGTTGCCGTTCTGCTGTCATGGATAAATAAGTGCGCCCCGTCCGCCGTCCCGCGGCGCCAAGTGGGTATGGCCGGCCTTTACTCCGTTACGTTGTAAGAATAACGGTTCGCCAGCAAACTCTCAACCAACAACACCAGACAGGCGGTCAGTACCAGGTACCACCAGAGATGCTGTCGGTTTTCCAGGGCATGGCGCCGGTCGAGGGAGGTCGTCTGTCGCGGCGCGGCGCCTTCCCGGTGGGATACCCGAGGCAATTGGGCCAGGAGTCGTTCCGGGTCCGGGGCTCGCAAATCCGATTCCCGAGGGTCCAGATTGGCGGCCAGCAGGTGCTCCGTCTCCTGGACCCGGAATCGGTAAAAGCCCGGTTCGGTCAATGTCAGTGAGGATCGGTTTTCCCTGACCGGATCGTCCAGAGGGATCTCCCGGCCGGAGGGAGCAACCACGGTCCAGGTGTGAGCGAAGGAGCGGCCGGAGGTGGAGAGTGTCGCCAAGGCTTTGGCCCATTGGGGATTCAAGGATTGAAGCGCGACCCTGTCTCCGACCCTGTAGGCTTGCGGGGAGGGTTGGAAGCGGGCAGCGTACTTGACCATCTCCTGGCAGAATGGCAGGAAAATCGACTTCAATGGGAGTTGGTTCCAGTTTCGATCCAGGGATGAAGTGAACAGCAGAACCCGGCCCTTGCCGAACTCCCGCTCCAGCAGCAACGGGCTCCCGTCCTGCAGGGTGGCCAGCACCTGGCTGTCTGCCAGGGGCTCCGACAGGTAGAAGTCGGTGTAGGCGGTGGCCATGAAGTAGGACAGGTGAACTTCTTCAAAATGGTCGAAGATCGGATGGCGCTTCTGCAAGAGCCCGATGCGCTGGTCTCTACCTCGGCCGGCGGCCCGGTACCGCTTCAGCAGGGTGGCGGGCAGGATCTCCTCCAGTTCCCGCAGGCTCTCGGCATGGGTGCGGGACCCCGGAAACAGCAGCAGCCCGCCTCCCGATTGGACAAATCGAATCAGGGCTGAAGCCGTCTCCGCGGGAACGGGGCCGTAGTTGTTCAGAATCACGGCCGCGTAGGAAGACAGCCCGGACAACGCAGTGCGCCCCGGGTCAGCCACCTCTACCTCCAGGGAGGAATCGGGACTGGCCGTCAATGCCCGGTTCAGGTAGTAGTGGTCCCGGCGGTCGGTCCCCAGGAGCAGGGTCTTCATCCGAGGGGTCGGGGAGAGGGAACTGTAGGCGAAGTTGTCTTCCGGCAGGGCGTCGTCGAATTGCAGGTGAAGCCTGGCATGGGACTCGCCCCGGGGAACGGCTACCGATTGGAATCGGACCAGCCTGGTATCGTTGGCTTTCAGGTGGACCGTTCGGCTCCGGGCCGGCTGCCCGTTGATCTCCAGGACCAGGACCGGGTCCGGCGCCTGCCGGAGGTGCTGGGAACGAATTTCGGCGGCGATGGTTACCCGAGCAGAGGAACGATCCTCGGGTTTGATCGTCACCCGGCCGATCGAGACATTGGGTCCGGGAGCCTGCGCCACCGGGTAGGTGCGAAGCTCAACCCTTTCATCGATGGCGACGGTGGGGGATCCCGGTTGCCAACCCGATTCCTGGAAGTCGCTGATCCAATGGATCTCCGGGGACCCCTCCGGAGTCCCGGCAAGGATCTGGTCTGCCAACCGCAGCGCCGGTCCATATTCGGTCCCGGAAAAACCGGGCTCGAGGGGGTCGATGAGCTTGCTGACCTCCCTGGGGTTGGCCTCAGGCCGGTTGAGCAGGCGGGTGGTATCTGAAAACAGGACCGTCCGGACCCGGTCTCCGGGGCCCATGTCCTCCAGAATCGTTCGTGCCTGCGACTGAGCCCGCTGGAAACGATCCCCGAATCGCATGCTGAACGAATCATCCAGCAGAAGGATCAGGGATCGGCCGCCCGAGCCGGAAAGACCGACCGCATCGGGGTCGGTGAGTAGCGGCCGGGCAATAGCCAGCACCAGCAGCAAAAGGGCAGCCATGCGCAGAAGCAGCAGCAACGGATGTCGCAACCGCTGCTTGCGCAGGGAGGCCTTGGTCGAGCGGCGGACGAACATCAACGAGCTGAAGAGAACCCGGCGCGAGGTTTCCCTCCGCACCAGGTGGACCAGGATCGGAGCGATGAGGGCGAGACCGCCTAGGAGGAAGAGCGGATTGAGGAATTGCATGGCGCGCTGCGGGAACGGTCGAGCCTTCGGCCCTACCTCGACTTTTGCCTGGTGGACAGATAGCGGTAGAGGGCCAGGTCCAGGGGCCGGGAGGTTTCCATGACCAGATAGTCAACTCCCAGGGCGCCGCAGAGGTTGCTGATCTCCTGCTGATGGCGCTCGAGCTGCTCCAGATAGTCGGATCGGGCCAGCGCCGGATCCATGATCAGTCTGCGGCGGGTCTCCATGTCCACCATTTGAACGGAATCGGAAAAATCGAACCGCTGCTCCTGGGGATCCAGAATCTGAATGACGATGACATCGTTGCCCTGGAAGCGAAATTGACGAATGCTTTCCGCAATCTCGGCGGTCGGAGCATAGAGATCGGAAACCAGGACCACGATGCCTCGCCTGCGGATGGTCTCCGCCAGCGCCCGCAGGGGTTTGCCGAAGGCAGTCCCGGCATCGGCCTTTGCCTTGTCGACCAGGTGCAGCAGGCTCGACAGGTGCTCCCTCCGGCAGCGCGGGGGCAGTTGGTCCGCCAGGCCGACGGCAAAGGTCGTCAATCCCACTCTGTCCCGTTGGCGCTGTGCGAAAAAGGCCAGGCTGGCCGTGAGATAGCGGGCGTACTCCATCTTGGTGACCGAACCCGAGCGGTAGGCCATGGAGCCTGAGATATCCAGCAGCAGGTAGACGTTGGTGCTGGTCTCCCCTTCGTACTGCTTGACGTAGTGGCGGTCGGATCGGGCATACACTTTCCAGTCGATCTGGCGAATGTCGTCTCCCTCGATATATTGACGGTACTGGGCGAAATCCACGCTGAAGCCCAGGTAGGGAGATCGATGCAGACCGGAGATGAATCCCTCCACAACCGTTCGCGCCACCAGCTCCAGGTTGCTGATTCTGGCCAGGACGGCGGGGTCCAGGAAACGCAAGGGGGTGTGTTCGGAGACTGTCCCGGCCTGGGGGGTCATTGTACTGCCTCCCTTGCAGGCGGCGCGGCCGGACTACAGGTCCGAGGCCGGCGCCGGCACGGCTTCGATCAGCTTGCGAATGACCGCGTCGGAGTCCACTCGTTCCGATTCGGCGTGAAAGTTGGTGAGGATGCGGTGGCGCAGGACGGGAGGCGCCAGTTCGCGGATGTCGTCCACCGACACGTTGTAGCGGCCCTGCAGCACCGCCTTGGCCTTGCCGCCCAGGATCAGGAATTGAGAGGCGCGCAAGCTGGCTCCGTAGTTGACCCAGGACTTGATGAAGTCGGGGGCGCTGGGATCGCTGGGCCGGGAGGCCCGGACCAGTCGAACCGCATAGCGGGCAACCGAATCGGCAACGGGAATGCTGCGGACCACGCGTTGGAATTCCACGATGTCCGCCCCTCCGATCAGAGGCTGGTAGCGAATGTCGCGCAGGGAAGTGGTGTCCTTCACCACCTGGACCTCTTCCGACTCCGAGAGATAGTCGATCAGGATGTTGAACATGAAGCGGTCGACCTGGGCCTCGGGAAGGGGATAGGTGCCTTCCAGCTCGATGGGGTTTTGGGTGGCCAGCACGTAGAAGGGGGGCTGGAGGTCGTAGGTGACACCCTGAACCGTCACGCTGTACTCCTGCATGGCCTCCAGCAGGGCCGACTGGGTCTTGGGAGGGGTTCGATTGATCTCGTCGGCCAGAATGATATTGGCGAAGATCGGACCCTTGACGAACACCAAAGTTCGCCGCCCGGTGGTGTGATCTTCTTCGATGATGTCGGTGCCGGTGATATCGGCCGGCATCAGATCGGGTGTGAACTGGATTCGATTGAACTTGAGGTCCAGGACCTTGGCGACGGTCTTGATCAGCAGGGTCTTGGCCAGGCCCGGCACGCCGGTGATGATCGAGTGCCCTCCCACGAACAGAGACACCAGGACCTGGTCCACCACGCGGTCCTGTCCGACGATCTCCTTTCGGATCTCCCGCAGGATTTCCCCATGGGCCCGGCGCATCTTTTCCAGCAATTCCGCCTCGGAAGAGGCCGGTGGGGCTTCCCCGGGAGTGAGGAGGGTTGCTTCCCGGGCAGATTCAGGGTTGATGGACATGGAGCTGGTTCCGCCGCCCGCGGGATTCCGCCCTCATGAGACCTGAGCCCGCCGGGGGATCATCCGGGCCGTGGTCCGGCAGCCCGCCAACCCCGCCCGAGGCGAATGACCTGGAGATTTCGGGCGCCTAATCCACCAGGGTCAACAGCAGGTCCTGAGCCGGCTCGAATCCGGGGGCGATTTCCAGGGAGGAGAGAACCTCGGTTTTGGCCTCGACCCGACGGCCGAGACGAAGCAAGGACCGGGCAAGTTGGTAATGGGCAGCCGCTCGGTCCGGGGGCTGCAGAGCCAGGAGGGCTCGATACTCTCGCACCGCCATGGCCGCCTCGCCTCTCCCCATGAAGAGATCACCCAGTTGTTGGTGGGTTTCCCGGTCAAAGGGATAAACCTGGATCGCCCGTTCCAGGACCGCTGCGGCTTCCTGCGACCTGTCCGCCTCCTGCAGCCAGGTGGCCAGGGTGGTCAGCGACTCCAGGTCGGCGCCATGGATGTCGGTGAGCTGCCGAAGTTCATCGATGGCTGCCCCGGTCAGGCCGCGTTGCCGGTAAATCCGGCTGAGTTGGCGGTAGGGGCTGTCCGAACCCGCATAGGCGGGGAACACCGACTTGGCGCGGCTCAACAAGGGAATGGCCGCGTCCTCTTCTCCGCGCTCTCGATAATATCCCGCCATTTTGAGGTTGGCAAAAAAATTGTTCGGCTGCTCCTGCAGCAGCGCTTTCAACCGCTCGGGAGAATTCATCAGCCCCTTCCGCCCCAGCACTTGGAAGTCCACGTGCTCCAGGGCCCCCCCCAGGATCGATTCCAGGTAGGCTGTGAACTGGCGATCGAAGTCCTCGGGGGACAGATTCAGCACCTGCCGGAGCGTATCCTCCAGGGAGGTCTTGCGCCCGAAGCTTTCCAGCATGGCCAGGATCCTGGGAAAGCCGAAGCGCGCCTCGATGAACTCACAGGCCTTGCCTGCCTGAAAGTAGGAGAGGCCGACCTGCCCGGGGAATTGGGGGCGCAGGAACCCGCCGTTCAGTTCGCGGATGGGCAGCAGCTTCCCCTGCTGGATGGACTTCAGAGTCTGCAGGTCCAGCCGGTCGCCCCAACCGGGCATGGCCCGGTGTTCCTCCATGACGGAGATGCCCTCGCTGAACCAGCGGGGGACGTGATGTTCGGTCATGCCCAGCGTGATCACATGGGCGAATTCGTGCCACAAGGTACTGGCCCAGTTGAACTGTCCCCGCTGGCGCGCCCTTGGAGAATCCATGACGATACCGGGACCGAAGCAGACACCCAGGGCCCCCAGACCGGGAACTCCCAGCGCTCGTACCGCAAAGTCTTCGTGGTTGGGGTACATCTCGAAGTAGATCGGCCCGGAGGGGCTGAATCCATACCTGGACGCGAGCGCCTCGTAAGCCTTCTCCAGCAACGGGGGAACGTAGTGGCGCAGGAGGGCTGCCTCCTCCCGGTGCAGCTTGAGAGTAAAGTGGGGCGTGGTCAGCTTCTCGAAGTTCACGAAGCTGTCCATGAGGCGCAGGGTGTTGACGGTCCAGAGGTTGAAGGGATCGACCTGATAGGCCCTTTCCAGGACCTCCTTGGCCTCGGACTCGCGTCCGATCCTTAGCAGATTGACCCCCAGGTCGGCATAGGCGCTGAAGAGATTGGGACTCAACCGGATGGCTTGCCGAAAGAAGTCCACCGCCTGGCGATAGAGCCGCTGGGTCACGCAATATCGGGCCAGATGCCGGTAGAGGTCGCCGTATCGCGGATTGAGCTTCAGCAGGCCCCGCAGGGCATCGTCCAGGGCTTGCGCCTCGCCTCGGGCGTAGTGCAACACGGCCTGGAGGGAGAGAGCCTTGAGGGAACGGGGATTGATCTCCAGACACTGGCGGATTCTCCTCTCGGCTGCCTCGAAATCCTCCCGGTCGATGGCGACCTCGGCCAGGGCCGCGTGGGCCGGCTCCAGGCGGGGATTGACCTTCAGGGCTTTGGCCAGCAGCGCTTCCGCCTGCTCGGAGGATCCTCCGGTGAGGGCGAGGGCCATGCCCAGCAGGCCTTCGGGAAGATTGGGATTGATCTCGAGCGCGGCCTTGAAGCTGGTCGAGGCGTTGGCCGGATCGTATTTCTCCAGGAAGAGATTCCCCCAGGCAATCTGGGTGTCCAGGTCGCCGGCATCGGCCTGGGTCGCCCTGCGAAAGAAGCGGTTGGACTCCCGGTACCGATGCAAATGCTGCAGGGCGATGGCTGCAAGGCCGAAGTCTTTCCCGTCCTGAGCCTCGATTCGGGTGTACAGCTCGAGGAAGAGCCGGCGGCTTTGCGGCAATCGGCCCTGATCCACGAGAATGCGGGCCAGTCTCAAGTCGGCCCGGTTGCGGCAATTATCATTTCGCCCGGCCTTCTGCAGGGCTTGGCGGGCCGGCTCCAGTCTCCCGCGCCGCAAGTAGGCTCGTCCCAGCAGCAACTGCAACTCGCAGGAATCGGAGTGATCCTTCAGGAACCGGAGAGCCTCTTGTTCCACCGACTGGTAGCCACCGGTGGCCAGCAGTGTCTTCAAAAGGCCCAGGCGAGCCTGCAGGGAAGGAGGCGTGGCCGATTCCGCCAGTTCGCGGTAGAGGAGCAGCGCTCTCTGGTAGTCGCCCGTCCGCAGAGATCGGTCGGCTTCCTCCGGATTCGGAGTGGAGCCAGGCAGTGGCGCCGGCAGCCACAGAAGGGAAGCCAACGCCAAGGCGAGAAGCAGGCCGTCGCCGTGCATCTTGGCCGATGGCCCGGTGCGGGATGGCCGGGTACTGGATGAGGAGCCTATTGCTTTCGATGTCTGAGCGTTATTCAAGTTTTCACAATCTGGCATTACATTGAGGCGGCAACGGTCATGTACCGCCGGCTCCGGCGTTCACCAAAAGCACAAGAGGCAACAGAAACCACAAAAAGCACAAGAGGCACAAAATGAATTTCTTGATTTCGAGTCTTGTCGATCCGTGGATCACTCTTTTGTCCGTTGTTTCAGCCAAGCCCCGCCCCCGCCCTCCACGACGGGGCGGATCATTCGAGGGTGAAACAGGGGGTCGTCAATAAAGACGAACCACGAATGAACACGAATTCACACCAATACGGGTGGACTTGCTCGAACGACAAGCGACACCGAAACGCTTCTGCAACTTCTGCACCCTTGCCATGACTTCGTGGATGACCCCTCGATATCGATGGTCACACCCGCCAATCGACACCTCATCAATCCGTTTATTGGTGTTCATTCGTGTCCATTCGTGGTTCGCCGTTGCCGTTGTCCTTGGCATCCCGTCGCGGTTAACCTCAACGCCTTGGTGGCCCTTCGTCGTTCTTCGTGTGTCTTCGTGGATAACTCTTTTTACCCCGTCGCATGCAGCGCGAAACCGGTTTGTTTCAGGTAAGCCGCGCCCCCGCGTGCAGGCCGGACAGAGCAAGATCCCCTCTCAGCGTTCGGTGTGCTCCCGGATGGCCCGAGTGGTGCGGGCCAGTTCGACCAGCAGTGCCTCCAGTTGTTCCTGGTATTGGGCAGACGGGAGCTCCGCCTTGCGGGTCCGGAGTTCCCGCAAGGCGGCCTCCAGGTCGAGCTTCTTTTTTCGGAGGGCTTCCAACTCAGCCGGGGTTGGCCCGGATCCGGCTGGAGATGCGGCCTCAATCGGCTTCGCCAGAGTGACCTGGCCGGCCAATATGCCCTCACCGCTCCCGGCATCGGGCAGGGCCGTCCCGACGCCGTCTCCATTGTCGTCCAGACGGGCGTGTTCGGTCGCCAGCCGGTTCTTCTCCGCGTACCACTCCTTCACCTTGCGATGGGTAAAGCCATAGGCTTCCAGCAGGGAAACGTGCCGGCTCTTGTCGGTGTCGGCCTCCGGGTTGTGGAGAGACTCGACGAAAAATCGGGCGAAGACGGTTTCGTTCCCCTCGTGGCCGTTCTTGGTGGCCGTGAGGATGACGCGGTTCCGGCGGCTCAGCCTGGGGATGAGGGCGCCGCTGGCCGGCGTGGTGCACACGAGCACGATGCGCTGGGCCGGAAAACGGTCGAGGATGGCGCTTAGCTCCGCACCGGTCAGATCCGGCCCTCTCAGATTGTAGCGATAGTCGCTGCCGTCGAAGTTTCCGTGTCCCAGCAGGAGAAGGAACAGCAGGTCGTCGGGTCGAACTCTGGATTCCAGCTCGCCGACCAGCCGCATCAGGTCCGACTTTACTGCCCGAGCGGTGACCAGAGCAGGGTCCCGCTCCGGGTCCTCGGCCAGAAAGAAGAGGTTCTCCCGAGGCATTTGCAGGGGCCCCTTGAGCGCTGCCACCAACTTGGAGGACCAGTCCCAGAAGCGGTCGGCGTATTCGCCGCCACCCGAAGCGCCGCTGATCACGACAGCATAGCGGGAGGGTCCCTGTTCCGCCAGCATCCACCCCGGGCAGGCGATAGCGAGAGCGAACAGCAGAATTGACAGCCTCACTGCCGGCCTCCATTTCCCGGCGCGTCGCCGGGCACATGGCAAGACTGCTATCATTTCGTGTCCTTTGCGGACAATCTCATCAAAATCGGTTGTCCTCTCCCCCAAGTTTTAACTCGTGTATCTGTTTATTGGTGTTCATTCGTGTCCATTCGTGGTTCGTCGGTTGCCTTCGTCGCTGCCTTTTTAAACCCATCCCCATCGTTTGCGGAGGAACCACTCCGAGCACAGTAGAACGCCCAACAGCATGAATAGAAAAGGCATGTCCCACAAGGGAAGCACCTGGAGCACCGAATTGGGGCTGTCCGCGTAGGTAATTTCCTGCGGGAGATTGGCTGCGTTTTCCAGGGCGTAATGGTACCCGCCGGTCTCCCGTGCGATCCGCTGGAGCAAGCGGGGGTTGGCCTCGGCATCGAAGAACTCGCGATGAGTCCGGGTGACCAGAAAATAAGCCTCGGCCGATTCCGAATCCAGCCCTTCTCGGGAAGCCTTGACTCTGACCTGGTGGATACCTCTTTCCCTGGGTTGAAACCGGCCCGCGTAGTCGCCTCTGCTACGGCCCAGGGCCAGGCGGTCGGTAGCGGTTCCGGGCGAGGCGATGGTGGCCTCCACTTCCCGATCTCCGGCCGGGTTGAAGAAAGCATCCTTGACCGCGACCTCGATCCCGACCGCATCCTCATCCTGATAGATCTCCCGATCGAAGGTCACCTGGAGGGGATCGGATGAGGAGGCTACCAGCCATCGCAGGAGTTGACGCCAAAAGGTGGCGTGGGTCTGATCGGCGTGAGGCAGTCCCATCTGCCAGTGCCAGGAGGCCGCCGGCATGAAGGCGATGGCTCTCCCGCTGCCGAAACGATGGGCGGCCAGCAGGATGGCGCGGCGTCCGCCGCGTCCGCCGCGCGCCAATACCGCTGCTCCCGGCTTGGCCCGCGAAATCCGGTTGTAAGCGGAGATCGGCGGCATGTTTCGCCATTGCCGGAGGTTGGCCGAGGGGTCGGAGACCAGTTGAAGGGCAGGATGTCGACTGCCGTAGGCCGTCGGATCGAAGGTCAACCAATCGGTGACGTAGGAGTTATCCGGGTCGCGGTCTCCGAGACGCACCGGCAGTATTTCCGCGATGTCCGTGCCCGCGTATCCTCCGGCGTCGAAGGAGCTGCGCCCTCCCAGCATCATGAATCCGCCGCCGCGCTCACCCACGAAATCCACAATCATCTCCTGCTGAGACGGGGTGAAGAAGCCGGCTTCGATACTGCCCAGGACAAGCCCCTTGTAGGGATAGAGTTGGTCCGGGGTCTGGGGAAAGCCTGCAGCCAGTGTGTCCTCACCTTCAAGTCCCTGGTGATAGAACTTGTTGTCCGAGGTCCGGAGGAGCGTTACCAGTTGGAGGTTGCGGTCTTCCCGGAGGGCTCGTCGGATGAACTTGAATTCCCAGCGCGGCGTTCCTTCCAGGTAGAGGATCTTGGGGCGGGAATCCTCCACGTGGAGCAGCAGGTGCCGGCGGTTGTTGCGCTGGATGGCTTCTCCGGGCTGGGGCGCCACCGAGACCGTGTAGTGCTTCAGCCCTGTCCCTTGCGGCCTCAGGCTCAGCTCGACGATCTGACTGGTATCGGATCCGTTCAGAGTAACCGGTTGGGAGGCAATGAGCGTTCCCGACTCCCGGACCTCCACCGAGACTCTCCGGCCGGGATAGCCGACACTGGTCAACGATACCACCCCTCGGGTGGAGGATCCCGGCAGGATTCGCGGGGTAAAAGTGACTTGCGACAACTGGATGTCCTTGCCGAGGCTCTCCTGGCCGACCGCCACCGTATGGACGGGAATCCGTTCCCGCCGGAATGTTTCCAGAACCCGCGGCAGTTGCCGTGAAAGATTGTCGGCGCCGTCACTGAGGAGGACCACGCCGGCCAGGGGCTGGCCCTCTCCCCGGTGCTTCCTCACGGCGGAAAGAGCGGCCTCGAGACTGGTGCCGGTCCCCGTGGGAGGAAGATTGGAACCCGGTTGGACTTCCCGAATATCGCGGTCGAACCGGAGTATCTGGAGCTGGAAGCGTTCTTCCAGGTCGGCCAGGACACTTCCCGCCCCGGGATCGAGCCACCCGAGCGCTGCCTCCCAGCGGCTTCGAGCCGAGTCGTGCGAGAGCGTCATGCTCCGGGAGCCGTCGATGAGAAGGGCGACTCTGCTTTTCCTGGGCAGGTGGGTGGAGACCCGGAGGGAGGGGCGAAACAGCAACGCCAGCAGCAGGATCAACGAGAGCGCCCTCAAGGCGATCAGCAGTTTCCGCCTCCACCGGGTCTGGGGCCCGGACGACCGGCGACGGTAGACCCAGAATGCCGCCACCCCGGCCAGCGCCAGTGCCGGCAGGAGCCACCAGGCGGAAACAGGGCTGTCGAAGGTGAGATCGCCTTCGCGGAAAAGGAAGAACCGATACTTGAAGAGAGACTCGAACAACCTGTCCATTGAGGTGGCGCCAATGACTCCGTGACTGCATCGGGTTGGCCCGAGCGCCCGCCGAGAAACCCGGGCTAATGGGTCATCGAGTAGATGATGGTGTTGATGCCCAGCCGGTAGGCGGCCGAAGAGTACTTCTCCGGATAGAAGGGAACGTCGGCCTTGGGCGCATCCGTCGCCCAAGCTCCAAAGCGCCATCCCGACCCGCCCCGGAACACCAGGCGGGCAAAGGTGAACTCCTTTGTCGGCAGCCTGGCCTGCTGGTCGGACCGCTCGGCGGCCATCTCCTCGCTCGCTCCGGTCTCATCGCTCTCCGGGCGTTGGACCGCCTGGCCAGCAGGAGGCCTCCGGCCAGACCTCGGGACCAATGGAATGGGTGAGTCACGATATGGACACCGGCTTCCCACGGCTTGCCGCCATCAGCAGCATCCGTTGAGTATAGGTTGAAAGACGGGCCGGGACAACCGGGCCGGGATCGCTGGCGGGGCGCACGTCACATTCTTGAGAAGTTGCCTGCCAGACACTCGCCGCCACGCAACAGGACTTCATCACCCGGGAGCGCCGGCGTCCCGCCCGCATCTTCTTGCATTGGTTCAACAACGTCGCCTATTGTCCCCATCTGTCCATCGAAGATGTTGGGTTGCGGAGCGGAGAACTGGCGGTCATGCTCGAGTATCGTTAGAATTGCTTCAATTGGAGGACGAGAATTGGTAGATCAAATAACGGTATGTGTCGATTCCGATGTAGCCAATCGCTATCGCTCGGCGTCGGATCATGATCGTCGAAAACTGGACTTGCTTGTCAATTTGCGGTTGCGTGACGCGACGGAATCCGGGAAATCTCTTCGGGAGTCTATCCTGGAAATCAGCCGTAGGGCTCAAAGGCGCGGTCTGACTCCAGAGATCTTGCAGTCCATCCTGGAGAAAGAGTGACCCGGTTCGTCTTTGACACCAACGTCATCGTCAGTGCGTTACTCTTCAACGATTCGGTGCCAGGAAAAGCGTTTCTTCGAGCATTGGATGAAGGGACGGTTCTGATTTCCGCGTCATTGGTGAGGGAGTTGAGCCATGTGCTCAGCCGGGAGCGATTCGACCGCTATATTTCGCGAGAGGAGCGCGATGAGTTCGTTGACGGTCTGATGCGTGAATCAGAGTTGGTCGAAATCGTTGATCCCGTTTCCGCGTGTCGCGATCCTGAAGACAACCGGGTCCTGGAACTGGCCGTCAACGGAAATGCGAAACTTATCGTCACCGGCGATACCGACCTGCTTGTGCTGAACCCGTTTCGCGATGTGCGGATTGTGACTCCAGCCGACTTCCTGAAGGCGCCGGGCTGACTACACAACCCCTCTATTCCCTCGAAGCGGCATCGGGTCGGCCCGAACGCCCGCTGAGAAACCCCGGCTAATGGGTCATCGAGTAGATGATGTAGTTGATGCCCAGCCGGTAGGCGGCCGAAGAGTACTTCTCCGGATAGAAGGGAACGTCGGCCCACTCCCAGGCATCCCCCAGGTCCGAGTTGAAGTTGACCATGACCTTGAGCTGTCCGTTTTCATCGAAGACACCGCGAAAATGGGGCTTGTAGCCGTCCTTCTCATAGGTGGTTCCGTTGTAGAACATGATGACACCGGGGATTTGAAAGAGCTCGTCGATGTCGAAGAAGCAGTGGAACATGGGGTGAGAGGCCGGGAGATCCTCGATTCTGCTTCCGGGAAAGATCTTGTGCATTTGACTTTGGAAGTTGGACCATTCCAGGGTGCCGTGGAAGTCGTCCACCACCATGAAGCCGCCCCGCCTGAAATACTCTCGAAGAATCTCCGCCTCCTGTTCCGAAAGCTCCAGGTGTCCGACCTCGACGGCGTACAGGAACGGGTAGTGGAACAATTCCGGTGAGGTGATGGGAACGTAGTATTGAGACTGCCGGACATCCAGATTGGTCAGTCTCCGGATGCCGGCAATGAAGGTGACATCCGCCTTGGGCGCATCCGTTGCCCAGGCCCCAAAGCGCCATCCCGACCCGCCGCGGAACACCAGGCGAGCAAAGGTGAACTCCTTTTGGGGCAGCTTGGCTTGCTGGTCGGACCCCTCGGCGGCCATCTCCCCGCTCGCCCCGGTCCTGTCTTCCTCGGGACGTTGAGCGGCCTGCGCCAGCAGGGCCGCCAGCAGGAGGCCTCCGGCCAGGCCTCGGGACCAATGGAGTGGGTGGGTCACGAAATTGACACCGGTTCTCTGGGGCTTGCCGACATCGAGAGCACCTGTCGAGTATAAGGTGAAAGAAGGACCACGACAATCGGATCACTTGGCCCGCGAGAGCTGAACCGGCCGAAGGTCGGGAAACGGCGAGCTGACCCGGCGGGTGTTGTACTGGCGAAGATAGCGGCGGTGGCCGGGTGTGTCGGGGTAGCTCTCGGCTTTGCCGTAGGGATATCGGGTCATCCCGTGAAAGGGGAGCGGTGTCACGAACTCGGGGGCGGCCGAGTGGGGATCCATGTCCTTGCCGAAGCCGTCGGCATAGAGCAGGAAGGTCCGCTGCCAACCTTGCGGGAGTTGAGGCAGGCCGGTGGCATCGTAGTCCAGGTGAATTTCGTCTCCGTTTCTCATGATGACGTAGCGGTCGTCCCGGTCGTGGAGCAACTCCGTCACCGGGCCGAACCGGGTGTAGTTTCCGATGTGGCTCTTCCAGGGAGCCGTGGGGTGAATCCATCCGTAGTCGTAAATCAGGGGCCGTCGGCCGTCGGGGCTGTACTCCCGGGGGAATCCGCGGAAACGGAGGTCGGCCGACTGAGGGGACAGTCGGTGCTGGCGCAGGGTCGGTTCCTCCGCATAGGTGTTGACCAGGATCCGGTCCCAGTAGATTCGCATGCTGGTGACGATCCGGACCCGGTAGTCGTCGGTCAGGAACTTGCCGCTCAGATCCACCACCATGGTCTTGGGCAGGCCGGCCGGAAACCCCATTTGAGGGATGACGGTCCGCCAGTCCCCCTTCGGGTCCTTGACCTGCAGGTAGGGAGGCACCAGCTTGGCCCGGGCCTGGGAGGCCTGGTAGTTGGCGGTGGAATCGGCGTAGTCGATCCAGGCGGTCATCAGCAGCGTTACCCGGGTCCGATCGGAGAGGTCTCCCAGGTCCAGGACCAGGGAGTGCTCTTCCGCGTATCCCTTGAAGGGCAGGAGCCTGAACCCGTCGGGGTATTTTCGGTCCACCCGGCTGATCAGCGGCAGGACGTCGCGGTCCTGGTGATCCCGGGCTGAGACAGGCGGCCGGGCCCCCCGGGCCGCATGGATCCTGAATCGCGGGTAGGGCGGTCCCGGCATGAGCCGTTCGTTGGGGTAGAGCTCCAGCTCCTCCGGGTGGTCCAGCACCAGCAGTTCCGCCTGGTCGATATAGAGCACTTCCTCCAACTGGTTGTTGATTCGCAGCGAGTAGCGGCCTTCGCGGGCCTTGAGCTGGGAGGAAGCGATCCTGATGTATTCGTCGGTGTCGGGGGTGTTGTAGCGCCCCGGGCTCAGCAGGTATCCGATGGCGCAACCCCCCAGGAAATCGGTGACGAACTGGTAGCGGCGGCCGTCCCAGGTGTAGAGCAGCGGGCAGGAAGTTCCCTTGCGGTCCAGCTCGTTCACCAGGCGGACCCGGTTGACCGGCAGATCCGTCTCCGACTGCAGCACCCCCCCCGGCCAGAGCAGCCGCAAGGCATCCACCGAGTCGCGCTGTCCCAGGCCGAAGAGAACCTCCGGGGGGCTCTGGGAAAGATAGCCGCTGCCGCCGTTGACCTCCACCTTTTGCCAGAGGGTTCCCGACTTGACCTCCACCTTGGTTCCAATGCCCGACTTGTTGCTGTTGGTGCCCTTCAAGCGGATCTTCACCCACCGATTCCGGTTCCCCCCCTGGTTGAGAAACAGCAGGGGGCGGCCGCCGCTGACCGTCAACAGGAAATCGGTGTCGCCGTCGTTGTCGTAGTCGCCCAGGGTCAGGCTGCGAAAGGCCCGGTCCCGGTATCGGTCCAGACCCGACTCTGCGGTAACGGCCTGGAAACTGCCGTCGCCCCGGTTCCGATAAAGTTCCAGGCCGGATCCCTTCGGAGAGGCGCCGGGAGGCAGGCCCCGGACCTCCAGCACGTCCAGGTCTCCATCGTTGTCATAGTCGAAGGCGTGGCTGTTCCAGCTCCGGTTCTCGGTGGAGATGCCGGGGAAAGCCAGCTCGGCAGCTTGAAAATCCTGCCTTCCCAGGTTGCGGACCCAGGTAAGGGGACCGCTCACGGGACCCAACAGGAAATCCATGCGTCCGTCCTTGTCCAGGTCGGCCGTGGTGACGCTGTGGGCCGGCAGCGAGGCCAGGCGGTCCAGGCGTTTGCCCAGGTCCAGGAAGGTGCCGACCCGCTGGTTGCTGTAAAGCCGATTGGGCCCACCCAGAGCTACAGTCCAGAAGTCCACGTCTCGCCGGTTGTCGAAGTCGGTGAAGACCACCGAAGTCAGCCGATCCCCGGGGGCAAGCACCCGGGCCGACTCGGCCAGGTCGGTAAACACTCCCTCGCCGTTGTTGCGAAAGAGGTGAGCTCCTGCTGCCTTGGCGTTGTCCGGAGAGTCCGGGGACTTTTCGCCGGGGGGCGAACTTGCATCCTGGAATCGACCCACGTAGATGTCCAGATCTCCGTCATGGTCGTAGTCGGCCAGAGCGGCCGCCAGGTGCCAGTGGTCGCCCCCGGCCACCCCGGCTGCCGCCGTCACGTCCGCGAAGGTCCCGTCCCCGAGATTGCGATAGAGCCGGTTGGCCCCGTAATTGGTCAGGAACAGGTCGGTGTGGCCGTCGTTGTCCAGGTCTCCCCAGTAGGCGCCCATGCCGCAGTCACGGTGGTCAATCCCGGCTTGCCGGCTCACCTCCTCAAACCTCCCCGGGCCGTCGTTGCGATAGAGCAACCCGCCCGATTGGGCTGCATCCTGGCCGCAGCGGGCCAGATAGAGGTCCAGGTCTCCGTCCGCGTCGTAGTCCCCGAAGGCGGCTCCCGAACCCATTCGGGCGGCCCTCCGGCGGGCCGGGTCAGCCGGATCGCCTCCCACGGCAGAGGACGAGTCCGAGTCTCCGGGTTGCCTGTCGGCAGCCGGCGGAAGGGCCAGGCCGGACTCCCGTCCGACCTCGGAGAATCGGACGGGCGTTTCGGCATCGGCAGCGGGCGGCTGCGGGAGCAGATCCTTGATGTCGGAGTACTCGCCGGTGGCCAGCATGTACTTGCCCTGTTCTCCGTATTGAGTGCCGGTGGAGCTCATGCCGCCGCTTTCCCGCAGCCCCAGGAACTTCTGCATCACCTTCTGTCCTTCGTCCCGACTGCCCCCGCGCAGCAGGCTCATGGCCAGGCTGTAATGGGCGGCGGTGTCGTAGGGGGAGAGCTCAACCACCTGCCTCAGCACTTTTTCCGCCTGGTCGTATTCCTCCCGTTTCAGGAGTATCTGGCCGACCTGATAGAGGGTGGGCGGGTCTTGAGGGTCCTGGAGCAGAATCTTGCGGAAGGACTCCAGGGCGAGCTCCAACCGGTCCTGGTTCTTGTGGATGAGGCCCATGGCGAACAGGGCGGTGGGCTGGCGGTCGTTCAGACTCAAGGCCCGACTCATGAATTCTTCCGACTGGTCCAGTTGCTGGAGGTAGAAGCGGGCCAGCCCGCTGTTGACGATGGCCGGCAGGAAATCCTGGCGGACGGCCAGGCATCGGGCGAATTCCTCCAGGGCCTTTTCGTGGTTGAACTGCTCCAGCAGAGCGATGCCGATGTTGTTGTGGTAGATCATGCGGGCCTCGGCCGATGGACTTTCGGCAGCCGAATCCGCGCCTGCAGCCCGGAGGGCGCCGGTCGGCCCCAGCGATTGGCAGCCGGCCGGCCCCAGGGCCAGGACGACCACCAGGAACAGGTCGAGGCGCCGCTTATGGTTGAAGGAGGTCCATCTGTCTTCGTGTCTATTTGTGTTCATTCGTGGTTCGTCTTCATTAACGATCGGCTGTTTTTCCTCTGAATGATCCACCCGCCAGGGTCGGGGGCGACTTACTTGCCGGCCAGCCCTTCGCCTTCCCGGATCACGATTCGCTGATTCGGGTCGAGGTTGGTCAGCTTGTCCACCGAGCCGCTGGGCCAGGCAACCTCGAGGGACAGGATCTTGTCCGAGCGGCCCAGGCCGAAGGTCACCGGGAGCTCGCTCTGGGAGCAATAGCTGCTGCCGCTCTTGACCCGACGCCACAATCGACCGCCGGCAAGCTGGAGGGTCACCTTGGCCCCGATGCCGTCCCGGTTGCTGGAGGTTCCCACCGTCCTGACCCGCAGGAATCGGTTGCCATTGTCGCGCTGATTCTCCCAGAGCACGGCCTGGCCGCGGTTGGTGCTCATCAGCAGGTCCAGGTCGCCGTCGTTGTCGTAGTCCCCGTAGGCGCCGCCGCGTCCCACCCGTGGCTTGCCGAAGTCGGTCCCCACCCGATGGGCGACCTCGACGAATCCCTTGCCCTGGTTGTGGAACAGGTGGGGCGGCTGGGCGTAGCTCACCCGGCGCTGAACCTTGTTGATGTCGTTCTCCACGTGGCCGTTGGCGACGAAAATGTCCAGCTTGCCGTCCAGGTCGAAGTCGAAGAAGAAACAGGCGAAGGCCAGCGTCAGCAGGCTGGACTGCCCCACCTCGGAGGTGGGGGCGTCGTCCACGAACAGCCCCTGGCCCTCGTTGTGGTAGAGGTTCAGCATTTCGTTGGAAAAGTTCCCGATCACCAGGCTGGCCAGTCCCGACCCGTCGTAGTCGGCCGCGTCCACCCCCATGGCTCCCCGAACGGTCCCGTCCTCGCTGAAGGCCACCCCGGCCGAGATCCCCTCATCCCTGAAGGTGCCGTCCTTCCGGTTGATGTAGAGCTTGTTGGGTTGGGTGTCGTTGGCCAGCAGCAGGTCGGGCCAGCCGTCGTCCTGGGCGTCGAAGACGGCCACCCCCAGGGCCTTGCTGGTGGAGTCCAGCAGTCCGGCCTTGCGGGTGACATCGGCGAAAGCACCGTCTCCCTGGTTTCGAAAAAGGCGGGAAGAGACACCGGGATAGGACTCGGGGGTGCAGTAGGACTTGTTGACGCCGTCCAGGCTGCAGTGAAGGTCGGTCTCGATGGACCACTTCACGTAGTTGGTGACCAGCAGGTCCAGGTTTCCGTCACGGTCGTAGTCCAGCCAGGCCACGCTGGTGGCGAATTCGGGATTGTCCAGCCCGGCCTTGCGGGTGACATCCTCGAAGGTGTTACCCCCCTTATTGCGAAAGAGTCGATCCGGTCCCAGGGCGCTCACGTACAGGTCCACCCAGCCGTCGTTGTCGTAGTCGCCGGCGGCGCATCCCATTCCGTAGAGCTCGATATCCAGGCCGACCTTGCGGGTCACGTCGGTAAAGGTCCTGTCCCGGTCGTTGCGGTAGAGGGCCATGGTGGACCGGCGGCCTTTGCGCCCCGGCCAGTCCTTGCCGTTGATCAGCAGGATGTCCTGCCAACCATCGTTGTCGTAGTCCAGAAAGGCGACCCCCGAGCCCATGGTCTCGGGAAGGTACTTCTTGCCGAAGGCGCCATTGTTGTGTTGAAAGGTCAGTCCGGCCTGGCGGGTGACATCGCGAAACTGCACCGGGAAGGGCTTGGAGTCGCCCCCGGCCTGCAGCCCTACCGGACGGCAGAGCAGGGTCAGCACCACCATGGACAGGATGAGAAGGGCGGGGCGTCCTGGCCCGCCGCCGTCAGTGCTGCTGCATGGAGTGTTGGGGATCATGAATCGGAGTTGGCCGCGGGGGCTTTGGCTTGGCTGGAGGAGTAGCTCCTGCCGGCGGTCAGCCCCGGCTCCAGCGGGGCGGACCCGTGCTCGTGGATGGGCTGGCGTTCGTTGTTGGCCTCGGGGTGAAGCCGCCGCACCGGTCCGGTGATGAACTGGGAAGATTCGTCGGCCTTGAATCTCAAATAGAGCCGGCGCTCCCGTTCGGCCAGGTCCTTCCGGCCCAGACCTCGATAGCAGAGCATCAGGTTGTAGTGGGCCTGCAGGTCTTCCGGGTCCACCTCCAGGACCTGCAGGAATTCCTTGACCGCCTCGGCGTACTGCCGCTTCAGGAAGAGAATGCGGCCGGCCTGGTTTCTGACCACTCGATCGCGGGGATACTGGGCCAGGGCCCGTCGGAAATGGACCAGGGCCTCGTCGTACTTTCCCTGGGTCTTCAAGGTCAGGCCGTAGAAGTAGTGGCTCTTGGCCAGGTCCGGGTCCACCTCCAGCGCTTTCCGCAGCACCTCCTGAGCCCCCTCGGTATTGCCTTCCCGCACCCGGGCCCGAGCCACGTTCACCCAGCCGTCGGCAAAGCCGGGGTCGAGCCGGGTGACGGTCAGGAAGGCCTGCTCGGCGGCCTTGAGGTCTCCCTGCAGCAGCAGGCCGATCCCGTAGTCGTTCCACCGGATCAGGTCGTCCCGGTCCATGGTGGACTCCAGCTCCGGCGGGTCGGCTCCCCGGTCCAGAACCCTCAGCTCGGTGCGGTCCTCGGCCATGATCACGATGGGCAGATTGGGGATCTCCTTGAGCTTGCCCGAGACCCGGGACAAATCGCCCTGGAAGATCCAGCGCCCGTCGTCGTAGCCCTTGTCCAGTCCGAAGTCCAGGTGGGTAGGGTCCCGGATGCCGGCGTAGGCCCACTGGGTGTTCCACCAACTGAACTTGCGATAGTTCACCTTGGCCGTGAGAGTGATCCTGTCGCCGCTGTGCTCAGGGACATTGAGGCGGAACCGCACCGTGTCCGCGGCTCCCGGAGGGATCAGGCGGACATACAGGGTGGAACGGGCCGCCCAGGCGTTGCGCTTGTTGATGAGGTTGCCGTGCTCATCCAGCAGGTAGGCCCGGTACATGTGGGCGCTCTCTTCCACGGGACCCTGCCCGTTGTCCTCCACTCGGCCGCTCCAGAAGATCACCCGTCCCCGGTCGTCAACCGCCTGAAGCTCCACCCAGACATCGAAGGCGTCCACGGTCCCGCCGGGGAAGAAGTGGCCGACGTTCAGCGTTCTCACCACCACGTCCACCCGCACCGAGTCACCGCGCCTGACGGTGGCTCCAATCCGGTCCAGGGGGGCCACCACCTTGAGTGGAGGGGTGGTGACCATGCCCCGGGCGCCGAAGGACTCCGACTCCTCTCCCACCGCAAAAGTGCTGGAGAGCTGGAGGCTGGCGCCGGTTCGGCCGGAAGGTGCGGCTGCCTCCACCGGATCGCCCAATGCCATGGCGAAAATGTCGATGCCGACCTGCTTGTCCTGCAGAAAGTCGATGGTGGTCTGCAACTGCTCCTGGTCCTGGTTGGCCAGGGGCACGGCCGTATTGGCGCCCGGAAACCGGTGAGAGTGGACCTTGCCGTCGATGTTCCCCAGGTCGTCGGAATCCACCAGGGGCATGTGGCAGTCCACGCACTTGCGGGGCTGAGGCGGGTAGTAGAAGGACCTGGCCCCCTGGCCGGAAACTCCGCTGGCCTGCCAGTTGTCGTAGTCGTTGAAACCTCGCAGCCAGCGATAGTGGTTCACCGGAGAGTCCAGATGGACCTTGTGGCAACTGGAACAGAATTCGGCGGTGTCCATCCGATGGAAGGGCTTCATGAAGACCTTCTTGTGAGGGCCGGGATCCGCCATGGTCAGAAAATCGTGGAACCACTGCAGGACGGCATTGTCGCTGGTCGCCATGTCATGCAGCGGGGGATATTCGATGACCAGGTCCCCGTTTCCCATGCTGCTGCCGATCCGAACGATGGAGTGGCAGGAGGTGCAGGCCAGACCGGCCTGTGCTTCCGGGGTGTCGATCTGCTCCCGGATGGGGGTGTCGAATCGACCGTTGAAGAAGACGGCATGGTCGTGACAGCCGGCGCACCACTTGGAAGGCTCGGTGCCGACCACGTCCTGCATGTATTCGATCGATTTGCGGTACCACTGGTTGTTGAAGGAGGAAAAGTGGTGCATGGAGGAGTACCACTGCTCGTAGATATCGGGATGGCACCGCTGGCAGGTGTGGGAGGTCATGAAGAAATCGGAGGGAATCAGGTCGCCGCTGGTGGTGGTGGCCGAGGAGGGGAAGAAGGGGCTCTCGGGTCCGTCTCCTTCCTCCTCCATGGAGAGCGGTGTGCGGGCGGGGTTTCGGACACGGTCGGCCTCGTCAGGGAAGAATTGCTGGTAGCCGAGCAGGCCTGCCGGGATCAGGAGCAGCAGCGCCGCAGCCGCGCCATAGCGCCTGCGAGCCAGCCCCAGCAGACCGAGGCGATAGCTTTCTCTCCAATAGGTTTGAACGGCGACACCTGCCAGGACAAAGGCCAGCAGGGCCAGGCCGATGTGTGTGTGGAGGATCCAGCGATGGGGTTGGGTGTTGCCCACGACCAGCAGGGCCAGGGCCGGAATCGAACTGGCCAGAAAGCAGACCAGTGCCCAGCGGGCCGCCGGGATGATCCTTCGAAAGCGGGTCAGCAGGTATCCCAGAGCGATTAGGGTCAGGACGAGCCCCAGTCCCAGGTGCAGCGCCAGGTTGGAAATGTAGAAGATGCCGGGCTCTGCATGGGGCCACAGGTAGGCGCCGTTGACGGCCAGCAGGAGAAAGGCGTAAAAGCAAGTCAGCGCGAACTTGTTCACCGGACCACCCGTTTCCCCCGCGTCCCCTACGGCATCAGTTTAACAGGGGACCGGGGTTGCGGCAAATGACGCTGCCGCTGGTGACGCTGGCCTGGGTGGACCGCCGAAATGACCCGCATTCTACGGAAATCTCGGGACCAGGGAGGTGATTTCCGGCAGCGACGAAATCCCGGGGTATTCCTGCCGATTCCGGAAACCCCGGGCCGAAGGGCGGCACCTGGGAAGAGGTGGGTGCCGGAGCCTTGGCACGCAACCCGACGGGCTGCGAACAAACTACTCTCGGGCCGCCAGAAAGGCGCCGTCTCCGCTGCGCTCTCCCCGGATGCCGCCGTCGTTGATGACCCCGTAGGCCAGGAAGGGGTTGTTGCCGGAGATCTTGCGGATTCGGACATATCCCTGGGTGGTTCCCGCCGCATAGTCCCGCAGAATGCTGTCGATCTGCCGCCATCCCCGGGCCGGGACCCTCCTGCCGGTGATGGTTCGGATCAGCAGGCCCGTATCCCCGTCGTAGATGTCGATGCTGAAGACACTCTCGCTGTCGTCGACTTCTCCGGTGTTGACCAGGGCCAGGTTGCTGCGGCTTTCCTGGTTCTGCTGCAGGCCCTCAACCCAGGCAACCCGGCTGAATGCCGAGCCGTAGGGCACGGCGCTGTAGAAGACGCCATACCGGCCTCCGGCGAGAAGGGCCGGCGAGACCGTCCGGGCTCCGATCACGATGCCGCTCATGTCTTCCCCATCCACCCAGGCGAACAGGGCCCCGGCCAGACCGCCTGACGGACCGATGCCGGAGACACCTTCCCTTCTCATTTCGTCGACCAGGTCGGGGGTGATCACCTGCTCCCCGGCTTCCAGGCGCATGCTGAATTCGGCTGTCAGGTCGGGGGCATCCACCCCTTCAGCGACGAAAGCGAAACTCACGGTCTTGGGCAGGTCCGAGAAGTTGGTCACCGTCAGCTCGCTGCTGAAGGGTGCCCTCTCCAGGATCACCGGCAGGGTCTGACCCGTGGTTCCCGCCAGCGAGGCGGCCGTCACCGGGAGGATGAAGGAGCCGTCCGAATTGGCTTGGTCGTTGATGACCCCGTAGGCGTAGAAGGGGGCCGTTCCGGCTGTCTTCTCCACTCTGACATATCCGTTGGCCAGGCCGCGCAGCACTTCATCGAACTGGCGGAAACCGCCCGGCTCCAGGGTCACCTCTTCCAGCATGGTGGAGTTGGAGTCGCCCGCATCTCCCGAAAAGACCGTTACCCTCAGCCTGATGGGTCCCTCTGTGGCGAGTCCCATGTTTTGCACGGCCAGGTTGGAGCGGTCCTGCGGGGTTTGGCGCAAGCCGGCCAGATAGACCGGTTCCTGGAATCCGTCCTCCCTGGAGACACCGGGATAAGCCAGGCCGGCGCGCCCCCGGGGAACGGGGGTGGTGGTTCTCACCGACACTCCCAAGGTCGAATCTCCGCCATACTCGACCGCCAGTGTCCCGACGGGGTTCCCGCCGACAGGAATGGGGACGCCCAGGCCGCGCAGGTACTCGACGGCGTCGGGGACGATCTTCTGCCGTCCCACGGCCACCACGTCGTTGGCGGTCCCGCCTCTACCCTGGTGGGCCGTGTAGGTATAGGTGAGGGCGGCCTCTGTGGCTCCCCGATTGGTCAGCGTCATTTCGGAGGTGAAAAAGGAATCGCTCCTGCCGGCCCTGCTCAAAATGACCGGGACAAAGGTGCGGTTCATCCCCACAACGGCAGGGACGGCCACAGTGATGGTGTGTGTGGCCGGGTCGGCAGATCCCGACAGCAGGGTCTCGGCCTTCAGGAAGGTCGCCTCAGGTCCGGTTGGGTCGGACGGGAGCAGGTCGATTTCCGAGATTCGACCCAGCGTTAACACGATCGTCCGGCCCAGGTTGCCGCTGTCCTCGAGGAGGGACAAAGTGATCTGCCGGCGGGTTTCTCCGGCTGGAAACACCAGTCCTTCCTCGGGGGAAGGGGACAGGCCGGCGTAGTGGTGGGAAGCAGTCGACCCGCCGACGGTGTAGGGCACGCGAAGGGACAACGGCAGCGCACGGTGCAGGGTCACCGTTACGGTTGCCTCGCTCCCGGGCGCAGCGCTCTGCGCGGTTGAAGCGAAACCCAGCCGGGCCTTCAGGGTATCGTCCCAATGGAGCCCCTGGTTCTGGGGGCCAATGCCCAACTCCGGGAGCGTGTCGTCGAGAACGCCGGGCGGCAAGCCCGCCAGCCGGTTGCCGTCCAGATGCAGCTCCTCCAGTCGCCTCAGTCCCCGGAAGATCTCCGCAGGCAGGGAGGCCAGCAAGTTTGCGCTCAGGTTCAGTCTTACCAGGCGGCTCAGACCGTTGAAAACGGCTTCGGGCAAGGTGGACAGCCGGTTGTGGTCCAGTGCCAGCCGTTCCAGGTTTTCCAGTCCCTGGAAGATTTCCTCCGGCAGAGCGGAGATGGAGTTGTCACTCAGGCGCACCCGCTGAAGACGGCTCAAACCGCTGAATACCGCTTCCGGCATGGCCATGAGCGAGTTGCCGTCCAGCAGCAGAACCCGCAGGTTGCCCAGTCCCCGGAAGGCGTCCTCGGGCAATGCGCTCAGGCGATTTCCCTGAATCCAGAGGGATTCCAGCCTGGCTGCTCGGGTGGGGCCGCCGATGGGAATGAATTCTTCCGGTTCGCTCAACTCCACAAAGAGACCCCCGGGCAATTCGGTGAGGGAGTTCTCGTGCAACTTGAGGACCCGCAATGTGTTCAGCCCGTCGAAGACCCCCTCCGGCAAAGCCGTGAGCGAGTTTGAGCCGAGGTTCAAATCGACCAGGCGACTCAGGTCGCGGAAGACGGCGTCGTGTAACTCAGCCAGGCGATTTCCATTCAGCCACAGAGTTTCCAGGTTGGGGAGTCCGCTGAAGATCTCTTCGGGCAGAGCAGTGAGAGCGTTGCCGCCCAGGTCCAGCCAGGTCAGGCTGCTCAATGGGCTGAACACTCCCTCCGGGAGAGTGCCCAGGGCGTTCCCCGGCATCTCCAGGCGTTCCAGGCTGCCCAAATCGCTGAAGATTCCCTCGGGAAGAGTCGCCAGTCGGTTTTCACCCAGACTCAAGCTGGTGAGCGAGCTCAATCCGCTGAAGTCCTGGGCTTCCAGGGTATGAATGCCGGACCGCCGCAGGTCGAGCTGAGTCACGGCCGCCAGTTGACCCGAAGTGATCTGCCCGCAGGACGATTCCCCGCTGGCCTCCATCAGCCGCGCCCTGACCTGGGGAGTCCGGTCGCAGACGCCCCCCGTGATGGATCCAGGGTCGGCGATGGTCAGGGTGTGGACGACTCCTTCGGAAGAGAGGGACAAGAGGGTTTCGGCTGACAGAAAGGGTGCATCCGGTTCCATGCCATCGGAACGGCGCAGGCGGATCTCCCGGAGGTCGCCCAGGGTGAACACCAGGGTCCTGCCCAGCCTGCCGGCCCCCGCCGGAATGGACAGGCTGATTTGACGCCGGGTTTCTCCGGCCGGAAACAACAAACCCTCCGCAGGATTGGGCGACAGGTCGGCATGGTCGGCCGAGGTCGCGGTGCCCCCCAGGCTGTAGGGCAGCCGCACGGCGACCGGCAGCGGGCGGTGCAGGGTCGCCGTGACCGTGGCGGTGGCTCCCGGGGCGGCGTTTCCCGCCGGAAAGGCGAAGGACGCCTCGGCCTTCAGGCCTGCGTCGACACGGAGTCCGGGACTGTCCCTGACGGCGCCCAGGGTGGACAGGTTCTCGTCGAAAACCCCCTTCGGCAGCGAGGTCAACCGGTTGTCCTCCAGCGCCAGATCCCGCAGGAGCGGCAACCCGCGGAAGACCCCGGCAGGAAGTTCCCTCAGCGAGTTCCGATTCAGGGTCAAGCGTTTCAGGCCGCTCAGTTCACTGAAGACCTCCTCGGGCAGGGTCCTCAGATCGTTTTCCTGGAGCGGCAATTGGACCAACTGGCTCAACCCGTCAAAGACTCCGTCCGGCAGCACCCGCAGCGAGTTTTCGTCCAGAGTCAGGGTCTGCAGAAGACGCAGACCGCTGAAGATCCCTTTCGGCAGGGTCCTCAGACGGTTCTGGCGGAGTTGCAGCACCGACAGGCTCTCGAGGCCCCCGAAGACGCCCTCGGGGAGTTCCCTCAGCGAGTTGGAATCCAGGGTCAGCCGTCGCAGGTTTCTCAGCCCGAGAAAGGTTCCGCCGCCCAGGGCGCCCAGCAAGTTGTGATCCAGCTTCAATGACCGCAGGTTGACCAGGCCGCGGAAGACCTCTTCGGGCAGGGCCGTGAGAGAGTTCTCCTGCATCCAAAGCTGACTCAGGTTGCTCAGTCCGCCAAAGACCCCGTCGGGCAGGCTGCTCAGCGAGTTGCCATGCAGCGACAGATGCTCCAGGCTGCCCAACCCGGAGAAGACTCCTGCAGGCAAATCGGTCAGAGAGTTTTCCGCAAGGCGCAGATTGGTGAGCTCGGCCAATCCGCTGAAGACTCCATCCGGCAAGGTCTCGAGCTGATTTTCGTTCAGCCAGAGCCATTCCAGAGAGCCGAGACCCGCAAGGAGTTCCGGGGGCAGTTCCCTCAACCGGTTGGAATTCAGCCCCAGTTGTTCCAGGCGGACCAGGCCGTGAAAGAGGGAAGGCGGCAGGGTGGTGAGAGAGTTCCCGCGGAGATAAAGGCGCTGGAGCCGGCCGAGATCTCTGAAGTCCTGGGGCTGCAAGGCGTCGATGCCGGAATCGGACAGATCCAGTTGCGTCACCGCGGCCAGGTGCTCGGGGCCGGCGTCTTCGCAGGAGGAGACCCCGGCTGCCTCCAACAGGCGGTCCCGCACCTGCGGCGTGCGGTCGCAGATCCCTTGGGCGGTGGCCGCGGCCGGCAACATCAGGAACAAGCCGATTGCGCCGGCGGAGAGAAACAAGTCCCGAAAGCACCTGGTTGTCCCGCGGGGGATTCCGCTTTCAGGCAAGCGCAGATGACTCAAGGATCCTCCTGAATTGATTCGATCAAGGGAAACCGCCTTGAAACCAGTATAGCAGCCAACCTCGGATGCTGTCCTGTGGACGGACGCCTCGTCCCGGAACGTCCGAAAAGGCCAGAAATTGGATGCAATTTCCTCCCGAAAGGAAGCGCCGTTCCCAAAAAAATACCGATGGATCGTTGGGCCTTTTGCAAGATTCGGATCTGCACGGGCCGCCCAAAGGCCCCCCCGGGAGCGCGGGCGTCCCGCCCGCACATTTGCCCGGCACAGCCTTGGCCGACTCCGCCGCTGGGATGGAACGGCAACGGGGCCTTGCCTTTCATTCGGACTGGCCCATGCCGTTCACGCCGGCGGGGGGACTGCCTGCCTGCAACCTTGCGCTGTCGCTCTATTTCCTCCAGCCAGGAATAAGGTTGCGGGCGAGACGCCCGCGTTCCCGGGTGGGGCTGTACCAGTATCACTCCCCCCTTGAGGGGGAGTCGCCGAATGGCGAAGGCTGATGTGGAGGGGGGCCGACGCGGCGTCGCGGGAGGGGCAAGACCGCAGTCGATCCGGAGTTGTCAAGGGCCGGAAGGGTCCAAGTCCACCTGGGCGTAGGGACGGGCGCCAAGGGAATTCAGTTCCAGGGCCAAGCCGGCCGTCATGAGATAGACCCTGTCCGCGCGGGAGGCCGCCAACTGATTCACTCGTCCCAGGGCGTCCCGGTAGGCGCGGCCCAGGGATGAAGAGGGAACGATGCCCTGGCCGACCTCGTTGCTGACCAGGATCCAGGTTGCAGGGGACTCTGCGATGAGATCCATCAGTTCGCGGGCGGAATCCGGGATCCGGCTGCCGTCTTCGGCGCGGGCGGGCTGGTCGAGCAGCAGGTTGCTGGCCCAAAGGGTGAGGCAGTCCAGCAGAAAGGTGTCGTAGCGGTCCAGGACGGGACGAAGCGCCGCCGCCAGGTCCAGGGGCTCCTCCAGCGTGTCCCAGCCTGGCGGGCGCCGCTCGCGATGGGCGGCGATGCGGCGTTTCATGTCTTCGTCTCGCGCCTCCGCCGTGGCCACGAACAGCACCCGCCGGCCCCGGCGAGCCACTCTCTGGGCAAAGGAACTCTTGCCGGAACGCGCGCCACCAAGGATCAGAATGAGTTCCTTTTTCACGGCTTCAACCCCGCTATCGTGTGAACGGCATCCATGTCCAGATGCCGGCTGACCAGGTCGGCCAGCCTGTCGTACTCCCTCTCCATGTTCTGCAGCGCCCCGGCGGGAAGCGAGATGTTTTTTCTGGCAGCCAGGTGCAGCAGCAGGCCGCGGCGAAAGCCGTGGTTGTGGAACAGGCCGTGGAGGTAGGTTCCCAGGGTCAGTCCCTGCGAATCCAGCGCGCCCTCGGGGGCGTCGGCGGGTTTGCCGGAGCGTTCCCGAATTCGGAAGGGTGCATTTCCGGCGTTGGAGGAACGCCCCATGTGGATTTCGTAGCCGGCGAGTCGGCCGCCCCGGCTGCCGGTCAACAGTCCGCTTCCGGAGACGATGTCGGCCCTCACCTGGTGGGTCTCCTTGCCGGACTCGAAGACCGTCTTGACGGGAAGCAGGCCCAAGCCGTCCGTTTCAGGACGGTCCGATTCCACCCTCTGGGGGTCGAGGATACGTTGCCCCAGCATCTGGTAGCCGCCGCAGAGGCCGATGACCGGTCTTCCGGTCCCTCGGTGGTCCGACACGGATCGGTCCAGGTCCGCCTGACGCATCCACTCGAGGTCGGCGACCGTGGTCTTGGATCCCGGAATGACCACCAGGTCGGGAGACCCCATTCGACCGGGACTGTCCACGTATCGAAGGCGCACGCCGGGCTCGCGGCGAAGGGGGTCGAAGTCGTCGAAGTTGGCGATGCGGGGCAGCCGGATGACGGCGATGTCCAGGGGCGCCTCCGGATCCGGACGGGGTTGTGGAGAATTTTCCAACCCCACCGAGTCCTCTTCGGGGAGCTGGACGTCCTTGAAATAGGGCAGGACGCCGGCAATGGGAACCCCGGTGCGCTGCTTCAGGCTTGCCAGTCCCGAGTCCAGCAGCGAGGGGTCTCCTCTGAACTTGTTGACGACAAGGGCCTGGATCAAGGCCCGTTCCTCCGGTTCCAGCAGCGCCACCGTTCCGAACAGGGAAGCGAAGACGCCGCCCCGGTCGATGTCGCCCACCAGGATAACCGGAGCCTCGGCGTAACGGGCCACCCGCATGTTGACGATTTCCTGTTCCCTCAGGTTGATCTCGGCGGGACTGCCGGCGCCTTCAATGACCACGATGTCATTGCCCTCCCGCAGGGTGTCGAGCGATCGAGTGACCAGCGGCCACAGTTGCGGTGTCATCTCCCAATATTCTCTGGCGGATACCACGGAAACGGGCTTCCCCATGGCTACCACCTGGGAGCGAAGTCCGTCCTGGGGCTTCAGCAGGACCGGGTTCATCTCGACCAGGGGTGCCACCCCGGCGGCCTCGGCCTGAACCGCCTGCGCGCGGCTGAACTCACAGCCGTCCGGGGTCACGAAGGAGTTGAGGGACATGTTCTGCGCCTTGAAGGGCGCCACCCGTAGACCTTCCCTGGAGAAAATGCGGCACAGGGCCATGACCAGCAGGGACTTGCCCGCATGAGAGCCGGTGCCCTGGACCATCAGGACCTTGCCCATAGGGCGCTCACTTCCTGGGGGGGAGGATTCGGGCCAGGGTGTCGAGTCCGGCCTCTCCACGTTCCTGTCACTCTCCGAGGCCCTCTTCCAAGTGGCTGGTGTCGTTGAGCAGGTCCATGACGGCACTGCCTTCCTCGAAGAGACTGACCACGGAGAGGCCGGCATTGGCGAAGCGGAACTTCCACATCTTTTGAGCCGGCAGACCCAGAAGACGGGTAATCAGGGCCCGCAGCATGCCGCCGTGGGTAACCACCAGGAGGTTGCGGCCACTGTCGGTGCAGGTCTCCCGCAGCCGGTCGACAACGGTATCGGCCCGGGAGCAGAGCTGAAGATCGCTCTCGCCGCCGGGCGGCGCGAAGGAAGGGTCTGCAGCCGCCAGCCAGTGGCGATACAGGTCCGGATAGCGGGCCTGCACTTCGTGGAAAGTCAGTCCCTCCCAGGCTCCGAAATTCTTCTCCCGCAGTTCCGGCATCTCTTTCAGCCGGACGTCGTTCCTTCCCAGCAGGATCCCCGCCGCCGTTTCCGAGCAGCGACGCAGATCGCTGCAACGAACCTCCGCGAAGGGGACCGACGCCAGGCGCTTGCCGAGCCGTCGGGCCTGCCGCTGTCCGGTCGGGTTCAGGGACGGGTCCGACTGTCCCTGGATTCGACGCTGGGCGTTCCACTCCGTTGTTCCGTGTCTGACCAGAAGGTATCTATTCATGTCCCTGTCAATCCAGGTAACCTGCCAGCGGTGAGTGCAAGGCAAGGGGCGAGGCGGCGGTCAGGACCACAGCCACGACCAGGACCGATGCCTCGGCGGTCTCGTTGACGGCTCCGTAGATGTCTCCCGTCAGGCCGCCCAGCGCCCGCGACGCCCAGTATCCGATAGCCCAGGAGACGGCGCTGGCCAACGCCAAAAGTAGCAATCCGGTGACTCCGGCCAGCCCGATGGAAGCGGCCAGGGCAAGGCAGAGACCGCCGATGAGAGGCCGGCGGCCCCGGTTCCCGAAGAACGCCGTTCCCAGACCCTCCCGCCTGGTATAGGGAAACAGCTCCATGGCCAGCAGCATCCCCCAGCGAGCAAGGCAGGGAAAGAGCAGCAGGACCGAATGCCGGCTGGCTTGGGGCAGGGCGGCGAGGGCGGTGACCTTGAGGAGAAGCAGACTGGTCAGTCCCACCACCGCGAAGGCTCCTACATGGGGGTCCCGGAGTATCTCGAGCCGCCGCCGGCGTTCATAGCCGCCCAACAGCGCGTCGCAGGTGTCCATGAAGCCGTCCAGATGCAGGGCTCGAGTCAGCAGGGCAAGACCGGCAATCAGCAGGGCGCCGGCCAGAAGAGGCGGAAACTGGCGGTCAAGCGGCGTAGAGTCCGAAGAGAGAAGCGAATATGACCACTGCAGCAGCAAGTCCGTCCCCGCCAGCAACGATCCAAGCAGCAGACCCACCAGCGGGAACCAGGCGCGAGCCGCAGGGAAATCCTCGGCCGCGTTGCTTGGCCCCAGGGGGAGAATCGTCAGAAAGGCAATGGCGGAACGCAGGTCCTTCATGGGGATGGGCTCTCCGCGGGCGCCTCGTTCCTGTCGCGGTCCGACACTCCCGCCTCGTCGAAGGTGGCCATCTCGCAAAGGCAGGTCGAGGCCGCCTCTATGATGGGCATGGCCAGCAGGGCGCCGCTGCCCTCGCCCAGACGCATCCCCAGATCCAGCAGAGGTGAAAGCCCCAGGCAGGTCAGGATCGCTTGGTGTCCCTGCTCATCCGAGCGGTGGGAGGCAATCATGTAGTCTTGGGTGGCGGGGCAGAGCCGGTGGGCCAAGAGCGCCGCCGCTCCCGAGATGAAGCCGTCCAGAACCACGGCGCGCCGCATCGCCGACCCGCCCAATATAACACCGGCCAGCACGCCGATCTCGAATCCTCCCACTTTGGCGAGCACGTCCAGGGGATTGCCGGGGTCGGGCCGGTTGATCGCCAGTGCCCTATGCACTACTTCCACCTTGCGTTCCAACTCCTCGGGCGTGCGTCCCGTGCCCTTGCCGGTGGTTTCCCGGGGGGATTTGCCCGTGACGGTGGCCGCAATGGCGCTGGCGGCGGTGGTGTTGCCGATGCCCATGTCTCCCACGGCGATCAGGTCCGCGCCGGAGCGAGCGGCCTCGACCGCAAGATTCACCCCTGCCGTGAGACACCTTTCCGCCTGCCGGGAGGACATGGCGGGTCCCTGAGTAATGTCTTTCGTGCCGTGTCCGGCACTCAGGCAGCGGAGATCGGGATGATTCCGGATTCCGCTTGCCACTCCCGCGTCCACGATGATCCGTCGAACGCCCAGCAGCCTTGAAAGGGCGCTGACCGCCGCACCCCCCGCCAGAAAGTTTTGCACCATCTGCCCGGTGACCGCCTGGGGATAGCCTGTCACCCCCTGGGCGACCACGCCGTGGTCGGCCGCTGCAACGACGACCGCCTTCCCCTGGATCCGCGGCTTCTCGGTGCCGAAGATCCCGGCCAGTTGAACCGATACCTGCTCCAGCCGGCCCAGGCTGCCGGGGGGCTTGGTGAGACGGAGCTGCCGGGCCTCGGCGCGGCGCCGGGCCCCGGCGTCCACGGGACCGATCCGGCGGATGGCTTGTTCGAGCGTGATCGGTTCCATTCGGGATTGGTGGAGCCCTGGAACTCTTCGACAATGCCAGGCCCGGTCAGAGACTCGGGTCAAAAGGAAAACTCCAACCCGGCTGTCCCGGTGGCCCCGGGGTTCAGAAACCCGTTCTCATAGTATTGCCTGTCCAGCAGGTTGTCGACCCGGCCGAACAACCGGAGACTGCGGAATTCCGAAAGACGCAACCTGTAGCTGGCCCCCAGGTCGACCTTGGTGACGGGGTCGAACCGAAACACGCGGCTGCCGAAGATGCTGGGGTCATAGATCGGTGCCAGGGTGCTGCCGGAGGTCACCCAGTCCAGGTTGAGGAACAGGTTCCGCCCCAACCACTGGGTTGCCAGCAGGGACCACTGGTGGTCGGGAATCACAAAGGACTTCAGTACCTCGCCAACCCGAGGCACGCGCTCGTCGGCGTTGGTGTAAGTGTAGGAGAATCGCAGATCCAGCGATCTGGAAGGACGTACGGTGGTGGTGACTTCAAGGCCACGGGCCAGTCCTCCCTGGCTGTTCCGGTAGCCGCCGAAACGCCCGAAGGGGTCGGTGGCGGGGTTGATGCCGCCGGAGAAGTCGAAGACGATGTTTTCCTGGATACGGGTGTAGAACCAGGTCAGAGAGATTTGCGCCCGGTTGCCGAGCAGGGCCTGGTCCAGGCCGGCGTCAAAGGCGATGGATCGATCGGGACGGAGCCTCGGGTCTCCATAAGCCGAGTAGCCGAAGCTGGAGAAGTAGGTCCCGAAGCGTTCATAGAGAGAGGGAGACCGATAGCCGTTTCCGACATGGGCGCGGATCTTGGTCCCGGTTTCGGCCACGAAATAGGCGATCGAACCGTCGCCGGTGTAGGCGGTCGGTGGAGCATCGAAGGTGAATCCCTGGTAGGGCGCAGTTTCCAACGGCTCCAGCAGAGGAGTCTGAAGCGAGAACATCTGGACTCTGAAGGCGGCTGAAAGGTGCAGCCGTCCCTGCAACAGTCTGAGCTGGTCCTGAATATGAAAGGCGTTGGTACGCTGAGTGACGTCCGCCAGGGACTCGGGGGAAGGCTGCACGGGAATATTCCGATTGATGAGCCGTTCATTCTCGAACTCATATCCCGCATCGATGAAGTGGTTGTTTCCCACTTGCAGATGGGTGCGGGCGTTGACGGTCTGCACGCGCCCGCCGAAATCCGACCGCGTGATCCCCAGGGGCTGAAAGCCCGGTCCTCCGGGGCCGTTGTGATTGATCCGATCGGTTCGCAGATTCTGATAGGAGAGGCTGTATCCCGTCCGGGCTGTCGGCTGTTGGTTGAACAGGACCGCGCTGGAAAGGAAATCGGTGGCTACGCGTGCGTCGGGATCATTGAGAGTAGAGATGAATGTGGCCGATCCCAGGTTCAGTTGGGACAGGGGCGTCCCCGCCTGGTGGAGCTCCACCAGGTCGGGAGCCAGGGGACGGGCCTGGACGATTCCGGTGGCCGTCAAGCCGGGGGCGCTGCTTGGCGACCGGTTGAGCTGGAGGAAGGTGTCGCCCCCGTAGAGTCGTGCCGAGAGGTTGGCCGTGGGAGAAAGGTTCAGATTCAGCCGCCCCTGGGCGGTGGTGTTGCGGCTGGCGTCGTCGCCATCGACGCCTCTGGATATGTTTCGATGGGCCAGTCCCGTGCTGTAGGTGAACCGGTCCTGCCGGAATCCTCCCGCCAGGCGGGCCCGGCCATGCAGCCGGCCCAGGGATCCCCCCTCGGTCAGCAGGCTTCCCCGGGTGCGGCCGCCGCCTTCGGCGCTCATCATGTTGACCACGCCGCCGATGGCGTGACTTCCGTAAAGGGACGAGCCCGACCCCCGCAACACCTCCACCCGGTGGGTATCGGCCAGCAGGAGATGGGATACGAAGGAGGTGGCGTCTCCCTGGGGCGCGGCCGCGTCCCGGAAGCGCAGGCCGTCGATCAGGATCGAGGTGTTCTCGCCCCGCAGGCCGCGGGTTCGAATGGTCGTCTGGGCGCCGGGCGTCCCCAGTTGCTGAATGCGCAAGCCGGGAACGGGCCTCAAGGCCTCGGCCAGGCTGATCTCGCCCCGCTCTTGCATGTCCGTGCTGTTGATGACCGTCAGGGCCTTCGAAACCTCGTCGACCGACTGGGGTCTCCCAGCGGCCGTGACCACGACCTCCTCCCGGCGCACCGCCAATAGAAGGGCAATGTCCCGCACCAGTTCCTGACCGGCCTCGACTTGAAGTCCGCTCAGGGACACGGGAGCAAATCCCCGGGACTCGACTTCCAGGATATATTCCCCCGGACGTAGCGGCCCAAAGCTGAAACCTCCCGAGGCATCGGTAGTGACTCTCAGGCGCAGGCCGCTGGACCGGTCGTGGAGCGTGACGAGGGCGTCAGGCACCAGGGATTGCTGGGGATCGGTGATGGTTCCGCTGATCGAGGCCGGCTCGACGGCCTCGGCGGTCAGGGCGGCACAGCAGACCACGAGGCACAAGGGCAACGTAAACTTTCCGGTAATTAACTGCATCCGGCAGATCCTTTCTCCTCCCCCAAGGAGGTGTTCGGGAAGCTTCCCTGAGCCGGTCTCCTGACTTGCGGCCGGAAGGGGCCTACTCTCCGTGCCTTCCCACCTTTCGGCAGTGGCCTTCAGACGGATTTCGTTGCCGCTTACAGTTGCTGGGGCAGTGGCGGAATCTCACCGCACTTCCCGTATTGCTCGGGGCGCATCCAGTGGATGATTGTCATTGACCTGAGTAGCCGAGCGCGGATCTCAGGCCTTCATCGGTTGGCAAGCCTGCAGTTGAAATGCGGATGGGAAACAACCAGGATGGACGGTGCGGAAAATCTGCGTGCATGTTCGACCCAGCCGCTCTCGTGCGCAGCGTGCCTCGTCAATCCCAAGGCAGGTCTCCTGACTGACAGCTGGGACGCCCGACCGGCTGCCTTCCCATTGCCTGAAGCAACAGTGGCCTGCTTCGCCGGCGAACTCGCTGATCACAGTGGCGCGACCGTGCGGGAATTGCACCCGCTTCCCTTTTGGCTCGGACTCGAGCACCTTGGGACCAATGGCGAAATCGTAGCAACGCCCCGAAAGAAGCGTCAAGAGATTTCTCCGCTGACTCCCTCGGGCTGCGGGCGACGGGGTGAAAAGAGTTATCCACGAAGGGACACGAAGGATCACGAAGACACACGAAGCGAGACGACAAGGGGAATCGGAACCATTCCGTGCTCCCGATAGGCCATCCGGATCACCTATTTTCTCTCGAATGATCCGCCCGGCAAGACGGGGCCGGGACTTGCCAATAATACCCTGCAGGTCCCGGACGGTTTCACCGCGGCGGGCACGTCACCTTCGGAAAATTGACCCAGGGACTTCTCTTTTGCTAGCATCTGCCGCGGTGAGTGCCAGGTGCTCGCGGCAGTTTTGCGAGTGAAAAGGGAAGCGGGTGCAAATCCCGCACGGTCGCGCCACTGTAAGCAGCGAGTGTTTCAGCACTGCGATTGGCCACTGTTGTTTTCAATAAACGGGAAGGCCGTCTGAAACACCGTGACCTGTGAGTCAGGAGACCTGCCTGGGACCGCGCGCCACTGGTGTGTCGCTTCGCATGAGAGCGAGGGTGCCGCTCCTCCTTCCCCGCCTTTTCTCACCGGATTCCAGTCTTGTTTTCGAGTGCCGTTTCCCCGTTTATCCGCGCGAGGGAGCCCTCTGCGGGAATCGGGACCGTTTTGGACGTTGGGACAAGGGATGAGTCAAGCTTCCGAGGCCGGCATGGAGGAGGCGTTCCCGGGTGGCCGCGGCTTCAAGAGCGAACCACCGTC
This sequence comes from Acidobacteriota bacterium, assembly GCA_022826755.1. Taxonomy (GTDB): domain Bacteria; phylum Acidobacteriota; class Terriglobia; order Versatilivoradales; family Versatilivoraceae; genus Versatilivorator. The sequence continues at coordinate 61,880 of JAJDUG010000059.1, forward strand.
GGTCCTCTTGCCGGGCACCTGGCTGCGCTGCCTGATCGGACTGATCCTGGTTCTGGTGGCAGTCACATTTCTGTGGTCCTGCCAGCAACCGGGGTCCGGTCCCTCTCGGAGTTCATCCGACTCTGAAGAACGTAGCGTTGAGCCGGGCAATCCCAGGCGCATCATCTCTCTGTCCCCCAACACCACCGACATTTTGGAGGGGGTGGGCGCTTTCGATCGGGTGGTGGCCGTTTCCGACTACTGCTTCTACCCCCCGAGCGTGGCCTCTCTGCCTCGAGTGGGTGGCTGGCAGAACGCCAGCCTGGAGGAGGTGGCCAGCCTCGCACCCGACCTGGTGGTCATGGCCGAGGTTCAGGCTCCCTTCGCCGACAGCCACCTTCAGGCCCTGGGAATCGAGACCCTGGTGGTGCCGAGTCAGTCTCTGCAGGATGTCTTCACGGCCATCGACGCCGTGGGACGGAGTGTGGGCCGACAGAAAGCGGCCCAGCGCCTCCAGAACGAGGTTCGTGCCGTTCTGGACAGCGTCGCAGGCCGCACCCGGGATTTGCCCAAACCCTCGGTTCTCTGCGTGGTGGACCGGGTGCCCGGAACCCTGCGCGGTCTCTATGCGGCCACTCAGGGAAGCTACCTGTCCCGGTTGATCGAGATTGCCGGCGGGAGGCCCATAGCCCCGCCCGCCACCTTCAATTACGGCAGGATCGGAAAGGAGGCCGTGGTCACCCTCAACCCCGACGTGGTGATCGACATGGTGCAGGGAGCCCAGGGGGCCTTTGCCGAGGAACCCGTCGCAATCTGGTCGGAACTGAAGCAGATCCGGGCCGTTCGCCGCGGCCGAGTCCATCCCGTCCGTGCAATGTTTGTCCTTCATGCTTCCCAGTTCGTGGCGCAGACGGCCGAACTCTTCTCCAGGCTGATTCATCCGGAGGTTTTTGGGACTGACGATGTCCGCTGATGCCCTCATGCCCGCTGGCGCCGATGCCCTCATCGAAGCCCGTGGCCTCCGCTTTGCCTACGAGGCCGATCGGTGGGTGGTCGATGGCGTCTCTCTCGAGCTCAAGCACGGTGCCCTGGCCGCCCTCATCGGCGCCAACGGTTCCGGCAAGTCCACCCTCATCCGCTTATTGGCCGGTCTTCGTTCCGCAAACGCCGGAGAAGTTCTTTTTTCGGGGCAACCCCTGAAGGGCATTCCGCGGAAGCGGCTGGCCCGGTCCCTGGCCTACGTTCCCCAGATCAATCCCATGATTTTTCCCTTCACGGCCATGGAAGTGGTGTTGACCGGGAGGACTCCCTACACGCCACGCTTCCGCTTCGAGAACCGTCTCGACGTGGAGCAGGCCCTGAAGGCCCTGGCCATGGTAGGGGCTGCTCATCTGGCCCCTCGTCCGGTGACGGAGTTGTCGGGAGGAGAAAGGCAACTGGTAGCCGTGGCCAGGGCCCTCGCCCAGGAGCCGGAGTGCTTGATCCTGGACGAGCCCGCGGCCGCCCTGGACCTGAAGCACCGGGCAGCTCTCATCCGCATCCTGAGGCAGCTTCGGGACCGGCAGGGCATGACGGCGCTGATGGTGACTCACGACCTGCAGTTGCTGGATCCTGCCTTCGACCGGGTCTTTGCCATCCACCGGGGATTGCTGCTGGCCGAGGGATCCCCCGGGCAGGTTCTGAGGGACGAGGTGCTTTCACGGGTCTACGAGGACCCCCAGGTCCGGGCCCGGAAGTTGGAGGGGCGCACCTTCGTCTGGTCCGGCACCTGATCCGCATCGGTGCCACCGAAGTCAGGAGATGAGGATGGATGCTTCACGCCAGGATTCCGCAGGCGCCGGATCCAGCCCGGAACCCACCGACTCCTCCCCGCAACGGCCCGGGAACGCCTGCCGCGCCGCACCCCGGAATCTGACACGCCCTCTTGTTCTGGTGCTCCTCTTTCTGGCGGCCTCCACGCTGGTTTCCCTCTGGGTGGGCTATCGCCTGCTGGATCTGAGCGTCTTGCGCGAGGACGAGACGGCGCGCGCCCTCTTTTTCCAGCTTCGCCTTCCCCGGGTGGTCATGGCAGGCATCCTGGGGGCCTCCCTGGGCTCTGTAGGGGCCTGCCTGCAGGCCTTCTTTCGCAATCCGCTGGCGGAGCCGTTTACCCTGGGTGTTTCGGGTGGCGGAACGCTGGGAGCCAGCGTGGCCATCGCCCTCGGTTGGGGCATCACCCTGGCTGGGGTGCCGATGGTGTTCCTGGCGGCTTTCGCCGGCTCGGCCGCGGCTGTCCTGGTGGTCTACTGGCTCTCGCGAACCGGCGACGTGGTCATGCCCGGTACGCTGCTGCTGGCCGGAGTGGTGGTGAACCTGATCGCCAGCGCCGGCGTGATCCTGATTCAGTACATTGCCGACTACAGCCGCGCCCTTCAGATCCTTCGCTGGACCATTGGCACCATCGACGCGGTGGGATTCGACCGCATCTGGCGCATGCTGATTCTGCTGATTCCGGGCTGGGCGATCCTGTTGGCTATTGCGCGCGACCTGCACCTGCTGGCCATGGGAGAGGAATCGGCGGCCAGCCTGGGGGTCGACGTGCGCCGCTGCGAGCGCCTGGTCTATATTGCTTCCTCTCTGATCGTGGGGGTGGCGGTGGCCGAGGGCGGGACCATCGCCTTTGTGGGCCTGATCATTCCCCATGCGGTCCGCCTGGTATTGGGTCAGGACGTGCGGCTGGTTCTGCCCTGTTCCTTCCTGGTCGGCGCGGGGTTCCTGATGCTGGCCGACGCTCTGGCCCGAACGGCCCTGGCGTCGGGTGAGTTGCCGGTCGGGGCGGTCACGGCCGTGATCGGAGGGATCACCTTTCTGGGGCTGCTCCGGCGACAGCGGCGTTTCTCGGCTATTTGAGAGGGGCTGCCGAGGGCGTCAGGCCCGGCCTGGCAATGGATCGCGAACACCGATCGGACCTGTTGGAGGAGAATCTGGACGAAGCGGCCACCAGGGACCGGGAGCAGATCGAGCAGCAGCGGCGGAAGATGCAGGATCGATATTTTGTTCGGCGCCAATGAAGGGGAGGGCAATGACCGGGAAACTCAAGCGGAACTGGAACAATGGCTATCCCCGCCGCATCGTCTGCCTGACCGAGGAAACCACCGAAACCCTCTATCTGCTGGGAGAAGACGAGCGCATCGTGGGCGTCTCCGGATACACGGTGCGCCCACCGGAGGCCCGGGCCAAGCCGAAGGTGTCTGCCTTCACCAGCGCCCGGCTGGACAGGATCGAGAAATTGCGTCCCGACCTGGTGCTGGCATTCTCCGACCTGCAGGCAGACATCGCCGCCGAATTGATCCGGAGGGGATTGACCGTATTGACTTTCAATCAGCGGAGCCTGGAGGAGATCCTGCAGGCGATCCGGATGCTGGCCGATGTCGTGGGCGTCTCGCAAAAGGGCCAAGCTCTGGTCTCTGAGCTGGTAAGCGGTCTGGAGGCCGTCGAGACCTCGGCCCGCCGCTTTCCCCGCCGGCCTCGGGTCTTCTTCGAGGAGTGGAAGGACCCCTTGATCAGCGGTATTCAGTGGGTGGAAGAGCTTGTGGAACTGGCCGGGGGGGAGACCGTCTTTCCGGAGCTGCGCCACAAGCGCCTGGGGCGGGACCGGATTGTGGATTCGGATGCGGTCCTTTCCCGCGACCCGGAGGTGATCGTCGCTTCCTGGTGCGGGGTCAAGGTCAACAAGGACCGGATCAGGCAGCGAGCCGGCTGGTCGGAGATGGCCGCCGTCCGCCGGGGGCAGATCTACGAGATCAAATCGACCTACATCCTGCAGCCGGGACCGGCGGCCTTGACGGAGGGGGTGCGGCAACTCCACCTCATTCTGGCCCACGTCTGCGGCTTTGAAGTGGATGCCCGGCTCAGGCCGGGCGAGCGGGTGGACCCCGACCTGGAATCTCCCTAGCCCAGCCGGTGCCGGAGGCTCAGCCGGGCGATGGTCCACAGGATCTTGAATCCCGCCTTGACCGTCCCCGACAGGGTCCCCGATACCTTGGAGCGGCCCAGGCGCGGCCGGTAACTGACGGGAATTTCCACTACCTTGAGTCCCTGCTGAAGTGCTTTGACCTGCATTTCCACCGTCCAGCCGTAGGTTCGATCCTGCATGTCGAGCCTGGAAAGCGCCTCCCGGCGAATGGCCCGAAAGGGTCCCAGGTCGGTGTAGGCGTGGCCGTAAATCAGTCGAATGATGGTGGTCGACAACCAGTTTCCGAACCGCTGTTGCGGGGTCAGGGAACCCGGTTCAGGGCCTCCCCGCGTCCGGGAGCCCAGCACCAGGTCCGCCTGGCGTTCCTCCAGGGTCCGGAGCAGGTCTTTCGCCTGAGCCGGGTCGTCACTGTAATCGCCGTCCAGAAATAGAACCACCTCGGTGCCGGGGGGCAGGGCGGCGATCCCGGCCAGACAGGCGGCGCCGTAGCCGCGCTCGGGTTGGAAAACGACCCGAGCGCCGGCTTCCTGCGCCTTCAGGGCGGTCCCATCGGTGCTTCCGTTGTCGACCACGATGATCTCGGAGACCAGGTCTCCGGGAATGTCGGCAATGACCCGGGCGATCCCCGGCTCCTCGTTGTAGGCGGGAATGATGACGGCGGCTGAAGGCGTTGGCATGAAGGCGGCTCTGACGGTCCGCGGAGGATCGCATTATACGCAATCCCGGCCCGCCCCGAAATGTGGTATAAACACGCGACTCGAAGCAGGGTCGGGCCGATTGGAATCACTCGTGTTTCACCCTGCATCAGCCGCCCTGTCGAATGGAACGGGGGCAGGCCGGTCCGCAGTTCGACTCCCGCACCGGAAAGAGACCATCCATGGAAGCGGTGCTCGCCCTGGAAGACGGCGTGGTTTTCGAAGGCAGGTCCATCGGCGCCAGGGGCGAGACATTCGGCGAAGTCGTTTTCAATACCTCCCTCACCGGCTATCAGGAAATTCTCACCGACCCCTCTTATGCCGGGCAGATCGTGGTGCTGACCTATCCCCTGATCGGAAATTACGGGGTCAATTCGGAGGATGAGGAGTCCCGCCGACCCTTTGCCGAGGGGCTGGTGGTGCGGGAGGCCACCGACAGCGGCGACCACTGGCGGCTGGACAGCACCCTGCCGGACTATCTGGAGACGCACGGCATCGTGGCCATCGACCAGATCGACACCCGTGCGCTCGTGCGCCACATCCGGCGACAGGGCGCCATGCGCGCCGCCATCGCCAGCGGGGAGGTCGATCGGAAGCTTCTGGTTGAAAGGGTGCGTCAGACACCGGAGATGGTGGGGCGGGATCTGGCCAGCCGGGTCAGTTGCCGCCAGGCCTACCGCTGGGGGAAGCCGTCGGTGGACATATTCGCTTCGCAGGCCTCCCGGCATTCTTCCAAGGCGGATGGGGCCGAACCGCCGATTCGGTTGGTCGCCCTGGACTTCGGAATCAAGCACAACATCCTGCGCCTGATGGTGGACAGCGGGTTTGAGGTGACGGTGGTTCCGGCCAGGACCGGCGCGGCCCAAATCCTGGCAATGGATCCCGACGGGGTCTTCCTCTCCAACGGTCCGGGAGACCCGGAGCCGGTCGCCTACGCGATCCGGACAGCTCGAGAGCTGATCGGGAAAAAACCCATTCTGGGAATCTGTCTGGGGCATCAGATCCTGGGACTGGCCGTGGGGGGCAGAACCTACAAGCTGAAGTTTGGCCACCACGGCGGCAACCACCCCGTGATGCGCATGCAGACGGGACAGGTCGAGATCACCGCCCAGAACCACGGTTTTGCCGTAGATATCTCCTCACTGCCTGAGTCAGTCGAAGTGACCCACGTCAATCTCAACGACCAGACCCTGGAGGGATTCCGCCACCGGCACGCGCCGCTGTTCTGCGTTCAATACCATCCGGAGTCCTCCCCGGGCCCCCACGATTCCCGCTACCTCTTCGAAGAGTTCAAGCAGGTGATCCGCCAGCACCAAGGGCAGGGCGGGTCCTCCTTCGTCTGGCAAGACTGAATGCCCAAGAGATCCGACATCAAGAAAATCCTGGTCATTGGCTCGGGACCGATCGTCATCGGTCAGGCCTGCGAGTTCGACTACTCGGGGACACAGGCCTGCAAGGTCCTCCGGGCCGAGGGCTACCAGGTGGTGCTGGTGAATTCGAATCCGGCCACCATCATGACCGACCCCGAGTTGGCCGACCGGACCTACATCGAGCCCCTGACGCCGGAATTCGTGGAAGCCATCATCCTGGAGGAGCGGCCCGACGCCCTGCTGCCCACCGTGGGCGGACAGACGGCGCTCAACTTGGCGGTGGCGTTGTCCGAAAAAGGGGTTCTGGACCGACAGGGAGTCGAGCTGATCGGAGCTCAGATCAAATCGATCCGGGTGGGGGAAGATCGGCTGCTCTTCAAGGAAGCCATGAGGGAGATCGGCCTGGAGACGCCGCGAAGCGGGGTGGCCTACGACTTCAAGGAGGCCCGGCAGATCGTCAGGGAGGTAGGATACCCGGCCATCATTCGGCCATCCTTCACCCTGGGGGGAACGGGGGGCGGCATCGCCTACAACGCCGAGGAATTCGAACAACTGGCCAAGAGGGGGCTGGATCTCAGTCCGGCCCATGAGATTCTGATCGAGGAGTCGGTCATTGGCTGGAAGGAGTTCGAGTTGGAGGTGATGCGCGACCTGAAGGACAACGTGGTCGTGATCTGCAGCATTGAGAACTTCGATCCCATGGGGGTCCATACCGGGGATTCCATCACCGTGGCTCCGGTGCAGACCCTGACCGACAAGGAATACCAGTTCATGCGGAACGCCGCCATGCGGATCATTCGCAAGGTGGGAGTGGAGACCGGAGGCTCCAACATCCAGTTCGCGGTCAATCCGCGGGATGGCCGCCTGGTGGTGATTGAAATGAATCCCCGGGTCTCCCGCAGCTCGGCCCTGGCCTCCAAGGCGACCGGATTCCCCATCGCCAAGATCGCCGCCAAGCTGGCGGTGGGACTCACTCTGGACGAGATTCCCAATGACATCACCTTGAAGACCCCGGCATGCTTCGAGCCCACCATCGACTACGTGGTCACCAAGATCCCCAAGTGGGCCTTCGAGAAGTTTCCGGAGGCCGAGCCGCTCCTGGGAACCCAGATGAAGTCGGTCGGGGAAGTCATGGCCATCGGCAGAACCTTCAAGGAATCGCTGCTGAAAGCCCTGCGCTCCCTGGAGACCGGGCGCAAGGTGGGATCGCAGAAGCTGGACCCGGAGCAGATTCGGGAAAAGCTGGTCGTTCCCAATCCCGATCGCCTCCTCTATCTCCGTTTCGCCTTCGAGAGGGGAATCTCGGTGGAAGAGGCTCACCAGTACACCCGGATCGATCCCTGGTTTCTGCAACAGGTTCGGGAGGTCTCCCAACTCTCCGCTGGCTTGCGGGGAACCGACCTGGGGGAGATTTCTCCACCGCAGCTCAGACAGGCCAAACGGCTGGGGTTCTCCGATCAGTACCTGGCCTGGCTGACCGACTCTACCGCCAGCGAAGTCCACCAACGCCGTCAGAGCCTCGAGCTCCGACCGGTGTACAAGCGCGTCGACACCTGTGCGGCAGAATTCGAGTCCTTCACGCCCTACCTCTATTCCACCTACGAGCAACAGTGCGAGGCGGAACCTTCCGAGAGAAGAAAGATCGTGATCCTGGGCAGTGGACCCAATCGGATCGGGCAGGGCATCGAGTTCGACTACTGCTGTTGCCACGCCTCCTTTGCCCTCAAGGAAGACGGCTTCGAGACGATCATGGTGAACTGCAATCCCGAGACCGTCTCCACCGACTACGACACTTCCGATCGGCTCTACTTCGAGCCGCTGACCCTTGAAGACGTCATGCACGTGGTGGAGCGCGAGCAACCGGAAGGGGTGATCGTGCAGTTCGGCGGACAGACTCCCCTGACCCTGGCTCTGCCTCTGCAGCGGGCCGGCGTCCCCATCATCGGGACTTCTCCCGAGTCCATCGACCTGGCGGAAGACCGCAAGCGCTTCGGCCGTCTGCTCACCGGCATGGGAATTCCCCAGCCTCCTTCCGGCACGGCCACCTCTTTCGCGGAGGCCGCCGCCATCGCCGAACGCATCGGCTACCCCATCCTGGTCCGGCCCTCCTATGTTCTCGGGGGGCGAGCCATGGTGATCGTGCACGATAACCAGTCCCTGGAGCGATACATCAGCGAAGCCGTGGGCGTTTCTCAGGACCGCCCCATCCTCATCGACAAGTTTCTGGAGGATGCCTTCGAGGTGGACGTGGACGCCGTGGCCGACGGCCGGCGGGTGGTAATCGGAGGCATCATGGAGCATATCGAGGAGGCCGGAATCCACTCGGGGGACAGCTCCTGCGTGCTGCCGACCTACATGGTCAAGCCCGAGCACCTGGAGACGATGCGCGACTACACCCGTCGCCTGGCCCTGGAGCTGAGAGTGGTCGGATTGATGAATGTGCAGTACGCCATCAAGGAGGATGTGGTCTACGTATTGGAAGTCAATCCGAGAGCCTCCCGCACCGTGCCCTTCGTGAGCAAGGCCACGGGGGTCCCTCTGGCCAAGCTGGCGGTCCGGCTGATGACCGGTCGCAAGCTTGAGGAGTTTGGTTTGGAAGACGAGCTGCCGGTAAACGACTTCTTCGTCAAGTCCCCGGTTTTCCCTTTCTTGAAATTCCCGGGTGTTGATACCATTCTCGGCCCCGAGATGAAGTCTACCGGCGAGGTGATGGGCGTTTCCGACAACTTTGGGCAAGCCTACGCCAAGGCCCAGCTCAGCGCCGGCTCGGTGTTGCCCCGGTCCGGCACCGCCTTCATCAGCGTGAACGATCAGGACAAGCCCAACGTGCTTCCGATTGCCCGCCGGCTGCACGATCTCGGATTTCGCCTGATCGCCACCGGAGGCACCCGGGAGACGCTGGCCGGGCAGGGCATACGGGTGGAGTCGGTCTACAAGGTCAACGAGGGGCGGCCTCACGTCGTGGACCTCATCAAGAGCGGCCAGGTGGACTTGATCCTCAACACGCCGCTGGGCAAGGACTCCTTCTTCGATGAACGCGCCATCAGGCGCGCTGCCGTCCAGCACAACGTCCCCTGCATCACCACGCTCTCGGGGGGGGCGGCCGTGGCCAGCGGCATCAGCGCGCTGCAACAGAATCGGCGGGACGTCCGTGCATTGCAGGAGTACCATCGGAATGATGAATGAGGAATGAGGAATGGCACGATATTTTTTGACCGGTGCTCAAGGGTGTATCGGAACCTGGATCGTCCGCAATCTCATCGATCGGGGCAACGAGGTCTTCATCTATGACCTGGATGTGGAACCCAAGAGACTCTCCATGCTGCTTTCACCGGAGGAACTGGATGGGATTCACTTCATTCAGGGAAACATCGCCGACTTCGATCGGCTGAAGGGGGAGATGCTTCGCCACGCGGTAACCCACGTCATTCACCTGGCGGGGCTGCAGGTGCCGGTCTGCCGGGCCAATCCCAGGTTGGGCGCCCTGGTGAACGTGGTGGGCACCGTCAACGTGTTCGAGGCCGCGCGGTCGCTGCCGGAGCCGATACAGGGGTTGGCCTATGCCAGTTCCGCCGCCGTTTTCGGTCCGCAGGAAGACTACGGGGCAGGGCCTGTGACTGAGGGGGTCCAGTTGATTCCCCGGACCCATTACGGGGTCTACAAGCAGGCCAACGAGGGGAACGCCCGTGTCTTCTTCCTGGACCACCGGATTTCCAGTGTGGGGCTGCGGCCCCACGCCGTCTACGGGGCGGGACGGGATTTCGGAATCACCTCCGGTCCCACCACGGCCATGAAGGCTGCCGCCCTGGGACGGTCCTTCGAGATTCAATTCGGTGGACCGGTGTCGATGTTGCTGGTGGACGACGTAGCCAAGATCTTCATCGGGTGCGCCGAAAGCCCCAAGTCCGGGGCGCGAGCCTACAACATTCGTGGAGACCTGGTTACGGTGGAAGAGGTCATCCAGGCCATCGAAGAGGTGGTCCCAAGCGCCCGGGGGACGATCCGGTGCAAGGCGAATCCCCTGGCCATCGCCAGCAACTTCAGCCAAGAGGGGTTGAAGCAGGAACTGGGTCAGGTACCGGCCACCCCGCTGAAGCAGGGCATTGAGCAGACAGTGGAGATCTTCAGGCGCCTGCACCGGGAAAACCGACTGGACCTTTCCGACCTCGAAGCTTGACTTGGCTCCTGTTGCCGTCAGGCCCGATCAAACCGTCCCGCTTCGCTATGAAAACCAACCACGGCAGGAAAACGAATTCAGAGAAGAAGCTGCTGGATCGCCGGGGATTCCTGGCGGCCTCGGCCGCCCTGGGGGCCGGTCTGCTGGAGCTCACCGGCTGTTCTCTTGTCGGCGGCAAGTCCCGGGAACTGAGGGGCAAGGCCTATTCGGTCCGCGTCGATGGGGAGGGGGCCCTCAGCGTCCATCAGAAGGGCGGAGAAGTGGTCTGGGGGAGTTCCACCACCTTGAAGCCCCAACTGGTTCTGGCCCCCGGCGACGCCGGCACGGAGCGGACCCTGGACTTCGGGGAGGCCGGCGTCAAGGAGTGGCACCCTTTTGAGGAAGGGGGCCACCGGGGCTACCGGACCCGATTGAGCTCGTTTCCGGGCACCGACGTGGAGATCGAGCTGGTGCACGCCCTGGATTCCGGCACGGATGAGCTGCTGGTTCGCCTGGAGCAGACCGGTGGCCAGGACCGCATCCAGCGGGTGAACCACTTCTATCGCGTCGAAAAACCCACCAGCGACGGCGGCTATCTGTTGGTCCCCCATGGTTCCGGGTATTTGATTCCGGCGGAGATGGCCGAGACGATGCCCGAAGGGGATTCGGTTCGCGGCAACCTGGTGGGGGGACGTTACAGCCTGCCCCTGTTCGGCCTGGTCAAGGGACGCCACACCCTCTACCAGATCGTGGAGACTTTCTGGGACTGCAGCGTGGAGGTCGACCACCTCCCGGGCGAGATGTCGCTGGTGGATTTCAACTGGCTGGCGTCGCTGGGAGAACTCCGCTACGCCCGGCAGTTCCTGATGCGCTTCGCCCAGGACCTGGACCACGTGGGCATCGCCAAGGCTTACCGCAGCTATGCCCGCGAGAAGGGGTTCTTTCGGACATTGGCTGACAGGGCCAGGCAACTGCCCGCGATCGACCGATACCTGCAAGGCTTCGAATTCCGCTGGGTCTACTGGAAATCCAGAGACGAGTCCCGAGTTCTGAAAGACCTGCAGCGCTGGAGGCGTCTCGGCCTGCCCGTCAACTTCTTCTTTCCCAAGTGGTCCCCCGGCACCACCGCCCGCAACGATGCCAGCGCCTGGCAGGCCTTTCTGCGCCGGCGTCCGGTGGAGGGAGGCTGGAGAAGGCTCAGGCGCCTGGCCGACCGGGTTCGGCGGCACGGGGCCCTCATCAAGGTCTTCATCAATCCCAATACCAATCTGAAGGGAGCCCCCGGCTACGACCCGGCCCGGTCCTCACGGGACCGCTCGGGAGAGTTGCATCCCAGGCCCAGCTTCTGGGGTGACGGGCTCAGCCCCCAATTCGGACCCGAGTCGTTGCGGCGCGCTCTGGACTACGCCAAGTCGCGGGGCTTCGAGCCCGATGCCCTCTATTTCGACGGATACGCCTTTCACGGCGGCCACCGGGAGGACTTTTCTCCGGACCACCCGGTTTCCCGCAAACTGGCCATCGAAAAGCAGATCGAGTGCTTTCGGGAGACGCGGAAACGGGGAATCATCCCCGGCGCCGAGCTGGCCCGCTTCTGGTGCGTCTCGGAGTGCGATTTCTTCTTCTTTACCGACTGGTCCCGAGATCGGCTTGCGGTGGGAGAACCCATCCCCTGGTTCCAGCTCGTCTTTCACGAGTGCTACGCGGCCTGCTTCTCGGGCGGGGGATACGGCCGCTACGACTGGCCGGAGGACAAGAACCCCCGCCTGTACGAGCTCCTCTTTGCCGCTGCCCCCTCTTACAACTGGATGCTGCCCTACGGGGACGAATTCCCCGGAACCGGATTGGAGGACGGCGTTCCGGTTCGGGACTGGGGGACGGCTTCCATGCGCCGGCGCATCCAGTGGCTGCGGCGCTGGAGCGCCTATTTCCGGAAGACCGCCCACGCCGAAATGACCTCCCACCAGTTCCTCAACGCCGAACGCAGCCTGCAGCGCCTGCAATTCGACAACGGAGTCACGGCCGAGTTCGATTTCGCCGGAGGACTCTGCCGAATTCAGGGAGTGGAAGGCTTCAGCGGGGATTGGGAAAGACCTCATGAGGGAACCCTGTAGGCGCGGCTAATCCACTCTCAGGGCCATGCCGTCGGCGCCGCTGTCGGCGGCGCCGCTCAGCTCTCCGCTTTCCGAGTCGATCCCGATGGCGTGAACCAGGGCGAATCCGCCGTGGCTGACAGGCATCCGCTGGATGGGGTGCTTCTGGCGGACCTCCGCGCAGACTCCTTCCGGAATACGAGCCTGGCAGGTGATGGCGTCCACCTGGCAGTCGAAGCGGGGCGCCAGAACCGCCTCGGTGACCGACATGCCGAAATCGACGTGATTGAGAATGACCGAAAGCACGGCGGTGATGATCCGGGTGGCGCCGGGGGCCCCCAACACCAGGATGGGGTTCCCGTCCCTGGAGACGATGGTCGGCGTCATGCCGGTGGTGCGTCCCTTGCCGGCCCCAATGCTGTTGGGGTGGCCGGCATAGGGGTGGAAGTTGATCATGGAATTGTTGTACATGAAGCCCAGTCCCGGCGTGATCACGCCGGACGAGGTGCCCAGGGAATGAGTCAGGGAAACCCGGTTCCCCCAGCGGTCGACGACACTGACGTGGGTGGTGTCGGTGGAGCCCGTCTGGACCCGGAACGGCTCGATTCCCTTTCCCGAGTCGATGACCTCCCGCCACTGCCGGGCCCGCTCCTTGGAAACCAGCCACTCCTGGGGAACCTTCACGAAATGGGGATCTCCCAGGTAGCGGTTTCGATCGGCGAAAGCGGCCTTCATGGCCATGGAAACCAGGTGGATGTAGGCCGGAGAATTGTGGCCCAGCCTCCCCAGATCGTAACCTTCCAGGATGTTCAGGATGGCCGCCAGGGTGGCGCCGCCGTGGGGAGCCGGCACCGTATGGATGAGGAGGTCGCGGTAAGGCGCCACTATCGGAGGCTCATCCCGTACCTGGTATCCGGACAGATCCTGCGGCGTGATCCAGCTCTGGTGCGCCTCCAGATCGGAGGCCATGTCCCGGGCCATCTCACCCAGGTAGAAATCCTGCGGACCCTCCCGGGCAAGCCTTTGCAGGGTGCGCCCGTAGTCGGGATTGCGCAGGCGGTCTCCCGGCTCCAAGGTGCTGCCGTCGGACCTCAGGTAGATCCTGCTTGCCTCGGGAGTGACTGCCAGCTTGTCGCGCAGCGAGGTGGTTTCGTAGTAGTGGGGCTTGTCTCTCCAGCGAACGGCCGCGGTTGCGCTGACCTGCCAGCCCTCCTCCGCCAGCTCGATGGCGGGCTGCATTAATTCCGGCCAGGGACGGCTGCACCAGCGGCTGTGGATGGTCTCCAGTCCGCGGATGGTTCCGGGAACGCAAATGGAGCGGTAGCCGTCTTCATTGACCTGGCCCCGGAGCTGGAATCCCCAACCTCCCGGGTTGGGGCCGATCACCAGCGATTCCCACATCTCGGGTTTGACCCTGGAACCGGCCAGAGCCGGAGCATCCAGGATGGGAAGGGGCTCGGCCGTCCGCCCCAGCCAACAGTTGAGCAGCAGGTAGCCGCCCACTCCACAGGAATGGGGATCCACCAGGAACTGGATCCAGGCGCAGGCAAGGGCGGCATCGAAGGCGTTGCCTCCCGCCGCCAGCACTTTGGCGCCCTGCTCAACCGCTTCCGGTTGAGGCGCCACGATCATTCCGGACATTGCATTCCCCGTTGAGGCCCCAAGTATGCAAAGGATCTGCGGCCATGGGAACCTTTTTTTGGGTGGCGAGCCGCAACCTGGCGGCTCGGCGTCCAGCCTCCACGGCATCAGACTTCGCCTCACGGCTCTACTTCTGCGACGTGCCACGCCTCTTGATTTACAGGGACAAAACACATGGACTGACAGGAATTTCAGGATGGTCTTTGGGAGTCCGCTGTCCTGTAATCCCGGGCATCACTTGAATGAATTATCAACATCGATGCACAGGATATACAGGATTTGGTTTTGGGAGTCTGGTGTCTTGTACTCTTGGGCATCCGCAGGCCCGCACCGGATTTCGCCCGAGCCGGCTTTTGTGGCAGCAAGCTCTCGTCCTGTTTATCCTGTGCATCGATATTCAAAAAATCGATTCTCTGGTGCCGACCTCCACCCAACCGCATCAGTCGTCGCCTGACGGCTCGGCTTGTGCGAAATCCGTCCGCCTTTCCCAAATTCGGGCTGAACACGTAAACTTTTCTTGAGGGCGCCGCTGCAAGGTCAGCATAGGGCCGCCCACGACTTCGGTGCTCCGGGCATTCCGTGCCGGGAAGTCAGGCATCGAACAGACCACGGATGAAGTCCGGCGGACCTGTGATGGAGGCGACTGATGAGCTATCGAGACATCCTGCAAAAAATCCGGCTCGCCTTTCCCCAGCCGGTCTCCGACCCGATTCACGATTCCTATTTCGTTCACTCCATCATGCGTGCTCTGGATCAGGTCGACGCGCTCAAGACGCAGGTGCCGATCCTCGGGACCGTCACTTCCGGTGATTTCGAGCAGGCGAGACATGCCATGCTGCCCCCAAGGATGTCCTCCGTCGAGCAGGTGACCGGCGACCTCGTGGACTACCTTCGCGGCATGACCATCTTCGGTCATCCGCGCACTCAACAAAATGTCGTTCCTCCACCCACCATCTCGAGCCTGATAGGCGTGCTGCTGTCTTCCCTGCACAATCCCAATCTCGCCTGGGACGAATACAGCCGACTGGTGGCGCTGGCCGAAGTCGAGGCGGTCGGCATGACGGCGCAATTGGTCGGCTATGACCGGCAGCGAGCCGATGGCGTGTTCACCTTCGGCGGGACCGGGACCACTCTCTACGGGGTGAAGATGGGATTGGAAAAAGCCTGCCCGCAGTCCATGCGAACGGGCGTATCCAGGGACGCGGTCGCGTTCGTTTCGGATGCCGGACACTACTGCGCCCATAACGTCGTGGGGTGGCTGGGCATGGGCACCGACAACCTGATCACCATTCCGACAACGGATGAAAACGAAATGGACCTGGCTCGCTTCGAGCAGGAAGGCAGGACGGCGCTCAAGTGCGGGAGGCGGATCGCCGCCATTATCGCCACCATGGGAACCACCGATGCCTTCGGGTTGGATGATCTGCAGGGAATCGTGAGGCTACGGGATGCCTGGGTCGACGAATTCAAACTCGATTACCGCCCGCACGTTCACGCCGACGCCGTCATCGGATGGGCCTGGTCGGTGTTCAACGACTACGATTTCGGGAGCAATCGACTGGGGTTTCGTCCCCGGACCGTCCGGGCTCTGGCGGGAGCCTGCCGGCGGATACGCCATCTGTCATTGGCCGACTCCATCGGCGTGGATTTTCACAAGACCGGCTTTGCGCCCTACGTCTCCAGCATGGTCCTCTTCAGGGAGCGGGAAGACCTGCGCCTGGCGGCGCGGCCCGCCGAGCAGATGCCCTACCTCTATCATTTCGGAGAACATCGTCCCGGCACCTTCACGCTGGAGACGACCAGGGCGGGGACGGGACCTCTGGCAGCGCTCGGAAACTACCGATTGTTCGGGAAAGAGGGTTTGCAGGTCATCCTGGGATACATCGTGGAGATGGCGCAGCTCCTGAGGGAGCACCTGGAAGGGCAAGAGGGAACCACGGTGCTGAACCGGGACAATTTCGGGACGGTGACGCTGTTCAGGGCCTATCCCGACGGTGTCGATACCTTCGCCATCAAGCGCCAGGAATTCGATGACCCCGCCTATCGGGAGGTCCTTCTTACCAACAACGACTACAACCGGGCCATTTTCGAGTACGTGCACTCCGAAGCCATGGCCGGACGGGGCGCGGTCATTTCCTCCACCGAGTGCTACCGGCGCACCAGGTACCGGGAACCCGTCTATGCCCTGAAGTCCTACATCCTGTCGCCCTTTGTGGATGAAGGCGATATCGAAGTGGTTGTGGCAAAGGTTCTGGAAGCCAGAGAGAAAATCGCCTGAGTCTGCCGTCGACTTTTTTGGAACTCCCCTTGCGCGGCCAAACGGAAGTTTGATCTCATTGCGTTCCGGTGCTCGGGTCCCTCAGGGCCGGCACGTCTGCCCAAGGGCCGCCGGGTTTAGGCTCGCAAGGCGGCTCCGGGGGCCGCCGGGGGCTGTGGTCAGGGGGAAGGGCCCCACCCGTTTGTCCCGGATACGCGACTCATGCGACTTCATCGATTCGTTTCCATCCCCGGGCGGCAATTGGGGACGCTGCTGGGTCTGCTGAGCCTGTGCGTGGTTCTCTGGATCCTGACGCCCTACTTCCTGACCCTCTCGAACCTTCTCAACGTTGTGGAGCAGTCCTCCGTGATCGCCATCATGGCGGCCGGCATGACCTTCGTCATCATCACCGCCGGGATCGACCTTTCGGTGGGATCGGTCCTGGCCCTTTCCGGCGTGGTGATGGCCACTCTGCTGCAGGCCGGGGTTCCGCTCCCACTGGCCCTGGCGGCCAGCCTGGTCAGCGGATTCCTGTGCGGCATGCTCAACGGTGTCCTGATTACCCGGGGGCGGCTCCCGCCCTTCATTTCAACCCTGGGCATGATGAGCGTTGCGCGGGGCGCCGCTCTGCTGGTGACGCAGGGGAGGCCGGTCTCCGGTTTCTCGGAGTCCTTTCGAAACCTGGCCTCCGGCGAGATCCTCTACGTTCCGATTCCCATCCTCATCATGCTGCTGGTCTACCTTGTGGCGGCAGTCCTGTTGGGACGGACCGGCTTTGGACGCCATGTCTACGCCATTGGCGGCAACGAAGAGGCGGCCCTTCTGTCCGGTGTCGACGTCAGGAAGGTCAAGGCCCTGGTCTATGGAATTTGTGGAATGCTGAGCGGGTTGGCTGCCGTGATCCTGACGGCGCGGTTGAACTCGGCCCAACCCATTGCCGGCATCATGTACGAGCTGGATGCCATCGCCGCCACCGTGATCGGTGGAACCAGCTTGATGGGCGGCGAGGGCACCGTATTCGGGACCCTGGTGGGCGCCCTGATCATGGGGGTCCTGCGAAACGGACTCAATCTCTTGGATGTTTCATCCTTCGTGCAGCAGATCGTCATCGGCTCGGTGATCATTCTGGCCGTGCTGGTGGACATGTTTCTCAAGAATCGCAAGGTCTGACGAGAGTGTGCCTCAAACCGACAGGCCAGGAAGAAAAGATATCCGCGAGCTGTTCTGGATCCCAATCCGGGCAGGAGGAGACCGCAATGAAATCCGAGAAGTGCCCCACTCGTCGTCCGGTGCTGATGCTTGTGGCCACGGTCTGCGTCGGCCTGAGCTGGCTGCAGTGCGGGCGGGAAGCCGGACCCTCCGCCGACAATCCCATTATCGCCCTGGTGATGAAGACGCTCAATCACCCCTACTTCCTCGATATGCAGCGGGGCGCCAAGGAGGCCGCCCGCAATTTGAACATCCGACTGGTGATACAGGCCGCGGAGCGCGAGATAGATGTCGAAAAGCAGATGCAGATCGTGGAGAACATGATCCAGAGGAGGGTTTCGGCCCTCTGTATCGCCCCCAGCGGTTCCCGGGAGATCGTGCCCGTCATCGTGAAAGCCAATCAAGCCGGGATCCCGGTTCTGATCGTGGATACCCGCGTCGACCAGGAGGCGCTGAGGGAAGCGGGAGGCGAGATCGCCGGATTCGTCGGGGCTGACAACCTGAAGGGAGGCCGGATGGCGGGTGAATTCCTGGCGGAGCAATTGAATGGACAGGGAAAGGTGGCCATTCTGGAGGGGATCCCGGGACATGAAACCGGGGACTCCCGCCTGCGGGGCTTCCACCAGGTCATCCGGAACCATCCGGGTATTCAGGTGCTGTCGTCTCAGACCGCCAACTGGGAGCGAGCCCAGGGATATACCGTGTTTCAGAACATGCTCCAGGCCCGCCCCGACATCGAGGCCCTCTTTTCCTGCAGCGACATGATGGCGCTGGGCGCCATCGAGGCCATCGCCGAGGCCGGACGGGAAGGGTCCATCGTGGTCGTGGGTTTCGACGCGGCCAGCGAAGCCAGGGAAGCGGTCCGGCAGGGCAGGTTGCTGGCCACTGTGGCCCAATACCCCTACGAAATGGGCAAACGGGTGGTTGAAAACGCCGTCGAGTTTCTCAAGGGCAACCCGATCGAGAAGGATGTAGACGTGCCGATTCGACTGATTACCAAGGAGGTCCTGGACGCCGAGGGATGATTTCGGGGGGCGGAAGACGGACCGGCGTCGCGGTTTCACCGGGGGGCGCGGTCATCGCTTGAGACGGGTGAACCACCGTTTGCCGACACCCTTTTCCCTGGACAGTTCCAGGGTTATTCATTACCATGCGGCCTGTTTCGGAAAACGAATTCATCAGGTCTCGGGCTCCGTGCGATCCGGATCCGCGAATCCCGCCAGGTTCGGAAGAAAGCAACGGTAGTGGACTCCCGGAGGTGCCGCGGAAACACCCGGGGCCTGGCCAGTACAGGGCCGTTTCCGGACCCGCAGCTCACTTCCCCAATTTCCCGCCAGCGGTTCCGATTCTCCCGATTCGAGTGGAATGCGAGACCCCGCTTGATTCAAGATTGAGGGATCCCTGCCTGCCGGTCCCGAGGGCGAACGGCCCTCGCCACGTGCCGGGCGGCGGGCGGGTATGAAGCCGAAGGACCTTGGGACAGGCTCATGAGCTATCAGGTTCTGGCCCGCAAGTGGCGGCCGCAGACCTTTGCTGAAATCGTGGGGCAGGGAGCCACGGCCGAGACCCTCAAGAACGCCATCTCCCAGAATCGCATCGCCCACGCCTATCTGTTTGCCGGGGCACGGGGAGTGGGCAAGACCACCACGGCCCGGATTCTGGCCAAGGCGTTGAACTGCCGGCAGGGCCCCACCGTCAATCCCTGCAACGACTGCGCTGCCTGCCGGGAAGTGACTTCGGGTCAATCCATCGATGTTCTCGAGATAGACGCGGCCTCCAACCGCGGCATCGACGAGATTCGCGAACTGCGGGAAAGCGTCCGATACCGGCCGGCGCGGGACCGCTACAAGATCTTCATCATCGATGAAGTCCATATGCTCACCACCGAGGCATTCAACGCCCTGCTCAAGACCCTGGAAGAACCTCCCGCGCACGTGGTCTTCATCCTGGCCACGACCGAGTTGCACAAGGTGCCCGGAACCATCCTTTCCCGCTGCCAGCACTTCAACTTCCGCGCCATCAGCTACCGGGAGATTTTCGAGCGTCTGGAGTTGATCGCCGGTGAAGAGCAGGTCCGGATCGAAGAGCGGGCCCTGAGCGCCATTGCGCGGGCTTCCGAGGGGAGCCTTCGCGACGCGGAGTCCCTGCTGGACCAGGCGATTTCCCTTTGCGGCGAGGAGGTGAAGGAAGAGCAGGTGCGCGACTTGTTGGGCGTTGTCCCCCAGCAATTGCTGGAGGATGTTGCCGGCGCCGTCATCGCCCGCGACTCCAAGCGAGTCCTGGCGCTGGTGGATCAGGTCCTGACCAGCGGCAGGAACCCCCAGCAACTGGTTCGCGAGCTGATGGGCCATTTTCGCAACCTGCTGATGGTCAAGATCGCGGGCAAGGACCCTCAACTGGTCGCTGTCCCGGCGGAGGACCTGGCGCGCTTGCAGACCGTCAGCGCCCAACTTTCCGAGGAGGATGTCACCCGATTTTTCCAGATTCTGGTGGCAACCGACGGCGAGTTGCGTGGTTCGTTTCACCCCAGGCTGCATCTGGAGTTGGGCCTGGTCCGCATGGTTCAGGCCAGGCGCCTGGCAGCGCTGGAGGAATTGCTGGCGGCGTTCTCCGGAGACACCCTGCCCGGAAAACCCGAACCGCCGGCCATGGCCGGCCCTCCACGTTCCGATCCTGCGCCTCCCTCGGCCATTGTCCAGGATTCCAGCCCGCCTTCTCGGGCTGCGGCGACCACCTGCCTGGACGGAATTCTCGCGGCCGTGTCCAACGAATCCCCCATGGTGGCATCCATGCTGGGGCACGCTCGGGACGCGACTGTCGCGGGAGACTCGCTCAGAGTCCGGTTTGCGACCGGTCGACGCGGTTCGTGCGAGTTGCTGCAGTCCCCTGAGAACCTGGAGGTGATTGCCAGGGCGAGCGCCAGGCTCGAAGGACGCCCATTGAAGGTGACTCTGCTGGTGGTAGAGGATCAGCCGCCCCCGGAAGCGCCGCCCCCAGCGGAAGTCCCACCGCCGACCGAGGTCATGCCGCCGCCGGAGGATGAGATCGAAAGACAGGAGTCGAAGCGGATTCTCGAGGACAAGCGAGTGCAGAGCTTTCTGGAAGTATTTCAGGTCCAGGACAAACCGGAGGTTCGGAAATTGAAGTAGAATCGGTGCGGCGTTGGCATGGAGGCCCTGATGAAAAATATTCAGCAGATCATGAAACAGGCGCAGCAGATGCAGGAGCAGTTGCAGAAGCAGATGGCGGAGTTGTCGGTTGAGGGCACGGCCGGCGGAGGAATGGTGCTGGTCAGAATGAATGGACTCAAGCAGGTGTCTGAAGTGAAGATAGAGCCCGACGCCGCAGGCTCCGGAGATCTGGAGATGTTGCAGGATCTGGTGGTTGCCGCCTTCAACGAGGCGGCGCGCAAAGTGGATGAAGCCATGGCAGGCCAGATTGGAGGCCTCACCGGAGGAATGCGGATCCCGGGACTGATGTAGCCCAGTTGCCATCCGGTCAAAATGCGTGACTACGCCCGCCCCGTCGAGGAATTGATTGCCGAGCTCAAGAAGCTGCCGGGCATCGGTTCCAAGTCGGCTCAGCGCCTTGCCTTTCACATCGTGCGCGCGTCCTCCAGCGAGGCCCGCGGGCTGGCCGAGTCGATTCTCAACGTCACCGATTCCATCCGCTACTGTTCGGTCTGCTACTACATCACCGACGTCGATCCCTGCTTCTACTGCACCGATTCCCTTCGCGACCGCAGCCTGATTTGCGTGTTGGAGGAGCCCCACAACGTCGTTGCCGTCGAGAAGACCCGGGAATACCGGGGGCTCTACCATGTGCTGCTGGGGGTGCTGTCTCCCCTCAACGGCATTGGCCCCGACCAGCTCAAGATCAAGGCGCTGCTGGAACGCCTGAAGGACGGACAGGTCGAGGAAGTGATCGTGGCTACCAACCCCAGCGTGGAGGGAGAGGCCACGGCTCTCTACCTGTCCAAGCTGATCAAGCCGCTTCAGGTTCGGGTGACGCGTATCGCCATGGGAGTTCCCGTGGGCGGGGACCTGGACTACGCCGACGAAATAACCATGGCGAGAGCTCTGGAAGGCAGGAGGGATCTGTGAGATGAGGATCTCTCCGCCGCCGGATCTCCGCAGGGATGAGGATTCCTATGGACATTGAGGGCAAGGTGGCGTTCATCACCGGAACCCGGAGAATCGGCCGGCTTGTGGGCGTCGCTTTGGGGCAAAGAGGGGCCAGGGTCGCCCTGGGGTATCACCGCTCCCGGGAATCGGCCGAGGGGGCTGCGCAGGAGCTTCGGGCCGCGGGCCGGAAAGCCATGCCGGTTCAGGCCGACTTGAATCGTGAAGAAGAGATCAGGGATGCGGTGAAGCGAATAGCGGCGGTCTGGGGCGGCGTTGACATCCTGGTGAACCTGGCATCGGTTTACGCCTCCAAGCCCTTCGAGGAGACGACCGGGAGCGACTGGGACCTCAACATGAATGTCAACCTGCGCAGCGCCTTCCTGTGCGCCCGGGCCGTCACGCCCGGAATGAAAGCCAGGGGGGGAGGAAGGATCATCAATTGCGCCGATTGGACGGCTGCCAGCGGCCGTCCCCGATACAAGGGATACCTTCCCTATTACGTCTCCAAGGTGGGTGTGGTGGGTCTCACCGAGGCGCTGGCCCTGGAGCTGGCTCCCTACAACATCCTGGTCAATGCCATTGCTCCGGGCCCCATGGTGCCGCCGCCCGATCTTGCTCCGGAGGCCGTGGAAGAGGTGCGCCAGGTGACGCCGCTGGGCCGCTGGGGGGGCGGGGAACAGATCGCCCTGGCGGCGATCGGTTTGGTCGAGAGCGATTTCATCACGGGAGAATGCATCCGGGTCGATGGGGGCCGCCATATTTTGTGAGGGTGGGCTCGCCCCTCGGACGGAGGACGCCCGGCCCCGGGTGGAAGCGTCATCGTGAGGGAGTCGGGACAGGGGGATTCAGGTTCGGCGTTGCCGGATGGCTCGGGAGGGGCGATCCGGACAACCGGGTTGAGGGCATGAGCGGCAGACTACCGTGGGGGATGATGGTGCTGGCGGCTGGAATCGCCGGCGGGAGTATTTTGGCTCGGGAGGGAACGCCGCCTGCCGGTTCCACTGAGGCGGCGCCCCGGGACTCGGGCCGGTCAAGGACCGCTCTCTCGTCCGGCGTGGAGGGCCGGCCCGGCTCCTTGCCCTTCGAGGTGGGAGAACGCCTGGCCTATCGCGTATCCTGGGCGGAGACCCTGGAGGCCGGCACGGCGGAGTTGCGGGTGACCTCCGGGGGCTCCAAGGGCTCCGGGGCCTACCGGCTGGTGCTCGATGCCACCAGCACCCCCGCCATGGCTTCTGTCTATCGGTTGCAGTTGCAGGGTTCTTCCCTGTTCGATCCCCATCGGGGAATCAGCCGGGAGTACCGAAGATCCTTCAAGGAGAACGGCAGGACCGTGCGGGATAGCGTTGTCTTCAACCCGGCGGGCGGAACGGCCAGGTATGTCGACTCAGGCAAGCAGGTCAACAGGCTCACCATCCAATTGGGCGCCCAGGATCCGGTCTCGGCCATCTACCTGGTGCGCACCCTGGGCCTGAAGCCGGGATTGCGGGTCCTGTTCCCCATCGTGGAAGGTGGAGTGACCTACGAAGCCGATGTCAGGGTCGCCGGGAGCGAGCTGATTTCGACCGCGCTGGGAAGTTTCGCGGCCCACAGGGTGGAAGCCGTTCTACGTCGCGGGGGAAGCTTGATGCGGGACAAGAAGATGACCTTCTGGTTCACCAGCGACCCTCGACGAATTCCGGTCCTGGCTTCGGTGTCTCTTCCCTTCGGCTCGCTGTTGGTGGAGTTGACCTCCGCGAACTAGCCGGGCCCCGGCCTGCCGTGCGGATCATTCGAGGAAAAACAAGCGATCGTCAATAAAGGCGAACCACGAATGAACACGAATGAACACGAATAAACACGAAGACAGGCGAACCCGCTCAAACGACAAGCGGCAATACAATGCTTTTGCAACTTTGTTACCTTGACAGGACCTCGTTTGCTTCGTAAATATCTCTTCGATATCGGTTGTCACCCCCCCGATCCACAACTCATCGGTCCACTAATTGGTGTTCATTCGTGTCCATTCGTGGTTCGCCGTTCCCCGTGGTGGATATCTGGTTTCCTTTCGTGTCTTTCTTGGTGTGCCTTCGTGGTCCTTCGTGTGTCTTCGTGGATAGCTCTTTTTCTGTTGTTTCAGAGGCGCAATGAAGCTGATCATTCAGATTCCCTGTTTCAATGAAGTGGAGACCCTTCCCGAGGTGCTGAGCCGGCTCCCCAGAGCCTTGGATGGAGTGGATGGCATAGAAACCCTGGTGGTGGATGACGGGTCCACCGACGGCACCGCCGAAGCGGCTCGTCGCCTCGGCGTGACTCACCTGGTGGAGTTGGGGCGGAACCGGGGGTTGGGCATCGCCTTTCGCACGGGCCTGGATGCCTGCCTCAGGCTGGGGGCCGATATCATCGTCAATACCGACGGCGACAATCAGTATGCCGGCGCGGATGTGGGGGCCCTGATCGAACCGATCCTTCAGGACCGGGCCGACCTGGTGGTGGGCGCCCGGGACATCGAAGCCATCTCCTATTTTTCGCCCGCCAAGAAATGGCTCCAGCGGCTGGGGAGCTGGCTGGTTCGCACGGTGGCCCGCTGTCCGGTGGACGATACCACCAGCGGCTTCCGCGCCTACAACCGGGAAGCCGCCTTGAGGACCATTGTCCATACCCGGTTCTCCTACACCCTGGAAACGGTGATTCAGGCCGGGACCGGCC
The DNA here is from genome assembly GCA_022826755.1 of Acidobacteriota bacterium. Lineage (GTDB taxonomy): Bacteria > Acidobacteriota > Terriglobia > Versatilivoradales > Versatilivoraceae > Versatilivorator. The sequence continues at coordinate 86,041 of JAJDUG010000059.1, forward strand.
ACCTTCGGGTGACCAGCGTGCCCATTCGGGTCAATCCGAAGCTGCGGGAGTCCCGCCTGGCCGGATCCACCTGGTACTACCTCAAGAAATCGGCGGTGACCATCCTGCGCATCTACACCATGTACAATCCGCTCCGGGTCTTTCTTCTCCTGGGAGGCGCCGGCTGCTTTCTGGGGTTTCTGCTGGGCCTGCGCTACCTCTATTTCTTTTTTCTGGAATCTGCCGGAGGCCACGTGCAGTCGCTGATTCTGGCGGCCATCCTGATGATCGTGGGCTTTCAAGTCATTGTGGTTGGACTGGCCGCGGACCTGATCGCAGCCAATCGAAGGCTGAGCGAGGAGACACTCTACCGGGTTCGCAAGCTGGAACTGAGCGCAAGAGGCGAGGGGGACCATTCCAAAGCGGGCTCAGTGGAGGTCTCGGCACTCGAGATCCGCCAATAATGAATCTTACGGTGGTCGGTCCCACCCATCCCTTTCGGGGCGGCATCTCGCACTACACGTCGCTGCTGGTCCGGGCGCTGCGGCGGCGATGCCGCGTCCAGTTTCTCTCCTACTCCCGCCAATACCCCGCCTGGCTGTACCCCGGGGCCACTGACCGGGACCCCAGCTTGAATCCGGCCACCCTCGAAAGACCCGACGCAACCTTTGATGCCCTCAGCCCCCGGGCCTGGTGGCGCCTCCCCGGAAGGATTGCCCTTCACCGCTCCGAGTTGGTCGTTCTCCCCTGGACGGCGGCCTATTGGGCCCCTTTTTTCCATGTCTTCCTGAAGGCGCTGGCCAGGGACTCCGGTCCCCCGGCCCTCTTCATTTGTCACAACGTCATCGAGCACGAGACCTCCGGGCTGAAGAGCTTTCTCTCCCGCAGGGTCTTGCGACGGGGAGATTACTTTCTTGCCCATTCCGATTGGGACCGGGCCCACCTGCTGAATTGGATCGGCGGGGACCAGTCCCATCGAGTCACGGTGTCTCCCCACCCCATATATGATCACTTCAATGCAGCCGAGATCGATCCGGCCACTGCTCGAGCCCGACTCGGGTTGAACTGCGAAAGAGTCCTGCTGTTTTTCGGCTTTATCCGGGAGTACAAGGGACTCCGCTACCTGCTGCAGAGCCTTCCCTTGATCCTCGACCGCTTCCGGATCCACCTGCTGGTGGCCGGAGAGAGTTGGGAGGGTCTGCGGCCCTATCGGGAGTTGATCGAGAAGCTGCACCTGGAAGAAAGGGTGACGTTGCATGCCCGCTACGTGCCCGACGAAATGGTGCCCACTTACTTTGCCGCAGCCGATCTGGTCGTGGTTCCCTACACCAGCGCCACCCAGAGCGGGATCGTGCAGTTGGCTCACGGATTCAGGAAGCCGGTGGTGGTGGGCAACGTCGGCGGCATTCCCGAAGCCGTGGAGCAGGGCCGCACCGGCTACCTGGTTGCTCCGCGAAGTCCCGAAGCCATCGCCGAGGCGGTCATTCAATTCTTTTCCGGCGCGGGAGGCTCCACCATGCCCGGCCACATCGAAGTCAGGCTGCGGGAGCGCTCCTGGGCGCGCCTGGCGGAAGCGGTGGAGGCCGTAGGGAGAAAGGCCGCCACTGCCAGGGGGCAGGCATGAGTCCTTCCCCCACCTTCCTGGGACGTTTCCCCCCCTGGGTGGAAGACTACCTGGCCTCTCGGGAAGCCAAGGCCCAAAAAATTCTCCGGGTGTTGCAGCGACAGATCGCTGTCGACCGGAAGCTCTCTCTGTTGGACGTTGGCTGCAGTCAGGGTCAAATCACCCGGACGCTGGCCGAGCACTTCGGCCTGGTGGTTGGCGTCGACTACGCGGACGAGGAGGGACGCCGGGAGGGGTTTCACTTCGTCCGGGCGGACGGGTGTCGCCTGCCCTTGCGCTCGCGCACCTTCGACGTGCTGCTGCTCAACCACGTGGTGGAGCACGTTCGCTTGCCCCAGCTACTGCTGGACGAGGCTTGGCGGGTCCTTCGTCCGGGGGGTCTGTGCTATCTGGCCACTCCCAATCGTTACGGCTTGATGGAGCAGCACTATCGGTTGCCCCTGCTGTCCTGGTTGCCGAGGTGGCTGGCCGACCGCTATGTCCGGTGGACCGGTCGGGGTCGGGCCTATCTGGACTATCCACTCAGCTACCGGCAGTTGAACCGGCTGGCCCGCAGGTTTCGGGTCCGGAACCAGACCGTCGCGGTCCTGGCCGACGCGGAATTCTTCTTCCGGGGCGATCCCGGCCTGAAGGGGCCGGCGCGGTGGTTGCGGTGGTTTCCGCGCTGGTTCTTCGTCTTGCTGATGCCCTGGCTTCCCGTCTATATCCTGACCTTGAGGAAGGACGAGAACAGCCTCGAGGGCGGGGCCGGAGACCAGTCTTGAGCACAGAGTTCAATCCCACCCTGGCCTATCTCTACCGCCGCTGGCTGATGCGCCGACTCCTGCAGCCGCTGGTATCGGGGCGCTTTCTGGAAATCGGGGTCGGCAGCGGGAATATTTTTGAAGACCTGGTGGGCCGGGGATGCCGGGGGCTCTGTCTGGATCTGAATCCGGAGCTTATTCGCGAGCACCGGCAGCGCTCCGGGCACCCGGCCGGCGTGGTGGAATTTCGCACCCAGGATTTTTTTCAGGAGAAAGGCCCCTTCGACCTGGTGCTGGCCTTCGAGGTCCTGGAACACTACCTGGATGACCGGCAGTGCCTCAACCACTGGAGGGATCTGTTGAGTCCGAACGGAATCCTGTTGTTCTCCGTGCCGGCACACCGGCGGCGCTGGACCTCCAACGACGATCGAGCCGGCCACGCCCGGCGATACGAGAAGGCGGAGTTGATCCGCAAGCTGGGCCAATCCGGGTTGGAGGTGGAGGCATTTTGCTGTTATGGATTCCCGGTCTTGAACTGGACCTATCCAATCTCCTCGTTCCTGTTCCCGGAACCTGGTGAGGCCGGCGGCGCCACCGGGTCCGAGGGTTCTCTTTCGGCAAGCGCCAGCGGTTCCATGAAGGATTTTGGGCGAACCTCCGGGAGCGGCGGCCGGCGCTTTGCCCGGCTGGCCAAATGGCTGCTCAAGGAGCGGTGGTGGCGACCCTTCCTGCTGATGCAACGTCCCTTTCTGAGTGGTGATTTGGGGACCGGCTACATGGTCAAATGCCGCAAGGAAGGACGCTGAAGATCCTCCTGTCGCCTGCCGACCAGGGCGTGAGACGGCTAGACGGTTGGTTCGCGGCGGCGGAGTCGGCCGGGGAAAGGTATATAATCAGGGCCGGGTCGGCACGGAAAGGGTAACGCTGGATGCGGAGCATGGGTCTGGACGTGGGGGAGGTGCGGATAGGGATCGCGCTCAGTGACCAGACCGGTCTGATTGCTCAAGGTCACGCCACCCTGGAGCGGTCCGGTTGGGACCTCGACCTGGCCTATTTGGCCGAGATGGCCGAGGAGCACGAGGTGGAGCGGTTCGTGGTCGGGAACCCGCTGAATCTGGACGGCTCTTCGGGAAGGCAGGCGGAACGTAGCCGCGACTTTGCCGACCGGCTTAAAGAGGCGACCGGACTGCCGGTGGTCTTGTGGGACGAGCGTTTCACCTCGCTCTCGGCGGAGAAAACCCTGATTGAAGCCGGCGTGAGGCGGAAAAAGCGGCGCGGGGCCATCGACCGGATGGCCGCCGCCATCATGCTTCAGAGCTACCTGGATTCTCGGAACCGGCAGTTCTGACTCAACCGGTCCGGACCTATGGCAATCCGGAAACGATACGCGATTCTGATGGGCCTGGCGGGACTGGGGCTGCTGCTGGTGGGGGCGGGCGCCGGGGGCCTTGTGACAGCCTGGTTCCATCCGTTCAAGAACTACTCCGAGCCTGAGAAACTATTGTGGATCGCACCCGGCACGCCGTCTCCGGACATCGCCCGGCAACTGGAAGGGGAAGGCATCGTCAGCCACCGCACCCTGTTCCTGGCCTACGTCAAGACTTTGAAATGGTCGAAGCCCCTTCAAGCCGGGGAATACCTGTTTCGGGAGCCGCTGACCATTCCGCAGGTGGCCGAACGCTTGAACCAGGGGTTGATCCACTATCGCGAGCTCACTATCCCGGAAGGCACGTCCCTGTTTGAGATGCCGGAATTGTTCAGGGAGGGTGGCCTGACACTGCCCGAGAATTTCGAGCAGGTGCTTGAAGAGGTCGAGCTCATCTCCGACCTGGCCCCCAAGGCCCGCAATCTGGAAGGATTCCTGTTTCCGGACACCTATCGCTGGACCCGGCACACGACGGCCCGGGATCTGATCCGTCACATGGTGGAACGATTTCGCCAGGTGGCCGCGGCCCACATTCAGCCTGGAATGGACAGCAGCGGGTTGACGCTGCAACAAGTGGTGACCCTGGCTTCGCTGATCGAGACCGAAACGGGAATGGAGCCGGAGCGGGCCCTGGTATCTTCCGTTTTTCACAACCGACTGGGCCGGGGAATCCCGCTTCAGTGCGATCCCACGGTCATCTATGCCGCCAAGCTGAACGGTCGGTATCGAGGCAGGATCTACCAGTCCGACCTGGATTTCAGTTCGCCCTACAACACCTACACGATTGCCGGACTGCCTCCAGGCCCCATAGCCAATCCGGGGCTGAAATCGCTCCAGGCCGCGATCCGTCCGGCAACGACCGACTATCTCTACTTCGTCAGCGACAACCAGGGGGGACATGTCTTTTCAGAGACTTTGTCGCAACATCTACGTGCCGTGGGGGCTTATAGGCGTGCCCTTCGCAGCCGGCAGCGGCTCGCCCGGACCCGACGCACCGAATCCTGACCGGGGAGACCCGTTCCTGTGGGCCGCCGGCTTTTCGGGCCGGGACCGGTCGCCTGCGCCTTCCCTCGGACGGGTTCCGAACTCCGCGGCCTGCATGAACGGATTCGAGACGGGTGCCAGGTCCGGTCCCCTGACCCCCCTTTGGAGCGCACTGCTGCTCCTGGGGACTCTCGGGTTGGCGGCGGCTGCCCAAGCCCAGGATCCGGCATCGGGAAGAGCCCCTTCCGAGCAGACCGGGCCGCCGGTCTCCGGGGTGGTTGAGACCTATCTCGACAACGGCCTGAAGGTGCTGCTAAGGGAAGATCATTCCTCTCCGGTGGTCTCGGTTGGACTCTGGCTGCGGGTGGGGTCACATGATTCGGGCCTGGGAGCGTCCGGTATCTCCCATTTCGTCGAACACCTCACATTCGGCTCCGACACACCGGCGGCAGCAACCGAGAGTGGGTGGATTGCAAGCCACGCCGCCGGACTGCTGCAGGGTTACACTTTTCTCGACCAGACCGCCTACTTTGCTTCAGTGGTGAAGAGTGATCTGGACCACCTGCTCAAACTGGCGGCCGGGCACCTGCGGCATGAACGCTTCCGGCCTGGCCGGATCGAACTGGAACGGGGTCTGCTGATCGCCGAGCTGTTGCGGCGAGAGGACGATTCCCGCTTGGCCTTGGACTGGGAGGTGGCGACCACGGCCCTGAAGCGGCATCCCTACCGCTGGCCTGCCGGGGGATGGGTCCCGGACGTGGAACGGATGACCGGCAGCCAGCTTTGGGACCACTACCGCCGCTATTACACCCCGACCAACGCCGTTCTGGTCCTGGTGGGCGATTTTGATGCGGAGCGGGCCCTGCGAGCGGTCCGTCGCCGCTTCGGCATCATTCCTCGTGGGCCCGCGCCTCCCCGGGTGCCGCTGTCGGAGCCGGAGCAGCGGGGAGAACGGCGGTTGCGCCTGACCGGACCCGGCAGCGTGCCTTACCTGCAGATGGCTTTTCGGGCCCCGGGCATCCACCAGAGCGATCTGTACGCGCTGTGGGTCCTGGACGCCATTCTCTGCCGGGCCAAGGGGTTGAGCGTCGGTCTGGAACGCCTGCAGGAAGGCGCCTCCAGGACCTCGCGTCTATACCGGGCCCTGGTCGATTCAGAGCTCGCTACCCATGTTCACTCCAGCCTCTATCCCACCCGTCATCCCTACCTCTACAGGTTGTCGGTGACGCTCCCCGCAGGATCCCACTTCGAGCTGGCCGAGGAGATGCTGGACCATGAATTGGAGCGTCTCATGGACGGAGATATTTCCGAGGGTGAGTTGGACCGGGCCCGGAGACAGATCACGACACGTTTCCGTCTGGATCGGAACTCCGCCGCAAGGTTGGCACATCAACTGGGCACCTTCGAATCCATCGCCAGCTTCCAGATCCTGCAGGGCGTGGAGGAGAGGATCGAAGCGGTTTCCGGCGCCGACCTGCATCGGGTGGCGCGGCGATTTTTTTCCAAGGAGCACCGCACGGTAGGCTGGTACCTTCCCATGTCCGATACCCCCGTCATCGGGGTCGAAAAGCTCGCCGCCGGCGCCACCGATCCCGTTTCCGCGGAACGAGGATGGGAGAGGGTGGCCCGGACCCTCGAGCCGGCGCGGACTGTCCAGCCGTCCCGTCCCGTTCTCGGTCCGCCGGGCCACGGCGCCATGTTTCCTGTGGCTCAGCTGGCCGGCCGTCTCGCCGGAGGAGCAGCAGTCATGAGTCGGCCCGCCCCGTCCGCGGCCCCCAGACCCTCGTTGCCGTCCAGCCGGTTTCGACAACCCCTGCCGGACTCCTGGACCACCAGGCGCCAGGTGCTGGGCAACGGGATGGTCGTCTGGATTGCCAGTCACCCGGACCGGGAAACCTTCAGCCTGCGCTTGACCCTCAAGGCCGGGGCGGCCAGAGACAGCGAGGAGAGGGAGGGGCTGGCATATCTCAGCGGACAACTGCTGCTGGACGGCTCCGACGAGACTCCGTCCCCGGCAGATGCCGTCGAATGGTCGGGGGGCACGGTCGGTGTCGAAACAAGTTACCTGGCGACCGCGGTTCACCTTCAGGGAAGGGGTGAGGATCTCTTCACGGCACTGGCCTCCTCCGCCCGAATGGTGCGAAGTCCCGGTTTTTCGGAGAACGATTTCCGCCGGGAGAAGGAGGTGGTTCTCAACGAGTTGCGCCTGGAAGCCGACAGTGGAGCCCACGCGGCCGAGCAGGCCTTTCGTCAGAGGGTCCATCCCCGCGGTCATCCGTTCGGGCGCAATCTCAAGGGCAGTCCGGAGACGGTGGAGGTCATGCAGCCGTCCGACATCGAGGACTTCCGACAACGTTTCTACCAGCCCAATCAGTTGATGCTGTCGGTGGCCAGTGACCGGGCGATCGAAGAGGTGCTGCCCTCCATTCAGCAGCATTTTGGCGACTGGCAGGCGCCGGAGGCGACTCTGCCGCCGCCGGTCGAGGCCGTGCCTCCGGGTCTGGGAATCGGGCGGCACCTCATTCGACTGGGGGAAAATTCCTACGGTAATCTCGTTTTCGGGCTGCCCGGGGTCTCCCGCCGGCATCCCGACTATTTCCCGATGCTGGTTCTCTCGCACGTTCTGGGGCAGGAATCTTGGCTGGGGAGTGGTGCCACGGGCCCCGAGGGGCCGGATTCCCATCCCTTCGGCTCCGCCGGAGCCAGCCTGGAGAGTGGAGTCTTCATGGTTCGGCTGGGCGTGATACCGGGTGAATTGAAGCGCGTGGTTTCCTTCATTCAACAGGAGATAGTCGAGCTGCAGGACCGTGAGGTGACGCCGGAGGAAGTGGCAGCCGCCAAGAATTTTCTGCTCAATCGGATGATGGTCAGCCTCTCCTCCAACAGTGGCCTGACGGCAGCCTTGACCCAGGCCGAGTGGTTCGATCCGGGTGAAACGGCCCTGCAGGACTGGCTGGGTCGGGTCCACGGGGTGACCGTGGATCAGGTGATCGACGCCTCCCGAACCCGCTTGCTGCTGGACCGGGCGGCCACCGTGATCGCCGGCCCGGAAGCCGCATTTCAATGAGCCATCACTGGAACCGGTTCGTGGAGGTGGAGCTGGACCGGCTGGAGTCGCTGAACCGGCGGCGCTCGCTCAGGAGAATCCTCGCTCGAGAGAGTCCGTTGGTTGAGTTCCAGGGACGGCGCCTGGTCAACTTCTCCAGCAATGACTATTTGGGGCTGTCGCAGCATCCCGCGGTCAAGGAGGGTTCCAGCCGGGCCATTGCGAGGGCGGGCGCCTCGGCAAGCAGCTCCAGGCTGATCTGCGGCAATTCGGATCTGCATGAAAGACTGGAAGCGGCACTGGCCGCCTTGAAGGGCAAGGAGGCGGCCCTGACCTTTGCTTCCGGCTTCAGCGCCAACCTGGGCCTGCTCTCCAGCCTGGTCGGTCCGGGAGACCACATCTTCAGCGATGCGCTCAATCACGGTTCCATTGTGGACGGTTGCCGCCTCAGCCGGGCCGCCACCGTTGTCTTCAGGCACAACGACCTGGGTCACCTGGAGGAGTTGCTGAAGGACTGCAGCGGTCGCGGGCGCCGGCTGGTGGTCTCCGATTCGGTCTTCAGCATGGAAGGCGATCTGGCCGATCTGCCGGGTCTGGTCAGCCTGTGCCGGCGTTACGACTGCCGGCTGATGTTGGACGAAGCCCATGCCACCGGGGTATTGGGATCCCGGGGAGGCGGCCTGGTGGAGCATTTCCAGGAAAGTGGAGCGGCCCGTCCGGAGGAAATCGAGCTGCTGATGGGCACCTTGAGCAAGGCCCTGGGATCCTTCGGGGGGTTCGTGGCCTGCTCGGCCTCCACGCGGGACTACCTGATCAACAGGTGCCGGCCCTTCATCTTTGCGACCGCCCTGCCGCCGGCCGTGGTCGGAGCCGCCCTGGCCGGCCTGGAGCTGATTCGCCCTCCGTCGGAGGTGCGGGAAAGGCTGCGGAGCAACATGCGGCTGATGCGCTCTCGGCTGGCGCAGCATGGTCTTGGCTGCGTCCAGGGGCGGACCTCCATCTTTCCGGTGCTGTTGGGCTCGGAGGAACGTGCCCTGGAGGTGAGTCAACGGCTCCTGGATCGGGGATTCCTGGTGGCTGCCATCCGACCCCCTTCCGTGCCGCAGGGCACCAGTCGCTTGCGGATTACGGTGACGGCCAGCCACTCGGCGGCTCAGATCGACGAGCTGGTGGGTTGCCTGACTGAAATCGGAAGGCATTGTTGATTTGTAGGTGCGGGAGCGTTGGTTCTGTCTCAAATCGAAAATCTTCAATCCACAATCTGAAAAGTCAGGCTGTTCGACTCATTCGGCTACGATTTATCGACCCACGAGATTCGGTGGGAGTTGACGTTGGCAAGGGCGCGATATCGCGGAGTGATGGTTACCGGGACCGATACCGAGGTGGGGAAGACCGTGGTGGCGGCCGGCCTGGCCCGCTTTCTGAGAGGGCAGGGCCTGGATGTGGGTGTCATGAAGCCCGTGGCCAGCGGGGCGGTGGAGTCTGCCGCGGGAGTGCGTGAGTCTGCGGACGTGGTCGCGCTCATGAGGGCCGCCTGCTGCTCCGATCCGGTGGAGTGGGTCAACCCCTATTGCTTCACCGCCCCGGTAGCGCCGGCCCTTGCGGCCGAGCTGGAAGGCGTGTCTGTCGACATGGTACGGATCAGCGACTGCTATGAACGACTCTGCAGCCGCCACGACCTGACGGTGGTGGAAGGAGCCGGCGGGGCTTTGACACCGGTGTTCGGCAAGCTTTCGGTAGCCGATCTGGCGCAGCGACTGCGGATTCCTGCGCTGATCGTCTCTCGGGCGGGGCTGGGGACCATCAACCATACGGTCATGACATTCGAGTGCCTGCGCAGCCGTGGAGTGGAATGCCTGGGGTTTGTTCTGAACCGATTTCCCCCATCCCCCGATCTGGCCGAGCGCACCAATGCGGACCGAATCGCCTCCATCACCGGCGCCCTCCACCTGGGATCCATCCCGGAGCTGGCGGATCCGCTCGGATCCGGGTTTGCCGAACACTTTCTGCGGTCGTCGGACGGGGGGAGCCTGCGGAAGGTTCTACTCAGGGCGGAGCCGGAAGCAACTGCTCAGCTCCGGGCGCCCGCCCAACCCGGCGGGAAGGGACGGCAATCACGGGAGGCCGCCGAGTCATGATTCTGGGCGCCCATGTCTCTACCGCCGGGGGAGTCCACAACTCACCGGGAAATGGTCTCGAACTGGATTGTCAGTCGATCCAGATCTTTACCCGGAATCAACGGCAATGGAAGGCCAAACCCCTCACCGACAGTGAGGTGGAAGGGTTTCGGCGGGAACTGAGTCGCAGTGGTATCCGGTCGACGGCGGCCCACGCCTCCTACCTGCTGAACCTGGGGAGTCCGGACCCCGCTGTCCTGGCCCGTTCCCGGGATGCGTTCTCCCAGGAGCTGGAGCGGTGCCGGCGGCTGGGGCTGGATTACCTTGTCGTTCATCCCGGAGCCCACCTCGGGTCCGGGGAGTCGGCGGGCCTGCAGGCGGTTGCCGGCAGCCTGAACCGGACGCTGGAGCAGAATCGGGACGCTCGCACCAGGATCCTGCTGGAAACCACGGCCGGGCAGGGAAGCCACCTGGGTTACCGCTTCGAGCACCTGGCGGAAATCCTCTCTCTGGTGCGGGAACCCGAAAGGGTGGGCGTGTGCGTGGACACCTGCCACATTTTTGCGGCCGGCTACGATATTCGGGACGGAGCCGCCTACCATCGGACACTCGGACAACTCGACCGGATCCTCGGCCTGAGCCGGGTGAAGGCTTTCCATCTGAATGATTCCAAGCGTGAGCTGGGCAGCCGCGTCGACCGGCATGAACATATCGGAGAGGGCTGCATCGGTGCCGAGGGGTTCAGGCTCCTGGTCCAGGATCGGCGCTTCGCTCAAACGCCCATGATCCTGGAGACGCCCGGCGGAGAGACCCACTACGAAAAGAACCTGAACCGGTTGAGGCAACTGCATGGCTGACACTGCAACCGCTACGCGGGGGTGGTGGTGCTGGACGAACAGGGACGGCTTGAGGATTGCCGGGTATCGGGACGGAAGGTTTAATGAACCCCGGGGGCGCCGGCCATGGTGTTCGACCGGGATCCGCTGTCGGGTGGGGAGTGGGAGGGGCGGCCGGAGCTCTCCGGCAGGCTGATCTGGACCAGGGGGCCGAACGACAGCACGTCCATGGGACAGGCCGTCACGCAGATGCCGCAGCCGATGCAGGAGGTCTCGCGGTTATCGATGGTCTCCTCCTTCAAGGCGAACGACATCACGTCGATGCCGACCTGGCAGTTGCGCGAGCATTCGTTGCAGCCGATGCACTTGTCGTTGGACTTGATCCTGAACCGGCTCCAGCGCAGCCGCGTAAAGAACTGGGACTGGATCTGCATCAGCTTGGCCAGCGGGCACCAGTAACGACACCAGACCTTGCCGCCCAGGAAGGGGTAGAGGGTCACGGGCAGGATGCCCACCAGCCAGACGTCGGCGTAGAGCCGGTAGAGGTGAATGCTCAGGTCGGCCTCGGCCGCCAGCACGCCGTAGGCATCCTTGATCAGGACCAGCACGGTCACCGCCACGGCCGCGATCAGGACAGCCGTATTCATCCACTCCCAGCGAATGGAAGCCTTGCCCTTGGGCGCCAGGTGGCGCCAGCGATCGCCGAAGGTCTCGGCCAGCCCCCCGCACCCGCAGATCCAGGAACAGTAGCGCTTGCCCTGGAACAACACCAGGATCGGAATCAGCACAAAGGTCAGGAAGACTCCCCAGGCCACCCAGATCTGGTGGGGATCGTAGAAGAAGGTGTAGAAGAACAGGGGCCAGGCGTAGACGATCCCGTAGCTGCGCCAGGCCTGGTCGGCAAAGGTCGGATCGGAAGCCAATTGTGCGCCGATCCACTGGTGTTTCACCGCCGATTGAAACAGAAACTCGGGGACGAGAAAGAAGAAGATCCACTGGAAGCTCAGGAGAGAAACATAACGCCAGATCTGAAACTTGTCCTTGCGGTCGAGTCCCCAGCGCTTCACGGCTTCCAGTCCGAAGGCGGTCATCAGCAGGGTGTAGAGGACAGTGTACCAGAAGGCCCAGGGTCGATCGGCCAGCGAGAGGAAGCGATATCCCCAGTCCTTGTAGGGCCAGAACTCCTCGCCTGTTCCCAGCTTGGCGCCGTAAACCGTGTACCAGACAAAAAAGGAGAGCCCCAGCCAGGCGAAGCGGTCTCTCTGAATTCCATGCTTGATCAAGAGGCCCAGGCTCAGGACCCAGGCCAGGATTCCTCCCCAGGCGGGGATCAGCGACAGGTCCAAACCCGCCAGGCGAGCCTGACCGCCCTGGTGGGCGCCGAAAATCCAGGCCCCGACCATGCCCAGCAGCGTCAAGCCCACCGCCCGCAGCAGGCTTCCCTCCCACTCGTTTTCCATCCTCAGTCCCAGCGATTTAAGGAACTTTCGCGGCACGTCCGCCCCGATCAGGACGAAGGCGTGGTCGTAGGGGATCTTGCGTTCTCGCCGTGAACGGTTCTCCTCGATAGTGAGACTGGCCTCCTTCTCCCCGAATTCGGTCACGTTGGAGTTGAGCAGGAGCTCCACCCGATTTTCCTGAACGGCCTGTGCGAGCTGACGTTCGTTGTCCTTGAAGATGCGGCTGAAGGTATCGCCCCGATAGGAAAGAAAAACCCGGTTATCCCGGCTCAGCGTGAGCGCCGCCTCGACGGCGCTGTTGCCGCCTCCCACCACCAGAAGGGTTTCGTTCTTGTATTTTCTGGGTGAATAGAGCCGGTGGTAGACGGGCTCGCGATCCTCTCCGGGCACCTTGAGCTTGCGCGGATTTCCCCGCTGACCGGTGGCCAGCACCACCCGCTTGGCCCGATAGATTGCCTTGGGGGTCGACACCTCGAAGATGCCGGACTTCTTCCGGCAGCCGGTCACCGGTTCACGGGTGTGGAGTCTCAACTGGTGGTCGGTGATGATCTGGTTCCAGCGGCGCACCAGATCTTCCTTGGTGGCCCCGTCGAGCCAGAGCTTGCCCTTGGGGGGGTGGCTGTCGGGTTCTGCATAGACCCATTTGCCCTCGGGGAAGTTCTCGATGGTGTTGGCGATCTGTTCCTTTTCCAGCAGGAGGTAACGCAAGCCTCGCTCGTCCGCTTCCAGGGCCGCGTTCAGCCCGGCGGCGCCCGCACCCACGATCAGCAGGTCCAGCAGCTCGGGGTCGTCGCCTCCGACCGCACCCGGCAGGGAGGCGATGTGCTCCACCACCTCGTAGCCCTGGGCCATGGCGGATTTGATGACGGGGGCGCCGGCCAGATCGCCGATGATGAAGAAGCCCGGGATGTTGCTCTGGTTGTGCTTGCCCAGCAGGGGGCGTTCATTGGGTCCACTTCCCGAATGCAGCACCGAGACCAGTCCCTGCTTGACTTTGTTGGCGAAAGGGATCAGCGCCATCGGAGTAAATCTCCTCAAGACTCGTTCTTGCCTCTGCTCAGGCTCGGGTCACCTCGGACTGTTGCGAGGGGTGCAGTTCCTGCCCACACGCCAGGCACTGACGTGCGGTTGGATGGTTGACCTCCCCGCAGGCGGGGCAGGGGGCCGGAGCCACGGTCTCCGGAACCTTGACCAGGCCCTTGGGCACCTTCGGGTGACCCTGACCGGCCGGACGGGAGATGACGTAGAGAAAACCCGGCAGGTTCAGAAAAAAGCCGACAAAGAAGGGCGCCAGCGGGGGCAGACCCATCGACAGGGCGCGGTAGCCGCTCAGGCCTCCAAATATCAGGGAGGACAGAACCAGAAGACCGAAGAGAAACCATCCCCGGCTGATTCCCCCCTGGGCCGTGCCGGGCGGTGCCGACAAATCCTCCTGAAACAGGGCGCTCTTGGGTTGCCTGCTGGAGAAGCTTCGTTCCAGGTTGTTCAGAAACGTCTCCACGTGTGCCCGGCGGAGGGGAGTCCGCCGGCCACGCACGATCAAGGCCACATCTTCGGGAGTCAGTTTTGCCCCGCAGACCGTGCACAGTTCCGAGTCCCTGGCAGGCACCCGGGCGTAGGTCTGCGCGCCGACTCGATCGACACCGCCGAAAATCACAAGGAGCAGCAGCAACACTGCTCCCCGCTGGACGACGGCCAATCGCAGCGGCTTGGCGGACATGGAAACGAACCTCTATGAATAGCTTGCCCTGCAGGACCGGGGAAATCAACCCATTGCAGCGGACCGACCTCCATGATGGGACTCTGGAGACGCCGCCATGCCCCGCCCGGTAAGAAACAGGCGCCCTGTCAGCCCGGCCCCCGTCTCCGACGATGGGACGGATCATACCGGATGAAACAGGGTATTCCAGGTACGATGCTCGACGTGTCGATCCAATAACTCTCCACTCTTCACCAGCCACTCTTCACTGTTGTTTCAGGCGGAGGCCAACCCCATGTCCAGGGTCCGGTTGAGCTGTCTCAAGCCTTCCTCCACCGGGGCGCTCACGTGGATCCTCAAGGCTCTGCGGCCTCGTTGGTTGAGCACCTGAAAATCCCCCCTGGCCTGGGCGGCCTTTACGGCTCCAAAGGTGTACTTCCGGCCGGGCACCGGCATATCCTGCGGGTCCTCTCCAGTGATTTGAAGAAAGACCCCGCTGTTGGGGCCGCCCTTGTAGGCTTGGCCGGTCGAGTGCAGAAAGCGCGGACCGAATCCCAGACAGGTGGCCACCCCAAACCGGTCGCGGACCTGGCGCCTCAACCTCTGAAGCAGCCTCTGGTGAAGGGGGCTCATCTCGAGATAGGCCAAGATCGCGAAGTAGTCTCCGGGCGAGAGCCGCTCCAGGTGAGCCTTGAGAATGGATGCCGCGGTGGGGTCGGGCCCGGCTGCCCTTGACAGCAGGTTGCGGTTTTCCTGGTCGGCAAGCAGAGAGATCCCGCCCTGGCTGAAAAAGGCGGTCTCCTTCGGAACGGAACCAAACTGTTCGTAGCGCTGGGTCAAGTCCCGGGTGGCTATCTTGCTGGCCTCGACGTCGGGTTGATCGAAGGGGTTGATCTCCAGGAGCGATCCGGCCACTGCCGTTGCCATCTCCCATCGAAAGACCTCCTGGCCGAGGTCGTAGCGGTCGGCCATGGAGATTTGAATGAGGGGATGACCACTCTGTTTCAGGTGCCTGACGGCATGCTCCTGTTCCCGGTCGCGTCTGGCGTCCCACCGAAGGTGGAGGAAGAGCCGGTCTTCTCCGTAGATCCCGGGCCGACCCACCGGCTCGCCTTCAACGGGAACGATACCCTTGCCATCTTTCCCGGTGGACTCGGCCAACAACTGCTCCAGCCAGGCGCCCATGCCCGAAATTTCCGGGGAGGAAATCAGCGTGAGCTTGTCCCTGCCTGCCTTGGCCAGCGTGCCCAGAATGGCTCCCAGCACCACTCCGGGATTCTTGTCCGCGGAGACCCGGGGGTTGCAGGCCTCAACCATGGAGCGGGTCCGATGGATGAACTCGGCCACATCCAGCCCCATCAAGGCCGCCGGCACTCTGCCGAAGTTCGACAGCGCCGAGTAGCGGCCCCCGACGGCCGGCTCCCCGAAAAAGATGGACCGGAAGCCCTCCCTTTCGGCAGTTTCCTGCAGCCTGGAACCGGGGTCGGTGATGGCGACGAACCGGCTTCCGGCTTCGGATTCACCCAGGGACTGTTGCGCCCGCTGAAAGAAGTACTGTTTCAGAATGTTGGGTTCCAGGGTGCTGCCGGACTTGCTGGAGATGATAAAGAGGGTTCGGGACAGGTCGATCCGGGATTCGAAACGCAGGATCTGGCCAGGGTCGGTGGAGTCCAGAACGTGAAGTTCCGGGTATCCGGGCTGCTTGCCGAAGGTCGCGGCCAGGACTTCGGGGAAGAGGCTGGAACCTCCCATTCCCAGCAGCAGCAGGTGGGTGAATTTTTCCTGGCGGACCTCCCGGACGAGCCGCTCCAAGTGAGAATTGCGGCCGGGTTCCTCCGTCAGCCGCAGCCAGCCCAGCCAGCGTGCCTCGTCGGACCCGGTCCAGAGTGCGGCATCTCCGGACCACAGGCGAGCCGCTTTGTCCTGCCTGGACCAATCCTCGAGCCTGGCCGAGACTGCACCAGCCAACTGCGGGTCCAGGGTATGGGTTTGAGGATTTAACGGAGAGGCACGCATTGTTGGACTGGCGCCGCCCTGGGGGACACCGGGATTGCCAATGAGTGGTCAGTGATCAGTGGCCAGTGATCAGTGGTTTGAGAAGCGTTTCGGAAGCAGGATTAATTTAGCGGTAGCGGGTTTCCAGCGCCTCGACTTTTCCCAGGCGCCGGCGGTGGCGTTCCTCCCCCGTAAACCTGGCCCCCAGATAGGCCAGGACCACTTCGCGAGCCAACTCGATTCCGATGATGCGAGCCCCCAGAACCAGGACGTTCATGTCGTCATGTTCCACGCCCTGGTGGGCGGAATAGGTGTCGTGGCAGACGCCGGCTCGAATGCCGGGGAGCTTGTTGGCGGCCACCGAGGCGCCCACGCCGCTGCCGCAGATGACGATCCCCCGGTCCGCCTCCGCCTTCTTCAATGCCAGCCCGACTCTCTCGGCGTAGTCGGGGTAGTCCACCGGGGCGGCATCGTGGGTGCCGCAGTCCCGGACCTCATGACCCTGATCCTGGACGAACCGTTTGATCTGTTCCTTGAGGCCGAATCCGGCGTGGTCGGAACCCATGGCCAAGCGCATCCTGTCCCTCGACTTTCCCGAAGCCTGTGGGCCGGCAACCCGATCCGGTGACGATACCACGAAATGCGGATCGGATGCCGCGATTCCCGGATGAGAGGCGACCAAGGCGTTCAGGGACACGCTTGTGGGCAGCAGAATGCTGAGACCAGGTCAAGCCGTTGGTGGCAAGAAATGCGAGCCGACAGGGCGGCTCTTCCCTATAATACCCAACGAGGTGTTTCAATAATCCCTGCACTGCCGACACTTTAGGAGAGTTGACCATGATTCGATCCCTTTGCCTTTCCCTTCTGGTTTGGTTGGCCACGATCCTGGTCTCGCCGGCCCTGGTCTCGGCTGACTCCGCTACCTGTGCGGACCGCTCCGTCACGGCCAGCGCCGTGCGCACCCTGGGTGACGTCCAGGCCTTTGTCCAATGCGCCTACGAGCTCGTCCAGGAAATGGGCGCCGAGGAAGCCCGCAGGGCCTTCAACCAGGACGAGCGATGGAAGAGCGGCGCCACCTATATCTTCGTCGACGAAGTGACTCCCATGACCGACATGGCTCGAGCGTTCGTCTTCCCGCCCGACCCCTCCAGGGAAGGGCAGCCCTGGGGGCTGCTGATCGACGCCTTCGGCAACGACTACTACAAGGAACTGACTCGCGTCATGGGCCACTCCGACGAGGGCTGGCTCTACTACTCCTTCACCAATCCGGCCACCGGCAGGGATGAGCCCAAGGCTTCCTATGTCAAGGCACTCGACTGGAACGGAACTCCGGCGGCGGTCGGCGCAGGAATCTATCGCCGTGACATTCCGGGCACCTGCTGGAGCGAGGAAGTCAGCGCCATGAGACTGCAGGAGGATCCTTCCCCCGAAAGGCTGCAGGAGTTTGTCCGTTGCGCCGCCATGGAGCTGGAATCAATGGGGTATTTCGCCACTGTCAGCCTGGCCAACGATTCCCGTTGGCGCAGTGGCTCGATCTACCTGTTCGGCCTGGATACCTACGGCTATTCCCTCTTTACCGGCTCGCCCGCAAACCCCTTGCTCGGATCCGAGTTGTCCTCTGATTTCATCGGAGCTTTCGGGGGGCGAAACGTGCTGGGCGTTGCCGATGCCTTCGGTGAATCCTTCCTCTACTACTCGAACCGGAATCCGGCCGCCAACCAGTGGCAGCGCAAGGTGACCTTCGTCAAGCGGGTCACGTCTTTCGGGGTTCCCGTGCTGATCGGCGCCGGCTATTACCTGGATTGAAGCAAGTCGGGCGAAAGCGCGCGGCAGCCGACAGGCTCGGAGGCCAAGTTCGTCGGCGTCGAGTCGGCAATCACGGAACTCATGTTTCTGGTCTTGCCGTTGCAGTGTCCCCATTGATCCCTGGTGGGCGGACAATGCTCCTGTACTCGACCGGTTATTGGGGTTAACCTGAGGCGATTTCAGTAGCGGCGGAACATCTGCCCCTTGAACCGGAGCTCACCATGGACCAGCTGACCCGACTGCCTCATCACGTTCAACGCCGCTATCTTCCCGAAACCCTCGACTATGGACACTGGAGCCGCCTGGAGCCGTTCTTCCGGAATCTGGAAGAGCGGGAACTGGACTCCGTGGAACGGCTGGAACAGTGGCTGCTGGACTGGAGCGAGCTGAGCGACGCCGTGGGGGAAGAGGGCTCGCTGCGATACATCCGGATGACCTGCGACACCGAGAATCCGGAGATCGAAAAGGCCTATTTTCACTTTCTGGAGGAGATTGCGGAGAATCTCAAGGCTGCCGAAAATCGCCTCAAGCGCTGTTTCCTGAGGTCGCCCGCGAGGAAACAGCTTTCATCCCAGCGTTATTCCGTCCTGGACCGCAGCCTGCAAAATGACGTGGACCTGTTCCGCCAGGCCAATATCGCCCTGGAGACCCGGGAGTCCAAGGGAACCCAGCGCTACCAGAAGCTGATAGGGTCCCTGACGGTGTCCTTCGAGGGCAGAGACCGGACCCTGCAGCAGATGAAGCGCTACCTGGAGTATCCGGAGCGAAGCCGGCGGGAAGCGGCCTGGAAGGCGGTTGTCGAACGCCGTCTGAAAGAGCGGGACCGCCTGGAGGAGCTGTTTGAAGAGCTGCTGGGAATACGTGCGGCGATTGCCGCCAACGCGGGTTTCGATTCCTATCGGGACTACATGTTCCGCCGCCTGGAGCGATTCGACTACGGCCCCGAGGACTGCTATCGGTTTCACCAGGGAGTCGAATCGGTGGTCGTGCCCCTGGCGCGCAAGCTGCAGCGGTTGAGAGCCGAGGAGATGGGTTTGGAGTCCCTGCGTCCCTGGGACTTGAGCGTCGATCCCCGAGGCCGGCCGCCGCTACGGCCCTTTGCCCAAACCGGGGAGTTGGTGGATGGTTGCGTGGAAATCACGGGCCGGGTGGACGCCCGTTTCGCCGAATTCCTGGATGCCATGCGCGGCCACGGACTGCTCAACCTGGACAGCCGCAAGGGCAAAGCCCCCGGAGGCTACCAGGCCACCTTGGAAGAAGCCCGCCTGCCCTTCGTCTTCATGAACGCGGTGGGGGTCGACGGCGACGTCCGGACGCTGCTGCACGAGGCAGGGCATGCCTTTCACGTGTTCGCGACCCGGGAGGAGCCGCTCGACCACTACCGCCACGGACCGATTGAGTTCTGTGAAGTGGCTTCCATGAGCATGGAGTTGCTGGGTGGAGAGCATCTGGAGGTGTTCTATGGCCGGGAGGAAGACTTCAAGCGTTCTCGGAGGCAACATCTGGAGGGGATTGTGGACATCCTTGCCTGGATTGCCCAGGTGGATGCGTTCCAGCACTGGATTTACACCCACCCCGGACACAGCCCGGTTCAACGCCGAGATCAATGGGTGAGGTTGAACGAGCGCTTCGGTGGAATCGAAGACTGGTCGGGATTCGAGGAAGCCCTGCGCTGCGGCTGGCACCGCCAACTCCATATTTTCGAGCTGCCCTTCTACTACATCGAATACGCCATCGCTCAACTGGGGGCCCTGCAGGTCTGGTTGAACTCCAAGAAGGACTTCAAGGGAGCCGTCAACGACTACTGGGAGGCTCTGCAATTGGGCGGAAGCCGCCCGCTACCGGAACTCTTCCGCCGAGCGGGAGCCGCCTTCGACTTCGGACCAGCCACCCTGAAACCCCTGATGGAAAGAGTGGAACAGGAATTGGAGGCCCTCTGACCTACGCGGAGGCTCATCCGGGCGCCAGCCACACCTTGCGGAAGTGGAAGTGCTGGAATCCCAGTGAGTTGATCTGCAGTCCCCGGACTTGCCGCCGGTGTACCAGCGAGTACCGGACCAGGGCCAGCGGGGCGACCACGTGGTCACTCAGGATCTGTTCTTCGATTTGCCGGTAGAGTCGGGACCGTCGTGTCTGGTCCAGCGTTCCCCTGGCACGGCGCAACAGCCGGTCCACCTCGGGATTGCCGTACCCGAAGGGGTTCCCGTTGCTGCGGGAATGAAACAGCCGGCTAAGCAGGGCATCCGGGTCGGGAAAATCGATCACCTCTCCGAGCAGAAACATGGGGGCTTGTCCCGCATAGATTCGGTCGAGGAGTTCCCGCATGGAGTCCACGCTCCGGACATCGATCTTCAGTCCGATGGAGCGGGGGCCCTCCAGAAGACGTTCCAGCCTCCGGCGGCCCTCCGGCAGCCGGACGGAAGTCCAGAGGCTCAGCTTGGGTAGCGGCCCCTGCCGGTGCTGAAATTCTCTCAGAGCCTGTGTGGCCGCTTCCAGGTTCGGGGTCCGGACCGGTTGCCGCCGGGACCCCAGCAGCGAGAAGGGAATCAGGCGGTCGGTGGGCTCGAAGTCGGTCAAACCGCCATAGACGTCCCCCGGGTCGATGGCCAGGCAGACGGCCTTTCGCAGCAACTGTCGGCGGGTTCCGGCGGCCTTCACGTTCATGCCCAGATAGAGCAGACGCAGGACGGGAAAGGTCCGGATCGCCCAATCCGTCCTGGTCGAAGCCCGGGGGATCTGATCGGCGGGAATAAATGACAGGTCCAGGCGGCCTCGGGCGAATTCCCGAAAGCTCCCGCGGTCGCTGAGAGCGGCAACGGTTCGAATCCGCAGTCCGTCCAGGTAAGGCCTCCCCAGGAAGTGGCGTGAATGGCTCTCCAAGTGAATTTCGTGGGCGGGTCCCAGCCTCTTCAGGCGGAAGGCTCCCGTGCCCAGCGGTGATTGGCTGAACCGCCGCTCGCCCGATTCCACCGCTTCCCTCGGAACCACCGAAGCTGAAGGGAGCGCCAGCACCTGCAGAAAGGGAGCATAGGGCTGCTCCAGGGCGATCTGCAGGGTGTGGGAACCCACGGCCCTGAGTCCACTGACGCTGTCGGACTTCCCCGAACGGAAGGCGGCAGCTCCCCTTATCCGGGTGTAATATTCCGAGTCCACCGCCTTCCACCGGGGATCGACCAGCCGGGTGAGGGAGTAGACGAAGTCCCGGGCCGTGACCGGCCGTCCATGGTGGAAGCGGACGTCCCGGCGCAGGTGGAAGGTGTAGGTGGTGCCGTCGAAGGAGACCCGCCAGTCCCTGGCAATGGCGGGAGCCACCGCCAGATGCTCATCCAATCGCACCAGACCGTCGAATAGCTGCAGGACAATGGCCGATTCCCAGTAGTTGCGGGAGTGTATGGGATCCAACGAATCCACCGCCTGGGCCATGATGCGCAAGACCCCACCGCCGGCCGGTGCCGGGACCGGATCTCCGGGGGGACTGTTCGGGCCGCGGCGGACCCAAAGGACCAGGACCAGCACCGCCAGGGCGCCGGCCAACCATGCCTTGGCATTCATGGCGTTGTGTTGCGATGAGCAGGGAGTGGCTGTCCGGGGGATGGACTTGGGGAGAGGGCCTCAGAGCACTGTTCCGGAAGAGGGAGTTCGCGTCCTGCTCAGTGGCCAAGCGTCCTCGGCTGGGCGAAGCCTGCTCGGTCGACGTGAATGTCGACGGCTACGCTTGCCGTCTGGTTGATCTTAGCAGGAATGTCGCGATGCAGGGAAGGTATGAAGCCTCCGGTATAGGCAAGTGGAGAGTTAAGAGTGGAGAGTGAAGAGCTTCTTGGCTGATACATACCGGTATCGCGCTGCATGCGACGGGGTAAAAAGAGTTATCCACGAAGGCACACGAAGGACCTCGAAGACCCACGAAGCGAGACGCCGAGGGGAACCGGGATCTTTCCGTTGATTTAACTGCATAATGAACATGGATGAACAGGATATACAGGATTCTTGGTTGATGGGCCTGGACAGAATGCTCCGGGGCGAAAGTTCTCTCCCCCTCGAGTTCGACCAATGCCCTTTCTTCAACAAGGATTCCGGAACCCGCCGCTATCGTCATGGATCACCGAGAGCGAGCATCCGATCATCGAGCCCGTTCGCTTCCCGCGCAACCGTGTCTTATTCTTTTTATCCTGTTCATCCTGTCTATCCATGTTCAATTGGTAGATAACCGGATCAACGGGACAGGGTCCTGGTTGCCGATAGGCCACGAAGAAAAACCGAAGGAGATCCATTCGTATTCGTGTCTATTCGTGTTCATTCGTGGTTCGTCTTTATTAACGACCCCCTGTTTCACCCTCGAATAATCCGCCCCGTCGTGGGGGGCGGGGGCGCGGCTTGCCTGAAACACGGGCGTTTCGAACAGGGCCGTCCCCATCAAAGGCCTGCTTCATTCATTGTGTTCATGCCTCCTTTGTGCAAGGCTTGAGCCTGAATCCATTCGAAAGTAATCCGCGGTGATGAGACTGTTCCCAACCAAGAGCCTCGCTTCAGGGGGCGTCCTGTGCCTTTCCGCCCTCTTGTGGTGGGGCGGGACCTCCGGCTGCCAGACCCGGCCGCAGCCGGCCGATTCCCTCGAGTCCGCGCGGCGGGCGGCGGTCGAGCGCCAGCGGCGGATCATCTTCAACAACGACGGCGACGACCTGTTGCATCTGGCCGGCCCGGCGACCGCCAGGAAGTTTCTGTCGGTGCGGACCGACCATGCGGCCGGAACCATGGTGGACAGCGTCTTTTATTTTTCCCGCCGGCCGATCAGCCCTCTCTACTCGGGAGCGGTCAGAAGGGAGCCCCTGGCCGGCCGCCTGCGGGACCTGGCCCGGCAGGGTACCGACGATCTCCGCCTGGTGATCGAGGCCTCTCGCAAGCAGGGGATGGAGGTCTTCTGGTCGAATCGGATGAATGACATTCACGACAACGCCAAAGCCGAGTCGGAGATTGCTCAATGGAAACGGGATCACCGTCACTTTCTGATGGGCAGTCCAGGGGACAAGGAGCGTTTCCCCCCTTCCGATCCACGCAACACCTGGACTTTCGTCGACTACGCCCATCCCGAGGTTCGCGACCTCGTGGTGGAGACCTTCAGGGAGGTATTGGCCGGCTACGACGTGGACGGCGTCGACCTGGACTTTCTGCGCCATCCTGCCTTCTTTCCGGAGACTCGCCTCTTCAAGCCGGTAACGCGGCCGCACCTGGAGATGATGACCGGGATGGTCGGCCGGATCCGCGCGGAGGTGCTGGCCGCCAGCCGGCGCAAGGGAAGGCCGATTCTGATGAGCGTTCGGATCCTTCCCACGCTTGACCAGAATCGACATTTCGGTTTCGACGTCGAGCAGTGGGCGCGGCGCGGCTACCTGGACCTGATCGTGGTGGGAGGTGGGTACGACCCCTTCACCATGCCGGCCAAGGACATGATCGATCGCGGAAGCCGGTGGGGGGTGCCGGTCTATGTCTGTTTGAGTTCTTCCGGCTTCGAGCACGCCGTCGGTGGCCAACGCTTCTACTCGACCGACGCGGACCAGTGGGGTCGGACCCTGCCCGATGCCGATGAGGAATTGGCTCTCAAGGCCTGGAGGGCGGCCGCGGCCAATGCCTGGCTGGCGGGCGCCAGGGGCATCATGACCTTCAACCTGTTCCCCAGACACCCCGGAAGCAGAGCCACCCGGATGGCACGCCGGGTGTGGAAGGAGATCGGGGACCCCGACGCACTGGCCTTCACCGACAAGCTCTATGTCGTCGAAAACGTGAAGAGCCTGCAGGCGGGCTTCATGATGGGCTCGGTTCCGGTTGGAGGGCGACTGCCGGTTCAGGTCGCGCCCGGCGGCGCCGTGCGGCGCCTGCTTCCGGTGGCGGACGACCTGGCCGCCTCCGGAGACCGTCTCCACTCCCTCGAGTTCCGGCTGAAGCTGGCGGGCCCACGGAAAAGGGATACCGTAACGGTTCGTCTCAATGGGGAACGGTTGCGCCTGACCGGACGCGGGCCGGACTGGATGATCGGCCCTGTCCTTCCCCGGTCGATGCGCCGGGGGAACAACCAGGTGAAGGTGGAGTTGGCGGCTGCGGCGCCGGCCGCGCTGACCGTGGCGGCGCTGGAGCTGGAAGTCACCTACCGGCGCTGAGGAGGAGGCTGGAGGATGAGCCAGACATCGGATCCGAAAACTTCGCTTTCCCGAAGAGGGTTTTTCGGCGCGGTGGGCCTGGCGCCGGCCGTCTTCCGGGCGGTGGGAACCCATGCCGAGGGCGACTCCAGGGCGACCGTCCCCAGCTTCTGGCACTCGCCCCGCCACTCGGGGGTCTTGCTGGCGGACCTTTCCAGCGCGCAGCCGGGGGAGGCCATCAGCCCCAAGCCCAGGAAGGGGTGCTGGTACACTATTCCCTACCGGACCAAAACGGGCATCCAGGGGGTGATGGTGGCCAGGGGGCAGCTGACCCATCCTCCCGACCTGAGGCTCTCCCTGCCCGCCCAGGGGTGGCATGCCATCTACGTGGGGCTCTTCGGCGGGTCCAGGATCGACGAGTTCCGACTGAAGCTGAAGCTGAGCGACGAGAGGCTCTTCGAGAGCCTGGCACCCAGTCGGCTGGGCTACCAGCGCAAAGCCGACGGGAGTTGGCTGCGCCCGCGGCCGGCCATCGGGGCGACCGACATCGAGGAGGTCTTCTGGAAGGCCGCCGACCTCGGCGGGCAGCAGTTGGTGGTCTCTCATCTGAGGACCAGCCATCCCAGTGTGGCCCAGCTTGCCTTTGTGCGGCTGGTCCCGTTGACCGCGGAAGAAGTCGAGGAGTACCGGATGGCCGTTGGGCGCCCTGAAACAAGGCTTCTGGCGGCGGAGATGGACGGTCAGGGCCCCTTTCACACGGGTGCGCGGACGGTGCAGGACATCCAGGAGAACCTGGAGCCGCTGCGGGGCACCGACGTGGGGAAGCTATTTCTGGGAACCGGGGGCATCGGGGCCGGCCAAACTCTCTATCCCAGCCGGGTGGGTGCGATGATGGGCGCCGGAGAGGAGGACTTTCCGGTGGAGGAAGGGAGGCGGGCCGCCGAGAGTCTCCGCAACTATCGATCCCGTGGCATCGACCCGCTCAAGGTGGCCGTCGATCATGCCCATTCCATGGACATTGAGGTCTACCTGGGTTTTCGCATGGGCACCATGGCCTCCATGCCTCCGGTGTGGTTCGAGCCCGTGCATTTCTGGAAGAGGCACCCGCAGTGGCGCTGCCGGGATCGGGCGGGGCACAGCATTGTCCGGCTGAGCTTGGCCTACAGCCAGGTGAGACGCTTCTACCTGGACCTGCTGGCGGAACTTGCGGGCTATGGAGTCAAGGGCGTGCAATTGATCTATACCCGCAGGCCTCCTTTCGTGCTGTTCGAGCCGCCGGTGGTTGAAGACTTCAGGAAGGCTTACGGGATCGATCCCCGACAGCTCCCGGAACCGGCCGGCCGGCGGCGGGGGGACCCACCGGCGGCGGACGAGCGGTTGGAGAGGCATTGGGCGACCTACGTCACCACATTCATGCGGGAGTTGCGCGGGAGGCTGAACCGGCAGCGCCCCGAAGGACCCCGGATAGAGGTGCTGGCCAACGTGGGCTACGATGCTGCCTGGAATCGCCACGCTACGCTGGATCTGGAGACCTGGACTCGAGAAGGCCTAGTGGATATCCTCTGCGTCTATACCGGAGGGGATGGGAACCAAGAGGTGGACTACGACTATTTCCAAGAGATCACCCGCGGCACCCGAACGGTCTTCTTCGAAGACATCACTCCACGCAACATGCCCGGCAGCCGGTATGCCCGGCAGGCACGCAAGGCATATGATGGAGGAGCCGGCGGCCTGGCCTTTTGGGACAGCGGCGGCCGGATTGTGCGCAAGACCCAATGGCACACGATTCGGCGGCTGGGCCATCGCAAGGATCTGGAGGCATTGGCGCTCCAGCCGCGAGGGTTTTGCATCCATCCCCTCGAGCTGATCGACGGTTGGAGCGTGGAGCTGCGGTACCGGTAGCGCCAGAGACACGGAAGGGAGGTGGATCGTATGGCGGCTGGGACTCTCAAACGACGGTCACGGGAACCGAGGTCGCCGGGCCGGCGCACCAATCCCGATTCAGTCGGCCGGGCCGGGAGGCGACGGCTCGAAACAGGGCGGGCGCGGAAAGGAAAGATGCAGGCCGCGGCCGCCATTGCCGGCAGTCTGACTGCCGGACTGAAGCCGGGCGACATACTGGGGGTGATCAGGGATCGGACTCGTCGGGTCATCGGTGGCGAATGCTGGGCATTGGCCCGACTGGATCGGGACAATCAGGCCTGGGAGGTGACGGCAGCGCAGGTCCAGTCCGATGGCGGCCCCGAGTTCCGGGGGCGAGTTGCGCTGGATCACCCGTTTTTGGCCTCCATTCTCGAATTTCCCGGGGCTCCTGTCTTCGGACTCCGCAGCCTCGGCCCCGGAGCCGGCAACCCGGTTCCTCCCTTTCCGGTTGCGGCTGCTTTTCATATTCTGCTGCCCCTGGTGACTGGGGGACACCTGACGGGCGTCCTGGTTTTTGGGCACTCGACCGGCGACTCCCTGGACCGTTCCGACCGGGAATTCCTGAGGCTGGTGGCGGATCAGGCGGCCCTGGCCCTGGAAAATGCTCACCTGTGCGAGCAGGTCCGGGCGTCCCGGGCCCAGCTTGTCAGCCGTCAGGTTGCGCTGGAGCACCAGCTCAAGCGGCTCACGGTCACCGATGATCTGACCGGCCTCTACAACCAGCGGGATCTGTTCGAGCAATTGCCGAGGGAAATGGAACGGGCCAGGCGGTCCGGCAGCGCCTGTTCCCTGTGCCTGTTCGACCTGGATGGATTCAAGGAATACAACGATACCCACGGCCACCTGGCGGGGGATCGTCTGCTCCGAACGGTGGGAGCCGTCGTATCCCGGACCATTCGGTCCAAGACCGACCGGGCCTATCGCTACGGAGGCGACGAGTTTGTGCTGCTCCTGCCTCACACCAGTCGGGCGGAGGCCAGGGTCCTGGTGGACCGGATCCGCCGGGCCCTCTCCCTGGCCCTGTCCGATGCAGTCGGTTTCAGCGCCGGAATCGCGGAGTACTCTCCCGGGATGGAGAGCAGGGACTTCATTGAAGCCGCCGACCGACTCATGTATCGGGCCAAGCGCAAGGGCGGCAACCGCCTGGAACCCGAAGGCGCTCGGCAGCGGGGATCAGCCTGAATGGCCAACAAGGGACGCAAATTCCTGGAGTTGGTAGCCCTGGTGGATCGGCTACGCGGCCCCGACGGTTGTCCCTGGGATCGGGAACAGACCTTCGATACCCTCAAGCCCCTCCTGCTGGAGGAAGCCTACGAGACCCTGGAGGCGCTGGACAGCGGCGACCGGTCGGCCTTTTGCAGCGAGTTGGGGGATCTGTTGTTCCAGGTGGCCTTTCTGTCCCAGATGGCGGAAACGGAAGGGGCCTTCGACATCGACGAAGTGGCGGATGGTGTTGTCGGCAAGATGGTGAGACGCCATCCCCACGTGTTCGGCGACGCCAAGGCGGACAGCGCCGAGGGGGTGTTGCATCAGTGGGAGGACATCAAGCGCCGGGAACGCGCCGGCGGGTCGGACGGCGGAAGCGGGGAAGATTCCATCCTGGACCGTCTGCCCCGGCTTCCGGCGCTCCTGACCGCACTGAAGATCACCGCCAAAGCCTCCCGGGTCGGTTTTGACTGGTCTCACATCGACGGGGTGTTCGAGAAGCTGGAAGAGGAAATCGGGGAACTCCGGCAGGCTCTGGATTCGCCTCCGGCTGCAAGGCCGGAGCGAGTCGAGCAGGAGGTCGGGGACCTGCTCTTTGCGGCGGTCAATATCGCCCGGTTTCTGGACATCGATCCCGAGACGGCATTGCGGAAGTCCAACCGGAAGTTCGTAGAGCGGTTTCAGTTCATTGAGGCCGCGCTGCGGCGGGAGGGCAAAGACCTGGGAAACGCCACCCTCGAAGAGATGGAAGAGCATTGGGAGCAGGCCAAGAAGGACCTCTGACCCGCCTTCGCGACCCTGAAGCTGCCGGCAGCTGGGGCTTCCGATGCCGGCGCCGCGATTCTGCGGTGGGTCCGCCGTAACCGACCTATCCGCCGGCAATGGCCGGAATGATCGACAGCTCGTCCTTCTCGGTGACCGGGGTCCCGAGATTCTCCAGAAAGCGAATGTCCTCCTCGTTGAGGAAGATGTTGACGAATCGGCGAACCTTGCCCTCGGATTCGCAGATGCGGTCCTTGAGGCCGGGGTATTGGCGGTCGATGTCCTCGATGATTTCCTGCACGGTTCCGCCCGTTCCGGTGATCACCTCCTGACCTCCGGTGAGCGTTCTCAGTTGAACGGGAATACGCACGGATGTGGGCATGAAGCCTCCTCTCTTGGTGAGTCCTATAGAACGACTGCTGCCGGCATCTTGCTACGGCTCCCGGCGCCGGTCGGACTGTCGCCATGTGCAAGCAATCAGACCGTTTCAGATATTGTCAGGATGGATTGACCTTTCGACGGACGTTCCAGGTCGTCCGATTCGAACTGTCCCGCTCTTCATGAAAGTGCGCGTATCAGCTTTTCACGGCAACGGAGCAACACGGTTTGTCTTTCATTGCCACGCAGGGTGACCTTGTTGCGACGCAGTTCTTTCAGATCCTTGTTATGGACCCGCTTCCCATGAGCCAGGACCGGGACAAACCGGAATGAGCTTCCCGGAGGCAGCCATGCGTCAGCTACGCGACTGCCTCCCTGAAGCTGTTCCGCAGCTTCAACTGCCTTGAACCAGCCTCCCTTCAGTTCAATCGGCACGACCCAGGCACTACGGTCTTTCTCGCCGACGAACAGGTAATCGCAACGCTTCCGATTTGCGGGAATCGGCAACTCTGCGCAATCCAGATCTACGATCAGTCGCTGTGCCGGCGCGCCTTTCAGCGAAAGCGAGCAATTCCCTTTCTTGCAGTGTTTGGTGTGGCAATCCTGGTCAACTTTTTTGGCAACCGAGTCAACCAGAGCACTCATGGATTTCCACCTTCCTGCTTCCGGTTGTAGATTTCGGCGCTCTCGTTGTAGAGCGTTTCACTGACTTCCTCGAATCCGGACGGATAGAGTCCGGTCTCGCTATCCAGCGTGACTTCCTTCACCTTAGAGCCCTTGGGCCTTTTGGCTGTCTTGAACAGCCACACACCGACTTCATCGGGACGGAGAGAAAAATCCTCCTCAATGACACCCTTCCGGTTGTTCTCTGGCAGTTCCGAGAGATTCGCCAGGTTTCCGATCTGCTCCAGGAACCATTCGCTGTGAGTGGTGATGAGGATGCGCACCTTGTTACGTACGGCCCGCGCCAGCTCACGGGCGAAAACAGCCTGCATGGCGGGGTGGAGGTGAGATTCCGGCTCCTCGATGATGAGCAGGTCCCTGGAACGCACGACATGCCGCAGATACAGCACGACCGGGGCCAGTTCGGAGACCATGGACGAGGCCTGCATCAGTGGCAGATCCTTTTTCCAGTCTTTTGGTCGATAGGTGAAGCTGGGGTAGCCGGTTTCGGAGCGGTCCACCCTGACGTCACCCGTGAGGATATTATTCTCCAAATGCCTGGCGAGTTTTCCGGCACTCCTTCGATCGGATCGGACTCGTGCTGAACTCATTTTGACCAACTGACTCAGGAAATCAGCCAATACGCCCGACAGCATCGGGACATCCAGGGAACGGCGCAGCCCTGCGGTCGTGGCCTTCTGGATGAGCATGCTCACCACCACCTGATGGCTGTGCATGACGCCGGTGCGGTCAGCCGGCAGGTAATGAGCGTCCTGGTATAGCGGTTCAAGCAGGTTTCGGAAAAGAGTCTGTGTGAGCGATTCAAGCAGGGACTCAAGGTCCCGGGACTCGACAACCCCGCCGGTCGTGAACCGCCGCAGCCACTCATTCCGCTCGTCCAAGCTTCCGGGAAATTCGATCTTAAGCGGCTCGGCGTCGGAGATGTGCACCTGCCCGGAAAATCGCCTGTCGCCCTTGCCGAACTCTAGCTGGTAGCGAGCGCTCCCGGAGCCGGTTTGGGGCACACCGAAGCGAATCTGGGAGGCGCTGGCGGACCCGTAGCGTCGAACCAGTTCCGTCGATTGATCGACGCCAAAGCATCGATTGATTTCTCTTTCTAGATCGCGCCCGAGACTCTGGATTTGCTCCAGGGAGGAGCGCACGTAAGAAGCCACTTCGCTCGGCAACGCCGGCAGAGGTCCGCTTCCGGCTGCCAACGCTTTCAACAGCCAGTCGTTCACGCAACTTCGAACCTCTTTTTCGGTTGCTGCCGATCCCAACTCGGTTGGATCAAGCCACCACCCCAGGCGATCCGAAAATTGCCCTCCATATGAAAGCGTCAGTCCTCCGAAGCAACGATGTAGGGCATAGATCAAGATTGCCAGGTAGGACTTCCCCGTATTGCTGGGGCCGATGAATACCGTGAGCGGGCGCAGGTCCACGCTTGCCTGGACGATCGGACCGAAATCGCTCACATCGAGACGATAGTTGCCCTTATGCGATTGATCTTTTTTCTGGTTGTCCATCGGCATTCCCAAGACCTTGAGAGAGTAGTCGTCGGAGGCCATCTTCTCCGTTGGCCCGTCGTTGGCCTTATCTTAGATCAATTGGAACACAAACCTAAGTGTCAGGTTGTGGTTGATAGCCACCTATCTCCGTCAAGGATCCGGTGACACTGAACCCGTTTGCCGTCTGAAATTCAATGGCCACAAAAGGCACAAAAACACAAAAAGGACCATCTGATCGGCAAGACTCGAAATCAAGAAACTCGTTTTGTGCCTTTTGTGGCTTTATTGTGCAAGAGATTCACCATTTAGTTCATTGGTGTTCATTCGTGTCCATTGGTGGTTCGTCGTTTTCCTTCTCGGGTATCTTTCATCCTTTCGTTACCCTGCTATCCCGTCACGGATAACCTCAGCGCCTTGGTGGCCCTTCGTGTGACTTCGTGGATACCTCTTTTTTTCTCTTGCTTCAGACAAATCCGGTCCCGGCCGCCTCCTTTACCGCTTGCCGTCCAGCATCCCCCGAGCCCGCAGAAGCTCCGCGTTGAGGATGGCGGCTCCCGCCGCCCCTCGGATGGTGTTGTGCCCCAGCAGGTCGAACTTGTAGTCCAGGATGGGGCAGGGACGGATGCGTCCCACCACGGTTGCCATGCCCTTTTCCAGGTATCGGTCCAGGCGGGGCTGGGGGCGGTCCGGCTCTTCCAGGCACACGACCGGCCTGCGAGGCGCGCTCGGCAGGTTCAACTCCTGGGGGAGAGATCGGAAAGAAGCCAATGCTTCCACGAGCTCGCGGCGGGAGGGACGCTGCCGGAAGCTTGTCGAGACCGCTTCCAGGTGCCCGTCCTGAACGTTCACCCGGTGGCACTGGGCGCTGATTCTGAACTCCGCCCAATCGACTTTCCCGTCCTTGCAGTTTCCCAGGATCTTCAAGGGTTCCGTCTCCACCTTTTCCTCTTCTCCCTCGATGTAGGGAAGCACGTTGTCGGCAACGTCCAGGCTGGCCACTCCGGGATAGCCCGCACCCGAAAGCGCCTGCATGGTCACCACGCTGACGCTCTTCAGACCAAAAGCCCGGTGGAGGGGCGCCAGCGCCAGCACCAGGGCAATGGTGGTGCAGTTGGGGTTGGTGACAATAAAGCCCGAAGACCGCCTGCACTTTTGCTGCAGGGGGACCAGGTCCAGGTGGCCGGGGTTGATCTCGGGGACCAGCAGCGGCACGTCCTCGTCCATGCGGTGGTTTCCGGAGTTGCTAACCACCGGATATCCGGCCCGGGCAAAATCGCTTTCCACCTCCCCGGCAAGGGAGGAGGGGAGGCCGGAGAATACGAAGTCCGCCTCCAGCCCGGGGCTGCAGGGGCTGAGGACTCGGTCTCTAGCGTACTCCGGCATGGGCTCCGGGACCTTCCATGAGCAGGCCCGGTGATAGGGCTTGTCCACTGAACGGCCTGAAGCCGCAATGGCGCCCAGCTCGAACCAGGGATGGTGCTCCAGCAACTGAATGAAGCGCTGGCCGACGGTGCCGGTGGCTCCCAGAACCGCCGCGCGTAGTTTCCTGGTCATTGTCTGGCTTCCGTGAACGAACCTTTCATCAACCTGCCGCTCTCCCGTGCCAGGGGGGGACTTGGTGCCGGGATCGATTCCCCTGGAACTCCCCGCGTCACAGTTGCTCCAGGGCTGAGATGCAGCGATCGATGTCGTCCTCGGTGTTGAAGTAACCGGGACTGATGCGGACAACTCCCTCGGGCGCCGTGCCCAGGTGCCGGTGAAGGTAGGGGGCGCAGTGCAGGCCGGGCCTGACGGCGATCTCAAACGAGTTGTCCAGGATCGCTCCCACTTCGGAGGAGGTGTAGCCCTCCCGGTTGAGCGCCAGCGAACCCACCCGGCGGTGCGGATCCGTGGAGCCGTAGAGGCAGACCTTGGGATTGTCCTTGAGGGATTCAGTCAATCGAGCCAGCAGCCGCTGCTCGTGACCTCGGATCCTCTCCAGGCCCTCGCCGGTCACAAAGCGCAGGCCGGCTCTCAGCGCCGCCACGCCCAGCGTGTTGGGCGTCCCACCTTCCAGAAGGTGGGGAAACCGCCGGGGCTGCAGCGGATCTTCCGAATCGAAACCGGTCCCTCCCTCCCGCCAGGGGAGAGGTTCGACCCGATGGCCCACCAACAAAACGCCGATGCCGGGCGGACCGAACAGGGCCTTGTGGCCCGGAAAAGCCAGCAGGTCGATCTGCATCGCCTGCATGTCGATGGGAACGACACCGGCGGTCTGGGCCGCGTCCACCAGAAACAGCGCCTCCTGCCGGCGACAGATCCGGCCGACCTCGGCAACGGGTTGCAGGGTTCCCAGGACATTGGAGGCGTGCAACAGAACCACCAGGCGTGTCCGCGAGGTCAAGGCCCGGCGAAAGTCTTCCGGATCGACGAACCCCTCCCGGGAAAAGGGCAGTTGGGTCAGCCTGATGCTGCCGTCGGCTTCCAGTTGCTTCAAGGGGCGGGAGACCGAATTGTGTTCCAGCAGGCTGGTGACCACGTGATCTCCGGGCCGAAGCACTCCCTTGATGGCCATGTTGAGAGAGTCGGTGCCGTTGAGGCCGAAAATCACCCGGCGGTGGTCGTCCATTCCAAAAAAGCGGGCCAACAGGTTGCGGGTGTCATCCATGGTCTTTTCCACCCGCATTGCCCATTGGTGTCCCGCTCTGCCGGGATTGGCCCCATCGCGGCGCAAGTAGTCCTGCAACTCCCGATAGACGGGCTCCGGCTTGGGAAAGCTGGTGGCTGCATTGTCCAGATAGATCATGGTGGATGGAAGCTGCCGGCGATCTCCCGGTTTCACCGCGGCGGAGTTCGTCCGCGGCATCCCGGTAGGGTCGTTCGGGCCCCCGCCGGGTTCTCAATTTCCGATGTACCTGGAGTAGAGCGAGCGGGCTTCCTGGGGGTCCCGGGTGCCCTTGACGATGCCCCGACCGTCGGAGAAAACGGCAATTTCGAACTCCTTCAGCCGGAACCTGAGCAGAAACCGATTGTACGAAACGCTGCCCAGAAGTTCCAGCCGCTGTCCCAGTTGGGGGAAGTCCAGATGTTTCCCCGGGGGCTGGCTGATCTGGACCGAGTCCCGCCCGCATAGAACGGCAGCCTGGGATTCCCGCTCGCCCTCCAGGAAATCGTAGCGGCCCAGGTGGCAGGCCGGACAATCGCCGCCGGCGCGGCCGCTTTCGATCTCCAGGCGCCGCCAAGTGTTCTGCCAGACGTCCAGGCTGACCAGGCTGCGGTTGATGCGATCCAGGCGTCCAGTCAGAATCTTGAAGGCTTCGGCCACCTGCAGGGAGGCAACCAGGTTGACGGCCGGCGCCAGTACGCCCGCCGTGTCGCAGGTGGGGGTGGTTCCAGGCGGTGGAGGGGACTCGAAGACACAGCGCAGGCAGGGAGTCCGGCCGGGAACGATGGTCATGGTCAGGCCCTGGCTTCCCACGGCGGCTCCGTAAATCCAGGGGATTCGCCGTTTCTGGGAGACGTCGTTCAGCAGGAAGCGGGCCTCGAAGTTGTCGGTGCCGTCCAGAATGCAGTCCGCACCCTCGACCAGGGACTCGGCGTTGCGAAAGTTGAGGTCCTCCACGCGGGCCTCCACGGCCACCGAGGCGTTGATGGCCTGCAGGCGCCGTCTGGCTGCGACCGCCTTGGGAAGGCCCTCCCGAACATCCTCTTCCGTGAACAGGGTCTGCCGCTGCAGGTTGCTTTCCTCGATGAAGTCCCGATCGATCAGCCGGAGTCTTCCGATGCCCGCACGGGTCAAGGCCTCGGCCTGCACCGTTCCCAAGGCCCCGCAGCCGACGATGACCACATGGCTGCCGAGCAGGCGTTTCTGTCCGGCTGTGCCGATTTCTGCAAAGAGGACCTGGCGGGAGTAGCGGGATGGAAGATCCGACATGAACGTTACTCTGGGGGGCGAGACCGCCCGGAAGAAAGACCAGGGAAAGTGATCGCGACCGCCGCCGGGAGGTGGCTTGGAGGTCAGGCCGATTTCAGCCGACCGCCGACACCTTCGGGAGGGTTTCTTCGAACTCGCTCAGCCTGGCCGGAATGACCGCGGGCTCGGCCAGGCGGCCCTGGACGGCCTCCTGGGTCTTCAGTCCGTTTCCGGTAATGGAGATCACCGTAAGGTCGTCGCTGTTGATTCTGCCCTGTCCAATAAGCTTGCGGGTCACGGCCACGGTGACTCCACCGGCCGTTTCGGTGAAGATGCCTTCTTCCTCGGCCAGGAGCTGGATGCCTTCCACCACCTCCTCGTCGCTGACGTCCTCTCCCCAGCCGCCGCTTTCCAGCATGGTCTTGAGAGCGTAATATCCATCGGCGGGGTTCCCGATGGCAATGGACTTGGCAATGCTGTCGGGCTTCACCGGCTTGATGAAATCCCGGCCGGCCTTGACCGCGGTGGTAATGGGTGAGCAGCCGGTGGCCTGAGCTCCGAAGATGCGGCAACGGCTGTCGGGAATCAGATCCAGCTTCTGCATTTCGATGAAGGCCTTGCGGATCTTGGTGATGAGCGATCCGCCCGCCATGGGGACCACGATGCAGTCGGGTGTCCTCCAGCCGAGTTGTTCCGCGACCTCCAGGCCAAAGCTCTTGGAACCCTCCGCATAGAAGGGGCGCAGATTGATGTTGACGAAGCCCCACGGATACTTTCCCACGATTTCGCTGCACAGCCGGTTCACGTCATCGTAGTTTCCATCGATCTTGACGACGTTGTTCCTGTAGATCAGCGTGCCCAGAACCTTGCCCATCTCGAGGTCGGCGGGGATGAACACGTAGCTGTTCAGTCCAACGCTGGCGGCGTTGGCGGCCACGGCGTTGGCGAGGTTTCCGGTCGAGGCGCAACCTACGGTGTCGAAGCCGAATTCCAAGGCCTTGGAGAGGGCCACGGCCACCACTCGATCCTTGAAGGAGAGGGTTGGAGCACAGACACTGTCGTTCTTGATGTAGACTTCCTTCAGACCCAACCTTTTAGCCAGGTTGTCTGCCCGGACCAGCGGCGTGAAACCGGTCTGGGACCCCACCTGGGCTTCGCCGTCCAAAGGCAGCAATTCAGCATAACGCCACATGTTGGGGGGCCTGCTCCGGATGACTTCACGGCTCAGCCGGGGTCGGATGGCCTCGTAGTCGTAGACCACCTCCAGCGGCCCGAAGCAGAATTCACAGACCGACAAGGGTTTCTTGGGGTAGGACTGGTCACATTCCCGGCATTGCAGCCCGTTCACAAAAGACATAAAAATCCTCGCTGGCAGCGTTGAACCCGCATGACTGTGCGGGTCGCTGCATCCGTGATGAAAAGCAGTGTGTCTTCAATATCTTATGGACCAAAAAAAACCTCTTCGATAAGAAGAGGCGGGTATCGGCTCTATTCTTATCTTTCAGAAACTTGGTTCTGTCGGAGTTGGCACCTTCCCTGGATGGGGGGTTGCCGTGGCTTCACAGGGCCAGTCCCTCAGCCACTCTGGATAAGAACGTCGTTCAGTTGTCGGGAAGGATTATAGTCGGGCCGAGCCGAATGTCAAGGAATGGGGGTCTGAAGTTGTCCCAGTTGGTCGACAATGTCCCTATTCGTTCACGCGGCGGCCAACTGCTTCTTTCGGCTCCGATCCCCAATGCCGACCCATTTCCCCCGATATCCCTCAATCGCCGCTCTCGGCCCATCTCTCGGTTTCTGGGATCTGGCAAGTGTGAACAAACTTCACAGAATTTACAGTTAGGCCGTAGAATGTATGGGCAGCTTTTCGCTGTTCAACCTATTCAACCCTGTTTGTCGGAACCGTCTTCTGCCAGCAAAGGAATTCAGACGATGCTAGTTAAACCACCACTCCACGCCGGGGGCCGTCGATGGGCGGCAGCCGTCATTCTGGTTCTGGCCGGCGTTTCTCTGTCGGGAGCCCAGACCAAGAGCGGCAACATCCAGGGGCACGTGTTCGACCAGACACAAGCCGTCGTTCCCGGCGTCACCGTGACGGCCACCGACCAGGAACGCGGTGTGGAGCACAAGAGCGTTTCCTCCCCCCTCGGCGAGTATGTTCTCGGTCACCTCACGCCGGGGCTCTACACGCTGCGTTTCCAGGCGGAGGGCTTTCTCCCCTACGTGGCCGAGGACTTCGAGGTCCGGGTGGGGGAAACCGCGGCCTTTTCGCCGGAGCTGACCCTGGGCACGGCCACCAGGAGCATCGTGGTATCAGCCGTCAGCGAGCGCCCGGCGATCGACACCCATCAGACGGTCCAAGCCGACTATATCGACTCCGTCCGCATCGAAAACCTCCCCATCAACCGGCGGGACTACCTGGACCTGGCGCTGCTGACGCCGGGAGTGGTCAATACCAACGACATGGTCGATGACCGGGACGGCCGAATCGTGGTGACGCCCCATTCAGGGCTGGGCATCGGCGGCGGCAGCGGGCGAAACAACACCTTCATGCTGGACGGCTTGAACAACGTCTTCGACACGGGAACGGTTCGGTCCACCATCACCCAGGCGGCGGTGCAGGAGTTCCAGGTGAACCGGAACACGTTCTCGGCCGAGCTGGGCGGCGCCCCCGGCGGGGCCATCAACATCGTGACCAAGGGCGGGACCAGTCAGTTGCACGGCAGCCTGTTCGGGCTGCTCCGCAACCGCCACGTCCAGGCCCGCAATTACTTCGATCCGGAGAAGTCCGCCTACACCCGGGCGCAGAGCGGCGCCTCGATCGGCGGACCGCTGGGACGGGAGGGGACGTTT
>JAJDUG010000028.1 GCA_022826755.1 Acidobacteriota bacterium
CTCCGTTCATCATGTGGTTTAGGCACCTTCATGATACAACAGAGTGTGGTCTTGTCCCTCGACTCACCTATCCTTACCTGCCTCTCACGACATCAAAATCCCCCTTCTTGCCGAATTTTGCAAAAGGCTCAGTTGTGATTATTTGAGTTAGCCGTTCTGAAATCCATTGCAGATGGCGGAGTTTGGAGTGGCCTGCCTATTGGGCAATTGCCATCTGAGATCATTTCACCTCTTTCAACCTCTTTCAACAACGGGCATGAGTGGAGTTATTCCAGTAATTCAACCACGCAACAATGTTACCTCTTTGCCCCTCTCTGACTATTTATTCCGTGGACTTAATTACAGCACTTCACCATTTCCAGTTTCCGCTGGAATGACCTTGGGAACAAAGCAATGTGTTTTTCCAGAAACTGAAACATTTCTTCACGTCTAATGCAAATCACGTTGTCAGCCGTAGCGCCCTCGTATCGTTCATTTGATTGAAATAGGAATACCTTGTACGGAAGAAGACGATACTCACCTATATCCAAAACTACCTCGCCCGTTTTAACTTGTGTTACAGCCTTTTCGCCGCTCTTTGGATTAGCCACAAGAAATTCAAAGCTCATTGTGTCCGCCTTGCGAGAATTAGGTACTATCCACCACCCCTTGCTTTGCAGATACAAGAAAAGAAGATCTTCTGTCTCCTCGTCATCAAGCATCATGAATATGTCCGAGTACTCCGACTCGTCGACTTCATAGGCTCGATTCTTCGAACGCGTATTCCACAAATACTTTGAATAGGCTATGGCTCTTCCATCGGCTATTGCCTGAATGGTTCTTGGCGCACGGAAACATGCGACTATCTTGCCAGGCACCTCATCAAGATCTACCTTCTGAAAGTTGCAACGGAAGACATTGGCAATATCTATGTCCTGATCGATTCCTTTTTGCGATGTCCAGTATTCCCAACCTGATGTTACACGTGCGAGATAGTATTGCGGCGTGCCAGGGCTACGCGTCCAGACCAAATCGTCCTTTCTGACGCGGTTGTAGATATATTTGCAGATATTCAAGTTGTCGTGTATTGCCGACGCTTTTTTGTAGTACTCATTCCAATTCTTGGTCCTGATTAACGGATTACTTTCCGAATATATTCTCCAGCCAACACCAAGTAGTCCGTTTTCCAAACAATAGTGAAAGGTTGCTTCTGGATCAGCCTCCCCTCCAGTAGGTCTAATATGAATTCTGAATACACGCATTTCTTTTGGCTGAATATTTGACGACTCCAAATCCAGATCCACCCGGTGCGAAGGAAATGCGGGTCAGATCCTTGAACTGATTGGATTCGGTCTTATCAGTTTCTCGGATTTAGGGCACATGAATAACGCAAACTGAACTTACAGCTAGAACTGCAAATGGTCGTTCGCCCTGCCTACTCCCGTTCGAACCCGTGGCTGTTGAACTTGAGCGTTCGACTGTTCTCGGTTACAGTTCGTACCACCTGGTCGGGGGCGCCGTCGGGAATTTCGGCCTCGATCTCCAGCGTTACCTTCACCTTGGCTTTGACCAATCCGGCCAGATGGGTGATGACCTCCTCGGCGATGCGGCCGGCGTCCCGGCCGGTGCGGGTGGGGTCGAGTGATATGCTGCCGTGGAATCGCGTCGGTTTCGGGTCAGGCGGAGGCGTTGGGACCGGCCCGGTCTCGTCCCCGGTTCCGGCAGTCCCGTCGCTGTCCTGTGGAGGTGGTTGCTCACCAGATTCCTCCCGTTCTGCATTGAGCTGCCGCCGAGCAACATCCGGCTTGACAAGCAGTCCTGCCGCATCCGAGTCTATGAGAGCGATTACCTGCCCACCTCGCAGGCCGCGATAGCGTCCGCTCACCTCGTCCAGGCTGTCGGCGTAAGCGAACGCCTCTTGTTCCCAGGTCAGCAATGCTACGCCGTCGGCCGCGGCGCGCAACAGCACGGACGGGGCCTGAAGACGCGGCAGGTACAGGTAGCTTGCGAAGTCCTCCACGAGCTGGCGAACCGCCACATGATCGCCACGCCACAGCGGCACCCGGTCGAGCTCCATCCGAAGGCGGGTTCCGGCAAAGCTCGCCGCCAGCAGATCGTCGCTCTTCAATCGGCGAGCCGCCCGATCGGCCAATGCCCCCTGACCGGCCAGCCGGGCCGCCTCCCAGGTTACAGGATCAGCCGGCCCTGCCTGAACCGGCGTCACGAGCCACTGCCAAGTCTCAGGCAGCCGGGCTGTAACAGCCTCGGCAGCGGCCTGCCGCTGGGTCTCTGCCTGTCTGACCTGATGGGGTGAGAGATCGAGCAGGTTGCACTCTTCGAGAATCGACTTCCAGGCCAGATGGCGGCAAATGGCCTCCTCCAGGTCCTGGAGCCGCGATTGATCCGGGGCCAAAAACACCAGCGTGTTTCGATAGAGCCTGGGCGTTGCGCCTCGGCTCTCGAGAATCGCCGTGGCTGCAGCTTCCGCCGGGGACCGGGAACCTCGGTGGTAGGGGTGCTCGATGCCAAGCACGACCAGGCTTGTCTCCCACTGATCCGGCACGTCGTATGGCGACCGCGGTGCCCAATGGATGCGGCTGAAGCCACCGCTGTCGCGGAGAGCCGTACGAAGTCGCTCCCCGGTCGCCTGGACCACCCGGTCCCGATCCCGCCGCAACTGCTCGGCCCGATCTTCGGCCAGCTTGGTGACGGTGGCTTGTGTGGAATACCAGTAGCGCGGACCATCCTGATAAAGATAGGTGGCCGCGGCAGCCAGCCGCCGCAGGGCATCCCCGAAGACGGCTGGGGATTCTCCCGGAAGGACACAGCCCAACTTGATGCGTCGGTCTTCGACGCCGCGTTGGGCCGTACCGGCCGTCGGAGCCGACCCGAGATAGACCGTGCGCGCCACCCGCCGGCAGGCAGAGCGCTTCCCCAGGTTCGCCACCTCTCCGTCGATCCGCAAAGGAAGAGACTGAGTGCCGTCGACGTCCTTCTCGATTACAGGCACCCAGTGGTCGGGCAGATAACGGGTCAACTCGCTCCTTACCCGGGAGTCGTCGATCGACAAATGAGCAGGCAGGATGAGGGGGTTGCGGTCGCCTTTCTGCCAGAGACTGTGTATAACTGCCGCCATCAGACGCAGAACGCCGCGGGTCCGCTGAAAGGTTACCAGCGTCGACCAGTCACTATAGAGCCGGTCGAAGATCTCCGGATGGATCGGAAATGCGGCGCTTATTCGCTTTTCGTAGTTGGCGTCACGGCATTCGGGCGGGAACTCCTGGTGTTGGTGACGGTAGAGTTCAGCAAAGGCTCGCGCCACGACGTCACGATCCTTAAATTGGGCTGCGTCTGCAAAAGGCTCGAACAGCCGCCGCCTGACGATCTCGAACCCCTCTTCGGCGCTGGCCGGGCGCCAGGAGGATTCGACCCGCCCGATAACGTTGCTCAACCGATCAAGCGCTTCACGCCCACGCTGGCCACCTACTTCGATATGGTCAGCCTGGGCGTGGGGAGAAGCGGTGGAGTCGGAGGCGGGCAAGCTGACCACCAGCAGGGAATTGCCGACGTGCTTGACCGATTCGGTCAAGGCTTGCGCAAAGGTGAACTGGGTTTCGAAGCTCCCAGCGGGAAGGTCGCTCTGATCGTGAAGCTGACGCGCGTAGGCAACCCACTCGTCGATCAGGATCAAGCAGGGACCGTAATCTATCAGAAGTTGCCGCAGCCTGTCGCCGGGGCTGGTGGCGTGCTGGTCGTCCTTGGCGATGAGCTTATAGGCGGCGGAGCCACCCAACTGCCAAGCCAACTCGCCCCAAAGGGTCCGGACTACCGTGCCGTCCGGCTTGGTGACCGGATTGCCCGGCGAGATGCGGTTGCCTACCAGGACGACGCGACGCACTTGCGGCAGCGCCGACATTCCGGCGTCCTGCATCAACGAATCCACACCTGCCAAATCGCTCGGCGGAATGCCCGAGCATAGGTGGTAGAGAGCAAGCATGGAATGTGTCTTGCCGCCGCCGAAGTTGGTCTGCAACTGCACGACAGGATCGCCGCCCCCGCCGGCCAGCCGCTGTACCGCGCTGCTTAGCATTCCTTTTAGGCTGTCGGTCAGATAGGTGCGCCGGAAAAACTCCACCGGGTCACGGTACTCATCCGTGCCTTCCCCGAGGTGCACCTGCCAGAGATCGGCGGCGAACTCGGCCTGCTGATAGCGGCCGCTAGCGACGTCGGAGTGCGGCGTAACCACCTCGCGCCATGGCTTCAGCGTGCTGGCGGCGCTTTCGATGGCGAGACTGGCCTGCCTGCGCCGTTCCCCGCGAGTCTGCTCATCGAAGCGGACACGCAGTAGCTCCATTTTGAGTTTTTCGACATCAGCCGCCTGCGCTGCCGAGATGGCCGTCAATAAGCGCCCGGCGGTGTCCAACGTCCGGTAGGCATCGTCGCTGGAAAAAGCTTCCTGGTGGGCCCACCGGTTTCGATGGCCCCGCAACTCACCGACGAAGCCGCGCTCGGCCGGCCCAAGGATCGGGCGGAACAGGTCGTGCCAAGTATCCCACATCAATTTGAGAAGACCCGCCACGTCCCATTCGGTCAATGGCCGGTTGCCGAACCGGGGGTCATCGGTGAAGGGCCGCAGCATCTCTGGAGAAACTCGCTGCGCCTTAATCCCTCGATGCACCTCTCGTTCAACAAACGGCCCCAGACCTGCCTTCAGCAGTTCGAGGGACTTGCCGACTCGTTCGTGGTTAGTAATTGCCATGTCGTCAGTAGTCTACCCTAAAGTGTGGTGGTAACCCGCCAGGAGGTTCGTCAAGTGCGCTTAGCGCTCCGGTGCTAGCGTGGAGTCTCCGCCTGAGCCAGTAGATCCTTGAGGTTGTAGTTGACACTGGTCACACCGAAATCGGGCTCGCGGTGAAAAGGTTCCCGGAGGTAGTGAACCCGGTGAGTATCGTCGGTGCTGAACTCCACGATTGCCAGTATGAAGTCTTCGGGCTTGTTCAGCGAATATAGGATCTCATTGCGGGTGATGGTAACCGTTTCCGCATCGCTCCTACGTCCCTTGACCTCTATAAACCGAAGTTTGCCGGTAGCCGGTACGCGACTCTCGATGTCGTAGCCAAGCTTCTCGAGCTCGCGATCGGTCGGTTCGAAGCCCAGTCTGCGTTCGGTCTCAATCACAATGGCACGCGCCCGGGCGGCAGACAACTGAGTATCGACGGGCGGCCCAGTGCGGCGAGTCATTTTGTTGAGCAGACCTCGGGGCACGAGCAACACGCCGCCAAGCACTACCGGGGGACGCGGGGAGATCTGGCCATCGCGCTTTAGTTCCGCCAGGCGCTTCTGCAAGCGAAGCTGCAGCAAGTCTGCCCGCCGGCGGGCCTCTCCGGAGTTGAGCCTGGCGCCGGTCTTGCCGGCCGCCTCGTCCAGTTTGAGCTGCTCGGCGCGATTGTCCCAATAGGA
Source organism: Acidobacteriota bacterium (assembly GCA_022826755.1). GTDB lineage: Bacteria > Acidobacteriota > Terriglobia > Versatilivoradales > Versatilivoraceae > Versatilivorator. The sequence goes on from JAJDUG010000028.1 coordinate 5,440, forward strand.
TATCTCCTTGGTGAGACGGTCCTTCACGGCTTGCTCGGTCTTTCGGATCAGAGATAGCGACGCGTCTCGAACCTCCGCCAGATGTTCCGGGACGACCTGGGCGACGGCGTAGGCTTGTGCGGTCTGCTCCAGGTCCCGGCTGATCCAGGCACACTCGTCCCGTTCGAGGATGGCCTCGATCCGGGGCTCGTCGTCAGCCAGCGGCCGGTAGTCGAGATAAGGTGCGTAGTGGAGGTGGCGCGAGATGCCCTCGGCCTCGATCTCGACGTAGAGCATCCGCTTTGAAATGATCCGTCGCTGGCCAGTGGAGGCAGTGTGGCCGTCTTGGAGCGCATGCTCGATGAAAAAGAGTAGGCGGGGCGCGGTGCCGTGGTCGCGCTCGTCGACCAGGACCGAACCTCGTTTCAGCAGGTCGCGGTGACGTTCCAGCGTCACGTCAATGACGGAATCGAGCAACGGGTGTCCGGGGCAGACGAATGCCGCCAATGGCTGGTCAGGGACCGCCGCCAGTGACTTCTCGAATACAATCCGTTCGTAGCGCGACAGGATTGGATCCCTGCTCCCAATAGCAGGAACACGGTTGCGGACCGCCGCCGGGACATGGGTTACCTCGAAGCGGCGCGTTTCGCGCTGGCGGGCGGACCCGCCAAGCCGCCGGAACGCCTCCCGGAAGAAGGACTCGATGTAGTGCGGCTGCAGGCGCCGGGCCTCGGCACGTTCCATCGCCTCACGCACCCTCTGCACCCTGGTGGCATCCATGGCATCGTGGACGAGTTGTTGTTCTTCAAGCAGTTCCTTGAGCGCGTTTCGATCGAGCGCCTGATCAACGGCGGTGTCGAGGCGGGCCCTCACCTCCGGCTTTTCGCCGTAGCGGATGGCGTCGAGCAAGAGTTCGCGTAGCGGCCGGCCCTGGAATTCCAGCTTGCCGAGCACGTCGAACACTTGCCCGCCAAGGGCCTGCCGAGCCTGCTCCAGTTTCTCCAGCAGCCTGCGGTAAACGTCACCCTCCCGGGTATCGTCGGCCACCAGGTTCCACAAATGGCAAACCTCCGTCTGCCCGATCCTGTGAATGCGGCCGAACCGTTGTTCCAGCCGATTGGGATTCCAGGGCAGGTCGTAGTTGACCATGAGGTGGGCGCGTTGCAGGTTGATCCCTTCTCCAGCGGCGTCGGTCGCCAGGAGCACTTGCACCTGCGGATCATGTCGGAAGGCTTCCTGCACGGCCAGCCGTTGGTCGCGAGCAATACCGCCATGAATGACCACGACCGAGCCTTGGCGGCCCAGTCGAGTGGTGATGCGCTCCTCCAGGTAGCTCAGCGTGTCTCGGTGCTCGGTAAAGAGCACCAGCTTTTGGTGAGGGGAGGATTTCACGGGTCGAAGCACGTCGCTGTAAGAGGGCTCCCGTTCACCAACTTTACCTGCCTGACCGATCCCGGCGAAGATGGCATCGAGCAAGCTGACCAGTTGACGCCACTTGGTGTCCTGGCCCGCGCGGCGGACATCCAAAGCCAGTGCCTCCAGCCTTTTCAAGGTCTCGATCTCGGCTTTCAACTCCGAGATGGAGCGAGCCGCGGTCGCCTGCCCCAGAATGCGTGCCTCGGTGTCTTCGACCTCCTGTTCCGGGGCATCCTCGAGATCATCAACGTCGTCGGGGTCCAGCTCCGGTGCCGTGAAGCCGCCGGCAAGGGACGGCTGGCCCTTGTGCTGGCGCAGCTCGAGCTCGGTCCGGCGGCCTTCCAATCGCTCGCGGCGCCGGCGCAACGACTGATAGATGGCTTCGGGTGAGGAGGCCAAACGCCGCTGCAGGATGGTCAAAGCGAAACCCACCGTGCCGGCCCGCTTGGCGTTGGCCAGAGTGTCCGCCCGGTTGAACTCCTGGCGGACATAGGCGGTCACCTCGGCATACAGTCGGGCTTCGTCGTCGGAGAGACCATAGGGCACGGTGTAGGCAATCCGCTCAGGAAATAGGGGCCTGCCGTCAAACTTCAGTAATCGCTCCTTCACCATGCGCCGCATCAGGTCAGAAACCTCGGCGGTGTGAACGCCGTCGCGGAAGCGTCCCTCGAAGCGGTCCGGATCGAGCAGAGCCAGGAAGAGCTGGAAGTCCTCCTCTTTGCCGTTGTGGGGGGTGGCCGTCATCAGTAAAAAATGACGGGTCAAGCCCGAAAGGAGCTGCGCCAGCCGGTACCTCTTGGTGTACTTGATCTCGCCTCCAAAAAAAGTGGCCGACAACTTGTGGGCCTCATCGCACACCACCAGGTCCCAACCGGCATCCGGGGCTCGCAGCTTCTGCTGTACCTCTTCGTCGCGCGAAAGCTTGTCCAGACGACCGATGACCAGTTTTGTCTCCAGAAACCAGTTTTGAGTCCGCGAGGCTTCGAGCTTGTCATTGGTCAGGATATCGAACGGCAACTGAAACCGACGGTAGAGCTCATCTTGCCACTGTTCGGCGAGACTGCCAGGGCATACGACCAGGCACCGTTCCACGTCACCGCGGGCGATCAACTCCTTGATCAGCAACCCTGCCATAATGGTCTTGCCTGCACCCGGGTCGTCAGCCAACAGAAAGCGCAACGGCTGGCGCGGCAGCATCTGTTCGTAGACGGCCGTGATCTGATGCGGCAGCGGATCAACCACAGACGTATGGACTGCCAACACGGGGTCGAACAAGTGGGCGAGGCGGATGCGCTGGGCTTCCGACACCAGTCGAAACAGTGCGCCGTCGCCGTCGAAGCTCCACGGCCTCCCTTCGGCGGCCAACTGCAGCCGCTCCTCGTCGGACCGGTAGAGCAACTCGTTTCCAACCGAGCCGTCCGGCGTCTTGTATGTCAGCTCAAGCGACAGTGACCCATACCATTGCACACCGACCACTGTAACCACGCCGTCGGGATGCACCCCCCGAACGGCACACTGCGGTTTAAGGTCTTCGAGTCGCACGTGCTAACCCTGACATTGTTGGCGGGACGATCTCACGCAGCCGCTATTCTACGGTTTTCAGACCTTCAATAGCCACCCGGTGGCCTGCGGTACAAATCGGTCCATTCTGGTCGATAGTAAGGTACATGGAAGGACTCCCCGTAAGGGGAGATTTGGCGCGCTTTGCAAGTGAGTGGAGGTGGATAGGGGCTGATAGCTGGAAGAAGGTGCGGGCGGGACGCCCGCGTTCCCGGGGGGGATGATCGACCGAAATAGGTGGTCAATGTAGGCGATTCGTTATAGATACAGGCATCAGCAGCCGAACTCCAGCAAATTCTCCTCGACTACCCGCCGTATCAGAAGGCTGCTCTCGAAATGAATCATGGCGACGGGAAAGGAAGCCGCCGTGCTGCCGCGTCGCGTTCGTGGTCCACGTCCCGCGCCCACCGCGTCAAATTGAAGTTTCGCTCGCGCAGAGAGGCCTGTAATTGGTCGAGAGACCTCGTGGCGCTCTTGCCCGGTCCTTCCTCACTTGCCGCAATTCGCAGCGCCCGTCGCAACACTTCGGACTTTGACACCTTCCAGTGGCGCGCCAACGCCTCCAGTGTGCGCACGGATTCGACATCCAGCGAGTAGGTCGATTTGATGGTTGTTACGGCCATAACAATATTATATAGGCATACAACCACCACGTTAATATCAAGGCCTTGGCGCCACGACAGTTTGCCGCATTTCCATACGAATTGGCGATCTTGCACACGGTGGGATTGTTTTGATTTTCAAGGGATTGTAGCTGGATGGAATCTTTCTTGGACGAAAAGTGTGCGGGCGGGACGCCCGCGGTCCCGGGTGGGGGGGCCGACGCCCACGCCTTACAGGCTCAGGTGGCCCAGGGCGAGCAGGGCGTACCAGGTGTATTCGCAGTCGGCCACGTCGTCGGTCCAGTTTCCGTAGAAGGCTCCCCGGCTGGTCCAGAGCGTGTCCAGGAAGTCCAGCGTGGGTTCCTTGAGGTGCTCGAATGATACCTGCATTCCGGCCAGGGCGTGCAGGGCAGTGGCGGTCGAGAGCAGATCGGGAACAGGCGTGCCTTCCCCGGCACGAAATCCGCCGTCCGGGCACGCCTGTCCCAACAGCCAGTCGGAGCCTCCGGGCAGGGCAGGGGATCCGAGCTGGCGGAGAAGAGTCAGGGCAGCGGCGGTATTGGGTGTCGAGGGAGCAGACAGGCCCGGGCGTCCGGAAAAGCCTCCGCTGTCCAACTGAAGCGCCCGGACTGAAGTCGCCAACCCCTTGGCGTCCGGCACGGGGACCCCCAGGTCCTGGCAAGCTCCCAGCACCAGAAAGCCGTGGTAGACGGTGCCTGCAGGGCTGCCCGGGTTGGGTCCGTAGCCTCCGTCCCCGGCTCGAAAGGCATCGAGCCGCTCGGCCAGACGTCTGGCGATTGCGGGAGAGAGGCTGCCGGAAGGAAGGGCTGCCCAGCAGCGGACCAGGCAGGCGAGGTGGACCAGGTCCAACCCATCACCGTCGCCGAATTGCTCCAGATAGGGGCGCACCCGCCAGTAGGGCGGTTCCTGGCGTAGCGCGATCAGACCTTCAAGGCCGAAGACGGTGTAGTAGAGATCGCTGTGGCCGGCGCGATCCCGGAATCCTCCGTCCGGATTGATCTGGTTCCGCAGGAAGTCGTCGACCCGCTCAGTGGCTTCGCGCAGCAGGTTGGGTGCCAGCCGCGCGACTTGCAACATTTCGAGCCTCAAACTCACTGCAGTAGCCCTCGATGAACTGCTCGCCGAAGATCTTGCCCACCACCCGGCGCAGCAACCCCTTCAGCGTCGGGTTGGAGAGAAAGCGCAGGGACCGGACCGCCTCTTCCTTGTAGGCCTCCAGAAGGTCTTCGGCCTTCTCGGTGACGCCGCGCTCCGACAGGATGCGCTGCACCTCCGCGGAGACCTGGGAATAGCGGCAGTCCATGCGCAAGAGGGAGCCGATAAGGTCCTTCTCGCGGCCCTGCAGGGCCCGCTTGTGGGCGATGGCCAGAATCAGGGAGGGCCGCAGGGCTTCCAGGTCGTTGGAATCGCCGCTTCCGTTGTAGTCCTCCAGATCGTCGCGTACCTGATAGGCGATGCCCAGCGATTGGCTGTACTGGCGCAGCACGGAGTGGGTTTCTTCGTCGGCGCCTCCCAGGCAGGCGCCCAAGCGCAGCGCCACCTCGAAGGCCGGGGCCGTCTTCTTGCGGAAAATGTCGAGCACCTGCAGAGAGGAGAGGGGCTTGGGGCTCCGGGCCCAGCAGAGTTCCAGCCCCTGCCCGCGACTCAAGGTGAGGTGGCCGTCCGAAGCCAGCCGCAGCATCTCCACCTGAACGGCCGGGTCGATGGAAAGCTCCGAGATCAATCGATAACCCTCTCCCAGCAGGAAATCTCCCACGTTGAGAGCCACCGGCACCCCGACTTCGGCGTGCAGGGTCGGGCTGCCGTAGCGCTCCAGGTCTCCGTCCTCGATGTCGTCGTGGATCAGGGAGGCCTTGTGGAAGCATTCAATGGCCACAGCCAGCTTCTTCAGTTCCGGTGTGGCCTGGGGAGCCGCCTCCTGGCGGTGGCTCTGCAGGGCCATATAGGTGCAGGTGGCCAGATAGGGCCGCCAGCGCTTTCCGGCCTTGGCCAGCCAACCCTGGGCGATGGCGGGGGTTTCCTCCGACGGTTCGCCCATCAGCTCCGCCAGAGCCTCCTTGTGGAACCAGCTCTGGACCTCGCTCTTGAGCCCGTCCAGGTCGAGGCGGTAGGTCTTGTCGTCGGCCGTCAGGTGAATCAGGTCCCAGACCCAGTCCAGGTCCACGGTAGTGTTCACGCAATCGTCCTGAAGCAGGGGAATGGCCATTCCCGGGACGGCTGCCGCTTCCATGTGGGGGAAGCACTTCTCCAGCACGTTGATGCAACTGACCCCCACCACCGCTTCGATCTTGCCGGTTTCGATCATCTGCCTGACGATGGCCGACCCCTCCGCAACCAGAACTGCGTAGCCCAACCGCTCCGCTTCCACCGACAGGTCCTGAATCGAGCAGAGCCCGCACTCCTTGCAGAGCAGTCCGAACTCGTCGAAGGGCGCCGGACAGCGCTCTTCCACCCGCAGGCACTTGGGAAGCAGCAGGAGGCGGCGGTCGTAGGGGATTCGAGCCAAGGTATCCCGCCAAGCCTCGTTGCTGACCAGGATGGCGGCGTATTCCCGGTACTTGCTGTCCAGCTTGGCCGTCCTGAGCACGGCGGCGGCATGTTCGCGCAGCTCGTCCATGGTCAGCGGCGGCACCGCGCCCGCCGTGCGGACATGATCGGCCACGACCTTCTTCAGAAAGACCCGGACCTGCTTGTCGTCGGGAATATTGGACTGGGCGGGGCGATAGGCTTGCTTGGGGACCTTGGCCGGAAGCGTCAGCAGAACCCCGTTTCCGGAATCCGGCGCCCTCTTGAGATCATCCACTATCTTCCGGATCATGCTGGCGACTCCCTCCTGGCCCCGCACAGCGGGATTCCTCGTCAAGTGTAGGCTCCAAATCCGAAAAACCAGTGCTTCTTGGCGAAGCGGTAGGCCCAGTTTTCTTCCGGGAATTCATTGCCCGGGTTGTACTGGCTGGGCCTCGATTCCATCTGCTCCAGTTCCGGCATGGCATTCTGCCGCAGGGTGGTGTCCCGAGCGCCGTTGCGCTCCACCACCTGCTTGAGCAGATCGGGCCGTTCCAAGACGATACAGCCCTGGGTAGCCTGGGCGGCCGTGCGCCGGAAATCCTCGAGCAGGGGAGACTCGGTCATGGTCTTGAACAGGTCTCCCTGGTTGTCGTGGATGGACTCGTTGGCGAACTGAACCACGGGGCAGGGCTCCACGTCGCCAAAGGGGCTGATGTGGTGGCTGATCCCGGTGGCCGCGGGACAGAGCGCCTCTCCGCGGTCGTCGTAGTAGGCATCCACGATCCCGATCGGCTTGCGGTTGCGCATGTCCAGCACGAACCGCCGCAGTTGGAGGCCCTGCTCGGCAGTCAAGGCGAGCTGGGGATTGGCGACGGGCCCTACGGGGCGGTAAGTGTGGAACCAGGTGTAGTGCACCCCCTTGTCGATGAGGGTGTCGATCCAGGACTCCCGGACCAGGTCGTCGAAGTTGCTCTGGCAGACGCTGGTGGCCACGCCGGTGATCAGGCGGTGTCGCAGACAGGCCTCGATCCCCGCCAGCGTCCGGTTCAAGACTCCCTTGCGGCCGCGGCGCACGTCGCTGACGGCCTCGGTTCCTTCCACGCTGACCAGGGGGGTGGCGTTGCCGGCCTGGCGGAGTTCGGCGGCCATTTTGTCGGTGATGGCGTGTCCGTTGGTGAAGATCTGAAAGTAGCAGTCGGGGTGAGCCTTCAGAATGGCAATGAGGTCGGGATGGAGGAAGGGCTCCCCCCCCAGGATCCCGAAAAAGCTGTTTCCATGCTGCTTGGCATTCCCGATCAGCCGGTCCATGGCCTCGAAGCTGATCAGGGACTGCGGCTTGTCGACGTCCACCCAGCACCCCTGGCAGCGCAGGTTGCAGCTATTGGTGATGGAGACGTACAGAAACGGGGGGAAGGTCTGCCCCTGCTTGAGCCGGGCCTTGAACCGCTGAACCGAGCGGATGCCCTTGTATCCGAAGTTGTAGCCGATCTTCCACAGCAGCCGGGCGTCGGTGGTTCGCACCATCCGATAGCCAAATGAGAGCAGGGTGGTCAGCATCGGTCTAGATTCCCCAGTCGTCTTCGCTAGGAGCCGGCCGGCTGTCCCTGACAGTCTGAGAGCGCTCCTGGCGGGCAGCCAGCTTGGCCTTGGCCCGTTCGGCCCGTTCCTGGATATCGCCGGCAGAGGGCAGGCTCATCAGGACCTCGTCGGGGATGTCAAAATCCTTCTTCAGCTTGCGCAGGCACTTCTTGCGCTCCAGCAGGGCTCGGGACTCGTCCCGCTCGGTGGAGAAGCGCTGGCGGGCTTCCGTCTGGCGCTGCCGTAGCGAGCCGTAGAGGTCCCCGCCCAGCAGGGCCGAGATGTCCACCTTCATGGCCTCGCGCTGGATGTCTTCCTGCCGAACCACGTCGCCGTTGATGGGGCCGCTCTTGTACTTGGGAAAGAGAATGGCTACCTCGGGGCAGACTCGGGAGCAGGCGGGACAGTCCGTCTTGCAGTTGCTTTCGTTCTGGACCTGGATCTTTTCCTCGTGTACCCCGTAGACGTCAAAGAGACAGAAGCTCAGGCATTGCATGCAGTTGGTGCAGCGGTTGTAATCGATTACTGGAAACCAGGGTTTCCAGCCGCCCGGATCGGGAAGCTCGGTTTCACCGCGCACTTCCTCCACGGCATCCAGAATCTGGGAGGTTTCCAGACCCTCGATGTCCCGGAAGTAGAGCTTGACCCCGTTCCCGTTTCCCATGGCGGGAAGCGGGCCATCCTTGCCGAAGTGCCCCAGAAGCAGCCAGGCGCCGTCCAGCACGGGCCCGAGCCGGCTGTCCGAGCGGATGACCGAAACCGCATAGCCTTTGTCCAGGAGGCTGCGGGTCAGGTTGTAATGCCGATCGTCGCCAAGCAGGCGGCTGCCGCCATTCTGGTAGAGGCCGATCCGGAGAGGCAACTTGGGAGTGATCACGACGGTTTCTCCCCGTTTGAATACGCTTGCAGGAGTCGTTCGACGACTGTTCCGGCACTGTCCACACGCATGTTCAGAATTTCAACGGTATCTTTAGGCAGCGGGGCTTGGGCCGCTGAAAAAAGCCACTTTACAGCTCGCGGATAACAGGCTGCAATCTTGATTTCATCCTCTGCCGCCAGCCGCTTGAGGGCCGGGTCGCGCCGGGCGGACATCTCGCACAGGTCGGGGACGGCTTCAAAGGTTGCCCCCGACCGGGTCAGCCTCTGGAGGACCTCATCCTTGACTTCCGGAGCGATCACCTTGGCGTAGGCGCAGCGACAATAGAGGATTTTTGCCGGTTGCGCCGTCACCGGTCCCGGGGTTGTTGGATCCGGCAACGTGGGATCGTGATTGGTTGCCATATTCAAGCGGGAGCCGCGGAAGGAACGGCCACCCCCGACTCCGACGACCGCAGCCGATGGGTCGGCCTGGGCCGGGCCGGGCGGAAAGCTTCCAGATGCTCGATCGTCAGGGTCAGGTCCTCATCCCGGCTGAGGGCCGACAAGGTTTCCTGAACCAGTCTCCGCAAGACGTCCGGAGCGGCCTCCGCCCGCAGGTTGACGATGAGTTCCCCGGCCCTCAGGGGTTCTTGCAACACGTGGGACTGCTCCGGAGCGACATCGCTCGCGGTCAGGTTGGCCACGCCGATATCGTGACCCTGCTCGTCAGGGGTCAACGTCATCTTCAAGTGGGCGATTTCCCGGGATTGGAGACGTCGCTGGATGGCCGTCATAGCCTCATGCAGCAGGGCGTTGCCGTCAAAGGGAGCGATTGCCTTCACCCCCAGGCTGCAGTTGAGCCAACCGAGCAGCGCCTCTCCCTCGGCGTAGGTATCGTAATCCACTTCGACGTCCGCCCGCGTGCAGTCCAGGGGCCGGGTGATCTGTTCGAACCATTCCTCCATGCCTGTGCCCTGGCGGGCGGAAACTGCCAGCACCCGGTCGGGGGAAAAGGACTCCTGCAGGGCCTGGCGAAGCCGCTCCAGCCGTTGCGGGGTGAGCAGATCGAGCTTGTTGATCACGAGGATGTCCGCTTCCTCCAACTGCTTGCGGTAGACGTAAACCACCTTGGGCGAGAAAGACTTCCCGGGCTCCAGCTCCAGAATGCGCAGGGCGCGAACCGGGTCCACCATCACGCTCAGGGGCGCGATCCAGTAATTCCGGCCGTACATGCGCCGCAGCGGGTAATCAACGGTGGCCTTCAAATCGGTGCAGCTTCCCACCGGCTCGGCCAGAAAGACGTCGGGCCGTTGTTCCCTGGACAGGCGTTCGGAGGCGCCTACCAGGGAATCGAACTTGCAGCAGAAGCAACCGCCGGTAATCTCCTCCACGGGAAAGCCGCTGGAGCCGAGCAGGGCGGTATCCACCAGTCCGTGGCTCTGGTCGTTGGTGATCAGTCCCACTCGAGACCCGCGGTGCTGCAGGAGTCGGGCCAGTCTCAGCACGGCCGTGGTCTTGCCGGCTCCCAGAAAACCACCGATCATGATGTAGCGGGCCTTATCCATTCCCGTCCCTGTTTCCCGACTGCTCTTGCATCTTGTCGATGGTGAGATCCAGAATCTCCACGTATCCCCGCACGTCCACGCTGTTGGACTCGGGGGTGCCGCTGACGCTGTAGAGCCAGCCCTTTCCGTAGGGATCGGAGTCGACCAGGCTGATATCCTGTTCGATCAGCGGGTTCACTTCCTTGAAGACCCCGTCGATCACGCAATAAAGGTCTGTCAGGGCCTTGAAAGCCTCGATCCAGCCGATGGTCTGGCCGACATTGACCTGCTGGCCGGGCTTGGCATCGAATTCGAATTCTACAAGATCCCCGAGCATCCGTGTGGCGAATTTGGTCATTCCCACCCGCCACAGGCCGGATTGCTGCTCGACAGTCCAGAAGTGCGAGGCAGTGTAGCGGCGATCTACCGGCAGCCGCGTCGAAAAGCGGGATCGCTTGTACCGAATCTGCTGCTGCCGATCCTGTCCCATTCGGATGGTATCGAGTCTCCTCACGCCGCGCCGGCCTGGCCCAGCCTGACCTCGGTTGAATCCTCCAGGTCCTCGGCCCCTCGAATCCCTTCAATGGCCCGGATGAACCCGTTCCAGTCGGGCTGCCGGCTGCGATGCCACCAGGAGAGGCGAAGCGCTCCCTCCATGCGGGCCTCATCCAGCTCTTGAGCGCTCAGCACGTGGCTGCAGCTATCCGTGGTCGAGGTGCAAGCCGATCCGTTGGAGATGGCGGCCACCTGGCTTACCGCCTCGATGGCCTCCTCCGAGCTGATTCCGGGCACGGTCAAGTTGACGATCTGAGGGACCGTGCGGTTGAGAGACCCGTTGAATACGGGCTTCAGCGGCCGCAACTTTCTCAGGAGAATCTCCTTGAACCTTCGACAGGCCGCGTTGCGCTCCCGGTGCTCCGCCAGGGCCAGTTCGGAGGCCTTGCCGAGACCGGCTATGAGGGGGACCGGCAACGTCCCCGGGCGCAACCCCAGTTCCTGACCTCCCCCATGCATCAAGGGGGTGAGAGGGAGCCGCTGTCCGTTGCGCCGGCGGGTGGCCAGGGCTCCGACTCCCTTGGGGGCATAGATCTTGTGCCCGCTGATGCTGATCAGGTCGATACGGCGCTGGCGAAGCGGTTCAATTTCCTTGCCGAAACCCTGGGCGGCATCCACGTGCAGGTATGCCGGATGGTTCTGCAGCAACCGGGCGATTTCCCCGATGGGCTGAATGACTCCGGTCTCGTTGTTGACCTGCATCACCGAGACCAGAAGCGTATCTTCGCGAACTGCTTCCAGGATGGACTGGGGATGCACCCAGCCGCCGCGCTCCGGGGCCACCAGAGTGACTTCGAAGCCCCGTCCGGCAAGGGTTTGCAGGGGCTCCAATACGGACTTGTGCTCAATCCGGGTGCTGACGAGATGAGTCCTGCCGGTGCTGGCTCCATGCTCCGCCAAACCCAGCAGGGCCAGGTTGTTGCTTTCGGTTGCGCCGCTGGTAAAGACGATTTCGCCCCGGGTGGCGCCCACCACCGCCGCCACCTGGACGCGGGCCTTCTCCACGGCGCTGCGGGCTCTGGTACCGAACCCGTGATGCCGACTGCCGGCATTGCCGAATTCAATCCCGAGATAGGTCATGACCTCCCGCTGCACCCGGGGATCCACCGGGGCAGTGGCGGCGCAATCCAGATAGACGGCCATCGGTTTACCTGCCATCCTTTCCGGCAGCACCGGAACAGCGTCGTCCGGGCGGTCGCAGTCCGACCATTGCTCAGAAACTTCGGATTTTATTGGATTTATGGCTTGGCCGCAAGGCAAAACTGCTTGGCTGAAACAACGACAGAAAACAAAAAAGAGGAATCCACGAAGGCACACGAAGGACGACGAAGGGACACGAAGAAAGACGGTGTTCTTGACTCACCCAATGGGAACGCCCCCGGGTTCGGGTGAAGGGAAACGGGTTGAAGAATGGTCTACCGGGGACAGGATACGACACCCTGTGATTCCCGACGTCGGGTGTCGACCTCGAGAGCAAAAAGACTGATTGACATGGATAAACAGGATCAACAGGATTTTTTCAGGAAACGGCTGGCTTGCAATCCCGGGCATCCGCAGGCCCGCACCGGATCATCGCCCCAGCCGGCTTCCGGCGCAGGAACCTCTCGTCCTGTTAATCCTGCGCATCCATATTGACAAAAAATAGAGTGCAACCACGTCACAGGGCGCTTGCCTGCTCCCGGAACCGGCAACTTGTTGTAAAACAACCCTATTTCACCCCTGGATGATCTGCCCCGTCGTGGGGGTGGGGCGGGGCATTGCATTTCCTCGATCAGATGCTGCGGGGTTCCGCGGCCGGCTCCGCTTGGGCGACGCGGACCGTCAGCTCTGCGCCGCCGCGCAGGGTATTGGCCGCGATACAGGCCCGCTCGGCGATGGAGACCAGCTTTTGGAGTAGAGCGGCATCGCTGCAGTCGGCGGATACGGCCAGGTCAATGGCGGCAAAGCGGGAAGGGTTCTCCGTCAGTGTGGCGGTGACGGTGGTGGATACCCACCTCACCGGCGCCTGACGTCCCCGAATGGCCGCCAGAAGGTTGCTGGTAAAACATCCCCCCAGGCCAACCAGAATCAGCTCACCGCCCATGGGGCCCCGGTCATCTCCTCCCTTTTCCAGGGGGCGGTCCACCGAAATCCGGTGGCCTCGAACCAGGGCCGCAGAGGTCGCTGGCCCCGTCTGGTCAATGCGAACCTGCACCGTTTTTCCCATGAGCTATTCCTGATTCAACGGGCAGGCCGGTCGGAATCATCGAGGATGTCTTCGGCATTCGAGTTCTGCCCAACCAGCAGAATTCGACGTGGAAGAGGCGTTTCATTAGTGGATCCTGGGAACAGCTCTCTCACCTCGTCTGCAATAAGCATGCGTGGGCGGGGAAGAGCAGTTTCTCTCGTGGTTCCTGGGAACATCTCTTCCGCCTTGTTTTCCGAAATGATGCGTTGGCCTTGAGCCCATAGCCATTCCGGCCAACCTCCCTCACGCGGTTCCAAATTGACCCAACTGTACTTCTCCGGGAACGAAGCATCGATGCCTTCAAATAGCTCCAATTGGTACTGTGGGTATTCGAATTTCATTTCCCATGGCGAACGGCTTGGGCACTCGAACCTGCAACGCAATGGTAAAGATTCAGCGTTTGAATGAAGAAAATGAAAGGTCCGACGGCCACGCCGGCGAATTGCTTCTCGAACGTGCCAACTGGGCACGAGTGTGCAGCCAAGCTGTTTCTCGTCGACGGGGCATTTGCAGCACTTCCAACATCGACTCACTTCGGCATGGTCAATGTAGTTGTATAGCAGGTAGAGGGGAATTGCTCCTACGCTCTTGGCATGATCTTCAAGAACGTCGATTTGAAAGCGGCCGCTCTTTCCCGCTTTGGCATTGATGTGAATGTATCCCTTATCAGGATAAAGTTTCTTGGCCTGAATGGCATATCTGATCGCGGCGCCCCCTCCCGTATTCAGTAATACTTCCAAGTCTGTTCCTTTTCTTGCCTCTTCGGGTTTTGGTGTCTGGAACAACCTGACTTCGTGCGTTTCAGCGAGACGCGCAAAGTCGAGGGTGAGAATATCTGTAAGGGTTTCCTCCCCCAAGCGCACTTCAAGCTCCTGCGCCTGTTTCAGTCGATTCCAAGTATCTTCGGAAATTCTTTCGGCTGGGGTAGGCGACAACATCTTCATTCTCCACGCACATCAAGAAGCAATTTGCGTTCGACAATCTTATTCAGCGTTTGTGTGCCGCTCGAAGTCGGTTGCTATCGAGTTGCAAACTCCTCGTGCCTCCAACACCGCCCGTTCGGCATCGGTCGCCGTAGCCTCTTGCCAATCACCTGGATACCGTGCTTCGACAGACCATTGCGTCAATTGAGCAAGATCGGGGTGGGTGCGCCGCACAGACCATGTTTCCGGAAGAAGGTGGCGTAGGGCATCCAAGTCGTGTCGGAACGGGAAGTCTATTCCCTCAAGCACGAGTGCTGCCTTCAACGCCTTTTCGGCAGCTTGCTGAGCAAGAGAACAGGCGTGGCGAGAGGGTGCCTCATCCGCTTTCAGCAGGTTTTGTGCAACCTCGAGATCCTCCGTCGCGAAACGAAGCCAGCGGCGAGCTTCGTCAACAAGTTCAGGGTCGCTCATAAAGAACCTTCCCTTCGCGGAGCGCTGAACGCAGCAAGGTTCCTACCATGTTCCCGCGACGATCTACTTCCTCGGGAGTTGCTACCACTATGTCCTTGCAGACCGGCAGATCGCCCAAGGCCCGGCGGATCTCGATAGCCGTGCCTCGTTTGTCGGAATTATTGGGTAGAATGACCAGCAAGTCCACGTCGCTCCATTTGCTGGCCGTGTCTCGTGCATGGGATCCGAACAGGACGATCCGCAAAGGCTGAAAGCGGGTCACGATCCGTTCTGCCATGGTTGGTATGAATGTTTCTGAGGCGACCCTATTCATTCTGTGCCTCCAGTTTCGCCATCACCGAACACCCGGGTGCTGCTTGGCAGCATTTCCTCAGGTGCCGATCCAATGTTCTCAGTCCAGTTTGCACCGGGTTGTAAGAAAGGGCTTCGGCGACGCGTTTTTTGTGCTCGCACGGTGGACACAAAAACGATACCACAGTTCACGGGCGGTCTCGATTTACTACCCAGCCTGGTCGCGAATTCGGCGGCAGCAGTTTTGCCGCTGGTGTTATGCGCGTGAATCGCGGGGATCGAGGTTCTGGTTTCTTTCGACCGGACACCACGCTTGGCGTGACGCGCCGGTTGTGGCCCGTTCCGGGGAGATGCTATACTTCCGAGTGGCTGTGGTCCCGCCCAAACCAATCGACATACAGAACTCCCTCTCCCAAGGCTCCAAAGTGGCTGCAAACCGAAACCTGGCCGAACAGAAGAAAATCTTTGCCGCCTACCTGAAGAAAAAGAAGCTCAAGATCACGCGGCAGCGTCAGGTCATACTGGACAGCTTCCTCAAGACCGAGGGCCACTTGAGCACTGAGGAGCTTTACCACCAGGTCCGGCAGAAAGACCGGACCATCGGCTATACCACGGTCTCGAGAACCATGAAGGCCCTGACCGACTCGGGTCTGGCAAGGGAAATCGACCTGGGGGACAGTCGCAGTCGATTCGAGCCCCTCTACAAGCGCCCGCATCACCACCATATCATTTGCGTTGAGTGCCAGCAGACCATCGAATTCCTCAGCCCCGAGCTGGAGCAGCTTCAGGAACAGGTGGTCTCACACTACCGTTTCCGGCCGGTGAGACACCACTTCCAGGTGTTTGGCATCTGTGAGGATTGCCAGGAACATCGCCCACCCCGGCACGAGGATTTCGACTCCGACCTGGTCTTTGCCCGCGATGCCCTACGAATCGCCCTGCAAACGGAGAGAAACGGCGTCAACTTTTACCAGACCCTGGCGAAATCAGCCAAGGATCCCAAGGGGAAAGATGCTTTCCTCGAAATGGCAGCCGAGGAGGAAAAGCACCTGCAGGAACTCGAATCCGAGTGGGAGGCCATGGTCAAGAAGCACAAGCGGATCCTGAAGGCGCCTGTCTTCTTGCACTTCGATTACAAAGAGCTCAATCGACTCTTTCCCAGTCCCGAGGAACTGCAAGAGAGGCGCATCGACCGGTTGACCCTGGAAGAGGCCCTGCACCTGGCCCTCTCCATGGAGCAGGGAGCCCACCGTTTCTTCAAACGCTACGCCGAAAAATTCAACGACACCCGCGGCAAGGCCATCTTTCAGAAGTTTGCCGAAGAAGAATTGGAGCACTGCGAGTTGATTCAAAAGGAGTGTGATCGCTTGCTGAGTTCCTCACCCCCCCCACCCCAACATCAAGAACCCGAGAGCAGCTCAGAAAAGACGGTGTGACCTGCCCTTCGGCGGTCGAAGGTTCATTCCGCAGCAGTCCTCGCCTGTTAGCGATCGCTCCCCAGCCTGAAGTGAATCCCGGCCATGAAGAGACGAGGAAGCGCCGGTCGAACCCCGGCGGGGCGGCGGGCCACGATGTAACGATTGTTGGTCACGTTCTGCAGGTTGGCGAAAAGACCGGCCCGTTGTGACAGCCTGTATTCCGTCGACAGGTTGAGCACGGCATAGGCGTCAGTGCGCTCCAGCAGGGGCGCCGGCCCTTGACCGGCCACGGTTCTCATGCGGCTCCCCCAGTGGGTATCGAAGCCTGCATCCCAATTGCCGGTCCTCACCCCAAGGCTTGCATAGAACTGGTGACGAGGAAGATAGGGAAGCCTGTCTCCTACGACCACGTTCCCCCAGGGCCCGAAAGCGCTATCGAAGGCGTTGCGAAACTCGCCCTGGGTAACGGTGTAGGCCATTTGCACGGGAAGAGAATAGCCGGACTGCAGGCCCGCAACCGGGTCGAAGGATATCGAAGCCTCCATGCCCAGGACACGGGCTTCACCGCCGTTATAGAGGTCACCCGTTCCCTGGCCTCCCGCGGCCAGGGTATCCGCCCCCAGGAGGTTGCCGTAATCGCTGTAAAAGGCCACCACCTGGGTGTTGAGGCCCGGCTGCCCCACACCGAAGCCGAACTCGTAATTGACGCTGTCCTCGGCCTCGGTAAACTCGTTCGACCCAGGGCCCGGCGGCGAGAATCCCTTGTGGACCCCGCCAAAGAGCCGCACCTTCTGACTGGCATCGAAATTGACCCCTACCCCGGGGATCACGACCTGCACGTCATTGGTCCTGACCCGGGTAGGACTGGTTCTCCCGGGGTCGGTCTTGGAGAAGTCCGTTCGAGTCAGGCCGATATTCTCGTAGCGAATGCCGGGTATGACCGTCCAGCGGTCCCATTGGATCTCATCCTGGAAAAAGAAGGACCGGGCTTCAGCATCGCTGAGTCGATTGGACTGGCTTCCGGGAGCGCCAAAACTGGTTCGGTTCATGTGGCCGCCACTCATCCGGAAACCGTCTTCGTGCTGGAGCCGAGCCTCCTGATCCTCGTGATAGCGAAAGCCGAATTCAAATCGATGTTGAGCGCTTCCCAGGTGGCGGTGCAGGCCCAACACGGACTGTATTCCCTGAGAGTAATACTGGCGGTTGTTGGCTCTGACCTTCAACATGTCAGGATCGCTGTCTGCCCCTCGGGCGATGGCCAACTCGCCGGCATAGGCTTCAGGATCTCCGAAAATTCCGGAGATGCTGTTTCCGCCAATACTCTGAAGCTTGAACCAGTTACGGGCGAAGTTGTTGCGATATACGACGGTGGTCAGGTCCAGGCCACCGGGTAGGGCAACGAAGTGACGGGCCTGGTATTGACGGTGATTGGAATCGAAGCGGTCGGCCTGAGAAGCCGCGTAGCGACGATTGGGATTAACGGCAAAGTCGTCGTCGGTCAGCCCCAGATAGGTTTCCTCCGAGTCCTGCTCGGTGGATCCGAGCTTTACCTCGAATTGCTGAAAAATTCTGGCATCCAGAGGCGTTTGAAAGCGCAGCTTGGCCAGGTAGTCGCCGATATAGAATCCCGTGTCCCCTCCGCCGTCCAGTTCCTTGAAGCCATCGGTCTTCACCTGGTAGCTTTCCACCAACCACCCGAAGTTGCCGTGCGTGCCTCCCAGGTTGAGATGTCCCTGAGCCGCCGAGTCGGATCCGAAACCGAGTTTGCCATCCAGGCTCAATGCTTGAGGGATTTCGCTGGATACGAGATTCAGGACCCCGCCATTGGTTCTGGGACCGTACTTGATCTGGCTGGAGCCCTTGCGAACCTCGAGCGATCGCATGCGTCCGGAGGTGGGAAAGTAGTAGGCCGAGGGGGCAGCGTAAGGAGCCGGGGCGATCAGAACGCCATCTTCCATCAGCGTAATCTTGGAGCTTCGATCCACACCCGTCCCTCGCATTCCGATATTGGGCCGTAGTCCATATCCCTCCTCTTCCTGAATATTGACACCGGGAATCTGTCTCAGCATCCGGTGAATATCGTCCAGCCCCTGCTTTTGTCGCTTCAACTCCCTTGGGCCGATGACATGGGCCGCACCGGGAATTTCATCCACACGCTCGGGATCGCCAACCACCATGATGCGCTCGTGGATTGTCAAGCTCGGATCCGGTTGCACGGCCAATTGGACTTCATGGGCGGCATCTTCCGGCAAACTCAGACCTTGTTCGGTCGTACGATAGCCCCGACTGGAAACGGTGATTCGATATTCGCCTTGCCCTAGCTCGCCAAACTGGAAACGTCCTTCCACTCCGGTCCGGAAGCTACTTTCATAACGCTGATCGCGCGATGTCAATTGCACCGTAGCGCCGGACATGGGGGCGCCGGAGGGGTCCAGCACCTGGCCGCGGATCGAAAACGTCGAGGTATGGGCCGTTGCGTTTGAGGCCAGAACAACGGAGAGCGTGCAGACGAGGGCCCGCAGCATGGGTTTACCGAATTTCGGCATGACCGGAATTTCCTTAGAGATGGCGGCTAAAGGACGGGGCGCCGAAGTGCGCTCCCGGGAGAGTTCCTACGTGCAGCAGATTATTATGAAATTGAATTTCGATTGCAACCTGTTTTGCAGGCCGCTCCCGCTATGCCAGGGGTTGGAGAAAGAACTTCCGGAGGGGGCTGTTTGGGTCAGGCCCTCCGGATGCAGGTGAGTCGGCGACCGAAACGGAGGACCAGCTTTCCTGCGTCCACGGCAATGCCGTAAAGGCGTGATTCTTCCGACAGGCTATTTTCGGCAACCTTCGAAGGAGTGTCCCCTGCGCTGTACACCTCGACCGTTCCGTTGACTCCGAAGAAGTAAATGGAATCGCCCGTGGCGATAGAGGATGCCCAGCAGGGCCCCTTGAGCCGCTGATGCCACACTTGCTCACCTGTATCGAGGTCCAGGCAGAAGGCGACCCCTGCCTTGTTGACCATGTATACGCGTGAGCGGTGCACCAGGGGAGAGCTGAAGTAGGAAGTCGCCTCGGAGGCTCGCCAAGCGATCTCGGGCCTTGTGGAAGCAGCCGAGCCGAACCGGATGGCTGAGGTCCAGCCCTTCTTGCTGGAGCCGATGATGGCGCCTCCCGGGGTGGGGGTGGGTGACGGCACGGAGGCTCGTTCGAACCCTTCCAGGGTCCACAGCAGCGAACCGTCCCTTGTATCGTAGGCCTCCACGCGATCACCGGCGCTGACCAGCGCCAGCTCGCGGCCATCGTGCTTCGTCACCGCGGGAGTCGTCCAGGAAACCTTCTCGCGCCGGTCCGTTTTCCAAACGGTCTTGCCGGTCCGCGGATCGACGCAGATCAGATAGGAAGGACCGGAGTGGGCCACCAGGGCCATCACGCCGGACTGGCAGAATCGAAGAGAGCTGCCGATGCCGTGCCGTCCCCCGAATTCTCCGAATTCGTCCGTCAGCCGGCGTTCCCAGCGGGGTTGTCCCCGGTGATCGAGGCCCACGAGATTGCCCGTTTCGAAGAAGGCGTAGACACCGGCGGTGTCGGCAATGGGGGTCGGCGCCGCCTTGCTGATCATGTCCGATTCCTGGATGGACTGCGCCGGCGCCGCCCGATGGGTCCAGAGTTCTCTTCCGTCGGAGAGGTCGAAGGCCGAAAGGATCAGGGTTTCCTTGCGAGCCCCTTCAACAGAGGTCACGAAAACGTGTCGATCGAAGATGACGGGACTGGACTGACCGTACCCGGGGATTGCGATATTCCAGGAGAGATTGGCCTGATCCGACCAGTTCAGCGGCAGCCCGTCGCGGCCGGCAATCAGGCCGGAGCCGTTTCCGCGGAATTCCTTCCAGTCAGCAAACGCGAGAGCGCTCGGTGCAATGAGCGCCCCAAGAAACGCTCTGCGGCCTAGCCCGCATTATGCGCGAAGGTATCTGAAGGAAGCCCGTTATCTGTGCTATACTGTTTATTATAAAACACTTAGGAGGTTAAAGCACAGATATGAAGGACAAGCAGGGTGTGTTGTTCTCGAATCTGTTTCGGCGGC
>JAJDUG010000034.1 GCA_022826755.1 Acidobacteriota bacterium
GGCCGCCGAAACAGATTCGAGAACAACACACCCTGCTTGTCCTTCATATCTGTGCTTTAACCTCCTAAGTGTTTTATAATAAACAGTATAGCACAGATAACGGGCTTCCTTCAGATACCTTCGCGCATAATGCGGGCTAGACCATAGATGCATCAACGGGATCGTACTCTGCATGTGTTCCCACGAATCGGACGAACCCGATTCGATGCGCATAGTCAAAGCGGACGATTAGCCGATACCTGTTCCCTCCAATTTCGTGGATAGCTCTTTTTTCTTATCCTGGGTCCCTCATGAGAAACGCGGGCTCAGGGCCGCTGCTGCGAATCGCCGGCAGGCGGCGGCTCTTTCCAGCGAGACGCGGCCATGAGGGCGCAGATGGCGTCGATGGCGCGGCGCGCCTCCCGGGGCGAGCTCCGGGTGTTGTTGGCCATGATGGAAAAGGCCATCCGGGTGCCGTCCAGGCTGGTGGCGTAGCCGGCGAGAGAGGACACGAATTTCAGGGTGCCGGTCTTGGCCAGCACCCGGCCTTCGGCGGCGGTGCCCTTCATGCGGCCCTTCAAGGTTCCGTCCCGGCCGGCAACCGGCAGGCAGTCCCGAAACTCCTCGGCCCGAGGGTGTCGCTCCATGTAATGCAGCAGCCGAACCACCGACCCGGGAGTCAGCAGGTTGGTGCGGGACAGTCCGGAGCCGTCGCTGAAGTCGAGGGGCTCGTCGGCGATGCCGGCTTTTTCCAGAAAGGCTTCCAGGACCTGCCTGCCGGTCTGCAAGGAGCCGACCCCCGCGAATTCCGCTCCCAAACCGCGGAGGAGCATCTCCCCATAGAGGTTGCGGCTGCTCTTGACCAGTATCCTGAGGTTGTCGATCAGCGGCAGGGACCGCCAGCTTGCCAACTCCTGCTGCTCCGGGTAGACGAACTGCCTCTCCCGGACCTTCTCCAGGGAGATCTTCCGGTCCTCGAGGACTTCGATCGGCTCCAGGGCCCTGACCCGGGGTCGGCCGCTGACCGGAATGCCCCGCCGTTCCAGGGAGGCCTTCAGGTAGCGGGCGGCGTTGAGGGCAGGCTCCGAAACGGCGAGCGCGTAGGCAAGGGTCGGACGGTTCGCAGGCAGGCTCCCCAGCAGGGTGACCCGCGATCCCGATCGGTCGGCTCCTATCCTGATATCGGGTTTCCCCCCCGGCCGCCCGGTCCCGACCCGGCTGACCACCTCCGGGCTTTGCTGGGGGGGAGTCACCTCCAGCAGGGCCGGATCCCCGCTGGCCTGGCCTGGCGAGAGCGAAATCCGGAAGACGTTCTCGAAGACGGCCAGGGCGCTGGAAGGCGCCCCGTAGTGCCAGAACATGTCCTCCTGCTCCCAGTCGCCCCCGTAGGGTTCGTCCAGGAAGAAGGTGGTGTCGGCGACGATGTCTCCCTGGACCCGGCGGATGCCCCGTTCCTCCAGTTGGTCGGCAAGCCCTTCGATGAAGGGGGACGAGTCCCGGATCGGGAGGTCCTTCTCTTCCGGGTCGTAGAGGCGGCGTTCCGGGTTGGGGTCCCCCCGGCCCGCCAGCACCAGGTTGCCCATCACTCGACCCTGGTCGTCCAGGCGCCCCTCCAGAAAAACCGGAGTCCGGAAGCGGTGGTCCGGACCCCACAGGTCCAGGGCCGCGGCCGCCACCAGCAGCTTCATATTGGAAGCCGGCTGGAAGCGCTTGCCTGCATTGTGGGCGAAGAGGATTTCCCGGTTGTCGAGCCTTGCGATCTGAAGGCCCCAGAAGGCCGAGCGGTGCCGTGGCCGCTCGAGGAGCGAGGCGATCCGCTCCTGAAAGGAGTTTCCGTTGTCCTGGGCGAGAGCCGGCTGGAGAGTCCGGCAGATCAGAAGCAGCAGCAGCGCCGCACCGGCCCAGCGGCGGCCCGGCGCCGCGGCCGGAGAGTGGGCGGGCAATGCAGTCCTGCCGGAAGGGGATCGGGAGGAGGCCTTCATCTCAACAACTCTTCCAGGGCCGTGGCCGCATCGGTCCCGCTGTCGCGGTACTTGATGATGACGGGACAGTCGACCTGGAGGCCCTGCCGGGCGGCAAAGTCCCCCCCGGCCGGACGACTGCCGGGAACGACCACGGCGTTTTCGGGAATGGTGAGAGGACTTTGGGCCGACCTGCGATAGATGCGCTCGGCCACCAGGTCGTAGACCGGAGTGGAGCCCGTCAGGATGGTGCCGGCCCCCAGGACAGCCCGGCTTCCCACGATGGTCCCCTCGTAGATGCCGCAGTTGCCCCCGACCAGGACGTCGTCCTCGACGATGACCGGGAGGGCGCCCACGGGTTCCAGCACCCCTCCCACCTGGCTGCCGGCGCTCAGGTGGACTCGCCGGCCGATCTGGGCGCAGGAGCCCACCAACGCGTGGGAATCGACCATGGTTCCCTCGCCCACCCAGGCCCCCACGTTGACGTACATCGGCGGCATCAGGGTGACCCGCGGGCCCAGGTAGGCTCCCCGTCGAACCGAGGATCCGCCGGGAACCAGGCGAATGCCCGGGGGAGAGGTCCTCAGGTCCTTGAGGGGGTAGGTGTCCTTGTCGCTGTACTGGAAGTTTGCGTCGAGCGAGAAGTCCGCCACCGACCCCAGTCTGAACCCCAGCAGGATGCCCTGTTTCACCCAGTGGTTGACCTGCCAGCGCCCCTCTCTCTTCTCGGCGGCCCGGATGTCGCCGCGGTCCAGGCTCCGGACGAAGGCCTCGAACAGGGAGCGGGATTCGCCGTCCAGCTCCTGGGGCGACCGGGCGAAGTGCCGGGGAATCAGTCTTTCCAGTTCAGCAGAGGTCATGAAACCAGCCCCATCCTCTTGAGAACCCCTTCCAGCCTCCGGCGGTTCTCGGGCTGCATGGGGACCAGGGGAAGGCGGTAGACTTCTTCGATCAATCCCATCATGGACATGGCGGCCTTCACCGGCACCGGATTGGTTTCCAGGAAGTTGGCCTGCATGAGCTCATAGAGGCGGTAGTGCAGTGCCCGGGCCTGCTTCCAGTCTTCCTCCAGGGCCAGGTGGATCATGCGGGCAAACAGGTCCGGGACCTGGTTGGCCACCACCGAGATGCAGCCGTCTCCTCCCATGGCCATCAACGGGATGGCGAAGGAATCGTCTCCGGAGAGAACGCTGAAGCCGGCGGGGCGGTTCCGGAGGATCTCCATCATCTGGTCCAGGTCCCCCGAGGCTTCCTTGACGCCGGCGATGTTGGGGACCTCGGCCAGCCTCAGCAGGGTTTCGGGAAGCATGTTCACGCCGGTGCGGCCGGGGATGTTGTAGATGATGATGGGCACCTCGGCCGATTCGGCGATGGCCCGGTAGTGCTGGAAATGACCCTCTTGAGAGGGCTTGTTGTAGTAGGGACCCACCGAGAGCACGCCGTCGGCCCCCATCTTCCCGGCCTCCCGCGTGAGCTCGATGGCGTGCCGGGTGCTGTTGCCGCCGCCTCCGATGATCACCTTGGCTCTCCCGTCCGCGTACCGGACCGTCAGCTCGCAGACCCGCAAGTGCTCGGCCGGCTCCAGGGTGGGCGCCTCTCCGGTGGTGCCGCAGGGCGCCAGCCCGTCCACGCCGGCCTCGACCTGCCGGTCGATGATCTTTCTCAGGTGGTCCTGGTGAATGCCTCCCGAGCGGTCGAAGGGAGTCACCAGGGCGGTGATGGCGCCGCGGAATTGTGGGGACAGGGTCATGGTTGGGTGTCCGTGGATTCCTGGCCGTCCAGTATTTCCTGCAGCATCCGGCTGAAGGAGTAGAACCCCCGTCGCCCCCGGATCCATTCGGCGGCCAGCACGGCCCCCAGGGCGAAACCCATCCGGGACCGGGCCCGGTGCACCAGCTCCACGCTGTCGGCGGGGGAGTCGAAAACCACCGAGTGAGTGCCCGGGAAGTGTCCGGCCCGGCCCGCCAGCAGGTGGAGCTCATCGGGGGCGATGGGACGATCGAGGGAGTCGGTCACGATCCTCCGTTTTCGGGGGATCTGCTCCAGCAGGATCTCCCCGATTCTGCCGGCGGTTCCGCTGGGGCTGTCGATCTTCCGGCGGTGGTGGGTCTCGGTGGCCAGAACGTCGTAGTCCTCGAAGGAACCAAACAGCCGGGCGGCTCTCTCCACCACCTGGAGGTAGAGGTTGAGGCCCAGAGAAAAGTTGGGAGCGTAGACGCAGGCCGTGTCCTTCTCCGCCACCACCCTTCCGGCCAGCGACAGGTCCCGGTACCACCCGGTGGTGCCCACCACCAGCGGCTTTCCCAGTTCGGCGATGCGCCGCAGGTTGGGCAGGGCCGCATCCGGCCGGCTGAACTCGACGCACACCGCGGCGTCCTCGAGCTCCGGATCCTCGGTCCCCCCTCCCCAGGCGGAGCCCAGCCGGGCCACGATCTCATGGCCCCGCTCCAGGGCCGCCTGCTCGACCGCCCTTCCCATTCTCCCGTATCCGATGAGAGCGATCTTCATGAAATAGGGACGACCCTTTTGGTTGTCCTAAAAGGCCGGGCCGATTGGACCACCATCCTACCAGAGGAAACCGGCCGACCGGAGCAGAAAGCGGGCGATGGGGCAGATCAATCGAGAAGGACTAAAAATTGAACATGGATGCACAGGATGCACAGGATAACCAGGACGGGACGCTGCTGCACGGTAAGCTGACTCGTCGATGATCGCGTGCGGAATTGCGGATGCTCGGGAATGCAGGCCAGCCGTTTCCTGAAGAATCCTGTGAATTCTGTGCATCGCTATTAGTCAAGAAAATGGCGAAGCATTTTGGTGGTGCCCGTGGTCAAACGAGTCCCATCTGTCTTTGTTTTTATTCGAGTTCATTCGAGTCCATTCGTGGTTCGTCTTTTTCTTGACGACCTGTCGGACTCGGTTGGGAACGACACGGTCACTGCACCGACTTCTCCGCCGCCCCCAGGCTCACCAGGTTGGCGAAGAGCCGGATGGCGCCGGGCACACCCGCCGGGAGCTGTCTGAACCAGGAATAGGAGGTGAGCACATACCGTCCCTTTCCGTAGTCCGCCACCAGCAGGCCGCCATCCAGGGGCGGCTCCCCGGGATCGTGGGAGGCCAGCAGCGCCCCGAACCGCCCGTCCCTCTCCTGGATGAAGTAGAGCCCTCGTTCCTGCACCCAGCCGGCAAAATCCCGTTGGGTGATCGGGTTGGGGTAGCGGAAGACCCGGTGCTCCGGTTCCAGCAGGGTGACCGGAGCGTTCTCGTCCGTGACCCGGTGGCTTCGGTCCACGATCCTGGCGGGAAAGGGGGCGTATTGACGGCGGTTCCAGGCATCCGGAGTGTTGTATTGAACAATGAAGACGCCTCCGTCGCGCACGTAGTCCAGGAGCCGGGCGTTGTGCTCGACCAGGTCGCCGCGCACCTGGTAGGCGCGAATGCCGGCAATGATGCAGTCATAGTCGCCCAGTCCACCCGCGGCCAGGTCCTCCGGCCCCAGGACCGTGACCGAAAAACCCAACTGGGCCAGGGTTTCGGAAACCCGGTCGCCGGCGCCCATGATGTAGCCGATATTCAGCCCCGGGGGGATCTTCAGGTCCAGCACCTCCACCCGGGATCGGGCGGGGGAGTAGAGTGGAGTGTTCCAGCGGTCGAAAACGGAGATCATTCGGTACTGCCGGGTGACCTCTGCCCCACCCAGGTTGGCTACCGCCCGGAAGGCGGCTCTGCCGGGCTGGAGACCGCCGGAGGCGGCCGATACTCGAAACGGAATCGCCGCCGCCTGTCCCGGACGGGCCAGGGCGAAGGGCGCCCGGGCCGGCTCGACCTTCCATCCCTTCGGCGGCTGAAGCTCCAGTTGCCCCTGAATCGCCGCCGGGGAGTTGTTGCGGATCTCGAGTCGTATGGTTCGCGGCTCCCCGGCCGCTGTCAGGGGGACCAGGTGAAGCGGCGGGGTCACTTCCAGTTGGATCGGGGGGACCAGGTGGACGGGGACCCGCCGGGTTCCCTTGAGGCGGTCCGCTTCCAGGTACTCCACCGGCTGCTCGATCTCCAGCCTTTCCCCCGCGTAGGCATAGCCCAGCCTCACCTTGGCCAGCGGGGGCGGCGCCGGGGCCAGGGTCAGTGCCGGGTCGTCGATGATGTAGAAATCCTCGGTCCCGCCGGGGCGCCGCAGGTGGACAGGGCCGGGTCCGGCCGCCGCCGGGACTTCCCCGGCCAGCTCGAAATCCACGCCTTGACCGGGGTTGAGCAGGGGCAGGGAACTCCGGAGCGGACGGGTCCGCAGGACCTTGCTCTCGACTTGCAGGGACTCCAGCCGGAGGGGCTCCCGGGACCGGTTGACCACCTTGACGGAGATTCGGAAGGATTGCCCCGGCGTCAGCAGCGGCCGGTCGCTGGTGGCTCCCACAGCGAGGCCGCTGGCCTGCTGGAAAGCCTTCAGGAAATCCTGTTCCTTGTCTTTCAGAAAGAAAGCCGGAATCTCACCGGCGCCGGAGGCCTCCCCGGAGCCGGTCCAGTCCCGCCGGATCGCCCTTAGTTGCTTCAAGCCCCGGATCAGCGCCGGCATGCATCCGGAGGGGTCCGAGGGGGAAAAGAGGCTTCGGGCCCGCTCGATGGTTCCGGCCAGCTCCTCCAGCGCCTCTGCCAGGCGGGCGCGGTTTTCCGAGCCGGCGGGCCACAGTTCCGCCAGCGCGGGCAGCTTCAGTCCCAGGGCCTCCTCAAAGGAGGCCTCGGAGGAGCCCGCCAAGGGGGCGGAGGGTGAGAGTTCCCCCAGACGGAGTCTGACCGGGTGGCTGCCCGGAAGGGCGTGAGCCCTCCCCATCCCCTGGGAGCGGTGGTGGCTGTAGCCAAGCGCTCCGATCTGACGGAAGGATGCGCCCAGCCAGGGATCGTAGGCTCCCGTATCGATGGAGAAGCTTCCCGGCGGGTCTTTCCCCCTGTTTCTCAGATAGAGGCGGGCGGCCTTCCAGGGCGGCAGTCCCTGGCGGGTGAGCTCCGGAAAGCGGTCGGGATCGCCGGAAATTTCGAAGGCCTCCCGGGCCAGCAGCCCGCAGGCCAGGTGGTGGCCATGTCCGTCGGCGGGCGTTCCATCGAAGACCGAGAGGATGACCAGCGGCCGAAAGGAACGGATGGTGCGGACCATGTCCTCCAGGACGCGTTGGCGTCCCCACTTGTCCAGCGTCTCCTCTGCGCTCTTGGAGAACCCGAAATCGAAGGCCCGGCTGAAGTACTGCCGGGCGCCGTAGAACTCGTTGGCCGCCAGCATCTCCCCGGTCCGCACCAGGCCCAGGGCCTCGAACAGGTCCGGACCCACCAGGTTCTGGCCTCCCTCGCCCCGAGTCAGGCTCAGGATGGCGGTCCTGGCCCCCAGGCCCCGGCTGGCGTAGGTCACCAGCCCGGCCGGCTCGTCGTCGGGATGGGCCATGACGAGCAGCACCCGCGAGATCAGGGGCAGCCGCTTCAGGGACTGGGACAGCCCCACCGCCCCGCGGTCCAGGTAGAGATCCTGGCTCTGGCCGTAGCCCGGGGGCGCCAGCACCAGCCAAGCCAGGAGCCCCGCCAGCAGCCGGCCCCAATCGGAAGGAGAGCGGGTGGGACGGGGAATGTTCTGCGCCATGATCGCGCCCCCAGGTGAGATAGGCGGGTTACTGTCCGGCCGGCCGGTGACGTTCGTCCAGGGTGCGCCCGAACAGCAGAAAGACCGCCGCGATCATCAGGATCAGGAGCACACCGTAGGCGGCGGCGCTGCCGAAGTTGAACTGTCTCAGTTGGGACAGGATTTCAACCGAGATCGGGCGGCTGTCCACGGTGTAGATGACGATCGAGGAGACGAACTCGCCCAGGGCGGTCACAAAGGCCAGCATCGATCCGGCCGCCGCCGCCGGCAGCAGCAGGGGCAGCAGGATCCGGCGCAGGCTGTAGAACCAGGAGGCTCCCAGAGACCGGGCCGCCCAGTGAAGGTTGGGGTCGAGCTGCTCGAAGCCGGCCTGCACGGCGCGGACCACCAGGGGGATATTACGAATGAAATAGGCCAGAGGCAAGATCCAAAAGGTGCCCACCAGCAGGACCCGGGCCTGAAGCGGGTCCGAGATGCTGAAGGTGGTGGCCAGGTTCAGGGCCACCACCGTGCCCGGCAGGGCCCAGGGCAGCAGGGTCAGGGCGCTCAGCAACCGGCGTCCCCTGAGCTTCCTTTGAATCAGCAGCCAGCCCGCGGCCAGCGCGAAGGCCAGGTTGGCGGCCGTGGCCAGCGTGGCCATCTTGAGACTGTTGAGAATCGGCTCCAGGAAACGGTCGTCGGCCAGCAGCCGCCCGTAGTTGGCGGCCGTGTATCGGGGAGGCAGGATCTGGGTGGTCCAGGTGCCGTCCTGGCTGAAGCTGATCAACACCAGGGTGAAATGGGGCAGCAGAAGGAAGAGCACCGCGGAAATGCCCAGCACCGCCATGCCCAGCCTCAGGCCCTTTCCCCGGAGGGGCCGCAGGCTGGGGCTGGCGCCCTTGCCCACCGCGCGATACTTGCCGGTGGCCTCGTATCGCTGCAACAGGATC
Organism: Acidobacteriota bacterium; assembly: GCA_022826755.1. Lineage (GTDB taxonomy): Bacteria > Acidobacteriota > Terriglobia > Versatilivoradales > Versatilivoraceae > Versatilivorator. The sequence goes on from JAJDUG010000034.1 coordinate 8,487, forward strand.
AGGAAAAGCAGCGAAACCAGCGTCAGCACCACCGTTTCCACCAGGGCCATCTCCAGGTCGCCGTTCAGCTTGGAGTTGTAGATCTGAAGCGACAGCACCCGCACCCCTCCGCCGAAGATGTAGGGAGCGCTGAAGCTGGCCATCGAGGTCATGAAGGTGAGCAGGGCCGCACCCACCATGGCGGGGGTGAGCACCGGCAGCGTCACCCGCAGGAAGGTCCGCGTCCGCGAGGCTCCCAGCGAAAGGGACGCCTCCCGCAGCGATTCGTCCAGGCGCTTGAGGGCGGCCGACACGAACAGGTAGAAGTAGACGTACATGGTGTAGGCGTGCACCCACAGAATGGCCGGAATGCCTCTCAGGGAAAAGGGAGGCTCGGACAGGCCGAGCAGCACCTGGAGGCTGCGGGTCAGAATCCCGCTTTCGCCGTAGAGGAAGAGAAAGGCGATCACCCCCACCAGGGGAGGCAACAGCACCGGCAGCGAGGCCAGGGCGGCAAAGATACGCCGTCCGGGAAAGTCGAAGCGGTGGAAGACGAAAGCCAGCGGGACGCCGATGAGGGCCGACAGCAGCACGCTTCCCAGCGAGATGAACAGGCTGTTGCCCAGGGCCTCCATCTGGGAGGGGCTGCTCAGGAACGCCGCGTAGTGGTCCAGCGTGAATCGATCGTCTCCGACCAGGCTCCTCCACAGGACAAACAGGTTGGGATAGAGCACCAGCCACAGCAGCAGGCCGAAAACCGGCAGGACCAGCAGAAGGGCGGATCTTGGATTTAGGGAAATTCGCACGTGTTTAGCTGGACTGTGAAGCGGCGGCACGGCTAGGCGAAAAGTGAATAGTGGAGAGTGGAGAGTGAAGAGTCTAAAGACAGTGGAAAGTGAAGAGTGATCAGTGGTCAGTCGAGCCAGGCCCCGCCAAGTGGATCGTTGGAGGGGAAACGGACCGATTGTTCACAAGGACGAACCACGAATGAACACGAATAAGCCAAGGCACGGAGAGACCTGCTCAAACAACAAGCGGCAACCAAACGCTTGTGCATCCCCTTAGCGGCCCCTCGTGGATACCTCTTTTCTCCGTGCTTAACCCATCGACCAATTCACTCTCCACTCCCCACTCTCCACTCCCCACTCTTCACTCTCCACTCTTCACTCTCCACTCTTCACTCTCCACTCCCCACTCCCCACTCTTCACTCTTCACTCTCCACTCCCCACCCTCCACTCTTCACCCTTCACCCTTCACACTTCACCCTTCACACTTCTAACTTCACACTTCAAACTTCCCACTTCAAACTTCCCACTTCAAACTTCCCACTTCAAACTTCCCACTTCAAACTTCACCCGGCAGCAGGTACACCGCCCGGGAAGAACAGTACAGCTCGACCTCCTCCCCCACCCGGTATCCCGCGGCCGCCGGCGAGTTGGTCCGGCTGGCCAGCACCCGCAGCCCTCCTCCCTCCAGGGAATATTCGGTGCTGGCTCCGGCGAAGCGGCGGGACAGGACTCGAGCCGGTCCCAGGGCCAGGGAGTCTTCCGTTGGAGCGAACGTCACGTTTTCGGGACGCAGCAGCATGCGCAGGCGAGCGCCCCGGCGCAGCTCCCCGTTTCCCGGGGAGCGGGGAAGCCGCAGCACGGCTCCCGAGGGCAGGGAAAAGATGCCGCGGTCCCGGCTGTATTCCCTGAAGGTCACCTCCCACAGGTTGGACTTGCCGACAAAGCGGGCGACCCTCTCGTTGGCAGGCTGAAAGTAGAGCTGGTCGGAAGTGCCGATCTGTTGCAGAGCCCCTTCCCAGAGCAAGGCGATGCGGTCGGAGAGAGCGAAGGCTTCTTCCTGGTCATGGGTGACGAAGATGGCCGTAATGCCCAGGGCGCGGATGAGTCGGTCGAGCTGGGCGCGGGTCTGCTCCCGCAGGCTGGCGTCCAGGTTGCTCAGCGGTTCGTCCAGAAGCAGGATCTGCGGCTCGATGGCGACGGCGCGGGCCACGGCCACCCGCTGTTGCTCGCCGCCGCTGAGCTCGAAGACCGGACGTTTTCGATGCGGGGAAAGTTCCACCAGCTCGAGCGCCCGTTCCACCTTGCTTGCGGCGGCCTTGCCGGCAATGCCCCGAGCCCTGAGTCCGAAGGCGACGTTCTCGAAGACGTTGAGGTGGGGGAACAGGGCGTAGGATTGAAACACCATCCCCATGTTGCGTTTCTGGGGGGGAATGGGGCCGATATCCCGGCCGTTGACCAGGATTCTGCCCGCGGTGGGTTGCAGGAATCCGGCAATGAGGCGAATGGTGGTGGTCTTGCCGCAACCGCTGGGGCCCAGCAGCGTCAGGATCTCCCCGGGGGCGACCTCCAGACTGAGCCGGTCGAGCGCGGTGAGCCCCTCGAAGCGCTGGGTCAGACCCTGCAGTTCCAGGTGTGCCATCGATTGGGTTCTCCGCTCCCGGCCCGTTCCTGCCCTACCGGCCCATGCCCCCGGACGGGGCGGCCGCCGGCCCGCTGTCGCCCTTGTGTCGAATGTGCTCGTCCCAATAGCGCATCCACTCCCGCGAACGCTGGCGCAGGAGATCCCTGTCGAGGGGCATGACCGGGATCGGGGTCTGACCGATCCAGGAAGGCAGCTCGGATGGGGAGATATCGTTTCGCGCGGGGATGCGGAAAAACTCCCGGGCCGCCCGGACCAGGCTCGGCCCGGAGGTGACGAACTCGTAAAACTCCCGGGCGGCCGGCCGCGGCTCGGACCTGGCCACCAGGGCGATGCCGTCCATGACCACGGGGACGCCGCCGGCGGGAAGCACGTAGGCCAGCGGATAGTCGTATCGGGCTCGCTGCAGTTCGATGTCGGGCATGTTCCAGAGGGTGACCCAGCCCTCGCGGCGGGCCAGCTTCTGGCTCAGGATGGTCAGGTTGGGGACATAGTCCTTGGTGTTGGCGTCCAGCCCCCTCAGCCAGCGGTAGCCGCCCTCCGGCGATCCGGTCTTTTCCATCTCCCTCAGGATCATGGCGCAGAAGATGGTTCGCATGGTTCCGGAGGCCAGGGGATCCCTGAGGATGATCTTGCGCTTCCACTTGGGGTCCAGCAGGTCATCCCACTCCGCGGGAGCTTCCTCCGGCTTCAGCAGGGCGCTGTTGTAGGCGATGACTTCAGGGGTCTTGTAGGTCCCGTACCAGAAGTCCCCCGACCCGCGGGCCTCGGCGGGGACGGCCTCGGCCCAGGTGGGCCGGTAGGGCAGCAGCAGGGCTTCCTCTCCGGCCTGCTCGAACAGGTCGGAAGGGGCCCCCCACCAGATATCCGCCTGCGGATTGTTCTTCTCCGAACGCAGCCGGTCCAGGACGTCCTGGCTTCCCATGTCGAGCCACTTGACGTCGACTCGAGGGTAGCGGGCCTCGAATCGGCTTTCGTGGTCCGACAAGAGCTCCTTGCCGTGGGGGGAATAGACGACCAGGGAAACCCTGCCGTCCTCTGCCGGGGAACAGGCTGCCAGCAGCAGGATGGCGGCGATCGCAATGGCCGGGAGAGGGCGCGCCATGTTTCGTTTCAGCCCTGGTCGCAGGTCCGGAAGGCCTGGCGGAGGGCTTGCACGGGATCGCCGACCGGGAGGAATTCGTGACCCACGTATCCGTCGTAGGCGGTTGCCGCGATGGCTCGGCAGATCCCGCGGTAGTTGAGTTCCTGGGTGTCGTCGATTTCGTTGCGCCCGGGATTGCCGGCGGTGTGGATGTGGCCGACGTAATCGATCGTCTCGCGCAGAGTTCGGATCACGTCGCCCTGCATGATCTACATGTGGTAGATGTCGAACAGCAATTTCACCCGGGGGCTGGAGACCATTTCACAGACGGCGATACCCCAGTCGGGACGGTCGCACTGGTAGCCGGGGTGGTCGATTCTGGAGTTCAACAGCTCCAGGTTCAGGTTGACCCCTTTTTCTTCGGCGTAGGGCGCCACTCGTTTCAATCCCCGCGCGCAGGCGAGAAGTCCTTCGAAGTCGCTGCGCTCCGCGTGGCGGTTCCCGGAGAAGCAGATCAGCCCGGGAATCCGATGCCTGGCCGCCAGCCGGATGGAGTCCCTCAGCTCCTGCTCGATCTGGTCGTGGTTGTCGGGGTGGTTGAGTCCGTCCGTCAGGCTCCGGTGACCCGACATCGAGGCCACCTCCAGGTCGTGGCGGCGGGCGGTATCCACCGTCTCCTCGAAATCCCGGTCCCGGTACCACAACTCCACCGCCGGGTAGCCGATCCCGGCCGCGGCTTCGCACAGGGCATCCAGGGAGAGGCTCGGCGGCTTGACCATCGGGAAGCAGACCGATTGCTTGATCCGCATGGGAGGCCTCCGCCTGTTGGGGGCCGGCGGGATTGAGGTTCCGCGGCGCGGACAGCCCTGAGCCCTACTGGGATTCCGATTCCTCGACGCTGATCTTGAGTGATTTCAGAAACTTGACGTCCTGGGAGGTGATATTGAGCCGGGCTTCTACCTCGTCGCTTTCGATGATCGCCGGCTCCTCGGGTTCTTCTTCGCTCCTCTTGTTGAAGCCTATGGTGGCCTCCAGCACCAGGAAGACGTCGTAGCCGGAGTTGCGGATGGTGGCGATGGCTCCGCTGATCGATTCCGAGCTCGAGAGGGTCTCGTTGATGGCCTCTCCCAACTCCTTCATCATCCGCTTCAACTGCTCATCCATTGGCTCCACCCGTCCCCGCCTTGTCAGCCGGCTGCCGGCCGGCGATCAGATTGTTTTTTTCGGTGCCTTCCCGGAACCTCTGCCCTCAGGCGATGTTACTTCCAACGTCCTGGGGTGTCAAGGAAGGGCCCCGCCCCCGCGGGCTGCAGTCCGGCAGGACGGCTGCCTGCCGGCAACGTCCCGCTGACGCTCCACCACCCGGGAACGCGGGCGTCCCGCCCGCACATTTGCGCGGCACAGCCTTGGCCGACTGCGCCACTGGGATGGAACGGCAACGGGGCCTTGGGTTTCTTTGCGCCTTGCAAACAGCCCCGTGCCCGATTCTTGGGCGTGGTGTAAATCAGGTTCCCGGTTAGTTGTGTGGAGGATGCCCACCCGGGAACGCGGGCGTCCCGCCCGCACCATTTTCCCGGCGCAGCCTTGGCCATCGCCGCCGGGATGGAACGGTAACGGGGCCTTGCGCTTCATTCTGACTGGCCCATGCCGTACACGCCGGCAGGGTGGCTGCCTGCCTGCAACCTTGCGCTGGCGCTCCATCTCCTCCAGCCAGAAACAAGGTTGCGGGCGAGACGCCCGCGTTCCCGGGGGGGCTCCGCCCGCGTTCCCGGGTGGGCGGCCAACGCAGCGCCCCGAGAGTGAAGATCGGCGTCGGATTGGGGGTGGGTGAACTTGCGCCGCCCCAGGGCGCATCCTCCCGCCCGTCCCCGAGCCCGCCCAAGTCGCCTCTCCTGCCCTGTGCTATGATGGAGCCCGGTTCGAACGAGGGAAAACGGCATGGCCGGGAGCTGGCTGGAACGGGTGAAATCGTCCTTCGGGGAAGTCGGCAGGAGCGTCCACAAGCTCTTCCTGGAGGTGACCGGGTTCCTGTTCGCCGTTTTCGGCGGATTCCTGTTGCTGAGGGGATACCAGTTTGTTTCCGAGAGAGAGGAGTTCGAGTTCAAGGACTACTTCATGGTGGGTTCCTTCGCCCTGTTCGGCCTGCTGATGCTGGGTTTCGCCGTTCATTCCTTCTTTCGGGTCCGGTCGATGAAGTGAGGCCCAAGCCCGCATTTCTCACCAGGACGCACCGATATTGTTAGGGACTGCGTATTTTCAATACGTTATGGGTCCTTTCGGGGGATAGCGAAAAAGCAGACGGTGCTGGGCATGCCCTGGCTTGTCTTTTTTCCTCCAGCGCGCACAGGTTCCCTCGACCGTAGAAACCGCTACGCTCTTCGGTCGCGAGCACGCCCTGGAGAAAAAAATCCTGCGCCATGATCATGCCCCCTGATGAGAAATGCGGGCTAGCCGGCTCCCCCTCTTCCCGGCTCTTGCCGGCCGCCTCCATTCCAGGCCGGGTCAGTCAACCTGATGTCAGCAAACCGCAAATTCGAGACAACTTCCGGAATTCGGCTCGATCCCTTCCACGGTCCCCGGCAGCTCGAAGATTTCGACTACCGGCGGGACCTGGGGGACCCCGGAAGCTATCCCTTCACCCGGGGAGTCCGGCCCGGCATGTACCGGGACCGCCTGTGGACCATGAGGCAGTACGCGGGCTTCGGGTCGGCCCGGGAGTCCAACGCCCGCTACAAGTACCTGTTGGGACTGGGCCAGACCGGACTTTCGGTGGCCTTCGATCTGCCCACCCAGATGGGCATGGACTCCGATGCCGCCATGGCGGCCGGCGAGGTCGGCCGCACGGGCGTGGCCATCGACAGCCTGCGGGACATGGAGGAGCTCTTCCGGGGAATACCGCTCGACCGGGTCTCGGTCTCGATGACGATCAATGCCACCGCCGCGGTGCTGCTGGCCTTGCTGGTCGCCCTGGCCAGGAGCCGGCAGGTGCCGCCGGAGCAGCTTGCCGGCACGATCCAGAATGACATCCTGAAGGAGTACATCGCCCGGGGAACCTACATCTATCCCCCCGAGGCTTCCATGCGGCTGGTCACCGACCTCATCGGCTACTGCAGCAGCAACCTCCCCCAATGGAATCCGATCTCGGTGAGCGGTTATCACATCCGCGAGGCGGGGTCTTCGGCCGTCCAGGAGTTGGCATTCACCCTGGGCAACGCCATCGCCTACGTGAAAGCCTGCCTGAAGTCGGGACTGGCCATCGATGCCTTCGCCCCCAGATTTTCCTTCTTCTTCAACGTCCACAACCATTTCCTGGAGGAAGTGGCCAAGTTCCGGGCGGCCCGCCGCTTGTGGTCCCGAATCATGAAGGAGCGTTTCGGAGCCCGCAATCCCAGGTCATGGATGTTGCGCTTCCACGCGCAGACGGCGGGAAGCACCCTGACCGCTCAACAGCCGGAGGTGAACACGGTCCGGGTCACCCTGCAGGCTCTGGCTGCCGTGCTGGGAGGGACCCAGTCACTGCACACCAACTCTCGGGACGAAGCCCTGTCGCTGCCCACCGAGGAAGCCGCCGGGCTGGCGCTGCAGACCCAGCAGGTGATCGCCTACGAGAGCGGAGTTGCCGAGGTGGCCGATCCGCTGGCGGGCTCCTACTCGGTGGAGGCTCTCACCGGCGCCCTCGAGAAAGGGGCCCTGGAGTACCTGGCCCGGATCGAGTCCATGGGCGGCATGATGCAGGCCATCTCCCAGGGCTTCGTCCAGCGTGAGATTCAGGAGTCTTCCTACCGCTACCAGCGTTCGGTCGAGAGCGGCGACAGCACCATCGTCGGCGTCAACCGCTTCGTTTCCGAAGACCGCCCGGGAATCCGGATCCATCGGATCGACCCCGGGATCGAAAGGGAACAGCGGCAGCGGCTGGCGCGGGTCAAGTCATCGCGGAATTCCGGGGAGGCCGGCGCTGCCCTGGACGCCATCGCCGCAGCGGCCGAAAGCGGGGAGAATCTCCTCCCGGTCATGATCCGGGCGGTGGAGCGCCAGGTCACGCTGGGGGAGATTTCCGACCGGTTGAGAACCATCTTCGGGGAGCACCGGGAAAACCCGCAGATTTGATGAAGTTTGAAGTTTGAAGTGTGAAGGGTGAAGAGTCGATATCGATAGTGGTTACCGACGGTGGCCTGGACCGATCACCATGGAATTCAAGCTGCTTGCCCGCGATTCCTCCACCCGGGCGCGACTGGGCAAGATCGTTACCGACCACGGTGAGATCCACACGCCGGTCTTCATGCCGGTGGGCACCGCCGGCACCGTCAAGGCCATCACTCAGGACCAGTTGGAAGAGCTGGGCGCCGAGGTGATCCTGGGGAACACCTATCATCTCTACCTGCGGCCCGGCCACGAGTTGATCGGACGCCTGGGGGGGCTGCACCGATTCATGTCCTGGAAGCGGCCGCTCCTGACCGACAGCGGCGGGTTCCAGGTCTTCAGCCAGAGCCGCCTGCGCACCATCGAGGAAGAGGGGGTCTCCTTTCGCTCCCACCTGGACGGCTCGGCCCACTTCCTCTCCCCCGAGAAGTCGATCGAGATCCAGAGGGTCCTGGGAGCCGACATCATGATGGCGTTTGACGAGTGCCCCGCCTACCCGCTGGAGGAAAAGGCGGCCCGGGAATCGATGGAGCGCACCCTGCGCTGGGCGCAGCGGTGCAAGCGGGCGGCGGGTCTCCCCCGGGAGGACTCTCATCCCCACCGGCAGTGGCTGTTCGGGATCGGCCAGGGAGGGACTCACCTGGGACTGCGGCGAGAGTGCAGCCGGCGGCTGGTCGAGATGGACTTCCCGGGGTTCGCCCTGGGCGGGCTGTCGGTGGGAGAGCCCCGCGGCGCCCTGTTGGAAGCGGTGGAGCAGTCCTCGGAGGACCTGCCCGAGGCCAGGCCGCGCTATCTCATGGGCGTGGGCACTCCCCGGGACCTGGTGGAGTGCGTGGCCCTGGGGGTGGACATGTTCGACTGCGTGCTGCCCACCCGCAACGGCCGCAACGGCTGGCTGTTCACCAGGGGGGGGCGCCTGGTGATCAAGAACGCCCGATACGCGGCCGACGAGAGGCCCATCGACGAGGGCTGTGGATGCATGGTCTGCAGGCGCTACAGTCGAGCTTACCTCAGGCACCTGTTCCAGTCCAACGAGGTGCTCTCCGCGGTGCTCAACACCTACCACAACCTCTACTTTTATCTTGACACCATGAGGGAGATCAGGGATGCTATCGCGTCCTTCAGACTGCGGGAGTACCTGCTGGAGCGTGGCGTTCGGGAAGATGCCGGTTGACGGGCCGGTTCCCGGAACAGCCCCTGCGGTTCCCGGCAGGGCAGTGCTTTCCGGAGAACGCCTCTGAGCGGAGCCATTCGGGGATCCTTCGACCGCGGACTGCCCGGCGGGTTTCACCACTGAAATCACCCTTCTCGAGTCGGCAAATCCCCTGAAACCTTTGGAGTCGCATCCATGTCAACTTTGGCCCTTCTGGCAGCCAATGGGCAAGGGAGCACCATTGGGGCGCTGTTGCCCATCGTCGCCATTTTCCTCATTTTCTATTTCATCGTCTTTCGCCCCCAGCGGAAGCGGCAGAAGGCCCTGCAGGAGATGCTCAAGAACCTGCGAAACGGTGACAAGGTCATTACTTCGGGTGGGATCTATGGTATTGTCGCCGGCATGAAGGAAGACCGGGTTCACCTCCGCATCGCCGATCAGGTCAAGATTGAAATCTCCAGAAACGCCATAGTCGCCAAACAGACGGAAGATGAGTGAGCGCCGGCCGCTCAATCGGTAATCTTCCGGAGGTCAGCGAGTCATGCCCAGGAAGCTTCGGTGGAGGTTCTTCACCATATTGGCCGTGGTTCTGGCCTGCGTGGTGGGCATTATCGGTCTGCCTACCAGCGAGGACGCCCTGCTGCAGAACCTGAGCGACCACATCCGGCTGGGTCTCGATCTCCGGGGCGGGATGCACCTCATTCTGCAGGTCAACACCGGGGACGCCCTCACCATCGAGACCGACCAGTCGGTGGAGCGCATCAAGCGGAGCTTCCGCGAGCAGGAGATCTCTTTCGGCGATATCCGGCGCAGGGACGCCACCCATATCGAAATTCTGGAGGTCGATCCGGGCCGCCTGGTCGACGGTCGAGCCTTGATCGACGAGGGCTATCCGGCCTGGCAGCGCAGCAATCGAGCCGGCTCTTCCGATTCCTTCCTGCTGAGCCTGAGGCCGGAGGTGGAGGGCCAGATCCGGCAAAGCGCCGTGCAGGAAGCCATCCAGAGGATTCGCAACCGGGTGGATGAGCTGGGGGTCACCGAGCCGGTCATCCAGAACCACGGTCCGGTTACCGAGTACCAGATCCTGGTTCAGCTTCCCGGGGTGGACGACTCGGTGCGGGTGCGCGAAATCATCAAGTCCACCGCCCTGCTGGAGCTGAAAATCGTGGAGCCGCAGGATGCCTATCCCTCGCGAGCCGCGGCCCTGGAGCAGTACAACGGCGTCATCCCCGCGGACAAGGAGCTGCTGCAGGGGATTCCCCAGTTCCGGGACGCTTCCCAGGCCACCCAGGCCTGGTACATCGCCAACAGGTCGGCGGCCATCACCGGAAGGGACCTGCGCATGGCCCGCCCCCAGAACGACCAGTTCGGCCGCCCCGCGGTGGGCTTCAGCCTGACCAACGACGGCGCCCGGCGCTTCGAGAGAGTCACTTCCGAGAACATCGGGAAGCGCTTGGCCATCGTGCTTGACGGCCGGGTGCAATCGGCTCCCGTCATCCAGGACAGAATCAGCGATTCCGGCGAGATCACGGGGAGCTTTACCACCCAGGAAGCCAACGACCTGGCGTTGGTGCTGCGGTCGGGCGCCCTGCCGGCCTCCATGGACTACATGGAGGAGCGCACCGTGGGAGCTTCCCTGGGGGTCGACTCCATTCGGCAGGGAATCATGGCCTCCCTGATCGGGTTGTTCGGAGTGGCCCTGTTCATGGTGACCTACTATCGCCTCTCCGGATTCATCGCCATCAACGCCCTTCTCCTGAACCTGGTCATTCTGCTGGCGGCCATGGTCTACATCTCGGCCACCCTGACCCTCCCCGGAATCGCGGGAGTGGTGCTGTTGATCGGCATGGCCGTGGACTCCAATGTGCTGATTTTCGAGCGCATCAAGGAGGAGATGTGGTCGGGGAAGACCGTGGTGTCGTCGGTCGGCACGGGCTTCAGCAAGGCCATCCTCACCATCGTGGACGCCAACGTGACCACGGTGGTCGCCGTCCTGTTCCTGTTCCTGTTCGGGACCGGTCCGGTCAAGGGCTTCGCGGTGGTTCTCTTCTGGGGACTGCTGGCCAATCTGTTTACCGCGATCTTCGTCTCTCGATTCATCTTCGAGTTCGTCCTGAGCCGCCGTCGGAGGGAGAGTCTCAGCATCTAGGCGGGAGCTTTCGGCGAGGGCGGCTCCCGGAGGGACTTCGGCCCCGGTCCCGTCTTTCGGGAACATTGAGGGAAGGCGCGGTGTCCAATGGAAAGACGGCAACGATATTCGAGTCCCCCGGACCCCGGGAGAAAACGTAACCCATGCAGTTGCTGAAAGACGTCAACGTCGACTGGATCGGCCGGAAACGGCTCTGGTTGAGCCTCTCGCTGCTGCTGATTGCGGCCAGCCTCACCACCCTCTATCTCAAGGGCGGCCCCCGCTACGGAATCGACTTCCGCGGCGGCACCCTGGTCTACGTCAAGTTCAAGGACTCCCCCGACCTGGGCAGGATTCGGTCGGCTCTCTCCGAACAGGGCCTGAGCGGCAGCACCATCCAGCGCTATGACGTCCCGGAAAGGAATGAGGTCATCATCGGCCTGGGTCAGCGGGAGGGGGAAGTCGGGACCGACACCGATGCCGGGCGGGTGCGCATTCTCGAGGGGCTGCAAAGCGCGTTCGGATCCTCTGCGGGGCAGGATGGCAAGATCGACCTCAACAACGCGGCCCCCGATGAACTGGAAGGCCGCCTGAGCGGCGCTGCCGGCATCGCCTCTCTGCTCGAGTCCGACGAGAGCCCGGCATTCAGGACTCCGGGAGAACTGGCGCGGGCAGTGACCGATTACCGGGACCGGCACGGGGGCATCATCGGCGCCTTTCAGGAGCTGGGGTCGGTGGAAGGGATGAGCCCCCCCCTGCTGGCCGCCGTGCAGGAGCAGGGCTATCTGGGCGACTTCGCGGTGTTCCAGACGGAGTTCGTCGGGCCCAAGGTGGGGCGCAACCTGCAGCGACAGGCGATCAACGCCACCCTCTATGCCTTGCTGGGGATGCTGGTCTATATCGCCTTCAGGTTCAAGGGCACCGTCTACGGAGCCGCGGCCGTGGTGGCGGTCTTCCACGACGTGGTCATCACCATGGGGTTCTTTTCGTTTGCCGATCGCGAGCTTTCCATTCCGGTGGTAGCGGCCCTGCTGACCCTGGTCGGATATTCCATGAACGATACCATCGTGGTCTTTGATAGAATCAGGGAGAACCTGAGGCTGCGCCGGCGGGAGTCGATTTCCTCGATTGTCAACCGGAGCATCAATCAGACGCTGAGCCGCACGCTGCTGACTTCGGGCTCCACCTTTCTCACCGTGCTCTCGCTCTATTATTTCGGGGGCCAGGTGATCAACGGCTTCGCTTTCTGCCTGGTGATCGGGGTTGCCGTGGGGACCTATTCCTCCATCGGAGTGGCCAGCCAGCTCCTGGTGATCTGGTATGATTTTCAAACTCGGAGAAAGGCGGTGGTCCGTCCCGCCAAGGCCTGATTTTCGTTGAAATGGACCGGCCTGTTTTTTTGTGTTAGAGTCTTGACTTCACTCCACCCGACTGCGGTATCGTTACACGAGAGGCATCATCCTCTTTCTGCAGTCGTTTGAAGCAACTCTCGAGTCGGGAAGGGTTGTCCGCTTCCGCTGATTCGACTTGAGAAGGGAGGTTCAACCATGTTTGAACAGTTGGCAGATGCGCAGGAATCCGGCACAACCAAGAAAAAGTCTGTTGTCCTCACCGTATCGGTGGTCTTTCACGTGGTGCTGATCGTGTTCGCGATCATCCTGCCGATGCTTTTTCCGGAAACCCTGGGAGGGGTCGGTACGCAGCTCACCTTCTTGGTGGCGCCCCCGCCTCCCCCCCCGCCGCCTCCGCCGCCTCCGCCGGCCACGGAAGCGGTCAAGCGAGTGGTCAGGACCACCCCGACCACCGACTTCACAGCCCCGGTGGAAATACCCCAGGACATTCTCATGATCGTGGATGAGGGACCCGCTCCCGAAGCCATGGTCGCGGGTGTGGTCGGTGGAGTTCCCGGAGGAGTCCCGGGCGGTGTCCTTGGAGGCGTGGTCGGCGGCGTGATCGGTGGTGCTCCTACGTCTCTGGCGCCTCCCCCCCCGCCCCCCCCGCCGCCTCCGCCCAAGCCCCCCCAACGCATACGGGTGGGCGGCAACGTGCAACGCGCCAACCTGATCCGCCAGGTGCGCCCGCGCTATCCGGCGCTGGCCAAGCAGGCCCGCATCCAGGGAACGGTCATTCTGGAGGCGATCATCAGCAAGCGGGGTTCCGTGGAAAATCTGCGGGTGGTCAAGGGACACCCGCTGTTGATTCAGTCGGCGCTGGACGCCGTCAAGCAATGGCGCTACAAGCCGACGGTGTTGAATGGCGTGCCGGTTGAAGTCATCACCCGCATTACGGTGAACTTCAACTTGAGAGGGTGACGCTTGCCCATCGGCAACATCCAAATTGTGAGAGAACCGAGGAGGTAGTAATCCCATGATGTCCGTTCCTTTGAACCTGTTGGCGGTATCCCTGCTTCAAGGCGAAGTGGGCTTTTCCTTCATGGATATGTGGAACGCGTCCGGCCCGACGGCCAAGGCGACCCTGATCATTCTGGCCATCATGTCAGCCTGGTCGATCGGGGTCATGATCGACCGGTACCTGTCCTTCAACGCGGCCCGCAAGCAGTCTCGCGAGTTTGCCCCGCTGGTTGCCGGCTGCCTGCAGGAAGGCAAGATCGGCGAAGCCATCGACGTGTCCGAGCAGAACCAGAAGAGCCACCTGGCGAAAGTGGTGATCGCCGGACTGCAGGAGTATCAGTCGTCGGGGAGCACGACTACGAGAGAGACCATTGAAGCTTCCAGGCGTGCCCTGGATCGAGCCACCGCCATCACCAACGCCGAATTGAAGAGAGGTGTCCCCGGACTGGCCACCATCGGAAGCACGGCTCCCTTCGTGGGGCTGTTCGGCACCGTGGTGGGTATCATCAACGCTTTCCAGGGGATGTCCACGGCCAAGACCACGGGGCTTTCCGCGGTGGCCGGCGGAATTTCCGAAGCGCTCATCGCTACCGCGCTGGGGCTCTTCGTGGCGATTCCCGCCATCTGGATGTTCAATTACTTCAATGGCAAGATGGAAGCCTTTGGCGTCGAAATGAACAACTCCGCCTCTGAGTTGATCGATTACTTTCTGAAACGGAGATAATCCCGATGGCAATGCCAGTCGACGTTGACTCGAAGGACAAAAATGCCGTGGTGGCGGACATCAATGTCACCCCCATGGTGGACATCATGCTGGTCCTGCTCATCATCTTCATGGTGATCACCCCCATGCTGCAGAAGGGTGTGAGCGTGGACATGGCCAAGGCCACCAATCCCCGGGAGATGCGGGAAGCCGACCAGGACGATGCCGTGGTGGTGGCGGTGACCCGCGACGGAAAGATCTACCTGGGGTCGGACCAGTTGCTGGTGGACCGGCTGTCCGAGCGCATCCAGGATCTGCTGGCCGCCAAAGTGGACAAGACCGTCTACGTAAAGAGCGACCGGCGGGCCAAGTACGGAGGAGTGGTCGACGTGGTGGATACCGTCCGGTCCGCCGGAGTCGATACACTCGGATTGCTGACCGACAAGGTCGACAAGAAGAACCCGTCCGGTATCTAAAGGAGGATTGGAAATGGCTATGTCAGTCGGGGCCGATGCCGGTCCCAAGGCAGACATCAATGTGACGCCTCTGATCGACGTGTTGCTGGTGCTGCTAATTATCTTTATGGTAATCACGCCCCTGATTCCCAGGGGGCTGGATGCGCAGATCCCCCAGCCACCGCCTCCGGGAGACCCCCCTCCCCAGGATGTGTCCAACCGCACCATCGTGGTCTCCATCGACAACGAGCGGCGTTTGAAGATCAACCAGGAGAACGTGGATCTTCGCAATCTGGAAGAGAGGCTCACCGATATCTTCAAGACCCGAAATCAGAGGACGATGTTCGTTCAAGGCCACCAGGAGCTGTTCTTCAACTCGGTGGTGGAAGTCATCGACATCGCCCACAATGCGGGAGTGGACAAGATCGGATTGATCACCGAGAAGATCCAGTCCGGTCAGTGATCGCTCCCGGCTGTCATTCCCCAAAAGTGATAAACAGGAAACTTCTCGTCTGTGGAGGAAGCTGATGAAGTGTCGAAGCAGAGCGATGGCCGGGCTCGTCTTCCTGCCCCTGGCCTTTGGGATGATTGGGTGTGGCGTCATTGACAAGCTGAAGGCCCGCGATCGCCTCAACAAGGGGGTTCGGGCTTTCCGGGAAGGCGAGTACGAGAGGGCGGTGGAGCGCTTCCAGCAGGCGATCGAGCTGGATCCGGAGTTCCTGAACGCTCAGATCTACCTGGCCACCTCCTACGCCTCGCTGTACATCCCCAATGGCCAGTCGGAGGAGAACATCAAGGTCGGCGAGGAAGCCATCGGCGCCTATATGCAAGTGCTGGAGAGGGACCCCGGAAACCTTTACTCGGTCAAGGGAATAGCCGGCATTTACTTCAACATGGGGGAGTTCGAGAGGGCCAAGGAGTACTACCTGAAGAACTGCGACCTGGAGCCGGAAGAGGCCGAGCCCTTCTACAGCGTGGGGAACGTCAATTGGACCATGGCCTACGACAAGTTGAACCCGCGCCCTGCCAAGGAACGGTGGGAACTGTCGCAAGAGGGCCTGGAATACCTGGACAAGTGTCTGGCCAACGATCCCGACTACTTCAACGCCCACTTCTACATCAACCTGCTCAATCGGGAAAAGGCCAGGGTCATCGTTGACGAGATCATCGAGCAGAAACCTGCCTCGGAGAACGAGTTCATCCTGGCCGGGCAGGACGTCAATGCTCTGGAACCCCTGGTGAAGAAGCACGGCCCCGACCGCTACGAGGAGTACGTGTCCTATCAGAAGCTGGCCGATGAGCACTACGACCAGGCCATGGAGATCAAGCGCAAGGTCGAGGAAGAATCGGCAGCCGCGGCCATCGGCATCGTCTCCGAGGAGTAGGCGGGTCCGGCACCAGTCCCAACCCATCCCTTGGGCGCGACCCTCAACCCTGAAAAATCCGAAGCTGCTTCCGGCCGGCCGGCGGGCGTCAAGTCCGCCGGCCGTCGTCTTTCAGGGGCTACTCCCCGGTTGCAGGTTCAATCAGCGCCGACATGGAACCGCGGCAGCGCGGGATAAGCGGGTCGGGACCCCAGGCCTGGATCTGGTTCCGCGAGAACTCCGCCTCCCGGCGCCCGCAGGTGATCAACACCGTTCGGCCGGTCAGGTCCACTTCCCGGGCGTGCTGGAGAGCCTGCCGCACCGAGAAATAGAAAATCCCCTGCAGCATCTCGATGACGTAGTTGTAGCTGTGATCGTCATCGTCCAGCAGAATCACCCGGAAGAGCCCGGCCCTCTCTGCGCCGGCCCGCTGCTCGGTTTCCGGTTCAGCGACAACCGCGGGCATGGAAGTGGGTTTCATGGTGAGGCGGGATTTCAATTGACGTTGCGGTAAGGATACCACATTGACGCCGGCGCCCACCAACGCCAGCGCCGCGCACAGCCTCCCCACCCGGGACCGCGGGCGGAGCCCCACCCGGGACCGCGGGCGTCCCGCCCGCAACCTTATTCCTGGCTGGAGGTGGCGGAGCGGTAGTGTGACGTTGCCGGCAGGCAGCGCCCCCCGGGAACGCGGGCGTCTCGCCCGCAACCTTATTCCTGGCTGGAGGAAATGGAGCGACAGCACAAGGTTGCCGGCAGGCAGCCACCCAGCCGGCGTGAGCGGCATTGGCCAGTTCGAATGAAAGGCGAGGCGCCGCTACCGTTCCATGCCAGCGGCGGAGTCGGCCAAGGCTGTGCCGGGCAAATGTGCGGGTGGGACGCCCGCGTTCCCGGGTGGGCCATCAACCACCCAACAAACCGGGAACATGATTTACATCACGCCCAGAAATAGGGCAAGGGGCCGTTTGCAAGCCCAAGTGTGCACTCCCCCCTTGAGGGGAGTGGACAAGGGCGGAGCCCCCCTGGATCGTCTTCGTTTTACTTTCCACGCCGGCCTTGCTAGAATCCCGGCGCCTGCAATTTTATCGCCGGCAGCCGCCACCGGTTGCAGAGCCGGGTCGGCCGCAAGCCGGTTCGAAGGGAGACTAGCACAGTGAGATATCCGGAAGAATTCATTGGACCCATGCGGGAAGAGCTCACCCGGTTGGGGGTGCATGAGACTCGGTCCCCCGAAGCGGTGGACGAGCTGCTCCGCAAAGAAGACGGCACGGTCATGATGGTGATCAACTCGATGTGCGGCTGTGCCGCCGGCCGGGCGCGCCCCGGAATCGCCCTGGCGCTGAGGCATTCGGTGGTGCCGGCCAGGGTCGCGACCGTGTTCGCGGGAGGCGACCTGGAAGCTACGGCGCGGGTGAGGGAATATCTGCAGGAATACCCGCCCTCCTCTCCCTCGGTTGCCCTGTTCCGGCAGGGCCGGCCGGTATTCATGCTGCACCGCCATCAGATCGAATACCGCGACGCGTCCGAGATCGCGGATACCCTGACGGCGGCCTTCGATCGTCACTGTCAGGATTCGGCCGACTGAGCGTTTGCCATCCTTCCGCAAATCCACTAAGATCCTTCAATGACGGTGCCGGCCGCGCCGGTTCTCAAGAGATGGGGAGGTCATTATGGTGCTGGGGATTGGAATTCCTACCATGGGTATTGCGGAGTGGATCATCATTCTGGTGATCGTGTTCCTTCTCTTTGGCGCCAAGCGCCTTCCCGAGATCGGCAAAGGAATCGGCGAGGGGATCAGGAATTTCCGCGGCGCCATGAAGAAAGACGAAGACAAGGACCTGCAGAAACCTACCGAGAAAGAAGCCTCCTGACGGTTGCGTCTTTCCGCCCGTGGGCTTGCGCTCACGGCCAACTGCCGCCGCCTTGGCGGCTTGCTCGAATCCCCGGGCCGGCGCCCGGGGTTTGTCGTTTCAAATCGTCCTCTCCCCCGAGTTCAACCGCCCTCAAAGCGCACAACTGCAGTCGCCGGGAACGGCCACGATCGTCTCCCGGAGATACTTCTTCTCCACTTCTTCCAGCAGAGAGGTCTCCCGGCTGTGCCTGGCCCTGGCAAAGGCGGCGCTCAGCCAGGTGGTCACCAGCATGGCGGCCAGGTCGGCATCCAGACCGGGATCCGCCAGCACCAGCAGGTTGGCCCCATGCCGCTCCCGGCTGATCCTGGCGGCCTGTCGATCGCAGCAGTGGACCGCCCGAATGCCCGGGCACTTGTTGGCCAGGATGGTGGAGCCGATGCCATCCTCATCCAGCCAGATGCCGCTGCAGACCTGGCCGCTCTGAACCAGGTTGGCCACTCCCAGCACGTTGCCGGGATCGTCCGGAGAATTTTCCGCTCCGCATTCGCAGACCAGGTATCCGTTCTCCTGGAGCAGGCTCCGGACCTTCCGCCCCAGTTCCCGCTGAGACGGGGCGGCCCCGAGCGCCAGCCGCTTGTCGAACGCCTTGAGGCGCTGGATTTCTTCAGGAGTGTCGCACTCGACAATGGTATTGCCGCGCTGAGCGGCAAATTCCAGGGCGAGCGGAGTGAAGCGGGTTCCCTTGACCACGTAGCAGGGAGACCCGGGAGCGATGTTTCTAAGTTCCCTTTCCGTCAGGAAGGTCCGTTTCATGGAGTGTAATAGCCGAGATCGAGGGGAGGTTCCGGTATCTCTGCCGATAGTCTAAACCATAACCCACCACGAATTTGTCGGTAATCTCGAATCCGACATAGTCCAGGCCGACCGGTTCCACTCGACCGGCGGGCTTGTTCAGCAGCGAGACCACTTTGAGCGATTCGGGTTCGCGGCGCCGAAGATCCCTGCAGACGCGATTCAGCGTCAAGCCGGTTTCACAGATGTCTTCCACCACCAGGACGTGGAGCCCCCGGACACTGGCTTGCAGGTCCTGGACGATCTCGACCCGGCCGCTGGACCGCGTGGCTGCACCGTAGCTGGACACCTCCATGAAATCAATCGAGGTCTCCAACCGGAGTTGTCTCACCAGGTCGGCCGTGAATACCCAGGCGCCCTTCAGGAGGCTCACCAGGTGGAGATGCATGCCCCGGTAGTCTTCCGAGATCCGGCGGCCGAGTTCCTCCACCTTCCCCTGGATGGTCGTCTCGGCAATCAGGGGTACAAACCCCGATGCTCCCCCGGGCGGCCCGGTTGCCGATGCGGCCGCTGGCGGTTTCATTGGCTCTGCTTGCCTGTCTCGTTGTCTGCTTCCAGTCAACTCGCCTCCCGTTCAATACAGAAAAAAATCGCGCCGTTCCTTATCGAAGGCGGCCAGTTCCTCCTCCCAATCCTCCAGCATTTCCCCCACCGGCCGGTCCCGATCGATGCTGCTGCGCACCTCCTCCGATCCCGCCAGGCGATCGAAATGGCGCTCCAGCCATTGGAAGTGGCCGGAATGGGTCCGGCGAAAGTGAGCGATGAGACTGAAGGCCGTTCGCAGTGGCTGGAAACGCCGGGGGCGGAGGACATGCAACTGGATGCCCTCGCAGACCTGCCCGGAGAATTTGGAAGCGCTGGGCCGGAACCGCGTGTGCCTGAAGGCGACCCCGGGCAGCTCGAGCCGGTTCATGGCCTCAACCGCCCGCGGTCCGTCCACCCAGGGGGCTCCGGCGACTTCAAAGGGCGTGGTGGTGCCTCGGCCCTCCGACAGGTTGGTCCCCTCCACCAGGCACATGCCGGCATAGACCAGGGCCGTCATGGCGCCGGGAATATTGGGCGACGGGGGCACCCAGACCAGGCCGGTGTCGGCGAACCGGTGGGGGCGCTCCCAGTGGTCCATTCTGACCACGGTCAGGGAGCATTTCAGGTGCAGGCGGGACTTCATCCAACCGGCCAGTTCTCCCGGTGTCAGGCCGTATCGAGCCGGTATGGCCGCCGGCCCCACCAGCGATCGCAGGCGCGGGTCCAACACTCGGCCCTCGATGCTCAAGCCTCCGAGCGGATTGGGGCGGTCCAGCACGATCAGGGGTATCCGAAAGCGGTCGGCCGCCTGCAGGCAGTTCCTGAGGGTCGCCAGGTAGGTGTAGTAGCGCGATCCCACGTCCTGCATGTCGTAGATCAGCAGGTCCAGGCCGCGCACCATCTCCTCTGTCGGTTGCGTGGTGGCGCCGTAGAGGCTGTGCACCGGGATGCCCCAACGGCTGTTTGGACGGCTATCGATTCTGGCTCCCGCCGCGGCCATCCCCGCGATGCCATGCTCGGGAGCAAAAAGGGCCGCCAGCTCCACCTCCGCCTGGGCCTGCAGCAGATCGATATCGTGACGCAGCCGGCGGTCGACCCCGGTGTGGTTGGTGATCAGTCCGACTCTCCGGCCGCGGATCAGGGACATTTCTCGGTTCAGCAGCACTTCGATTCCCGGAACCACCGTCCGTCGGGCACCGCATCCGGCCGCCAGGAAGGGCGTGGCGGCAACAGGGGCCAGGCGGCCCAGAAAGCCTCTCCGGGAAATCGAGGGGATTGGAAAGGTCATGGTTCCAGGGGGAAGTCGGTCGGAGGTCGGCGCCGAAGCCGCTTCGAGGCGCCATTGTGACACGTTCCCGCCGGGACCGGAAGCAGCGCCGGCATCTGCCCCCCACCGCATCAGCCTTCGCCATTCGGCGAAGCCCCCCGGGACCGCGGGCGTCTCGCCCGCACAACAATCACTCCCCCCTTGAGGGAGAGTCGAAAAGGGCGAAGCCCCACCCGGGAACGCGGGCGTCTCGCCCGCAACCATATTCCTGGCTGGAGGTGGCGGAGCGTCAGCCCAACGTTGCCGGCAGGCAGCCACCCCGCCGGCGTGACCTTCAACGGCAAGGCCCAAAGAGACCCACGGCGCCCCCCCGGGAACGCGGGCGTCCCGCCCGCAACCTTATTTCTGGCTGGAGGAGGTGGAGCGACAGCGCAACGTTGCCGGCAGGCAGCCACCCCGCCGGCGTGAACGGCATTGGCCAGTCCGAATGAAAGGCAAGGCTCCGCTGCCGTTCCATCCCAGCGGCGCAGTCGGCCAACGCTGTGCCGGGAAAATGGTGCGGGCGGGACGCCCGCGTTCCCGGGTGGGCATCCTCCACGCAACTAACCGGGGACATGATTTACACCCCGCCCAGGAATGGGGCAAGGGGCCGTTTGCAAGGTGCAAAGAAACCCAAGGCTCCGCTGCCGTTCCATCCCAGCGGCGCAGTCGGCCAACGCTGTGCCGGGAAAATGGTGCGGGCGGGACGCCCGCGTTC
>JAJDUG010000022.1 GCA_022826755.1 Acidobacteriota bacterium
GGCGGCAAGGTCATCGCCAAGCTGCTGGGTTAGCCCGCATTTCTCACCAGGGGGCATGATCATGGCGCAGGATTTTTTTCTCCAGCGCGTGCTCGCGACCGAAGAGCGTAGCGGTTTCTACGGTCGAGGGAGCATGTGCGCCCTGGAGAAAAAAAGACCAGCCATGGCATGCCCAGCACAGTCTGCTTTTTTGCAATCCCCCCAATGGACCCATAACGGTTTGAAAATACACAGTCTCTAACAATGCAGGTGCGTCCTGGTGAGAAATGCGGGTTAAGTCAGCCTTGCTTTCTTCCGGGATCGGCGGAAGCCTCCAGCACCAGGATGGCCGGCGTCTTCCATCCGGCTGGTCCCGACGAGAGCTGAACGGTAGTGGACCGCGCATGGATCAAGGGGTCGGCGGGGCGGGTCTTCAGGAAGTCACCCAGGGGGCGCATCCTGCTGGGCCACCAAAGCAAGTAGTGCATGGGGATGATCCACCGCGGCCGCAATTGGTCGATCAGACTCGACAGCTCTTCCAGATTGAGCGTGTTGGCCTGGCCGGCGATGGCCAGCAGGACATCGCACTTGCCCTCGAAGACCGCCAGTTCCGCCGGGCTGGGGCCGTAACCCAGATCCCCCAGGTGCAGAATCCAGAGGTCCTCCACCTTGAAGGCGTAGAGCGCGTTGTCCTTGGGGCTGCCGCTTTCGTGGAGGGGCGATTCGGCCGCGCCCAGCGGAATCAGCGGGTTGCCGTCCACCTCGACTTGGCGGTTTTCCCGCACCAGGTCCAGGGCGTTGATGACTTCGGGGGACCCGTGAATCAGCCCGGGGTCTCCGTGCGCCAGGTCATCCAGGGAGCTGACAATGGCCAGGTCCCCTTGGATGGCCGACCCGGCCGGCAAGCCCAGGCGCGTCGGAGAAAAGGGATCGGTGACGATGACCGGGCCACCGTCCCGCCAGATGCGAAAACAGGCATGGCCCACCCACTCGATGTTCACGGCCACTCGATGTCATCCTCCGTGATCTGATGGAAGCCAGCCAGCTCCCACCAGCCGGTCCCTTTCGCGGGAGGCGGTCCCATCACCAGGGGCTTGAGGAACTCGATGGACTTTTCCAAACCCTCCCTCACCTCCATGTAGTCGCACTCCATCTCGACCGAGAGGGCTCCTTCATACCCGATGAAGCGCAGGGTGTTGATGAAATCGCGCCAGAACTTCTGATCGTGGCCCCAGCCGATCAGGTTGAAGGTCCAGGACCGCTTTTCGGGGTTGGCCGGAGTCTGGGTGGTGTCCAGCAGTCCCTGAAGCCTGAGGTTGCGGGGCTCCATGCGGGTATCCTTGACGTGGACGTGAAGGAGCCGGTCCCCCAGGTAGGCGATCGTTTCCAGCACGTCGATGTGCTGGACGAAGAGATGCGACGGATCCAGGTTGCATCCCACAATCGGTCCGATGGCTTCCCGCAGCTTCATGACGGTCACCGGTGTGTGCACGATGTCGCCGATCCAGGGCTCGAAAGCCAGGCGGCAGCCATGATCGCGGGCAACCGCGGCGTGTTCCCGCCAGAAAGGAATCACCCGCTCTTCCCACTGCCAGCGCAGAATGGCCCGGTTGCGGGCATTGGTGGGGTCCACCACCCAACAGGGACAGGAATCTCCGGGCGCACCCGGCGGGCTGCCGGCGTTCAAGGTCAACAGATCCACGCCCGTGGCCTCGGCCAGGCGGCAGACTCTGCGAAAGTGCTCGGAGTATTGCCTGGCTTCGGCCGGGTCGGGCGAGAGTCCGTTCCCGTGTGCCGAATAGGCGCTGATGGTCAAGCCGCGGTCGTCCAGGGCGCCCTTCCAGCGCTTTAACGCTTCCCGGTCGGAGAGCAGCTCCGGAAGATCGCAGTATTTCCGGCTGGCCTCCCCCAAACAGGCTATCTCGATCATCTCGACGCCCTGCTCTTGGGCGAAGTCCAAGCCCTCTTCGAAATCGAAGGGCAGCAGGAAAAGCGTGTTGACACCGATTTTCACTTCCTACCTCCTCGGGAGACCCGGCAGGGGGACTGGGCGCATTCCGGGCTTCCGTTCAATCAGTCTTCCAGACCGACAGTGGGTTGGTATCCGCTGGGCTCGAGGGCGACGATGGTCGGGCGATCCAGCACCGGCAGGTCGATGGGAAATTCGACCACCGAAGACCTGGGAAAGATCAGGGGATCCCTTCGGCGGCGGTCCAGGAACTCCCGCAGGGGCCTCATGGGTCCCGACACCGGAGGCAGGGCGAAGTGCATGGGAACGATCCACTTGGGCTGGAGGTGATCGATCATCGCATCCAGATCCGGAAGAGACAGGGTGTTGTATTGACCCACGATGGCGAGCATCACCTCGCATCGTCCTTCGAAGGGTGCCACTTCCTCCCGCGGCAGTCCATAGCCGAGATCGCCCATGTGCATCACCCACACGCCTCCCACCTGCAGGGCATAGAGGGCGTTGTCCTTGGGGCTTCCACTGTCGTGGATGGGCGACTCGGCAGCCCCAACCGTTACCAGCGGGCTGCCGTCGACTTCAACGTCCAGCCCCTTCTCGACCACGTCCAGAGCATCGATGACTCTGCGACGTCCCCGCACCAGCTCGGGGTATCCGTGGGCGTCGTCGGTCAGTGAGCTGGCGATGACGGTATCGCCCTCGACCCTGGCCGCATCCTCCGGCAGGTAGACCGTCTCGGGCGTGTAGGGGTCCATGACGATGACCGGTCCCCCCTCCCGCCAGACCCGGAAGCAGGCATGTCCTACCCATTCCACCTTTACCGACATAAATCCTCCACCTTGGCTCTGACCCGGGGACGGAACGCCGCCCCCGGAAGTCTCAGTTTCCCGAAGACTCAGTACAGGGCCAGGGCTCTGCCCGGGCCTCCGTGACTGTCGCGGATCTTGATGGGTGCGAAAATGAAATAGGCTCGTTGCGGCACCTCGCCGAGCCCGATCAAGGATTCGACCCCCACCAGCCCGCGGCTCCCCAGCGCCCAGTAGGTCATCAGGGCCCGGCGGGGCTCCGCCCCTCCCAGCGTAGGACCGTCGGTACCGACGCAACGGATCCCTCGCTCTGCCAGGTAGACGACGGCCTCGGGTCCCGGGGCCGGCCATCCCTCGCTCCTCCCGTTCAGCGGATCGGCCATGAACCGGTCGCCTTCGGGAAAGGGCTTGAAATAGCGGTCGCTGTAACCGCTGCGGAAAATGACGATCTCCCCACTCTTGAGAGTGCCGTGCTTGGCCTCATACTCCTGAATGACCGCGGGAGTGATTTCCGGGGACGCCGGCCACTGCTCCTCGGTGGTGGTCCCGACCAGGTGCCGCACGTCGATGACCCGGGCCCAGCCGCAAGTCTGGGAAAGCGGAACCTGCTCGGTGGTCACCCGGCTGGTCCCCCGCTTTCCGAACCGCCGCTCGTAGGCCGCCAGCCACTGCCGCACCTCCGGGGCGTAGCTCTGGTTGTCGAATCCGGGTGGGGGCAGGGCGTAGGCCGGCGGGACCAGGTGGGTGCCGGTATGGCTGTCCAGGTGGTGGAGCTTCATCCCGTAGGGGGGGATGATATTCCGCAGATAGGGATGGCGGTTGTTGCCGACCCCGTTTCCCGGCCACCATACCGGGTGATCGTCGGCCAGCAGCACCGACAGGTCGACGACCCGCTTGTTCCTGGCCGACTCGATCAACTGGCCGGCCAGGGGTTGGCCCACGATGGCGAAGGCCCTGGATTCGGCGCCGATCCCCTGGGAATGCTTGAGGCCGACGGTGCAGTAAAAAGCCCCGGTTGCCGGCAGCTTCCCCAGGCGGGTCGCCCCCTCGGTCCAGATCATTCCGTACTTGAGACCGGCATAGTGGGTTTCCTCGGCGATGGGGCCCGGGATCGGTCCCATACTGGGGCTGTCGGTTCCGAGCGTCATCACTTTCCTGGTCGCCAGGTACTCCATGGCCTGGGGGGAGGGATCGGGCCAACCCGGTGTCCTGCCTTCCAGGGGATCGGCAACGAACCTGCGTCCCTCTGGGAAGGAACGGTAGTAGCGGTCGCTGAAACCGCTGTAGAAGAGCACGGCATCGCCAAGTCTCAAGGGCCGGTGCCTCTGTTCCCAGTCCTGGACATGGCTGGCTTCCACCAGGGAGCTGTGCCCCTTGGGTGCGGTGTCGAGCAGTTCCCGAAGGTCGAGGACGCAGGCTTCTCCCACAAACTGCCAGGCCGGCACCTTGTCGCCGGATACCAGGCCATAGGGGCCGGCGTTGGGTTTCCCGGAATCGGGGGGCGCCACCGAATGGGTCGGCCCGTCGAACTGGGTCCCCACGTTCTCATCCAACGTCAGAATATCCGAGTTGTAGGCGCTGAGAGGACCGATACGCCGGTAGTGGTTGATTTGAAATCCAGGCCCGGCGCCGGGCCAACTGCAGGGAAAATCGGGAGCGACCATCAGGGAAAGGTCGACAAACTCCGGCCGCGCCTGCTCCTCGGCTTCAATCCGCTCCGGCTGCAAACTCCAAGCCAGGCATCCCAGGATCAACAGACCGAAGCAGAGGGCCTTCCCCTGTAGAGAAGGTCCGGACGGGGGGCAGGGACTCAAAAACCGTTTGGAGCGCATCGATTCAAACCTCTCGGTGCTTGGCCGGCAGACGGACAACAGATTCGCTTTAGCTTGCGTTCAGGGCTGCTAACCTTATCAATATCGGAAACCTCATTGCAACCGACCGGCCGAAGTGTGAAGTTTGAAGTTGGAAGTTTGAAGTTTGAGGTGTGAAGGGGGGGGCGGCCGAGGGTTTGGGGAGCAGACGTGCGCCTTGTAACGTGGTTGCACTTTAAGCAGTAGCGCCGAGATCAGCAAGGCGACTAATGCTCCGATCAAATTACCCTCCACACTTCAAACTTCTCACTTCACCCTTCAAACTTCTCACTTCAAACTTCAAACTTCGGATACTGCGCTTCCAGCTCCAGCGGATAGAGGGGGCGCCGGCGGTGGTGGTAGGTGAAACTGGCCGGATTCACGCAAGTGGCTCCCGGCGTGTCCACCAGGACGGTCCGGGCCGCCACCGGATTGTAGGCGGCTCTGGGGGCAATCACGCCCTTGGCCACCAGGATCTTCTTGGATTCGGGCTTGATCCCCAGGCTCTTGACCTGCTCCAGGCTCACCGGAGCCATCTTGACACTGGTCAGCACCACGGTGTGCTGCTCGGGGGTCTCCACGACCGCCGTCACCCCCTGGTCAAAGGAACCCCAGCCTCCATGCCTCACTTCCGGCTCCTGAAAGATTCCATCCGAGATCATCCGCACCCGGCCTTGAATGGGAACCGGGGAGCCGTGCCGGCCATCGGTCTTGGCTCCAACCTCCAGCTTCACCCGGTTGCGAACCCCGGCCTCCACACAGCGAGCCACCGACTCCGCATCGAACAGGACCACCATGGCATTGGAGGCTTTCTGCGCCACGATTTCGGCCAGTACGATGGTGGAGTCTCCCGGACTTCCGCCACCGACATTGTCGCCGATATCCATCAGCACCACCGGGGCTTCGGGAGCCCGCATGGCCATGGCCACCGCCTCGGCGGCATCGGGCAGGTCGGCCTGGAATTCCTCCCGCCGGTCCCAGGCCCGTCGGGCCATCCAGCGCGCCGCCTTGCGGGCCAGGTCGCGATCGCGGTCGGCCACCGCCAGGAAGCTGGCGCCGAATTCCTCCACGTCCGAGTAGGAGAACCCCATGGCCACGCTGGCAGACAAAATGCCGGGCCACTGCAAGACCGATTCCACGTCCTCATACAACCCCTTGGACGGAGCCTCGTCGGTGTACTGCTTGGCGATGCTGATGATCAGAGGGGGGCATTCCAGGGCTTGCACCGGTCGGACCTCTCCCCGCAGCGTCCGACCGAGCAGCGAAGCGGCCTCCAGGCCTCGGGCTTTCTGGTCCAGGTGGGGATTGGAACGATAGATGGTAGTGGCGTCGGTACTGGCCGCCATTGCCGGAGAAACGTTGGCATGCAGGTCCAGCGTCATGACGACGGGCACATCCGGCCCCACCACTTCCCGCAATCTCCGAGCCATCTCGCCATCGGCGTCGGGGAATTCCTCGGACACGGTGGCCCCGTGCAATGCCAGGTAGAGGGCGTCAACGGGCAGGGCCGCCTTCAAGGCCTCGACCGTCTCTTCGGCTATGGCCTCGAAGGTCTCCCGGACAATGGTGCCGCTCGGCATGGCGAAGGCAGCCACAAGGGGAACGGGCTCCAGCCCGTTGGACTCGGCCCCCTCCAGAAAACCGCTCAACTCGTGGTTGCCACCCGTCCAGCGCTCGATCAGCCCCCTGCCCCGGGTCAGGCTGACCTGTTCAAAGTGCTCGTAGGTGGTGGGGGTGACGGCAAAGGTATTGGATTCATGGATAAATCCCATCACACCAACGCGTTTCATAAGAGGTAAGCCTCCCTTTCATCCTTGACTGTCTCGATCCGTCCGGGAGATGCCTCCGGCCCTCCCCGGAGACACCAGCTTAGGCGCAAACAGTCAACTCCAAGCGTTCATTTCCGCCATCCATTCCGAGGGGAAGTCCATCTCCATGGCCTGAAAGGCGTTGTCCAGATGACCGGTCTTGCGAGCTCCGATCAGCACGGAATCGACTCCCTCCCGGTTGAGCACCCATCCCATGGCCAGTTGAACCATGGAAAGGCCCTTCCGGGACGCCATCCGCCGGAGTTGCTCGACGATCCGAAAGCTGCTCGGGTGAAAGTAGACGTCCACGTGGCCGGGAATCACGTCAAAGCGGGTACCCTTTGGAATGGTGGCTTGATCGGCCGTGTACTTTCCGGCCAGGAATCCCGCCCCCAGGGGGCTGTAGGTCACCACTCCAACCCCCTGCCGTTGACACAGGGGCAGCAGTTCCGTCTCGATCTCGCGATGGACCAGATTATAGTTGGGCTGGATGACTCCGAGACGGGACAGGCCATTCCCCCCACTCAGTCCAAGAGCTTCCGACAGTTGCCCGGCGGAGAAATTGCTGCACCCGCTGCAGCGGATCCTGCCGGCCTTTTCCCCTCGATCCAGCGCCGCCAACCCTTCTTCCAGCGGGACTTCGGGATCATAATTGTGGAACAGGTAAAGATCAATGGTATCGGTCTGGAGACGACGCAGGCTGGCCTCCAGGGCCTTCCACGTTTCCTGCTCGTTCCTGTTGGCCGACACCTTGGTCTGTATGGTGACCTGGGAGCGCACGCCGCGGGACTTGATCCAACGCCCCAGAATTTTCTCAGAGGAGTGCATCTCACCGCTCACCTCGCGCACATCTTCAACGCCCATTCGATCGCGCCGATGCTGGCGGGCCTGCCCGCCGCCGTAAGCCTCGGCGGTATCGAAAAGGGTGATGCCTCTTTCCAGGGCAGCGTCCATGATCCCGAACGAGGTGGCCTCGTCGATTTCCCTGCCGAAGGTGGCGCAGCCCAAGCCGAGTCGGCTGACCGTAATGCCGCTGCTGCCCAATGGCTTCATTTCCATTGCTTTCTCTCCTCGCTTCAAAAAAAACGGATCCGGTCTGGTGTCGACCAACGACCCTGGACGCAACTTCGGTCAAGCCTTGGCATCGGCCATGTATTCATCCCTGAGAATCCCCATGAGGATCAGGTCGTGCCACTGGCCCCGGGAATAGTGCCAGTCCCGTAGAGCTCCCTCCTCCTTGAACCCGCACTTGCTGTAGCAGCGGTAACCGCGCTTGTTGGGTCGTATCACTCTCAAACCGACCCGGTGCAAATTCAACTCCTCGAAGCAGACTTTCAGGAACAGCCGCAGCGATTCCTCCCCCAGGCCCTTGGATAGCGAAGTGACATCTCCAATCACTATCCCCACCTCGGTATTCTGGCGCCGCAGATCCAGATATTCGTAGCCGATATGCCCCAGGTACTTGTCGTCCTCCCGGCGACAGATGGCGAATTTGCGATTGGCGGGATCCACGTTGTTGACCTGGGCCTCGACGAAGGCCCGGGCCTGCTCCAGAGACTCGGGCCAGACGTAGGAACCCGTCCACCATACGATCTCATCCAGCGTTCGCCACTGGTAGAGGGTCTCGACATCGCTCAACAGGTATTCCCTCAGATACACTTTGTCTCCTAGAATGTGGGGCATGATCCTCCTCCCTTTTCGGTTGAATTTCCTGCCTGAAACACAGTCAAACCCTACAGGAGCCGCGAGAACAGCTCGCGGGCCTGGTCGGCGTTGGCAAGAGACCGTCCCCGATGGCGCGCACGGGTCGCCGCCAGACCCACCAGCTCCGCATTGCTGGTGGCCCGGGTGCCGTCGGGTCTGTAGAAATTGTTCTCGAATCCGATCCGGGCGTGACCTCCTCGAGCCAGGGCGCGGTCCACGCAGGCCAATTCATGCTTTCCGAAGGCGCACAGGAACCATGCCTCTCCAAAGGGACTTGCTTCCAGCAGCGGATCCAGGTCGGAGGGCGCCGATTGCTGATTCGGAGTATAGCGCCCCAGCACGAAGAGGACGCAAGGATCGGAATAGGGAACGATTCCGCGATGAATGAGTTGAACCAGGAACCTGACCTGATTGGCATCGAAGACGATAAACTGGGCAAAGATCCCTTCCGCCCGCAGCCAGTCCAGGAATTCCGCCACCCGAGTTTCGAAGGTCGGGTCGGGGAGAATTTCCCCAATGGAAAGACTCACCGCCTCCGGCCTGAGTTCCCGGACCAGCCGCATCTGCTCTTCCGGTCGGTAAAGGCCGCAGGATTCGGTGGTGACCTGAATCACCAGCTTGCCCCCCACCTGGGAGCGAATGGCCCGAATGGCGGGCCGGTAGGCTCCCGCCTCCAGAGTATGGGCCATGTTCCGGTCCCGGACGTGCAGGTGGATCATGGCCGCTCCCGCCTCCAGGCTCTCAGCGGCGGCTCGCCCCAATTCAGAGGGTGTCGTGGCCAGGTTGGGATGGTCCCGGCGGGTCCTGCGGGCCCCGTTGGGAGCCACGCAAAGGATGGCGGGACGTAGGTTCTTTTGGGCGTCTACGGTCATTGTCCCATTCTTTTTATCCTGTTCATCCTGTCTATCCATGTTCAATCGGTAGACAACCGGATCAACGGGACAGGGTCCTTGTTGCCGATAGGCCACGAAGAAAAGTCGAAACAGATCCATTCGTATTCGTGCCTATTCGTGTTCATTGGTGGTTCGTCTTTATTAACGCCCCCTGTTTCGCTCTCGAATGATCCACCACGTTGTAGGGAGTGGGGGCGGGGGCGCGGCTTGCCTGTGGCATTTTTCGAAAGGCCCCCTTTATTGCCGGCGCAGCACCTGCCCGCCGCGATCTCCCGTCAGGCGCCCGTCCCTGACGGTCTGAACACCGTTCACAAATACGTGAGTCATGCCGACGGCGGTCCGGTTGGGTTCGTAGGTGGTGCCCCGCTCGCTGAAGGTGTGCGGGTCGAAGATCGCCAAGTCGGCGCAAGCCCCTTTCTCGATGACGCCCCGGTCCTTCAAGCCCAGGCGTCCGGCCGGAAGGGAGGTCAAGCGGCGAACCGCCTCTTCGGGACGGAGCTTGCCCGTATCGCGCACAAAGTGCCGGTAGAACCAGGAGGCCCAGGTGTAGGCCCCGTGGAAGGATCGGTCCTGCAGGGGGCCGTCGGTGGCCAGGGCGGTGGCATCCGAACCCACCATGCAATGGGGATGCTCGAACGCCAGTTCGTTCTCTTCCAGCCGGTAGGTCAGGGCCATCACCATCAATCGGTGAATATCTTCGACTTCCGCCAGCAACAGATCGTAGACGGCATCGAGGGGTTCGACACCCATCCGCCGGCCGATCTCGCCGATGCTCTTTCCGGAATACTCCGGATAGGCCAGAGAATCGAAAATGACGATCCGCTCCCAGTCGTCCCGGACCAGTGAGCGAAGATGGCTCCGGTAGGTCTTGAGGTGGCTTCGAACCCTGGAATCCCGCAAGCGTGCGAAGACCGCTTTCGGGCCTCCGTCCAACGACCAGGGCGGCAGCGCCGTTCTCAGATTGGTGGTTCCAAACAAGCGGGTATGCATGTCGAATCCCACGTCCTGACCCTGTTGACGGGCTTTATCCACCATCCCCAGGGCCTGCCGGTAGGCCTGGCGCCCATCATCGGTCAGTCTGGCCACCACCTGAATGTGGGAGATCTGCACCGGCGCCCCCGAAGCCCGGCCTGTTCGAATGGCTTCCGCGATGGTCTCTTCCACCTCGCCGGCCCGATTCCGGGTGTGGGTTGAATAGAATCCCCCGGCGTCGGCCACCAAGCGGCACAGCTCGACGATTTCCTGCTCGGGACAGGCCTTCTCGGGTCCGTACTCCAATCCTGTGGAAAGCCCGAAGGCGCCTTCTTCCAGGCACTGGGACAGCAACCGCTTCATTCGGCTCAGCTCCTCCGCAGTGGAAGGCCTGCCGACATCCTCGACCGCCGCCAGGCGAAGTAGGCCGTTCGGTACCAGCGTCAGCACGTTGACCGCCGGCCTGCCTGCTTCCAGGCGTTCCAGATACCCGGCCATGGTGCGCCAACCGATGTCGTCCGCGGCCTGACAGCCATAGATGTTGGACCGGGCCCGCTCGGGATCCACGATTGGGGCGCAGCCGTGACCGCAGTTGCCGATCACTTCCAGGGTCACTCCCTGCATGACCGAGCTCATGGCCCTGGGATCGACGATCAGGGTGAAGTCGGAATGGCTGTGTATATCGATGATTCCCGGACATACCCACTGCCCGGCAACGTTCAACTCCGTAGCACCCTGCGCCTCGCCGATCGAACCGACTTCAGAAATGCGCCCATCCTTGACCGCCAGATCGGCCCGGAACGAAGGACTCCCTGTCCCGTCCAGGACCTCCCCGCCTCTCAGGATCAAGTCTTGCTTCATGCCGAAGAACCCCTCCCGAACCGACTGATCATCTCCTGCCGCAGCTTTGCCGTAGCTACGGGGTCGACCTGGCCGGCGCCATCCAGGACCACCCCATAGTCCTGTCGGGCCCTTCCTGCCGAAACCTTGTCGTTCTTGACATCCCGAGCTACTGCCGTCGGATCTCTGGTCAGGGGGTCTCCCCATCCTCCACCGCCGGCCAATCGATGATAGACCGAGTCTCCGGCCTCGATCGAGGTCGAAATCATGGTGGGCAGGATTTCAACCCCGTCGACCCCTCCCCGTTCACTCAGCGAGGGTGCTCCCGGACTCCCGCCGTTCAGTCCGTATGGCCGATGGTCTCGCCGATCGGAGCGGATGGACAGTGTGGAATCGCCAGCCAGCAGGCGCCACTTCCGTTCGATGGCCAAGCCACCTCGAAACCGGCCTGCCCCCCCGCTGTCCCGGACCAGCCCGTAACGCTCAATGCACAGCGGGTACTCGCTTTCGGCCTGCTCGACCGGTATGTTGCCGGCGACGTTGGAGGGATTGCACAATCCGTCGTTCCCATCCCTGTCGGGCCGTCCACCCCAGGTCCCCGTAACCAGCTCGTAAAACACGTAGGGCCTCCCTTCCGGTCGCTTGCCCCCAAAAATCAGCAGAGAATTCCCCCCTTCTCCGGCCGCGAACACGCGGTCGGGCAACAACCCCGCCAGGGCGCCCCGCACCGTGTCCGAAAGGCGGAATCCGGTGATCCCTCGCATCGAGGATGCGGCAGGCATGCTGGCGTTGGCCACGGTGCCTTCCGGAGCAATGACCCTCAGTGGCTTGAACATGCCGGCCGTGTTGGGGATATCCGCTTGGATCACGGCCCGCAGGCAGACGGCGACAACCGAGGTGGTAAACGAGAGCGTACAGTTGATGCCGCCGGGGACTTGAGGATCGGTCCCGGAAAAATCCGCGGTCAAGGTGTCGCCGCTGACGGTGAGGGTCACCTGCAACCGCACTGGAGGACCGCCGACTCCGTCGCTGTCCATAAAGTCGGTGAAACTGGAGGCGCCGTCCGGCCAGGAAGCAATCTCCGAGCGAACCAGGCGCTCGGTGTAGTCCAGAAGGTCTTGACAGCACCCCTGGAACGTCTCCGGACCGTATCGCTCGATGAGCTTCACGACGGAGTTCGCTCCAATGTGGGTGGCGGCCAGTTGGGCTCTCAGATCTCCCAGAGTCATTTCCGGAATCCGAACGTTGGCGGCGAGCAGCGCAAAGATGGTTTCGTCCGGCCGGCCCCGCCGGTACAGCTTGAGCCAGGGAATCCGCAGCCCTTCCTGGAAGATTTCGGTGTTATCGCAAGCCGCGCTTCCGGGCAGACGTCCTCCCAGGTCCGCATGATGAGCCGTGCTGACGGCAAACCCGACCCGGCAGTCCTTCCAGAAAATGGGGCGGACCACGAAGATATCGGGGATGTGCATGCCTCCGTCGAAGGGGTCGTTGAGAATGAACACGTCTCCCGGATCGATATCCTGGCCGTATTTTTTCAGGAGGGTGCGCATGGCGAAGGGGACCGAGGCGATGTGATGAGGGAGAGTGATGCCCTGGGCGACCATCTTCCCCTGCGCATCGCACAAGGAAGTGGAAAAGTCCAGGCAGTCCCGAACAATAGTGGAATAGGCCGTGCGGTAGAGGCTGAGCGCCATCTGGTCAGCCGCCGACGCCAGGGCGTGCTGCATGATGGCCAGGGTTACCGGATCGGTCTTGTTCACCGGGTCGCGCGTGCTCATTGGTGGGAGCCGGCTCCTTCCATGACGACATTCTGAAGGTCGTCGAGCCATACCCGAGTCGCGGGTGGCACCACGATGGTCGAGTCATATTCGTCGATCAACAGCGGGCCTTGGGTGACCTCCCGAAGAGAGGCTCGGGTAACCACGGGGGTGTCGATGGCTCCCCATCGGGAGCCGAAATAGGCGGTACGGCTCGGGGCCGTCTCACCCTGCAGCTCCAATGGTTGAAGAACCCCTTCCGTCCGGTCCCGGACTGCTTTCCCCACCAGGCGCACCGCAAGTACTTCGACCGTGTGCCCGGCGGCGGACCGATGCCCGTAGAGCCGCTCGTGCTCATCCTCAAAGGATTGGCAAAGGGCGTCGACATCCTGAGGCGTGAGTGGCCCGCCCGGAAGGGGGACGTTGATTTCCGAGGTCTGCCCCCGAATCCGCATATCCACACTGAAGGCGAGCTGAACTGGTTCCACCGAATAGCGCCCTCGCCGGAACCAGGCCAGCATTTCCTTTTCCAGCGCCTCTCGCAGTTGCTCGATTTCCCGGGGACGGAGATTTTCAATGGCGAGCAGGCAGCTCCGGACTCCGTGTCGCTCGACGTCCGAGTAAAGCAGACCGAGCGCGCTGAACAAGCCCGGCAACGCCGGAACCATGACCCTTTGAACCGAAAGATCCTCAGCCAGCCCGGCGGCGTGGATCGGCCCCGAACCCCCGAAGGCCATCAGCACAAACTCCCGGGGATCCCTTCCCCGTTCGGTCGAGACTTCACGCAAGGCTTTCATGACGCGGGTGTTGGCAATGCGGTGAATCCCCTCGGCAGCCTCCAACAGGCCTATTCCCAAGGGGCCGGCAATCCGGTCTTGAATGGCTCGCCGCGCAGCCGCCGGGTCGACATGGACCTGTCCGTCAGCCAGCGGTCCGGGGCGGACATAACCCAGGACCACGTTGGCATCGGTAACCGTCGGTTCCCTTCCGCCCCGCCGGTAGCAGGCAGGTCCCGGAACAGCTCCGGCGCTTCGGGGACCGACATGGAGCCCGCCGGCCCGATCCAGGTAGGCGAGACTCCCTCCTCCGGCCCCCACTTCGGCGATGTCAAGGCTGGGTGCGCGAATGAGCTCTCCACTGCCGCCCATGAGCCGACTGCCGGTGGATAAGGAGGCCCCGACTTCGTATTCGGAATGGTAGCCAAGCCGCCCCTGCTCGATCATGGAGGCCTTGGCTGTGGTTCCTCCCATGTCGAAGGTAATCAGGTTGGGCAGGCCTGCCTTGCTTGCAGTGGTTGCGGCTGCCAGGACTCCGGCCGCGGGACCTGACTCCAGAATGAAAACGGGACGGGAGGCAGCGTCTTCTTCGGGCGTCAAGCCCCCGGCCGATTGCATGATGAGCAGGGGCGCCTCGATCTCCATCCGGCGGAGATTCCTCCGCAACGCACTCAGATAGCCACGCATCACCGGCCGCACGTAGGCATTGACCACAACCGTGGCGGTACGCTCGTATTCGTTGCGCTCGGGCAGTATTTCGGAAGAAAGAGAAACCGTCAGGTGGGGAAGGTGCTTCCTCAGGAACCGACCCACCATCATCTCATGCTCAGGGTAAGCGTAGGCATGCAGAAAGCAAACGGCCACCGATTGCACAGCCTCTTGTTCCAGCTTTTTCTTGAGATCCCACAGTTCCGACTCGCGAAGGGCTGCTTGCACGTCCCCGTCGGCCAGGATACGTTCATCCACCTCGAAGCGCAGATAGCGCTCCACCAGTTCCCTTGGTTTTTGGAAGAACCAATCATAGAGCACCGGCACCCGAATCCGCCGCAACTCCAGCACGTCCCGGAACCCCTTGGTGGTGACCAGAGCTGTTCTCGCCCCCCGACGCTCCAGCACTGCATTGGTCGCTACCGTCGTACCATGGGCGACTTCCCTCACGCGCGCCCCGGAAATCGCTGTCGAGCCGAGCCAAGCCCCGATGGCTTGGATGACGGCCTCTTCGAAGTGTGGAGGAGTCGACGGCACTTTCTGCGTGGATAGATTTCCCCGCCCGTCCAAGACCACCACATCGGTAAAGGTGCCACCAACGTCGGCGCCGATGCGCACAGCGCCCTGAAGGCTGTTGGACGACGGCAACAATCCATGTGGGGAGGAAACGGGTTCCGAAGGCTGGACTTGAGGTCGCGCTATTGGCGGGATGGAACCGGACAATCGTCCCCTGGCTTCGTCGGATTCAGGAAGGTAGCAGAACGTCCCGGTTCTCGGCGACGATCCGCTTGATGTTGCGGATACAGGCACGGTCCAGAGGATAGCCCAGGTAGTTGGACCAGTGGCGGAACACGCCCAACTCCATCAGAAGGCGCTTCAGACCCGATAGCCAGCAGGCCAGCCGGTCACCGCCGTAGACTGCGTAAAGCATGCGCGTCGTGCGGGTCTGTATTCTCTCGGCACGGGCATAGTCGTGGGCCGCAACCGCCTGGATCATCCGCGACACCAGGTAACCCGTGAAGATCCCACCGCCAAGCAACAGGCCGTCATATCCGGCTCTCAGGTAATCCAGACACTGAAATTCATTGCCGCTCAGCAGGCGCAACCGGGGGCGTTTCCGGCGTGCCGCCAAGGCAATCTCTCGCCGCTGATTGTCGGACGAGCTGTCCTTGACCATGATCACGCGCCGGTCGGCATAAATGGTAGCGAGAACCGACTCCGGGATGACCACCGAACTGTGGCGCCCGCGATCGTAGATTCCAACGGGCAACTCACTCTCTCGAAGAATCTGACGGTAGTGGTTGGTCAGTGTCTGGGGATTGGCATTGAGAAAAAAGAGCGGCGGGGCGACCACGGCAATCTGAGCCCCATCCGCCTTGGCCGCCCGGATATTGGCAACCACGCGACTGGCCGAGTTGTCGGTGACCTGCACCGCAATCATCAGCCGATCTTGAGAGAACTTGGTGACCGCCCTCACCAATCGCCGCCGCTCCGCATCCGGCATCCAGGGACCCTCTCCGCAAGTGCCGGCCAGGAAGAGTCCGCGGACTCCCAGACGCAGATGGTGCTCCACCATTCTCTTGACCGCTACCGTGTCGACCTTCAAGTCTTTGGTAAACGGTGTCGGCGTGGCCGACCACACCCCTCCGAGTCTTTGCAGTTGGAGCTTGGTCATTGGTGGACTCCTCAGCCCGTACTTCACATCGGGCCGCTTCGCGTTTGCCAAAAGTTACAAGACCAACTAACTGCTCGACCGTTCGATCCGATAGAGGTGGCTGTCGGTTCTCAAGTATATGGCGCGGCCGTGCACGGCGAACGAGGCCAGGGTGCGACCCGGCAACCGGTTGGTGGCCAGCTTCTTGAACTCCTTCCCGACCTCCAGGACGGTCGCCTCTCCCGTCTCGTTCAGCAAGTAGATTTTCCCTTCGGCATACACCGGCGAAGCCGAGTACTCTCCCGGCAGCCTTTCCTGCCAGTGGTGCCTGCCGGTCCGGGCGTCCAGGCAAGATGCAATGCCTCGATCGCTGACCATGTAGAGCTCCTCTCCCACCAACAGTGGAGAAGGATTCAGCGGCACCCCGCGTTTCAAGGTCCAGGCTACGTGACTCTCGGTTACGTCTCCTTGGCCATCGGGGCGGATCGCGTAGAGTGAGGGATGCGGGTAACCCGTGCAAACATAGACTAATCCCAGGCCAAAAACAGGGCGAGGAACCAACGAAAATCCATCGTAGCGCACCCGCCAGATTTCCTCTCCGGAGTGTGGATCGTAGGTCACGACCTGATCGCCTCCCGTGCTGACCAACTGGGGCTTACCCTCCACCTGGATGGTCAACGGCGTTGTGTAAGCCATCCGCCCCTTGCGGGGCTTTTTCCAACGCAGCTTTCCCGTATGCTTGTCCAGGGCCGCCACGAACTGCACGTCGGTGCCGTCGCAGTTGTAGATGAGAAGGTCCTGGAACAGGACCGGAGAACTGGCCGGACCGTGACGATGATTGTACTCGAAGCGGTGTTTCCAAAGGATCCTGCCGTCGCTGCGAAGGCTGGCCGAGCCGAATGCTCCAAAGTGGACATAGACTCGGTCCCCTTCCAGAACGGGAGTGGGAGAGGCATGGCTGTTCTTGGAATGGATGCGGCCCACCTGCTCCTGGCGGAAGACCTCCAGGTCATGGAGCAGTTTTCCGTCGCTCCGGTTCAGGCACAAGGCTCGCAGTGAACGCCCATCGTCCACCGAGGTGGTCAACCAGATCTTCCCACCCTGAATGACCGGTGACGACCAGCCGTTTCCCGGGAGGGGAACCTTCCAGGTGATGTTCTTTTCTTCGCTCCATTCCTTTGGGAGGCCACGGGCGGAAGCGTGACCTTGGCCGCCAGGCCCCCTGAACTGTGGCCAGTCTTCGTCCTGCCCCGGCAGTCCGGACAGGGAAAGAACCAGGGAAAGCAGTACAAGAAAGAGGGCGGGATACTTCATTATGAGCTCCTTTTCGAATTCCCGACTCGATGGGTAGCCTCAACCTGAATTTCCTGCCAAAATCCGGAATCCCCGGAGACGAACGCAGGCCAACCACCCTGAAGGCAAGACGCAACGTTATGCCAACTTACCTAATGATTCAACTTATTTGAACACACAGGGTTGCGCCTGCTGCCCGCAAATCGCCCCATCGGGCGCAATCGAGCCACAGCCATCTTCCCGGCGGAGATTCCGGCCAACTGTCCAGCGAATCTTAAAATACTGATTACAAGGGCTATTGCCGGCAGTATTTCCTTTTGCCCCCAGGCAACACCTCTTCCGGCCACATGCATCCTATCCACAACATTCGACCAGGTTTTTGTCCACCAGCCATCTGACCCGGAAATCTCTCAAGCAGGAAGGGCCTGACATGGAAATCCCATCTCTCTCCACGTATACTGGTCGAGTGCAGGCTCTTCCGCCGAGTCCGCCCACTTCAGGCAGGTAGATTCCATTGCTACGACCGGGAGGTCATCAGCCATGACAAGTCGACGCGGAATATTGGTTCTGTTTTCCCTCGCTGCCATGTCTTTCAATCACTCGGCACTGGCACAGTCGCAGGAGACCGGTCCGGCACTGGGCGTCGCCAGGCTCAGCCTGGCCAAGGGCGACGTGACCGCGCAGCGAGGTGAATCGGGAGATTCGATTCAGGCCGCGGCCAATATGCCGCTGGTGGAAGCCGACATTCTGACTACCGGCCTCGCATCCCGTGCCGAAGTCCAACTGGACTACTCCAATTTTGTGCGGCTCAACGAATACTCCTCGGTCCGACTGGCCAACCTGGCCCACCGGACCTTCCGGATTCAACTCGAGCGAGGAATCATCACCTACAGCGAATTGAGGGGCGGCGATGCCGACGTCGACATCGAAACCCCGCTGGCGGCGGTACGCCCGGAGAAAAACGGGCGCTATCGGATCGAAGTCGTCGGTATCGACATGGTGACGGTCACCGTGCGCAAAGGACGGGCCGAGGTCGCCTCGGCCAACGGCAGGAAAACGCTCAGATCCGGTAAACGCATGATCGTCCGCCAGGGGGATCAGGGTGTCGAATTCCAGGTTACCAAGGCCGATCCCAAGGACGACTGGGACCTCTGGAACTCACAGCGGGACCGGCAACTCATGAAGTCCAAGGCCTACAGCTACGTGCACCCCAGCGTATACGGCGTCGAGGACCTGGACGATTACGGCCGTTGGACCTACGTTCCCAGCTACGGCCGCTGCTGGTTTCCCTCGGTAACCGTGGGTTGGGCCCCCTATCGGTACGGTCGATGGGTCTGGGTAGACTTCTATGGCTGGACTTGGGTCAGTCAGGACCCCTGGGGCTGGGCTCCCTACCACTACGGGCGCTGGTTCCGCCATGCCCGTTTCGGTTGGGGCTGGTACCCCGGATCCTACTACTCCCGTCACTATTGGCAACCGGCGCTGGTGGCCTTTTTCGGCTATGACGGTCACGGAGGGGTTCGGATCGGTCTGGGTTCCAGGTTCGGATACTACGGTTGGACCCCCCTGGCGCCGGGCGAACCCTACTACCCCTGGTATGGTCGACGTTTTCACCGACGCCAGCGGCAGGGCAGGGGCGGCTCCACTGTCCTGGTCAACAACCGCATCAATATCTACAACAACTATCGCAATGCCCGCCATCGCAACGGCACCACCCTGGTCACCGCCCGGAATTTCTCGCGGGGCAAGATCCTGAATGCGCGCTCCCTGCAGGCCTCCGAAGTGCGCCGGGCAAGCTTGATGCGAGGACGGATTCCGGTCGTCCCCGATCGCGCCAGCCAGGGCCAACTGATTCAAGGGACACGCCGACTGACCCGGAATCCCGGCTCCGCCGCTCGAACCCGCTTCTTTTCGACCGGCCGCTCTCGCCGCAACATCACCCGCAATTCATTCGCCCAGCAACGCCAGGAGATGGTCCGATACGTCGATTCCATGGGTCGTCGCGATGTTCAGGCAATTCGTGCAGCCGATTCGCCCTCTTCCACCCGGCCTCAGGCGATCCGCTCGGCGCCCGGTTCCATTTCAGGATCCCGGAATACAACGGGTAACAGGTCCACGGCAGGGTCGTCCAACCCGCGCAACCTGACTTCTCCATCGCGACCGGCGGCGATCCGCGGGCGCAGTAACGCCGGTCGAAGCATCAGAGGGCCGGTGGGTTCTCCGAGTCCAACGGCTGCCCGTCCGGATAGCGGGAGCAGGTCCCAATCGCTGGAGCGCCGGGGACGCTTCAACCGCCGCACAGCGACCGGAGGCAGGGTCCCGTCCGCAACACGCTCCAGAAGCGCCGCTCCGCGTCCCGTCGAATCCGTTTCCGATTCTTCCCCATCGGCCCCTTCGGTTCGTCAGGCGCGGCCATCTCCGCGGTTTGTGCCCAGAAGCTCCTCTCGGGTCAACAGTAGCCGCGGGCAAAGCACCTCCAGATCCATCCGGCCGTCCCCTTCGGTCTCCAGGCCTTCCAGCCCCAGTTCCTCTCGTTCAGTCTCCAGGCCTTCCAGTCGGAGTTCCTCCCGGTCGGTCTCCAGGCCCTCCAGTCGGAGTTCGTCCCGGTCAGTCTCCAGACCCCCCAGCCCCAGTTCCTCTCGTTCAGTCTCCAGGCCTTCCAGCCGGAGTTCGTCCCGTTCAGTCTCCAGGCCCTCCAGCCGGAGTTCCTCCCGTTCAGTCTCCAGGCCCTCCAGTCGGAGTTCGTCCAGGTCCTCATCCTCCAGCAGCTCGAGGTCCAGCTCCTCCAGCCGGCGCAATGAGTCGCGGAGTTCCAGCAGAAGCCGGTCTCAAAGTCGTTAGCCGGGATTCCCGGCCGCAGCCGGGACGCAAAGATTCCAGGACCGCGTTAACATATGCTTGTCTCGATGCGCCGTTCCGTTTAATCTTCAAGCCTGTCCGCATTGGAAGAGTCAGTCCATCACGGTTCCAATCGTGAGAGGGATCGGCTGGTGCCCTTCAAGCTTTCAACTCAACATCTGGCGGCCGTCAACCGTCGTCGCAGGGTGGCGGTCAATCGGGACGCCATACATGGGGACCCCACCTTTACGGATCCGGACATCCGGGACCTGGTCGACTACAAGTTTGACTTCATTGACCACTTCCCGACTCATATCGACAGCCTGTGGTGGAACTGGGGAGAGGGCCACCAGGCGCCCTACCCCAGCAAGATCCTGCCCCACTACGCCGAGACCTATGACCATCCCGGCTACCAACGATGGTTGGACGAGGGCATCGATCCCGTCCAGATCTTCTTGGAAGAAACGCGCAAGCGAAAGCTGGAAGCCTTTTTTGCCTATCGCATCAACGGCGGCGACAACGACCTTCACTTGCTGCCCACCCGCCAGATCTCGCTGAAGAATTCCCACCCGGACTGGCTTATCCATTTGCCCTGGAGAGATTCGGGGATGTGGAATTTTGCGATTCAGGGCGTCAGGGACTACAAGTTGAGCATCTTGAGGGAGGTGGCTGAGAACTACGACTTCGACGGCATCGATATCGACTTCGCCCGCGCCCCTCCGGTGCTGCCTCCCGGCAGGCAGTGGCAACTGCGCCACCACATGACGGAGTTCATGCGCGAGCTCCGTTCCATGCTCCTGGAGTTCGAGCGCAAGCGCAACCGTCCGTTCCTCTTGTCGGCCAGGGTTCCGGAAACGGTTGAGGGCGCCCACTTCGACGGCCTGGACGTGGAAACCTGGGCGCGGGAGCAAATCGTGGATCTGTTCGCCCTGGGGGTGCGTTCATTCGAGGTCGACATTCAGGGCTACCGGTCCTTCACCCGGAGCCGCAACATCAAGCTCTATCCCAGCCTGGACGACTGGCACAGCAGCGACGGCTATCAGTGGCCGCCCATTGAAGTCTTTCGCGGGATCTTCGCCAACTGGTGGAGGCAGGGAGCGGACGGCATCCACACCTTCAACTTCTCTTACGGACGCCCCGAGCCTGCAGCCCGAATCGGCGTTCCCTTTCCCGACCCCGTGGTCCACGTCTGGAGATCAGCTCAGTGGAGCGAGACGCCGGTCTGGGAAACCCACCTGCAGGCCTACCGGGAAATGGGTATTCCGGCAACCCTGCGAGGCCGGGACAAGACCTTCGTGATTCAGCGCCGGGGTGGAGGCGGACACCCCTCGCTGGAGCCGGACAAATGGCATACTCCCCGATATTTTTATGCCAACTCCAACATGATGGCCCAACTCCCGGCCGGATTGGCCAATGACGGCAAGGCCGATACCCTGCTTCGACTGGAGGTGGCGGATGACCCGGGTCGGAATCCCGACCGGCTCAAAGACCTCAATCTGCGTATTTTGCTATCGGATCCGGCGGCCCGGTCCCTGCCGGACACCCAAAAACTGGAGCGAACCTTCGTCAAGCGTTTCATGCAGGCCAGGATCCGTGCGCGCAAGGCCCAGCCTCCCGACAGCTACTACAACCTGCCTCCCCAAAAGGGGATCGAACGGGAGATCGAGGTGAGACTGAACGGAGCGCTACTGTCTCAATCCGTGATCGAAAAGGGATGGCTGACCTTCCGGCCGCGGGGCACGCAACTGGTTGCCGGCACCAATCTGCTGGGGATTCGTCGAACTCGCCCGGTAGCCGATAGCCAGCCCCGGATGAAGGTGGAAAAGGTCGAACTGACGGTACGCTACCGTTAACCGGACACTCAGGGTGTCGTGTCCCGCACCACTCGCCCGAACATCTGCCCGCCCACATCGCCGCCGCTCCAGGTCCCGGCGTACTGATCTCGATAGATCAGCACTCTGGCCGTGTAGGTTCCAAGGTTGGGGATGCTCAAGTCGGTCAGAGTGATGACGGGGGTGTCCCCTGCCCACTGGACATTGAGCGGCAGGGGCAGGGTGACGTCCCGTTTACCGTATTGAATTCGGACTTGAAAGAGCCAGAGCCCGCCAGGAATTTTCGAAACCTTGGCGATGGTGTACTTTTCCTCCCGCAGGTCTTTGCGATCCCCTACCGTGAAGTAGCCGACAAGAGTCGCTCCGGACAGCGACTGCCGGAAGTGCTCTTCCAAGGCAGCCGCATCACCGGGACCGTCATTGCGGTTACAGCCCGCGGCGGTTGCGATCAGCAAGGCAATGGACAGTGCAAGCGTCTTGGGATTCACGATTCTTCCTTTCGGTGAGGTGACGGCCGTCCGATACCGCTTCGGGAAGAGCAATCGGAAGACCGGACCCATCATGGCGCAGGCCGGGAAAATCATACCATCTCGCCCGGGCTTGCGTCCGCCCTCCTCCGGAGCCCGGATTCGGGCGGTTGGAACCGAAAACGTTTCCGAACCGGACCTGGATTGGGAAATAATCCCCAACAGCGGCGAGTCCTGCCGGGGGGACACCGGGGAGTTGTGCTCAAGAATACAACGGGAACGGCGCCCCCGACTCGAGCCCGGTGGAATAATCCGGCGGATGGGAACCCATGAAACTCTTTCTCGCCTGTCTCGGCACCGAAACCAACACCTTCTCCCCCTTCCCCACCGGCTACCGCACCTTTGAGGAAACCTGCCTGGTCAGAGGGGGCAACCACGGCCCCGACCCGTTTCTCTTTGCGGTGCCATTGATCCTCTGGCGCCGACTGGCTTCCCAGCGCGGCTGGTCGGTGGTGGAGAGTCTGTGCGCCTTTGCCCAACCTTCCGGAGTGACCCTGCGCCGCGTCTACGAATCTTTCCGGGAAGAAATCCTGGCGGACCTGCGGCGGGCCATGCCGGTGGACATGGTTCTGCTCAGTCTGCACGGCGCCATGGTCGCCGAGGGATATGACGACTGCGAGGGGGATCTGCTGGCTCGTATTCGCGCCCTGGTCGGCCCAAGGGTGCCGGTCGGGGTGGAATTGGATCTCCACTGTCATCTGACCGGTCGCATGGTCGAGCAGGCCACCGCCATCGTCAGCTTCAAGGAATACCCCCACACGGACGCCGCCGACCGGGCCGGAGAACTCTTTCGCATCCTGTCCGCGACCGCCTCGGGGGCCATCCAACCCCACAT
Source organism: Acidobacteriota bacterium (assembly GCA_022826755.1). Taxonomy (GTDB): domain Bacteria; phylum Acidobacteriota; class Terriglobia; order Versatilivoradales; family Versatilivoraceae; genus Versatilivorator. Next base: position 23,039 of record JAJDUG010000022.1, read on the forward strand.
GGCTCTATACGATTGCCGCATGATGGGCATCTACCACACCACCTCGGAACCCATGAAGAGCTACCTGGCTGGAGTCAAGCAATTGGAGCAGCAGAAAGGGATTCTCTCAATCTCGATCGCCCATGGGTTTCTCTGGGGAGACGTTGCCGACATGGGAACCCGGGTCCTGGTCGTGACCGATGGAATACCCGGCGAAGGATACCGCTTGGCTGAATCCCTGGGCCGGCAGCTTTTTCAACTGCGTCATCGGCTCCGGCCCGACTACAGGACCATCGACCAGGCCCTGCGAGAAGCCTTGAGTCAGGCCCGAGGACCGGTGGTGCTGGCGGACGTGGCCGACAACCCGGGCGGTGGAGCCTCTGGAGATTCGACCTTTGTTCTCGAGGCTCTGATCGATCACCGGATCGACGATGCCGCGGTGGCCTGTATCTGGGATCCGACGGCAGTAGCCCTGGCGACCGAAGCGGGAGAAGGGGCCCGGTTCGATGTGCGTCTCGGAGGCAAGATGGGGCCGAGTTCGGGACGCCCGCTGGATCTTCCGGTGACGGTCGCCAAGGTGGTCCCCAACGCCTGTCAAACCTTCGGCAGCGGCGCCGGCCGGTCGGTCTCGCCTCTTGGGGACGCCGTCGTTCTGCGCACCGGCGGCATCGACATCGTGGTCAACTCCATTCGAACTCAAACCCTGGGCGCCGATGCCTTCACCAATATGGGCATCGATCCTGGGACCAAGCGGATCCTGGTGGTGAAATCCATGCAGCATTTCCACGCGGCGTTCGCCCCCCTCGCCCGGCAGGTTCTGTATGTGGACTCACCGGGAGCGCTGGTCAGCGATGTGACTCGAATCTCCTTCCGAAACGCGGATCGGGGAAAGTGGCCAATCTGCGAGACGGTGTCCTGACCGTTTCGACCGGTCCGTCCCGAGGCTCCAACCTCACTCTTCAATCCCTCGAAAGAGATCTGCAGATGCGCGCCCGGCGCAGTGGGATAGGGTCCCTGATCCCGTTCTCCTATGGTATCCTTGGGCGATGTGTCGGTCAGGAAGTTGGTGTACAGGATGGCGTCCCCGTGCTTTTGAAAATGATTGCCGCAGCCTTGTGCCTGGTGGCTCCCCTGAGCGCTCAGGGTGCTGAAACGGTCACTGAGCCCAAGCTGCTTTCCCATTTCCCCATCGGCGGTCAACAGGGAACGACATTCAAGGTCGAGATCTCGGGCGCAGCCCTGCAAGGCGCCCACGCCGTCTGGTTTGAAGGAGGGGAACTCTCCGCCTCCATCCTGAAGCTGGAGAAACTTCAGGACGCATACAAGGAAGATGAAAAGAAGCCGGAAGACTACCTGGGCAAAGCGGTCAAGGCCGATCACCAAGCCGTCTTCGAAGTACGGGTACCCAAGTCCGCTTCTCTCGGATTGCACCTTTTCCGCCTGGTCACGCCGCGCGGCCTCTCCAATGCCCTGGGCCTGCAGGTAGTCTCCGAACCGATCATTTCGGAAACCGCCCGCCCGCACCAGACCGCCGCGGCATCGCAATACCTGTCGGTCCCCGCCGTCGTCAACGGCAGACTTTCGGAGAAGGGTCAACGCGACTTCTACGCGTTCCGCGTTCCCCAGGGGGAGGAGCTGCTCTTTTCCGTCCGTTCCGATCTGGGCCCCAGCCGCACCTACCAGGCCCAAGCCGGAATCACCCTCTACCGGAGTTCAGCCAGTTGGTTCGATCCAAACCGCGTAGTCCGGATGGTCGTTGACGACCCCGCGCTGTCCTGGGAACCTTTTCACAGGTACGAGCGAACCCGGTCGACCGGCAGATTCGCCCTCTTCCGGCATGTCTCTCACCGGTTTGAATCCCCGGGCCGCTATTTCCTTTCGGTCGGCACCTTTACCGGAGCCGGCGACCCCAATCATGGCTACCAGCTACGGATAGTCCGACGCCAGTCCACTGCACCCCAACCGGTGCTGGGCAAACTGGCCCACCCCGACCAGGGGGATTGGTTGGAAAGGGATTCGGCCACGCTGAGACAACTGGGGAGCTTCCAACGGCCGCTTGAACGCAACCGCCTGGCCCTTTTGCACCAGCGTTCCGGCAAGGCTCCGGCCATCGGGGAACTCTCTGCATCAACCGAATCGGCATCGACCGAGGGCAGTTCTTCCAGTCTCTCGGCTACCCATGCTTCCAGGCTCGATCCGACCTCCGAAGTGGAACCCAACAACTCCCTCGACCGACCGGGAACGGTGAAGATACCCGGCCTGATCGAGGGCCGAATCCAGACGCCCGGCGATATCGACCTCTTCCGCTTTCGAGCAGCAGCCGGACAGAAACTGGCCTTCGAGATTGAGACTCCCGGGGTCTCGCCGCCACATTTCAATCCTTGGCTCAAGCTTCTGGACGAGGGCGGCAACGAACTGGTGTCCAACATATACATGGAATATGGCGGGGACGGTGACGACGTCAATAAGACGGTTGAACGGAAGACGATTGTCACCATCGAGAAAGCGGGAAGCTACACCCTGCAGATCCGAGACCTGACCTCGGTGCAAGGGGGGCCCCGGTTCAGGTATCGGCTCCTGGCCCGCCCTCAGGTCCCACATCTGGGCCGGGTTGAAATCAGCCTGGGAGTCACCCCCTCCCTGTCCACACTCATCGACAAGACCGACCGAATCAACCTGGAGGCGGGCCAGGCCAAGGAAATGGTCGTGGTGTGCGAGAAGGAGGAAGGATTCGAGGGAAACGTGGTTCTGACGGTCGACAACCTTCCTCCCGGTGTGCAAGCCTGGGTCAGTACCGCGGCCGGCTGGACGGAAACCCTGATGAGGGGCATCCAGTATCGACCGCTCGGCGTCGAGGTCGTGTCCCCCCGCCACCACCGGCCGCAACGCAGCGCCACCACGCTGGTGTTCTGGGCAAGTCCCGGCGTGCCCATCACCGGCGCCCCGCGCTTTCTTCAACTCATGGCTCGCCCGGTTGTGGACGGCCGCGCAGGCCCCGCGGTACCGGCAGGCAGGATTCCCTTCCTGGCTGTCGGGCCGCCCGAAGGGACTCAGGTGATGACTTCCCGCCGCTGATTTCGGGAGGTGTCGATAGTCAGGAGGAATGTTGGTTCCTCGATTGCCTAACCATTCAATTGCGAAAATCCTGGCGATCTTCCTGATTTTCCTCGGATGGGATTCCCGTTTGGCCCACGGCCAGGAAGACGCAGTTTCCCCAGCCCTGCTTTCGCTGCGGATTGTTCCGGAAGACATTCATCTCTCCGGTCTCAACCCCTCCCAGCAGGTGCTGCTGCTGGGCAGGTATTCCGACGGCCTGGAACGCGACCTGACAGGCTCTTCCCTCCTCCTGTTGGACTCCGCCGAGGTAGCGGCCATCGAGGAAAAAGGTAGATTGACGGCCCTTGCGGAGGGAAACGCTACCCTGCATGCCCAAATGGCCAATCAATCGGCCACGGCAAGCCTGACGGTGCAGTCTCCGACTGCGCCTCCACCCTTCAGTTTTCAGCACGATATCGGCGGAATCCTGACCAAGCGGGGATGCAACGACAGTAGCTGCCATGCGGGAGTCAAGGGACGAGGGGGATTCAAACTCTCCCTCAACGCCCTGGATCCGAGGGAAGACTACCGCTGGATCGTCAAGGGCGGCACCTACCAGGTCATGAGCATGGAGTCCGCGGGTCCGGAGACTCCGCGCGTCGACCTGAGCCAGCCCGAAAACAGCCTGTTGCTGCGTAAACCCACCCTCCTTTTGCCTCATGGAGGTGGAGAACGCCTGACCGCCGAGTCCTCCGACTACCACACCCTGTTGGGCTGGATTCAGGCCGGCGCCCCCTACGAACGCAAGGAGCCGGAGGTCGTAGTCGAACGGCTGACCCTTTTCCCCGAGGAACGGGTGCTCGATGCACGGGGCATCCACCAGGTGCTGGTCACCGCCCATCTTGCCGATGGTCGAACCCGGGACCTGACCCATCGGGCCTCCTACCAGTCCGGCAACGAAGAGGTGGTGACGGTGACCGACTCCGGTCGAGTCCAGGCCCGGTCTCCGGGAGAGACGACCATAATCGTCCGCACGGCCGGTCATACCGTCAGCGCACGTTTCGGAGTCGTCTCCGAACCACTGCAGGCCAACCCCTCGCCACCGCCTCACAACTTCATCGATGACTACGTCTTTGGCAAGTTGAGCCGCTTTCAGATCCCCCCTTCACCGCTCTCCGGCGACGCCGAGTTCCTGCGCCGGGTCTGCCTGGATTTGACGGGGACGCTGCCGCCGCCCGGTCGGGTGCGGGAGTTCATCGCCAGCCGAGACCCTCAAAAACGAAGGAAACTGATCGACGCCCTGCTGGATTCTCCCGAATACGTGGACTACTGGACCTTTCGCTTCGGCCAGCTCTTCCGGGTAGCCGCAGGCGCCGTCGGGGGGGCTGAGCACGCCTACACCTATTGGCGCTGGGTCTGGGAGAACATCGCCCAAAACAAGTCCTATCGGGAAATTGCCCTGGAGCGGTTGGCCGCGCAAGGCTACGGCGGAGCCTCGAGGCACTTCCTTTCCTACGGGGAAGAAGCCAAGGCCGCGGATATCATGCCGGAAGAGGTGCGCGTCTTCCTGGGAAGGCGGCTGGACTGCGCCCAGTGCCACGACCACCCCTATGAGCAGTGGAGCCAGGATCAGTTCTGGGGGCTGGCATCCTTCTTCGGGCAAATCAGCCGAACCGAATGGACCGGTTTCGGAGCAGCGGTTCTCTTTGACGATCCCGCCGGCCGCCAGCCGGATTTCGGAGAGTCGGCGGAAACCGTGAAGGTGATTCATCCCCGTCGCAAGCAGCTGGTCAAACCCGCCTTCCTGGATGGACAAGCCATCGCCTCAGGGGGCAACGGGCATCCGCGCCGGGAGTTTGCCCGCTGGGTCACGGCCCACCCCTATTTCGCGGAAACCCTGGTCAACCGCATGTGGGGCTACCTCTTTGGACGCGGCCTGGTGGATCCGGTGGATGATTTCCGTTCGACCAATCCGCCGACCCATCCCGGTTTGTTGAAGGCCCTGGCCGAGGACTGCCGGCGCCACGGATACGACCTGAAGCAGATCCTGCGTCGGATCACCCGTTCGCGGACCTACCAGCTTGCCTCGACTCCCCGCGAGTCGAACCGCGAAGACACCTTGAACTACTCGCACTTCATCCCGAAGCCGCTGGAAGCCGAGGTGCTGCTGGATGCCATCAGCCAGGTGACGGGCGTCCCGGAAACCTTCGAAAACGGTCAAGGGGGCCAGGCTCCTCCGGGAACCCGCGCCATTCAACTGGAGGTGCCCGACATCTATCCCTCCGATTTTCTGCAGATGTACGGTCGGCCCAATCTTCTGCAGATTCCGGAAGTCGAGGCCTCGCCCAGCCTCGGCCAGGCGCTCCACATGCTGGTGGGAACGACCTACACGGAGAAGATTTCCAAGAAAGGCGGACGCCTCGACCGGTTGATCCAAAGGAATGCTTCCCACCGCGAGGTGATTGAGGAGCTCTATCTGGCTGCCTTGTCTCGCCTTCCCTCACCGCGGGAAGTGGCCGAGCTGGAATCGGTCTTGAGCACGAGTTCCGACAAAAAGCGGGCCTGGGAAGACCTGATCTGGAGCCTGATCACCTCCAGAGAGTTTGCTTTCAACCACTGACGCCGCCTTGGTGGAACCGGATGCGGGCGCCAGGAGATTCACAATGATGCGAAAAGCCGGGTGTTTGACCGTAACCCAGGAGCTTCTGAAGCGACGCCACTTCATTCGAGTCGGATCTCTAAGCCTTCTCGGAATCAGCCTGCCCCGGTATCTGAATTACCGGAGCCTGCAGGCTGCCGGCGGCAAGGACACCCGCGGGCAGGGGAAGGCTCAGGCCTGCATCCTGGTCTGGCTGGAAGGAGGTCCCAGCCACGTGGATACCTGGGATCCCAAGCCCAACAGCAGCTTCAAGCCCATCCCGACCAACGTGGCGGGAATTCAGGTTTCCGAGCTGCTTCCACGCGTGGCCGGGCAGATGGACAAGCTGGCTCTCCTCCGATCGGTCCACACCGAAGAAAACAACCACGGCCAGGGGACCTACTACGCTCTGACCGGACACCGTCCCACGGCCGCCATGCAGTTTCCCAGCCTGGGAACCATCGTCACCAGGGAACTGGGGGCCCGCAACAACGTTCCCGCCAACGTACTGGTTCCCGACACCTGGAAGACACTCTCCTATGGCCAATATACCAAGGGCGCCTTCCTGGATCCGGCTTACGACCCCATGGTGGTTCCCGATCCCAGCAAGGAAGATTTCCAGATCTCGGACCTGGCGCTTCCAAAATCCCTGACGGTTGAACGCTTGCGGGACCGTCGCTCGATGTTGAAATTGGTCGACAGAATGTATCGCAGCAAGATCGAAAGGGCTGAGCACCAGGCTATGGATCGATTCACCCAACAGGCCCTACAGATGATCCTGACACCTGAAACCCGCCAAGCCTTCGACTTGGGCCGGGAATCCGACAAGACCCGAGACGCTTATGGGCGGGGCAGCTTCGGCCAAAGCCTGCTGCTGGCTCGCAGGCTGGTTGAGGCGGGCGCCCGCTTCGTCACGGCTGCCGGCCATGAACTGAACGGCTGGGATACCCACTCCGACAACGATTCACGCCACAAGGACAAGATGGTCCCGGGCCTGGACCGAGCGCTCCCCACCCTGCTGGAGGACCTCAAGCAGCGAGGCCTGCTGGATTCGACCGTGGTCATCGTGATGGGTGAATTCGGCAGATCGCCCCACCACAATTCAAAGGCCGGACGAGATCATTGGCCCCACTGCTGGTCGCTGGCCATCGGAGGCGGCGGCATTCGTGGAGGCCAGGTGGTGGGCGCCAGCGACGAACGCGGAGCCTACGTGGCCGACCGCATGATTTCCATGGGCGACCTCTATGCCACCATCTACAAGGCTCTGGGAATCGATTGGACCAAGGAATACATGAGCCCCATCGGCCGGCCGGTAAAGATAGCAAACGCCCTGGACGATGAAACCGGCCAGCCCATCAAGGAATTGATCTGAGGATCATTGCTGATTGTTGATTTCTGATTGTCGATCGCGAGACTGCCACGACTGATCTTGCCGTAAATCCACAAAACGTCAGAGAGCCTCCCCTACCCTGACGGTGATGGGTGAGGCGTGGTGGTGGACCAGGTACCACTTCCCCTTCACCCGGAAAAAGAGGTTGGTGCCTTGGGCCTGAGAACGGCTGAAGTTGGCGTTCCGGTAACTCTCGATGTTCTCCAGGCAGGACACCCAGGCGAAGTCTCCGCTGACCCGGATCGAAACCTCGGTCGCCCGTATCTTCATGTGCTCCGTATTGCGGAAGATGGTGGACCAGCTCTTGCGGATCCTCTTCCAACCGGTCAGCAGTTCCCAACTCGGATGCACGCACTTGACCCAGGGTTCCTGAAGCCAGACTTTTCCCATGGCTCGGAGGCTTTGGTCGGAAACCGCCTGGTAGAAGCGTCGGTTCACTCGAAACACCTCCAGCGGCTCACCGCTGAATTTTGATTCTTCGCTCTCACCGGCCCCATCCTCTTCAACCACTTCCGGACGAGCCTCAGGTGAGCCGCCGGAGGCCCTCGCCAGTCGATCCGGCATTACTGCGCCCGGAACCAGGATCAATGACAGACAAAGGGTTGTTGCCCAAAGTATTCGTCTGACCGGGTAAATGGCACCCATCTCATTTCCTCCCATATCTGCACTTCAGCCGGGTCCGCTCCCACCCTGCCGGACGGGTCATGCCGAGGAAGACTCCCCTTCGCAAACGATTGACGAACCACGAATGAACACGAATATACACGAATAGAGAGCATGAACGCTCCCGTCCCGGAGCACCGGGAACAAAGCGTCGACCGCCTCCATGGGCATCCGTTGGCCACCCCCGGCCCACTGTTCTTGACACCCGCGCAGCCCGTTGATTTAATTGCCCCATTGGTTCATGGTTCCTTCAACCCCGGGAGCGTTGCGGCCGGGTCATGCTCGACCAGTTGTCGCTCCCCTTCAAGCGAGGAAGAGTGGATGAGTTCCGTCAACAACGTCGATCGGTTCCGCAAGCGCCTGCAGGAGGGCAAGATTTGCGTGGGGACCTCTGTTTCACTTACCGATCCCATTGTCAGTGAGCTGGCAGCCGAGGCGGGAAACGACCTGGTGTGGATCGAAATGGAGCATTCCTACCTCGATCTCCGGGCACTGCTGGGACACCTGGCGGCGTTGCGGGGCACCCAGGCGGCACCCATCGTTCGCGTCGCCTGGAACGATCCCGTCCTGATCAAGCCCATCCTGGACCTGGCGCCCGCCGGCATCGTGGTGCCCATGGTCTGTACGGGTGAAGAGGCCGCCAAGGCGGTTGCCGCCTGTCGCTATCCTCCCGAGGGCGTTCGCGGATTCGGTCCCATCCGCAACATGTACGGCATCGAGAGCATGGAAGAGTACCTGGCCATTGCCAGACGGCAAATCATGGTCTTCGTCCAGATCGAGCACATTCAAGCCGTGCACAATCTGGACGAGATACTGGCGACCCCCGGCCTGGATGGTATCGTCATCGGGCGCAACGATTTGACCGGCTCCATGAGCAAGCTCGGCCAGCACGGCGACCCGGAAGTGCTTCGCACCATCGACAGCATCTTCGCCAGGGTACGGGAGACCGATCTCTATCTGGGGGCATCGATCGGCTGCAACCTGGAAACGGTCAGGGACTGGTATGGGAAGGGAGTTCAATGGTTTGCCCTCGGGGACGACGTCGTCCACTTTTTCGAGGGGGCCAAGGCCGTAGCCGATGAGGTCCACGCGTTGGGAGAAACCCAATAACCCGCGTTTTCCGGTTGCCGGGTGCTTCATGAAAAGGGCTGTTTTTTCAGTATCCTCTCGACCATTCGTCAAGAATCTGCGCTCAGCAACCACGCCCGGCGCGGTCCCCGGCAAGCAACGCCGACCAGCCTCCGATGAGATCCCACACAACTTTCGGGCCAGGCGCCCCGGGAGTTTCGAGGTGCGATTACTCCTGGTCACAGCCCTCTTCCTGGCCTGGAACAGTGTCGGTGGCGCCGAGGAGCGAGAAAACACCAATCCCCACACCACTCCGGAAGACGTTGCCGCCGGAGGCCGTATCTATCGCTCCCATTGCATCGAATGCCACGGCCGCGACGGAACGGGAGGCCGCGGACCGGACATTACGCGGGGAGACCTGCGCTACGGGAACAGCGACTCGGCATTGGCCGATACCATTTCAACCGGGATCCCGGGCACCGCGATGCCGCTGTTCTTCTTCAACGGCAAGCAGCTCTGGCAGATTGTGGCTTTCGTCCAGTCCCTCCGGCGAGAGGAACCCCCGCCCCCTGGAGACCCCATTGCAGGCGCCGCAATCTTCCGCGGCAAGGGCGGATGCATGAACTGCCACATGGTGGATGGTCAGGGTGGACGCCAGGGTCCGGACCTGACAACCGTTGGCGCCAGGCGCTCGCTTCGCCACCTGAGGAGCTCCATCCTGGAACCCGACCAATGGGTGTCTCCCGGCGATTGGAAGATACGGGCCAAGACAAAGAGCGGTATGCCGGTGGAGGGATTTCGGCTCAACGAAGACACCCACTCTCTGCAACTGCTGGACTCCAGCGACAAACTCATATCGCTGGTCAAGAGAGATCTGGAAAACTATCGGATCATCAAGACCTCGACGATGCCTCCCTACGCCGGACAATTGAGTCAAAGCGAACTGGATGACCTCGTCGCTTACCTCTACACGCTTCGTGGAAAGGGGGCCTCACCGTGAAGATCCTACTGAGCCTCGCGCTCGTTATCCTGTGGACCGGGGACCTCTTGGGTCAGGTCAGCTACCAGCGGATTTTGAACGCTGACCACGAACCCGGCAATTGGCTGACCTATTCCAGAACCTACGATAGCCAGCGGTATAGCCACCTGGATCAGGTCCGGAAATCCAACGTAGAGAACCTGGAGCTGAAGTGGGTTTATCAGGCAAAGTCGCTCGAGAATTTCGAGGCCACTCCCCTGGTGGTGGACGGGGTCATGTACCTGACCCGGCCACCCAACGTGGTGGTCGCCCTGGATGCCAGGACCGGCCGGGTCTTCTGGACCTATCACCACAAGGTTCCCAAGGAAGTGAGCGTGTGCTGCGGCCTGGTCAACCGTGGTTTGGCGATCCTGGACGACCTTCTCTTCCTGGGCACGCTGGATGCCCGCCTGCAAGCGATCGACGCCAAGACCGGTTCCCTGGTGTGGGACGTGAAGCTGGCGGACTTCCGCGACGGCTACGCCGTCACCATGGCCCCCCTTGCAATCAAGGACAAGGTGATTGTCGGGATGGCTGGCGGCGAGTACGGCATTCGCGGTTTCCTGGAGGCCTATGAAGCCAAGACCGGCAAGAGAGCCTGGCGATTTCACACCATTCCGGGCCCCGGCGAACCGGGGAACGAAACCTGGGAGGGAGACTCCTGGAAAACCGGCGGAGGCTCGGCCTGGTTGACGGGCTCCTTCGACCCGGAACTGAACCTGCTCTACTGGGGAATCGGGAACCCCGGCCCCGATTGGAACGGTGACGTGCGCAAGGGCGACAATCTCTATTCCGATTCAGTGGTGGCCCTGAATCCCGACAACGGCCGGCTCCAATGGTATTTCCAGTTCACTCCCCACGACCTCTGGGACTACGATGCCGTGCAGATTCCTGTCCTGGTCGACATGGAATTCGGTGGCCGGGAGCGCAAGCTGATGCTCTGGGGGAACCGGAACGGCTTCTTCTACGTCCTGGACCGAACGGATGGCCGCTTCCTGCTGGGAAAAGCCTTTGCCCACCAGACCTGGGCCGAAGGCCTGGACGAAAACGGAAGGCCCATCAAGAGGGCCGGGGCCGAACCCAGCGTGGAGGGCACCCTGACCTACCCCAGCGTCCAGGGGGCAACCAACTGGTACTCTCCCTCCTACAGCCCCAGAACCGGGCTCTTCTACCTGTCTGCCTGGGAATACGCCAGCGTCTATTTCAAGGGCGATCCCACTTACGTTCGAGGGGAACGCTACATCGGAAGTTTCCCCAGGGGCGTGTACCCGGATGTCATGGTGGACACCGACCCGGGTTACGGCGCCGTTCGGGCCCTGGACCCCGAGACCGGTGAACGCAAGTGGGAATACAAGATGACCAGCGTGACCGAGGGCGGGATCCTGACCACGGCCGGCGACGTGCTGTTTTCCGGAAACATGGAGGGACACGTCTTCGCCCTGGATGTCCATGACGGCAGTCTCTTGTGGAGCCGCAACCTGGGTGGGCGGGTCATCAGTTCACCCATCACTTACCTGGTCGACGACAAACAGCACTTCTCCATAATTTCCGGGCATTCCCTCTACACCTTTGTTCTGAAGGACTAATCGCTCTTCCCGTAAACAGACACTTTCGACCGAGGTAATCGTTCCGGTTCTCCACATCTCCCGAGGCACCTCATGCTGAATGTCATCTTCGTCGTAATCGTCCTGTTTTCCATCCTGATGGCGGCCTTTACGGGGCGCATGGAGATGTTGAGCAATGCCGTGCTGGAGTCAGCCCGGTCGGCTGTCACCCTGGCTCTGGGTCTCATCGGAGTCATGGCATTTTTCCTGGGTCTCATGCGAGTGGCCTCCGATGGGGGGCTGTTGCGCATCATGGCCCGCGCCGTACATCCCGTAATGCGATTCCTCTTCCCGGCCATCCCCAAGGATCATCCCGCCATGAGCGCCATGATCCTGAACATCACCTCAAACCTCCTGGGACTGGGGAACGCTGCAACTCCTTTCGGACTCAAGGCCATGATGGAACTGGACCGGCTCAACAACGAAAAGGGCACCGCTACCGACGCCATGGTGCTTTTCCTGGCTCTCAACACCTCCGGCCTGGCGTTGCTGCCGCTGGGTGTCATCAGCTTGAGAGCGGCGGCCGGGTCTCAGGATGCCGCGGGAATCATGGCAACCACCTGGTTTGCCAGCGGATGCGCCACCGTGGCCGCCATCGTGGCGGCGACCCTGCTGGCCCGAACGCCACGCTATCGCTTGACAAAAGCAACCTCCAGCCAGACTGACCAGGATAGGCGGGTCGAAGCACCCTCCTCCGATCAGGCCCCGGCGGAGGACGCGTCCATGTCGCCCCGGTCCCAACCGGATCTGGTTCGACCCCGCTGGGGCAAACCGGTAGTGCTAGCCTTTTACCTGGCTCTGTTGGCTGCTCTGGCGATGCATATCGTCCAACAGATGAACGCCACCCCGACTATGGACCTGGTACGGAGCGTCATGTCCTTCTGGATGCTTCCGGCTCTGATCGCGGGACTGGTGCTGTTCGGATGGACCCGCGGCGTCAAGGTCTATGAATCTCTGGTGGAAGGAGCCAAGGAGGGTTTTCAGGTTGCCGTGAAAATCATTCCCTACCTGGTTGCCATATTGGTGGCCATCGGAATTTTCCGGGCATCGGGGGGACTGGAACTGCTGGCCAAGGCGATCGGCCCGCTCACCAACCTGATCGGCATGCCCGCCGAAGCCTTGCCGGTGGCCCTGGTGCGGCCACTCTCCGGGAGCGGCGCTCTGGGAGTGATGACCGAGATCATGAACGCCCAGGGACCGGACTCCTTCACCGGCTACATGGTCTGCACCTTTAACGGCAGCACCGATACCACCTTCTACATCCTGGCGGTGTACTTTGGCTCGGTCGGCATCAAGAAGACCCGCCACGCGCTGCCGGCCTGCCTGACCGCGGACGTCACCGGCATCCTGGCAGCAGTCCTCATTGTGAACCTGCTGTTCGGATGACTACATCAACCGCGTAGCCGACGGGCTGGGAGTGGATCTGGAGCCCGAAATGAAGCGTGGCGTCGACGAATGACTTCGGCTGCCTCCCCCGGGGCCAAAGAGGGTGGCCTGCCCGATGTCACAGCGCTCAGGAGTGACCTGCCGATGAATCGCCGTCTTTTTCTCGTCCTGATTTGGGGATTGGGCGTGATGGCTGCCGCCCGATGCGGCCTGTTACAGGAAGACCTCCACCGGGTCCGTCTCTCGCTGGTCGACGGCGAGACCGGCAAGCCCGTCCCTGGGGTGATTCGCTGTTTCGTCCAGGGTCAGGCGCAGGCGGTTCCCATCCATGGCTTGCTGGAACGGGGACAAGGTGTGGGGTCGGTCGCCCTGCAGCAGCAAGGCAAACGGCCGCCACGCCGCCCCATCCATGACTGGTACGTTCTGTCGGAGCCCGGCGAAGTAACCCTGCCCAGGAAACCCTTGCGGCTGGAAGCCTTTTCGGGGCTCGAGACGGAGATGGCCACCCTGCAGGTCGACCTCGGTAAAAGCGACAGAACCTCTATCACCCTTTCGCTGAATTCCTTTAGCCAGATGAAGGAAAAGAAGTGGTTCGGCGGCAACACCCACCTGCATCTCTTCAGGCTGGAGCCGGAAGAAGCCGATCGCTATCTGAGCGAAATCCCGCCTGCCGACCGATTGGACGTTCTGTTCACTTCCTACCTGATCCGCCCGTCGGAAGATGCCGAATACATCACCAACCGCTATCCGATAGGCGACCTGACCCAATTCCATTCCACCGGGGTGCTGGTCAACCAGGGCGAGGAACATCGTCACAACCTGACTCCCTGGAGTGGAGGCTACGGCCACGTCATGCTGCTGAACATCAAGAGGCTCATCCAGCCGGTCAGCATCGGTCCGGGCATCACCGGATCGGGCACTGACGGAATTTCCCTGCAGCAGGGGATCGATGAAGCTCATCGCCAGGGAGGCACGACCCTATGGTGTCACAACGACTTCGGACTGGAGCGGGTGGTCAACTTTGTCCTGGGCAAGGTCGATGCCCAGAATATCTTTGACGGGCTGTCGCTGGAGGACTATCCCCAATTCGAGGACACCTTCTATCACTACCTGAACGCCGGGCTCAGAGTTCCCTTCTCGACCGGAACCGATTGGTTCCTGTTCGACCTCGCCAGGGTCTACACCCGGGTTGCTGTGCCACTGGGGATTTCCTCCTGGCTGGAGGCGCTCAAGCAGGGCCGATCCTTCATCACCAATGGCCCCCTGTTTCACTTCCAGGTTGAGGACCAAGCGATCGGAGATACCGTCTCACTGAAGTCCCCCGGAGAGGTCGGAATCGAGGGTAGGGCGTCGGGACGAGTCGACTTCGGTCACCTGGAACTGGTCCACAACGGACGGGTGGTCGACCGCATCCGGTCCCAGGCGGACGGGGAACATTTTTCGGCCGAACTGAAGAAAGAGTTGCGGGCAGATGAACCCGGGTGGCTGGCGCTGAGAGTCTCCGGGGAGGCCAAAAGCGAGTACGGGTTGCCCATCTTTGGACACACCTCGGCGATCTATCTCGAGGTGGAGGGAAGATCGATCCGACAGCCCGCCGCGGTGGACCATCTGAGGAGAGAGATTCAGGAGGCGAGAGCTACGGTGGCCGACGAGGCGCTCTTTGCCACGCCCGAGGAACGAAAGCGCGTGCTGGACATCTATGACCAGGGCCTTGCCGCCCTCGAAAAATAACATCCCGGCATTTGATCCCGGCTTCGAGCACAAGTAGCGGCCTGATTAACATGGATGGACAGGATATACAGGATTTCCGGTTGATGATCCGCCCCTTGGAGGAGCGCGAGAGGCCGGCTTGTCGCCGAAAAGGCTCACGTCTCCAGTCTTTCTTCGCGGTCCTTGGTGGCCCTTGGTGGATAACTCTTCTTGTCCCTACGTGTTCGTCCCGGACAATCCCTCCTCGGCCCAGCGTCCCCAGGCCTCCACGCGCAGCGCCAGTTCCCCAAAGAATTCCGCTCCGAAGTCACGGCGGATCTCGGCCGCGAGCCGCTCCGCTTCCACGCTCAGGGTGGATAGCGACAAGTCCGCCAGAAGAGTGGCGTCTTTCCTGGGACCGCGGGCGGCGGCCAGAATCTTGCCGGTCAGGACATCGGCTTCGCAAACACCCACCAGTTGCCTGAACAACAGCTCCAGGTCTTCGTAGTCCTCGGGAGACAAGACCGCCCGGCCCTCCACCGACACTTCCTCCGAACAGAGCCGCGCCAGTCGGAGTCCTTCCTCTTTGCGGGAAACCAACTGACACCAGCCTATGGTCTCGATGGCCGTGCCTGGAGGCATCCAGCCCACCACTCTCGAGAAATCAGGGGAGATAGCCCCGGTCGTGGTTCACGAGAAACTGCCAACCTCGCAGGCCAAAAGGTCGATGGCTCTCTCTCGAGCCAGTCTCTCCAGGATTCACTCGTCTTTCTCCATCTCTTGATTGCAGAAGCCGATTACACGCCGAGACGCCGCTCCAGGGTGCTTACCAGCGTGGACAGCGTCTTGACGCGAGCCCAGAGCTTGTCCTCCGCCTCCACAACCGTCCAGGGCGCGTAAGGCGTGCTGGTGCGCTCGATCATCTCCGTGACAGCCCTCCGATAGGCGTTCCACCGGACCCGATTCCTCCAATCCTCCGAGGTCAACTTGAAACGCTTGTGCGGCGTGCGTTCCCGAGCCTGGAAGCGGCGCAACTGTTCCTCCGGGCTCAGATGGAGCCAGAACTTGACGCAAACCACACCCTCGACGGTGAGGTGTCTTTCGAACTCGTTGATCTCCTGGTAGGCGCGGCGCCATTCCTCCTCGGACGCAAATCCTTCCACCCGTTCAACCAGGACTCGTCCATACCAGCTTCTATCGAAAATCGTCATGTGGCCGGCCTTGGGCAACTGTCGCCAGAAACGCCACAGATAATGGTGGTTCTTTTCCTCGGCGGTAGGCGCATTTATCGGAACCACCTCGTAACCTCGCGGGTCCAGTTCCTGAGTCAATCGCTTGATGTTTCCACCCTTTCCCGCAGCATCCCAACCCTCGTAAACCACCACACTGGCAACACGCCTTCCATAGCACTCGAACTCCAGATCTCGCAGCCGTTGCTGCAGTCCGGACAGCCGCTTCTCGTAATCTCCCCGATCCAGGCGCTTGCTCAAGTCGGATTGATCCAGAACCGAGGGTTGGGGATCCACTTCGATGTGGAGCCCTCGACTCCGAACTTCCTCATCGATGTCCTTTGCCGTCTGCGCCGGCGGTCCAATGACATTCAGGCCCTTTCCTTGCCTGGACAAATGGCTTTCGAGGGCGCCCGTCAGGTGTTCAAGGATCTTCACTCGCCGGTACCGGCGGCTATGAGCTTCCACCATCTTCCAGGGCGCATTCACCGTACTGGTCAAGGCAAGCATCTCTTCGGCGGCTTCCAGGTATTTCTTGTAGCTGCGCTCCTTCTTCCAATCCGGCTGATTCCATAGCCAACGCTCGAAAAGATCGCTCTGCATGCTCGCAAGACGCCTCTCCTGTTCTTTTCTGCTGATGTGAAGCCAGAACTTGATCAGCACAACGCCATCGTCCGAGAGCTGGCGTTCGAACTCGCGAATTTCACCTCCGGCTGCCAGGGCGCCACTACGGTCCAGGCGCCCGTCAACGCGTTCCTCCAACATCTGGCGATACCAGGAGCGATCCCAGAACACCAGTTCACCCTTCGCGGGCAGCCGGGTCGAGAAGCGCCAGAGAAAAGGGTGGAACTGCTCTTCAAGGGTGGGCGCCTGGGTGGTATGGACCTTGAACCCCCTGGGATCGAGCGGGCGGACCAGGGCATTGATCGCATCTCCCTTGCCTGCCGCCTTCCAACCCTCGAACAGGACCACCACCGGAACTCCGGCAGCCCTCATTGCATGCTGCAAGTCGCGCAACTGCGCCCTCAGCCGTGGAATTGCTTGCTGGTATTCCTCCTTGCCCATCTTCAGGTCGAGATCCAGAACTTCAAGCATCGGTTGAACAATCCTCACGTGCCGCGCCGGCATTCAGTGCAGCCCTTGAACAAATTCCAGCCAGTTCCCCTCCGGATCCTGGGCGTAAACGATCCCGAGTTCTCCATTTCGGTACGATCGGAACTTCGGCTCGGTGACGAATCGAACTCCCCGGCTTCGCAATTCGGTATAGGTCTTCCTGAGATCCTTCACATCGAAACAGACATGGCCGACGCCGAGCTGATGCTTGTCCAGATGACCCTGACGGGCCGGTGGATCGACGAAATGAACCAGTTCGATCTGATGGTCTCCCGGGAAGCCCACGAAAACCAGTTGCCGACGCGCCCCGGGAATGCCGGTGTGGTCCCCCTCCGGAGGGGCCACGGAGTCGATTCGACGCAGAATTCGCAGTCCGAGAACCCGGGTGTAAAAGCGAACCATTTCTTCCAGGTCCTTGACCACGATGCCGGTATGGTGGAATCCCTCTATCAACCAGGCCTCCTGCGCGGAGCCGTCAACCCTTGACTACCCTACCTCTCGTCCTCAGGCGACAGGCCCCGTTGCGGGGAACTCGACTTGTAAAAATAACGTTCTACCAGATGAGTCGGAGCAGGGCCGGTGCCCTTGCTGACCAGGAACCCCAAGCCGAAGGAAACGATCAGTCCCCACAGGTTGGGGTGCAAACCCAGCAAGTCGATGCGACTTCCGCCAAACAGGGTCGGCAGGAAAAACCCCACCATCACCGTGAATCCGCCCACCATGGCGCTCAGCGCCCCTTGGCGAGTCATGCCTTTCCAATAGAGTCCGAGCATCACGGGACAAAGAAAGGTGGCGGCAAACCCGCTGCCGGTAAACACGATGATTCGTTGCAGAAAGTCGGGTGGCCGCGTGGCCAGCAGCGTCACCACGATGCCCACGATCACGGTCGTGGCATAGCTGGCCCGCTTGACCGTCCTTTCGCTGACCTGAGGGTTGATCGTACGCTGGTAGATGTCTCGCACCAGACCCGAGCTGATCATCAGGAGAAAGCTGTCGACTGTCGACATGACTGCGGCAAAGGGCGCCGCCACCAGAAAAGCGCCCAGGATCTGGTAGACGAGTCCCATGTCCCCCACCACCCGGGTGGTTACCAGGACCATGGCCTTGTCGGAGTTCTCGGCATTCAACTCGGGAATGAGCACCCGGGCGGCCACGAAGATGAAGACCAGCGGCAGGTAGACCATCGAGTAGAACCCGGTGACGGTCAGGATGGCCCGTTTCAGAGTGCGGCTGTCCTTGAAGGCCATCAAGCGAAGCATGGTCCCCGGCTGCCCCATGCCGGTGATGGCCCACATGAAAAAAAACGAAATGGCCATCCCCAAGGGATGAAAGGGGGCCCCCCGGTTGGAACGCCCCGGCCCGAACAGCACCTCGTCCCCCCGCAGGAATACAAAGCGTTCCGTGCTCCGATCGCTGTCCAGCCCGATCACTCCCGTGGCTCCCATTTCGGTCCGGTGTCCGAATCGATCGGTGACGACCTCGCTGTTGTCGTATGGAAAGCTGACCCGGAAGCGTGGGCCCAGACTCGGGTGCTGCTCGATGGCTCGCTTGACGTCATTGCCGCTACTGGTGGTCCGTCCTTCGCCGTCGGTTGCCAGAAAGACCTCGATATAACGGTTCTCCGCCCCGATCCCCGGATCCCAGCGGACCTGCAGGGGAGCATCGGCCCGCCCAGGGTGACGATAGAGCAGGCCGGCGGTATCCAGCGGTCCCCGGGCTTGGATGACCAGGTCGTTGTAGGTCCCCGCCACCGAGGTAATCAGCGTGGGGGGACGTTCCCTCAGCTTGCGGTTGATCGACTCCATTCCCCCGCCCTGCCTCAGGATCACCGGAAGCAGGAGCGTTATGCCCAGAACCATCACAACGCCTTGCAGGACGTCAGTCCACACGACCGCTCGAAATCCTCCATAGGCCGTGTAGAAGATTACGGTCACTGCAAAGATGATCAGCCCGGCACTGTAACCCCAGTCGGCCGGAAGGTTGAACGTCTCCTCGATGATCAGGGCTCCGGCCTTGAATTGGGCGATCAGGTTGCAAACGGTAAAGAAAATAATGGTCGAGGTTGCGAAGAGCGCCAGGGCCGTCGATTCGTATCGGTCACGAAGCACGTCGGGGATGGTGATGGCTCCCGTCTTGCGGGCCACCTGGTTCAACCGTTTGCCCAGGACCCCCATGCTGCAGACTCCGGCAACCATGTAGCTTGCAATCCAGAAGGCCAGCACCCACCCGTAGCTGTAAATGAGAGAGGGGAATCCGGTGAAGCTCCCGCCGGAAGCCGCCGTGGCCGCAAAGGTAAAGGCCAGGGCCCAACTTCCCAGGCCGCGGCTCCCCAGAAAGTACTCACCCAGGAACGACTTGGTCGCCAGAAGTCGATGTGAGAGAGCCGCCAGAACAAAGACACAGGCGATATAGGCGATAAAGGTGATAATGGTGGCCGGACTGGTCTCAGTCATGAATGGTTCCAGACTCGTCCCGCTCCACGCTTGGGGGACTCAAATCATCCTCCGCAAAAAAATAGAGGCAGAACAGGATGGTGATAACGACCGCCGCCACCCAGGGCGTTATCACTCCATAAAACACCCAGTCCGGAACCCCCAATCCGAGCGGGGTGGTCAGGGACTGCGGATGCCGGTCGAACGCCGCCAGTGGTCCGACGAGCTTGCCGATGGAGGGCCCGGTGGCATTGGGATGCGGCTCATGCACCAGGTAGCCGGCCAGGTAACAGTAGGTCACCGTGTAGAGGCAACAGGCGAGCCACAGGAGGAGGAGGAAGATGCATTCTCGAAGGGAGTTGCGGAAGACCGGATCAATCATCTTGCGAGGCTGTATGGAATGGGCGGTCAGCGCGAAATCACCTCGTCCGGAAGACCGGCTGGCCCGGACACTCTACCACGAAATTCATGGCCGTTGAAGATCCGGTCCGGGCGGGCACTCCGCCCCATGCGAGCCTTCCGTTCGCTTGGGGATTTCCGTGCCGGGGGCGATTCACCAGCGGCATCCACTCCCAACCTGCCGAACAGTCCCGGGCTGAATCCGCTCCCGTCACCTTGACATCTGCGCCGTTTTTGTCAATGATCCTTGCCGGTCGAGGTGACCGAGGACGCGACGGAACAACCGCCATCCACAGAGAGCCCGGAACTCCTGCCCGCGCGATCGAGCCTGGCCGAAGCAAACCGCAAACCCGCTGCGCCCCACCCTGACACGCACGATTTCCCGGGGCGCCTGCATCCCCGTGAATAAGCCCCCGGCCCGCAAACTTACCCGAGGCGGTTGCCTCCGGAATTGATCCTTGGGCCCACTTGATTGAGGAGTTGATTGGATGATTCAAACTTGGATGACCTACTTTCCGATTGCAGGACTCATTGGGTTGGCCGTTGCCATGGTCATTTTTCTTACCCTGAAACGCCTGCCGGCCGGCACCGAGGTGATGCGCGGCATCTCAGACCAGATCCAACTTGGCGCCATGACCTACCTGAAGCGTCAATATCTGACTCTTTTCTTCTTTGTCACCATCGTGGCGGTCCTTCTGGGCTTTTTCTTGACCTGGAATACCTCGTTTGCCTTTGTTTCAGGGGCACTCTGCTCGGCCTTGGCGGGCTTCCTGGGGATGAAAGCGGCCACCAGCGCCAACGTCAGAACGACACAGGCCGCCAAGGAGGAGGGACAGGGCAAGGCCTTGCTCACCGCCTTCAACGGTGGCGCCGTCATGGGAGTGAGTGTCGCCAGCCTGGGATTGATCGGCCTGGGCGTTTTGTTCCTGATCTACGGCAAGCCGGAGACCGCCAGCGTCATCAACGGATTCGCCATGGGCGCCAGTTCCATCGCGCTTTTTGCCCGAGTGGGAGGCGGAATCTATACCAAGGCCGCCGACGTCGGCGCCGACCTGGTGGGGAAGGTGGAGGCCAATATTCCCGAGGACGACCCCCGCAACCCCGGGGTGATTGCCGACAACGTCGGCGACAACGTGGGGGACGTGGCCGGCATGGGGGCCGACATTTTCGAGTCCTATGTCGGTTCGATCGTAGCCACCATCGCCATTGGGGCCACCTTGGCCACCCAACAACTGGCAGCCTTGAAGTCGACGCCTCAGGTCAGCGACCCGGAAGCCCGGACTATCCTGATGGCTCTTCCGTTGATGCTGGCGGTCACCGGCCTGATCGCCTCCTTTGTGGGCATCTTCTCCATGAAGGCCCTCAAGCGGATCTCTCCCGCCTCGGCCCTTCGCTACGCGACCTACATCGCCGCGGCCCTGTTCCTGGTGAGCGCCTACGGGCTGGTTTCGACCTACGCGGTGAGCGACCAGGTGTTCTGGGCGATCCTTTGGGGCACCCTGGCAGGCGTCTTCATTGGTTTGATCACCGAGTACTACACCTCCGGCAAACCCATTCGCAGAATCTGCGACTCCAGCAAGCAAGGAGCGGCAACCAACATCATCAGCGGAATGGCGGTGGGTCTGGAGTCCGCCGCCTTGCCGGTTCTGGCCATTTGCCTGGCCATCTTCGTCGCCAACGACACGGCCGGCCTCTACGGGGTAGGGATTGCCGCGGTCGGGATGCTGGCAACGGTAGGCATTACCATGTCCGTGGACGCCTATGGCCCCATCGCGGACAACGCCGGGGGCATATCGGAAATGTCGCGGCTAGGGCCCGAGGTGCGCAAGATCACCGACAGCCTGGACGCCCTGGGCAATACGACAGCGGCCATGGGCAAGGGGTTCGCCGTGGGTTCAGCCGCGCTTACCGCTCTGGCGCTGTTCGCCGCCTACTCACAGGCCGTGGTCGGCGCGATCCAGAGCAAGCTGGAGGCGCTTGCTAGCGCACAAGCGGAACTCACCGGCCAGTGGAAGCAGTACGCGGCCCTGCTGGCCGACGGCGAGACACCGCTCCAGATCGTGATCACCGAGCCCACGGTGGTCATCGGACTCTTCATCGGCGGAATTCTGCCCTTCCTTATCGGCGCCCTGACCATGACCTCGGTGGGCAAGGCGGCAGGCAACATGGTCGAGGAGATTCGCCGCCAGTTCCGGGAAATCCCGGGCCTGCTGGAGGGCAAGGAAGGCGTGGTCCCCGACGCCGCCCGCTGCGTGGACATCTCCGCCAGCGCCGCCCTGCGCGAGATGATCCTCCCCGGGGTCACCGCCGTGATAGCTCCGGTGATCGTGGGCTTTCTGCTGGGACCGGCAGCCCTGGGAGGCATGTTGGCCGGAGCCACCGTCTCAGGAGTGTTGCTGGCATTGGTGATGGCCAACGCCGGGGGAGCCTGGGACAATGCCAAGAAGGCCATTGAAAAGGGCGAAATGCCCGGAGAACAAAAGGGCAGCGACGCTCACAAGGCCACGGTGGTGGGAGATACGGTGGGAGATCCCTTCAAGGACACTTCCGGCCCTTCCATGAATATCCTGATCAAGCTGATGTCGGTGGTGTCTCTGGTGATCGCCCCACTGCTGGTTTGAGACAACAGTGAATAGTGGATAGTGATTAGTGGCTAGTGATTAGACCCAAATGTTAAGCAACTTGTCGGTCTCGGCGCAGTCGTTCAAAAAACGCAACCAAGTCGTCAGGAACGTACCGGTTCCTGAAATCCTCCGTTGACCACTCTTCACTCTCCACTCTTCCGAAGCACCTCTGTTTCACTCTGAATGATCCGTCCCGTCGTGGGGGGCGGGGGCGGGACTGGTCTGAAGCGTGGCCCGCTTGCGGGATACGATCGGGCCAGCCTCGTTGGCACGGCCCCCCTTACCTTCAGGCGGAGACCTGCGGACCTGGTTGGAGCCCGAGTGGAAGCGGGTCGATGCTGCGGGTAAAGGGGCGCGAATCACCACCACCCGATGCCTCATCCGTGATTTCCCGTCCGCCGCGCCGGAACAGGCAAGTCGGCATCCGCACGGCGACTTGACGCTCACCGGTGTCGAGTGTATAAACTGGGGCAACGGCGGTCCTCCCGCTCCGGTTCCCG
The DNA here is from genome assembly GCA_022826755.1 of Acidobacteriota bacterium. Taxonomy (GTDB): domain Bacteria; phylum Acidobacteriota; class Terriglobia; order Versatilivoradales; family Versatilivoraceae; genus Versatilivorator. The sequence continues at coordinate 45,807 of JAJDUG010000022.1, forward strand.
ATCAGGCGAGGTACCCAAGTGGCTAAGGGAGAGGTCTGCAAAACCTTTATTCAGGGGTTCGAATCCCCTCCTCGCCTCCAGATTTCCCGGATTCTCATTCCCATACAAAATCAAGAACATCGGTCCTTGTAGACGGGATCTTGGTTGGATTGGGATTCGGCCCGACTCCCACGCTTGAATTCAAGGAGAGCAGTGAGAGTGAAGCGCACCGGTATCCTCTTTCTGATTGTTGTTGCGTTCATCTCTGCGGGTTGCCGCACTCACACCCACCTCGCGGGATTCCTGAAGCCGGTCGCCCCGGCTGCCTTCGAGGACCATTCCCGTCAGGACAGCGTGAAGTTCCTGGTGTTCGGTGATTCCGGGACAGGAGGCCGCCTCCAGCAGAAGGTTGCAAGCGGGATGTGGCAGGTGTGCGCTCCCGACGGACGGACCAACGGTTGTGATTTTGCTCTCGTGTTGGGAGACAATATCTATCAGCGTGGTATTTCCGGTCCCAACGACGCGAAGTTGCACAGGAATTTCGAGTCCCCCTACTCCCGGTTCGGGCGCTTCGACTTCTGGCTCGTGCCGGGGAATCATGACTGGATGCGCACAGGCTCGGTTCAGCAGGAAATCAACCACACCCTCAAGAGCGACCGTTGGCGGATGCCGTTCAATCACTACCCCGTTCCAGGCCTACCCGAGTGGCTGCATGTGTACGGATTGGACACTACCGTCATATTCGATGCCAGGTACGACGACAAGAGGCCGCCTTCGGTCGGCTCGAAGAGAGCCGCGCGCCTCAAGAACGCGAAGGCTCAGTTGGACGCCGTGAAGACTGCGCTTCGGAGCAAAACAGGATGGACCTTCCTGTTCGGCCATCATCCCGTGTATTCCGCCGGCATGCACGGCACGGGAAAAGGGAACCAGGGTGTCATCCCGGCTATCGAATCGGCAATCGTCGACGAACTCGTTTGCAGTGAAGGAATTGATATTCACGTGTACTTTGCCGGTCACGAACATCACCAGGAGCACCTTGAAGCAACTTGCTGTTCGGAACAGGCCGGCGCGGTGAAGTTTCACCAGGTTGTTCAGGGAGCGGGCGGCAAACTGCGAAACTCCAAAAGGAAGGTCAACGGGGTGGCAACGCAGAAGACACTGATCGTCGAATACGGCTTCGCCCTCGCAGTCGTGTCGCCGAAAAGACTGGCTGTTGACTTCTACGGCTACGATGAACAGCGTAAGTCCTGGAGGAAACGCTACACCTTCAAGGAACACCGCTGACCCGATTGCCGCCCCGGAACTCCAGGGTGGTGACGGGCGAGCAATCAAGTCGTATTCCCCAAGCGCATTCGCCCCGAGTGAAGCCCGTTCGCCGGGGTTCACAGCCGTATGAACGACGCCTTGTCGGCTAAAGTACAACGATGAGAAGCGTGAAAGAAGACCTGGTTTCCTCCAGCAGAAGAGTCATCCTGGCGGCCCGCCCCCGGGGAATGCCAAAGTTGTCCGACTTCGAGGCGGTCAACTCCCGGCTTTCGGTCCCCGGTCCGGGAGAATGCCTGGTCCGCGGGATCTATCTTTCCCTCGATCCCTACATGCGCGGGCGCATGGACGACCGCAAATCCTATGCGGAATCGGTGCAGGTGGGCCAGGTGATGGTCGGTCAGACAGTGGGACGGGTGCTGGTCTCCCGCCATCCGGCTCTCCAGCCCGGTGATCCGGTGGTGGGAAATCTGGGTTGGCAGGAGCAGGCGGTCGTCCCGGCCAAATCGCTGACCCGAGTGGAGCCGGGGCAGGAATCGCTCTCCACGGCACTGGGCATCCTGGGGATGACCGGACTGACGGCCTACTTCGGACTGCTGCGCGTCTGCCAACCGCAAGCGGGAGAAACGGTGGTGATCTCGGGGGCCGCCGGAGCCGTGGGATCCATGGTCGGACAGATTGCCAAGATCAAGGGATGCCGCGTGGTTGGCGTGACCGGCTCTCAGACCAAGGCACGCTACCTCAGGGAGCAGATGGGATTCGATGCGGCGCTGGTTTGGAGTTCGGAACGGCATGGCTCCGACCGGCTGGCGGACGCCTGTCCCGGCGGCGTCGACGTCTACTTCGACAACCTGGGCGGCGCGGTCACCGATGCGGTGGTCACACTGCTCAACCTCAAGGCCCGAGTGGCCGTCTGCGGCCAGAGCTCCCAATACAACCTGGATCGTCCCGAGCAAGGGCCGCGCTGGTTGCGAAACCTGATCATCAAGCGGGCCAAGGTCCAAGGCTTTCTGGTGTGGGACTTCGAGGAAGAGCACCCTCAAGCCTTGAGACAGATGAGGGATTGGCTGCGGGCCGGCAAGCTTCGCAACCGGGAGCACGTAGTGGAGGGCATCGAGAACGCCCCCAAGGCGTTCATCGAGATGCTGGAGGGCCGACACCTGGGGAAAACCCTGGTCAGGCTCTCCCCCGAGTGAATTCAGTAGAGATGTCCCACCTCATGAAGACCGACCCCGACATGCCGGACGCAGAACTGACGGGGTAAAAAGAGTTATCCACGAAGGCACACGAAGGACGACGAAGGGCCACCAAGAAAGACAACGTTCTTGACCCACTCAAAGGCAACGCCCCTTGGGTCCGGATGAGGGACAACACAGCGAATCAGCTTCCCGTGCATCGGCAAGGTGCCGGTCTCAGAGGTCACCAGCGCCGACGTGCTTGAGATCCTCACCCCCCTCTGGCACCGGAAGGTAGCCACGGCCAAGCGGGTGCGCCAGCGCGTGCGGGCGGTGCTGGAATGGGCCGTGGCCATGGAATACAGGATCGACAACCCCTGTGACCGGATCGGCCCGGTGCTGGGTCCCCAACAAGACGTTACTGAGCACATGCAGGCCGTGCCCCATCGGGAGGCGGCTGCGGTGATCGGGAAGGTGCGAGGATCGACGGCATTGCCGGCCGCCAGGTGGTTGGCCCTTGAGGTCCTGGTGCTGACCGCCGCCAGATGTAGTGAGGTGCGGTGGGCCGAGTGGTCGGAGATCGATCGAGCCGGAAGAGTGTGAACCGTTCCGGCCAGGCGGATGAAGACGAACCGCCGGCACCGGGTGCCGCTGTGTGGACGCGCCCTGGAGATTCTCGAAGCGGCGCAGGCACTGGTGGGGGAAGCCGGTCCGCTGGTGTTCACCCATGGGGGCGGGAAGCCTTTCCATGACGGCATGCTGCGCCGCCTGTTGCGCGAGCTTGGGGTTGGTGCAGTGCCGCACGGTTTTCGTTCGACCTTCCGGGACTGGGCGGGTGAGGAGACCGACCATCCCCGGGAGGTGATCGAGGCAGCCCTGGCGTGTGTGGTCTGCAACCGGGTCGAGGCGGCCTATGCCCGCTCGGACCTGTTCGAGCGCCGGCGTCGCCTGATGGAGGAATGGGCATGCTATTGCCAGAGAAGTCCATCACCGTCCATTGAAGTCTATAAGTAACTTTATAGTCAGTTATTTACAATACCACACCGTGAATCGCCTCAGCGCATTACTTCCCTTGCAATCCATAGCAATCCCTCATATATTGAGGGAATGCATACTGTAAACGATCCCGCCCACTCTCCGCGAAGAACCAAGCCCAAAGGCTGCCATCCTGACAAGGCCCTGTCGGCTCCCTTCGTGCGTTCTGCACCACAGGGAAGACACGCCGACGGCAACGGGTTGTACCTGTTCGTGCAGCCCAGCGGAACCCGGAGCTGGATTCAGCGGCTGGTCGTTCGCGGCCGACGCCGCGAGTTGGGACTTGGCAGCGTCCGGTTGGTCTCGCTGGCCGAGGCCCGGGAGAAGGCGCTGGTCAACCGCAAGCTCGCCCGTGAAGGCGGGGACCCCCTCGCCGAGAAGCGCCGGGCCGAAGCCATGCCGAGCTTCTCGGAAGCCGCCATGCGCGTGCAGGAACAGAAGCGGGCCGGCTGGCGCAGCCGGAGTCACGCGCAGACCTGGCTGAGCGGGCTGCAACGCTACGCCTTTCCGCGCATCGGGAAGATGCCGGTCTCGGAGGTGTCGAGCGCCGACGTGCTGGAGATTCTCTCGCCGATCTGGCACGTCAAGCCGGACATGGCCGGGAAGCTGCGCCAGCACATGCGGGCGGTGTTAGAATGGGCCGTGGCGATGGAGCTTCGCCTCGACAACCCGTGCGACCGCGTCGGACCGGTGCTGGGGCCTCAACACAAGGTCGTCGAGCACATGCGGGCCTTGCCTCACCGCAAGGTGGGGGCGGCCATCCGGACGGTGCGGGCATCGACGGGGGCGCCGGGGGTCAAGCTGGCCTTCGAGTTCCTGGTGCTCACGGCGGCGCGCTGGGGCGAGGTGCGGTGGGCCGAGTGGTCGGAGATCGATCGGGACGAGGGTGTGTGGACGCTCCCGGCGAAGCGGACGAAGGCGAACCGCCGGCACCGGGTGCCGCTGTGTGGCCGCGCCCTGGAGATTCTCGAGGCGGCGCGGGCGCTGGGGGACGGAGCCGGTCCACTGGTGTTCACCGGCCGGCCCGGGAGAGCGATCGAGGAGAAGCAGCTGCGTCGGCTGCTCGGGAAGCACAAGATCGCGGCCGTGCCGCACGGGTTCCGATCCAGTTTCCGGGACTGGGCGGCCGAGGAAACGGACCATCCCCGCGAGGTCATCGAGGCGGCCCTGGCGCATGTGGTCCGGAACAGGGTCGAGGCGGCCTATGCGCGCTCGGACCTGTTCGAGCGCCGGCGCCGGCTCATGGACGATTGGGCCGGCTACCTGGCCGGCCCGAGCTGAGGGCCGCAGGCCGGAGCAGCGCTCGAAGGCCGTGCGAGGCGGGGGCAGCGGGGCCGGTGCCGCAACGCGTAGTACCGGGGAGCCAGCCTACCCAGTGTCATACACTGGGGCTGGCGAGGGGCTCCGGCCCCGTCGAACCCCAGACCGGGGAGAGTGCTCCCCAGGCCCCACCATCACCCCCGCCGCTCCCTTCTCCCTCTCCCTTGACCGAGGCCTCGATGGCGCCGGAAGCGACAGCAACGGGGCTGTTGCGGCGTTTCGGGGAAGCTTTCGACCACAACGGCGAGGTCTTCGCCTTCTGAGAGAAAACCGTTCGCGTGGTTGCAGTCACGCGCCACCCATGGGTGCCACAGGGGCTTTTTTGGTGGCGCGTTGGTCCGACTCCACCGCCTTGACCCCCAGAGGCGGATATCGTCGATCATTCCTCGGCCGTTGGAGGCCGGGTTTTCCTGCTCCCATTGGACGATCTTCTTTATGGCGGCATTGAGACCTCCAAGGTGTTCAACGGTGTCCCAATCGGCATCGGCGATGGCCTAGCGAAGAACCGCTGCTTGAGGCCCGGTCGCGCCGCATCGACTGCAAGGTGTGGTGTCCACGGTCGGATCGATTTCCTCGTCTACACCCGTAGGGAACATAGTTGGGAGGGTCTCATCAGTACGAATCCTGATAAACTCAAGGGATGGCTGGGAGAGTACGTCAAGCACTATGCTGAGGGGGTAGTGGCCATGCTCTAAGAGATGTTCCAGCTCGCCGTGGGCTTACGGAAGAAAGATGATTTGGGTTGTAAGCCAGGACATTCCGCTTTCGAATAACGTCAGAGGCACAACTTATGCCGGATTTTGAGACAAGCGATTTCGATGATCTCCAGGCACTCATGGACTCATATACCGTTCATGCCATCGGTGCCAACGAGCCGCCGACGCTGATGGAGATTGCCAGATTTCCACACCGGGAGAACGTCTTCAGCAACATTTTGGCGTTCCTACTCAACACAGAGGAGGTCCATGGTTTCAGGCAACTCTTCATCCGGTCGATCATGGCCGTCTATAGCAGTCGTTGCCCTGACGGCTGGCCGAAGAAAGGTCTGGACCTTGAAAGTATCCAAGTCACCGAGAAGGTCGAACGGGAGGTCATAACGGGTACGAATAAGCGAATCGACCTCCTGATCAAATGCGAGGACTTCGTGGTCTGCATCGAGAACAAAATTTGGTCTGGATTGCATAACGACCTAGGAGCCTGCGCCACGGAACACTCTTGAGGCCTTCAAGTGGACTATGGTCCCTATAATGGGTGAATAACTCGCAGAGAAAGGAATAGTTTTCCCTGTTCCATGTAAAATATCAACCGTTTTAGGGGAGGCTGTCCCTGTAAAATTTTCTGCGGCGCAGACTCCTAGGCGAGTACCGGGAACACTGCGAAAAACTCAATGATGGACATTGCGATTCCGTAGTGGGAATCGCCCTCAGTCCGAACTACGTCTCCAATCCGAGTCTTAAGACGCATCGCTTTTTCAGCATTACCTATGCTGCCGTCGTTGATGAAGTGCGCGAGCGCATGGGCAGCTACATCGGCTCTCACAACACTCAATACCAATATCTGCTCTTCGATTTTCTGGAGCAGGCCAGCCGCTTCTCAAGGACCAGTACCATGTCTGATGACCAACGGAAGTTTCTCGAATTCTGGCGGAAAAACGAAGAGAAGATCAGCAACATCCAGAACATGTGCGATGCGATGAGGCAGAGCGTGAATACTATGGAAATGCCACAAGCCCATATCGACCAATGCATGGAGCGATTGACCGAACGGGAAAAAGAAGTCTTCAAGACTTGGATCTACCAACGCAATGTCTCTGTCTTTGATCTTGCAGGTGATGGTGACATTGACGGATGCAGATTATTCCTTGACGTCGAATTTCATCCTCTTCGCGTCACCCATTCCCTGTCCAGTCGGAGGAACAACCGCGGGCACGCTGCGCTGGCTTCCCGGATCAGTGACAAGTGCGGCATCAAATTCTCCATAGTTGAGCGTTCGGGCCGTCCCGGTCTCGTCTACGATCAATCCCCCTTTGAAGAATCGGTCCGTGAAAAGGCGGTGGCAATCTCCGTTGCAATCCTCAAGGAGATTGCCGCCATGCGCCTTAACGAGAGTCAAGGATGACTGAGAGCAACGTTAGCCGCTACATGGGAAGCTTGGCCTTACTCTGGAATTCTGGTCCATTGTCGACGGTGATCGCTTCAGGACGCCCACGCTTCACAGCCAACTGATCCCTTGGGCCATGTAACGCACCCAGATCGAGGCGGCCGACCGGAGCTCGAACCTGTTCGAGCGCCGCCGCCGGCTCATGGATGACTGGGCCGGCTACATAGCCGGCCCGAGTCGAGGGCCGCAGGCCGGAGCAGCGCTCGATGGCCTTCCCGCCAGGGATCACTGTGGAGGGAGCGACCCCGAAAAAGGGGAGGGGAGGTGGTGGATTTTGGCGTGCACCACCTCCCCCTCCCCGGTGGCGCACCAGCGCCAAAAAACCCGGGGTCGCTCCCTCCACTTCCTCCCCCTCCAGTGCGGCGCCACGACGCGCCGTGCGAGGGGGGGGGACACGCGAGGCCGGCGCTGCACGGGGCTTTACGCCAGAGGACTCGGGCAATCCGTGCCAACCCACGTCCAATGCGGATTTCCCGTCACAGCCTGGACCACAACGGCGAGGGCGGCGCCCTCTGAGAGTGGAGCGTTGGGGTTGTTGAAGGGACGCGCCACTTCGTGCGCCACCTCCATGCGCCGCCCCCCTTTTGTAAGGTGGTCACCCATATGACGGCACGGGCGTGACCCCCGGAGGTGGAAATCGTCGGTCCTTTCGCGGCCGTTGGAGGCCGGATTTTCCTGCTCCCGTTGGTCGATCTTCTCCATGATGACACTGAGGCCGCCATGGCCTTCGACGGTGTCTCAATCGGCATGGGCGATGGCCTGCCGCCTCCTACAACCTGGAGTTTCGACTGCGATTGCCCCTCTTAGTTGACATTTAGTTTTCGGAAGTCGGAGGGAGGAGGGATAGGTGGAGTTTGACCTAAAAGACGGTGCAATGACCACTGACCTTATTCACGTAAATACTCGCTAAGGATTACCTCTAACGAGTTTATTTCTCCTCCAAGAACTTGATAGTCAGACGCATCCACAGACCAGATGTGTTCCTTTTCATCACCCCATGCCGACACTTTATAGGGGTGATAGTCAACGATTGCGAGACGTTCAGATATTTGTGGTAAAGCTTCAAGCCAGACCAAAATCTCGTACGCCTTTACTTCTGATCTTCTCTGCAAATCTATTGCAGCTTTAATCGCAGTCTGTGCCCGCTGATCACGTGTTTTCGCATTTTCGGAATAAATAACGATCCTATACCTTCCCCTGTCTCTAGGGGCAGGATAGGACTCGACCCCCAGAATCCGATATCCCTGGGCCTGTGATATATCTGGTAACCGGCTCAAATTCACCGCCGAAGGTGTCTCTTCTTGGATTGAGCATCCCAAGAATCCCGCAAGAAACACGATCACACCAAAAATTCGCAGTTTCCTCTGGTCCCCACTTTTTCGACGCTCGAAATAACTTCGGCTGACCACAATTCCCATCAGACACCTCCACTTCCATGAGCTTTGCGGGGCAGGCTGCGTTTTCTCGCCCTTCCGTGTACCAGTGTACCCCAGAACCCACTCCTGGACCGATTTACTCTCGGGGACCGCAGGTCCCGCCGCCTGTGGGGAAACCGGAATGGTCGGCTCGCTCAGCGGTCCCGTGGTTGCAATCCTATCCGGGCGAATGTAATTGTTCGGTCAAGCCGTGATGGCTTGGACCCGGACGAGGTTGCAGGTGCCTGCAATCACGGGCGATCCGTCGGTTCTGCTCGCTACGCCTCCCCCGAACGGCGGATGGACTCCACGGCTTGGCCGAACGGTTACGGTCCGCCAAGTAACCGTTCGGTCGTCCCGGTACGGACATGCGGCCGGGCCAACCGGACGCTGGCGTTGTCGACGGCCGGCACCAGTCGATGTCCCCTGTGCACGGAGGGCGCCCGGACCGGATCGGCTCGCTGTTCGACAATGCTTGTTCGGCTGCCGTAACGCCGGATACCGGCTTGACCGAACGCTTACTCCGCCAGTAACTGTTCGGTCAAGCCGTGGTGAATCGGTCGGAACGGCATCCTCTCCGCAGCGATCAATTCCCGTTGGGTTGCTGTCGGGCTTGGGCCACCCGTTGCCGCAGAAGACCTCCCGCGGACAGGATAACGGCAAGCAATCGTCAGCCTCGAAGTCCATACGTACCACGCGATCCGACTGTATCGTTCCGACCACCACGAGTCGCTTCTCAGCTCTGTGCCCCCAGTCCGATGGAGGAAGAAGGGGACGCTTCGTCGGTTGCTCGGTTGGCACAGAGGACAAACCCGCAGGAGGTCGATCCCACACCTTGACCGAACAGTTACCTCCGCCAACGTCCTAAATGGTCCGGTGGATTCCCGTTCAGTAAGAGGGATGCAATGAGGGGATCGTAGCAGGGTGATCAATAGTAAGTCTATTAGTATTAATTACTTACAATTAACCAATTATATCTGATGGACGACTGGGCGCGTTACCTGGCCGGCGGGAGCCGAGCGAGGCGGGGACAGCGGGGCCGGCGCCGCAACGCGAAGTGCCGGAGAGCCAGCCTACCCAATGTAGTACATTGGAGCTGGCGAGGGGCTCCGGCCCCTTCGAACCCCCGACCGGGGAGAGCCCTCCCCTGGCCCCCCCATCACTCCCGCCGCTCCCGTCTCCCTCTCCCATGACCGGGGCCTCGATGGCGCGAGAAACGACGGGGAAGCGTTCGACGGTATCCTGCCCCCCTGAATCCGCCAGCTTTGCCGGTCAGGCTGCGTTTTCCCAGCCCCCGGCGTACCCCACAACGCTCCCAGGGACAATTTCGCTCTCAGAGGGCGAAGTCCTCGTCGTCTTCGGGAAAATCGGTTAGCGGCAAAAAGGACTCCGGCGATGGCGAGCTTGAAAACTATGCTGCCGGGATCGTTATTTCGGAATCGGCAACCCTCCCCAGGCCCGCAGCACCTGGCCGGACATGGTTCCCTCAACGGCTTCAACATAAAAGCGTGCGCATTGTTCGGCGGTGACCAGACCCAATCCCTGTCGTCCAGGTTCAACGACAGGCGCGGGGCTCACGACATTTACGCGAATCCGTCGTGGCATCAAGCGTGCAACATTTTGCACATAGGTATCGACCGCCGCATTCAGTGGACCGATCGCAATGCTGGCCGGGTTCGGATAGTGGCTGAGGTAGCCGCTCGTCAACGTAAACGAGCCATTATCTCGAATGCTGGCCTGCCCGAGTCTCACTAGCCGAATCTGACTGAGGAACTTGCGGTCGAATCCGTACCGAAAGTCGGCACCGTCCAGCTGTTCGAATTTCTTGAAAATGCCATCGCCGCCCACGACGGCAACGAGGGCATCGAACGGGCCGACCGCTCCAAACATTTCCCTCACCGAATCCGCATTCGTGTAGTCACACTGAATGTCACCACTCGTTGTACCAATACGAACAACTTCGTGGTTCTTGGAGACTGCGATGTCTATCTTGCGTCCAATGGTGCCGGAGGCGCCAACTATGATTACCTTCAATTGCTTTCCTCCTTAGTGGTCCGTTTCATAAATACGATGTCATATAATTCTGGCGGCCCTAGGCATGGTAGGATAGGATTCTTCCCGAGGAGAGGGAGAATTCTATGCCAAAGACAAGCTCATTCAGGATCATTCTTACCGATTCCGAAAGAAGAATTCTGGAGGCAAAAGCCCGTAAATATAAATCATCGTATATTGATGTCATTCGGGCCAAGATCGTCCTCTACGCCTCCCACGGATTGGACAACAAAGACATCGCAACCCGACTGGATACGTCGGCCCAGATCGTGTGTAAGTGGCGCAAACGTTTCTTCGAGCATCGTCTGGCCGGGCTGGAGGACGCTCCCCGCAGAGGCCGGCCGCCTCTCTTTTCCCCCCGAGGTGGTCGCTGAAGTGAAGTCGCTGGCCTGTGAGTTGCCATATACCTACGGTCTGCCACTGTCCCGCTTCAGCATGGCAGAGATACAGGGTGAGGTCATTGGTCGAGGACTGGTCGCTTCGATCGGAGAGACTACGATCTGGCGATGGTTGTCGCAGGATGCGATTCGGCCTTGGTTTCACGGAAGAGGGACGCACTAAGACGCTGGTCCAAAGCGGTTCACGAAAGAAATCAGTTTAGCAACTCCTAGAAAAAACTACCTTCCCAAACTCAGATAGTCCTTGGCGCTGCGCATTTCTCCGGCGCAGACGTAGACCTCGAAGTGTCCATTGCTGTTGCTTCCACAGCCTTGGAGGAGAGGAGGAGGTTGCGAGGGGACCTCACCGTCCGGGATCGGGACCGGCCATGGGGTCGTGTTCCCCTGAATCCGCCAGCTTTGCCGGGCAGGCTGGACTTTCTCACTCCCTGGCATAGCAGAGCACCCCGAAACGCCTCCTGGACCGATTCCCCTCTCAGGGACCGCAGGTCCCGCCGTCTGCGGGGAAACCGGAAGGGTCGGCTCGCTCAGCAGTCCCGTGGTCGCAATCCGGTCCGGGCGAACCGTCCCGATCGTAACTGTTCGCCAACGTCCCGAAAGGTCCAATGGATTCCTTTTCACAAAGAGGGATATAACAAGGGAACTGCAATCGGCTGACCCATAGTAAGTCTATTTTAAACAGTAGGTTACCGTCATCAGGTTGCAGGCCGTGCAACAGTGTCTCGTCCTGTTAATCCTGTGTATCCTGTGTATCCATGTTCCACAATGCAACCAAACGGTCTAACGAAACTTGGGCCTATTCCCGATTGGCCATGAAACTCCCCTGTTGCTCTCTCGAATGATCCGCCTATCGTGGGGGGCGTGGGCATCGCTTGTTTCTGGTACAGGAAACCCGAGCGTGTCAGGCCATGTTCATCCCGCCGCAGATGTTGAAGGCTTGCCCTGTAATGGCGGCCGATTCGTCGGAGGCGAGCAGTATCGCCATCGGAACGATTTCCCGCGGCTGAAGTCGTCTCCCGATCGGGGTGAGACGTGCTTCCAGTTCGGAAAACTCGATCCCCAACCTCCCGGAGTCGTACTGGATCCGGCGGTCGTTCATCTCGGTCTGCACCGGACCCGGACAGATGGCGTTGACGGTGATGCCATCCTTGGCTATTTCCAGGGCCAGAGTGCGGGTGAGCCCGAGCATCCCATGCTTGGAGGCGGTATAGGCCACTCCATGGAATTGAGGCGTCCTGGAGGCTAACGAGGCAATGTTGATGATCCGCCCCCCTTCTCTCTTGATCATTGACGGAAGGACCGCCTTGCACAACAGGTAGGGAGCGGTCAGGTTCAGAGCCAGGGAGCGATTCCAGAACTCGTCGTCAAATTCAATGACCGGCTTCGGATTGGAGCTGCTGCCCAACCCGGCGTTGTTGACCAGGATGTCCAGGCTTCCCAACTCTCTTTCGGCCAAGCCGATCAAGCCCGGGACCGTGGACAATTCCAGCAGGTCGGCCGGAATGGCTACCGCTTCCCTTCCCAGAGCCCGGATCTGTTGAACCAATGAATCCAGATCTTGCGTGGTTCGGGCCGTGACGGCCACCCGGGCGCCCTCCGCGGCAAACCCCAGGGCGATGGACCGCCCGATGCCACGGCTGGCCCCGGTGATAAGAGCAGTCTTGTCTTTCAGCTTGAGTGAGTCCATCAGTCGCATCCTTTCCTGTTTTTCAGCCTGATTGGATTGAGTGGAAAGAATACCCCCAACCAGGCTGCCTATCAATCGTCATCAGGACGAGAGGTTCCTGCACCGGAAGCCGGCTCGGGCGATGACCCGGTGCGGGCGTGCGGATGCTCCGGACTGCGAGCCAGCCGTTTCCCGACAAAATTCTGTGCATCCTGTGCATCGATGTAAATCAATCGCTTTGCTCTCGAGGCCGATACCCAACGCCGGGAATCACATGGTGGCATTTCCTGTCCCGGGTGGACCTTTCCTCAACCCGTTTTTTTTTACCCGAACCCGGGGGCGTTCCCATTGAGGGGGTCAAGAGCACCGTCTTTCTTCGTGTGTCTTCGTGGCCCTTCATGCGTCTTCGTGGATTCCTCTTTTTTGTCGTTGTTTCAGGCAGGTTCTCCACCCGCTATCTCAGGGGTCCGGGCAAGCACAAATCCTTGACATTCATGCCAAAAGCGGCTAGGTTTGCGCGACCCGGCAGGCAATCGGAGGGCTCGAGACCATCCGGAATGGAAAAGTGGCCGTTCTTCAGCCATATAAAGCCCTTTTTCCCTTTCATCGTGGCCGCCACTCTGTTGATGGGTCTGGCAACGGGCCTCAAGGGCTTCCTGGCCTTACTGGTGGGGCCTGTCATGGACCACCTGCTCGTTCCCGATCCTCCAAGCAGCGTCCCCCTCGGAAAACTGCTCATTTTCCCCGAGGAAATCTACCTGGAACAGATCAATCCCTTCCCCTTTGAGGATCCCTGGCTGGTGGTCGGGTTGCTGGGAGTTCTGGCCACGCTCGCCAAGGGAGTGTCCGAATACAGCTCGACCTATATCCTGAACTACGTGGGGCAATCCTGCGTCGCCCGCCTGAGGACAAGCGCTTACGAGAATGTGGTCTATCAGTCGTCCCAATTCTTCTACAAGAACACCACCGGAAATCTCATATCTCGAATCACCAACGACATCGAAAAAATCCAGTTCGCTTTCTCCACCAATCTGGCCGATGCGCTGAAGCAAACCCTGACGTTGGTGACTTTCCTTGCCATATTGTTTTTTCTCGACTGGAAGCTTGCGCTCATCATTTTCCTGGCAGCGCCCCTGATCATTCTTCCTTCCAGGATCCTGGGCCAATTCGTGCGGCAGCTCAGCCGGGCCAGCCAGGAGAAGCTGGGGCAGGTCGCCGAGATTCTTCAGGAAAGCATCAGCGGCCAGCGCATCGTCAAGGCATTCTCCATGGAGCAGTTCGAACTGGACAGGTTTCGGCGGGCCGTTCGACAAGTGGCCAGGATCAATCTCAGGCATCTTCGCTTGCAGGCGCTTCCCTCTCCACTCATGGAGCTGTTGGGGGCCTTGCTGCTGGTGCCCCTGCTCTACTACGCCCAGCAGGCGATCGGCCAGGGCCGGATGAGCCAGGGAGATTTCGGGGTGTTCTTCGTTGCCCTGTTGAGCTTGTACGAACCCATTCGGCGCATGAGCGGCATCTACATGAACTTTCAACATGCCAAGGGCGCATCCGGCAAGGTCTTCCAGATCATGTCGGAGCCTCGTCAGGTGGTGGAAGATCCCGATGCCGCCGAGCTGGCCGATTTCCAACATCGGATCGAGTTCCAGCAGGTGAGCTTCAACTACCCCGAGAGTGGCCTTCCGGTCTTGCAGCAAATAAACCTGAGGGTCGGCCGCGGCGAAGTGGTGGCCCTGGTCGGACCCAGCGGTTCGGGCAAAAGCAGCCTGGTCAACCTGATTCCCCGCTTTTTCGATCCCACCGAGGGTCGGGTGCTGATCGACGGGATCGACATTCGCCATCTCAAGCTGTCCTCCCTGCGTGGCTTGATGGGAATGGTGACTCAGGAGACCATCCTCTTCAACGACTCGTTGCGCAACAACATTTGCTACGGCAGGTCCCAGGTGACAGAGGCCGAGATGCGCGAGGCGGCCCGGGCAGCCCTGGCCGAGGAGTTTATCCTGGAGCTTCCGTCCCAATACGACGCCAGCATCGGCGAGCGGGGACAGCAACTCTCAGGGGGACAGCGGCAGAGGCTGGCGATTGCCCGGGCGCTTCTGAAAAACGCTCCCATTCTGATCCTGGACGAAGCCACCTCTTCCCTGGATACCGAGGCAGAGATCCTGGTGCAGCGGGCATTGGCCAATCTCATGCGCGGCCGAACGGCAATTGTCATTGCCCACCGGCTTTCGACCATTCGACGGGCCGATCGCATCGTAGTCATTGAGCATGGAAAGATCACCGAGGTCGGAACTCACGCCGACCTGATGGAAAAGCGAGGACTGTATCAACGGCTCCACGATCTTCAGGTGACAGGCGACGAGTCCGAACTGGAGCCCGTGTCTTCACCTGAGAGACCTGTATCCCGCAGAACCCGGAGCCGGCAGCCATGATCGGGGGCTCATGATCCATAGCATGACCGGATATGGTCGAGGCCAGTGGCAGGAGGAGAGTTGGCTCTGCCGTGTCGAGGTCAAGTCGGTCAACCACCGATACCTCGACATCCAAAACCGGCTCCCTTCGGAACTCTCAAGCCTGGATGGAAAGATCAGAAAGTGGATCCAGAAACGAATCAGGCGAGGACGCATTGACCTGTTCCTCAAGATCGAAAAAGGCGATGATCCGGGATTCAGCCTCAACCGGCCGTTGTTTGAAAGCTGCCTGGACGCCCTGAAGCTCTTGGAGAGGGACTACTCCATCGAGGGAAGGGTCGACCCAAGCCAGCTTCTGAGAATGCCCGGGATGTTGGCCCGGGAGTCGGCCCCTGTTTCGGATGAACAGTTGGCCGTGCTCGAGGCCGGGGTCGCGAGCGCCGTCGCCCAGGCCCTGAGCGACCTGGAGACCATGCGGTGTGCGGAAGGCCAGGTTCTGGAGACCGAAATCCGGACGCGCCTGCACGCTATCGAGACGGAGGTCCAAAGGATCGAGACTCAGTCGGAAGGACTGTTGGAACTGCATCGAGAGCGTTTGAAGACTCGCATGGAAACCATTCTGGCAGACGTCGACATCGACCCTGCCCGTCTGCTTCAAGAGGCTGCCCACCAAGCCGACCGCGGAGACATCAGAGAAGAAGTATCACGACTGATCAGCCATGGGACGCAGTGTCGGGCTCTTTTGTCGGGCTCGGGCGAAGTGGGCAAGAAGATGGATTTCATGATGCAGGAAATGAATCGTGAGGCAAACACGATCCTGTCCAAGAACGCCGGCCTGGCGGACCGGCGACTGGATATCACCAACGCAGCCATTACCATCAAGACCGAAATCGAAAAAATTCGCGAGCAGATCCAGAATGTGGAGTGAGCTCGGTGGCGATTGAAGACACTAGCCCCGATTACCCTATCGAGTAGAAAGATGAAGGCAAAGGGACAGATCTTTATCGTGTCGGCTCCATCCGGATCGGGCAAGACCACGTTGCTCAGGAGACTCCTGAAGGAAGATGCGCGATTGCGCTTCTCCGTGTCCTACACCACCCGAAAGCCGAGAGGCCGGGAGCGTAACGGCAAGGAGTATTTCTTCGTGAGCGAGACGGAATTCGAAGCCATGATCGACCGCGGCCAGTTCCTCGAGCATGCCAAGGTCTTCGGCAATTATTACGGAACCTCTCGGGAGTATGTGGAGGAGTGCATCACCGCCGGCACCGATCTGCTCCTGGACATCGACACCGACGGGGCTGCTCAGGTAAGAAGGCAACGGCCCGAGGCTGTTGCCATCTTCATCATGCCTCCGTCGTTCCAAGCGCTCGAACAGCGCCTGGAACAACGTCACCTGGACAGCGCCGAAACCATCCGGCAGCGCCTGGATTGGGCCAGCCGGGAAGAAATCCATCAATTTCGACACTACGATTACGTGGTGGTCAACGACCTGCTCAGCAGGTCCCACGATCAGCTTCGCTCTATCGTCCTGGCGGAAAGATGCCGTCGAGACCGATCGCTTGAACAGATCGAAATCATCCTGAAATCCTTTGGAGGAGATTCCATTGACCGATAACATCGGACAAATCGACAGCAAATTTCGATACATCATCGTGGCGGCCAAGAGAACCCGGCAACTGCAGGGCGGTTCAAACCCTCTGGTTCAGAGCCTCTCGAAAAAATTCACCCGGATTGCCCAGGAGGAAGTCGCCGCGGGTGTGGTGAACTTTGAGATCCTCGGCGGTGAACCCCAGGACGATGACGAGGCCCTGCCTATCGACGTCGGCCCGGCTCCCCATTGAGGATCTCCCTTGGCAGAGAGTTTCTGCGGAGGCCGTTTAGTCACATGAATCCGAGCCTGATTGTTTTGGGTATCACCGGGTGTATCGCCGCCTACAAGTCCGCCGAGCTTCTGCGCCTGCTTCAGAAGCAAGGCTACGAAGTACAGGTGGTCCTTACCGAGCACGCTCGGAACTTCGTCACCCCAATGACTCTGGCCGCCTTGAGCCGGCGTCGGGTCATCACGACCCTGTACCAGCAGGAACAACGGACTGAGGGGGCTCAAGAGGTCGCCATTGAGCATGTTCAGCTTCCCCAGGCTGCCAGTGCGCTTGTGGTAGCTCCGGCCACGGCCAATTGTCTGGCCAAGTTCGCCGGCGGCATCGCCGATGATTTTCTCTCGACCCTTTACCTGGCGACTACCGGTCCGGTGGTTGTGGCTCCGGCCATGAACGTGCATATGTGGAACCATCCGTCGGTGAAGGAAAATGTCGGGCGGCTTCGCTCTCGGGGAGTGATCCTGGTAGACCCGGAAGAAGGCTACCTGGCGGAGGGAATCGAAGGCAAAGGTCGAATGGCCGACCTGGAAACCATCGTGAGCGCCGTGGTGAAGGCTGCTCGAGGCACCCAGGACCTGGTTGGAGAGACTGTTCTGGTCACGGCCGGTCCCACCTGTGAGGACATCGACCCGGTCAGATATCTGAGCAATCGCTCCTCCGGCAAAATGGGTTACGAAATCGCCTCCGCGGCCCGCACCCGCGGGGCCACAACCATTTTGGTCAGCGGCCCGACACAGCTTCCGCCGCCTGCCGAGGTTCGATGTCTCAGGGTACGTTCCGCGGAGGAAATGAGATCCCAGGTGCTGCGCCACTTTTCCGAGGCCACCATTGTGATCAAAGCAGCCGCCGTGGCCGACTTCAAACCGGCCAGCCGGTCCGGACAGAAGTTGAAAAAGGGACAGGCCCCCCGACGCCTGTCGCTGGTCCCGACTCCCGACATCCTGGCCGAGCTGTCCAGCCACAAGCGCGGTCAGATTCTGGTGGGATTCGCCGCCGAAACCGAGCGGGTGCTGGAAAATGCCCGAGGTAAACTGGCAGCCAAGAATCTGGACCTCTTGGTGGTGAACGACGTCACGCAGGAGGGAGCCGGTTTTGACGGGGATACCAACGTGGTCACCCTGCTTTCGCACACGGGTTCGGAAATCTCGCTGGGAAAGCGATCCAAGAGAGAGATTGCTCACGCCATCCTGGACCAGGTGATTGCCGTGATGAAGCGCCATGCCTGACCATCCCGATCCTGCCCTGCTGGAACAATTGAAAGCTCACCTGGAGTATTACGCGGAATCCGGGATTGACCGTTTCGATCCGAAAGCGGTGCGCGGAGCGCTCAGATTGGCAGCATCCGTGCGCGGCGAAGGGAAGAGCCCTTCCCGCCGACCGCAGCAATCCGAACCCTCGGCGCAGGCCTCACTGTTCGCCGAGTCCGTCCCGGAAAGCGTGCGAGACTCTTCCCTGGAAGAGGTCCGTGATGACCTGGGGGACTGCCAAAGGTGCAAGCTGTGTCAGGACCGGACCCACATCGTGTTCGGGGCCGGCAACCCACAAGCCCGACTGGTTTTTGTCGGCGAGGGGCCTGGTGCTGAAGAGGACCGACAGGGTCTGCCTTTCGTGGGACGGGCGGGTCAACTGCTGACCAGGATGATCGAAGCCATACAGATGCGGCGGGACGAGGTCTACATCTGCAACGTGGTCAAATGCCGGCCGCCCGGGAACCGCACGCCCCAGGAAGATGAGGTCACCGCCTGTTCGCCCTTCCTGGAGCGACAGTTGGCGGTCTTGCAGCCCGAGGTGATTTGTTGCCTGGGGCTGACCGCGGCCCAGACTCTCTTGCAGGTCAGGACACCGATTGGCCGACTCCGAGGAAAGATTCACTCCTTCCGCGGAGCCCGACTGGTGGCCACCTATCACCCGGCCTACCTGCTGAGGAATCCGCCCGCCAAGCGGGAGGTTTGGGAGGACCTGAAGCGGATAAGGTCCCTGCTGTCGTCCTCGTAGCCTGACAATTGGGTTTCAGCCGGGAGTGCAAGCCGTTGAAAAACCGCCTGGTTCAGAGACCAGGGCCCCGGTTGCCCAGGTCACGCGGGGTATGGTAGCATCCAGGCTTTTTGCGGCCGTTCGAGGCCGTCAGCGGTCACCCCCTGTTCGGAAAGGAATACACCATGAAGGTCTACGCTCCCGCGGATATACGCAACGTCGCCGTGGCGGGACACGGGTCCTCGGGGAAGACTTCCCTGGTGGCCGGCTGTCTCTACGCCGCCGGCGTGGGCAATCGGCTGGGACGGGTCGACGAAGGGACCACCCTTACCGACTATGATTCGGAGGAGATTGAACGAAAGATCAGCACTTCCACCGGCATCGCCTTCATGGAACGAGGCAAGACCAAGATCAATCTTCTGGACACCCCGGGTAAAGGCATCTTTATCCAGGACGCTCGTAACAGCATGCGAGTCGCCGAGGCTGTGCTGATCGTCGTCGATGCCGTAGCCGGGGTCGAGGTCCAGACCGAGAAGGTATTTCAGTTCGCCAAAGAGTTCGATCTGCCGGTTGCCTTTGTCCTGAACAAGCTCGATCGCGAGAACGCCGATTTCGAACGTGGGGTCTCTCTACTGCAGGAACACTTCGGCCGCACGGTCATTCCGATGCAGATCCCTGTCGGCAGTGAAAAGAGCTTCAGCGGAGTAATCGATCTGGTTGAATCGAAAGCATCCCGATATGACCCTAACGGCAACGGAAAGGGAACCCCGATCGAAATTCCCGAGTCTCTCAAGGAAGCGGTCGAACAGGGGCATGAGACGATTGTGGAGATGGTTGCCGAAGGCGACGACCAATTGATGGAGCAGTTTTTCGACCAGGGCACCATTCCGAACGAGGATCTGGTTCCGGGGTTGAGGCGTGCCATCGGAGATCGACTCATTTTCCCTGTCTACTGCTGTTCGGCCCTCCTGAACGTGGGACCCGGCGATCTGGTGGACCTCCTCGTCGACTATTTGCCTTCCCCCGATCAATCCAGGTCCCGACTTGGAGGCAACGGCGAAGGCTCCGGCCAACGCCAGGGAAAGGAGAATGAACCCGTCTCGGCTTATGTCTTCAAGACGGTCGCGGACCCTTTCGCCGGAAGACTGTCCTATCTGAAAGTGGCTTCAGGAGTGATTGAAAACGACGCCACACTGTCCAACTTCAACCAGGAATCCTCGGAGAGACTCGCCCACCTGTCCGTTCCTCAAGGCAAGTCCGCCGTGGAAGTCTCCAGGCTGTTCCCTGGAGACATCGGTGTGGTGGCAAAACTCAAGGGCACTGTCACCGGAAACACGCTGGGGGACAAAGATCACCCGGTTCTTTACGACAATCTGAATTTCCCGGAACCTCTGATCTCTTTCGCCGTGGCGCCCAAGTCGCGGGGAGACGAGGACAAGATCAGCAACGCGCTCCACAAGATTCTGGAAGAAGACCCCACCTTGCGTTTTGGCCGGGATCAGCAGACCAACGAGATGCTGCTGTCGGGCATGGGACAGCTACACATCGAGATTATCGTGTCACGCCTGAAAAAACGGTTTTCCGTCGACGTAGGGTTGAAACCGCCCAAGATCCCCTACCGTGAGACCATTCGGGGAAGGGCGGAGGTTCAGGGCAGGCACAAGAAGCAGTCGGGTGGGCATGGGCAATACGGAGACTGCAAGATCCGAATGGAGCCCCTGGCTCGCGGAGAAAATTTCGAGTTCGTGAACGAAATCTTTGGAGGGGCCATCCCCAGGAACTACATCCCGGCCGTCGAGAAAGGGATCCTGGAATCAGCCTCTCGCGGCTACCTGGCGGGATACCCGGTGGTCGATTTCAAGGTAACGCTCTATGACGGGTCCTACCACGACGTGGATTCCTCGGAGCTTGCGTTCAAAATAGCGGGATCGCTGGCATTCAAGAAAGCGATGGAGCAGGCTTCGGCGGCAATGCTGGAACCGATCATGAATGTGGAAGTCTACGCGCCGGAGGCCTATGCCGGCGATTTGATGGGAGACCTGAATTCCCGACGCGGCAGGGTGCAGGGGATGGACTCACGTCCAGGCTCGCAGATCATCAAGGCCCAGGTACCGATGGCCGAGATGCTCTCCTATGCGCCTGCCCTCACTTCCATGACCCAGGGCCGTGGGGATTACACCATGGAGTTTTCTCACTACGAGATCGTTCCGGCTCAGATCTCGGACAAGATCATCGAGCAGGCCAAGGCGGCTTCCGAGAAGGATCAGGGTGACTGAAAAGCGACACGAAGGCGAAAGAGAAACGCAGGCTACGTCGTTACGTGATCCCTGACCGCTTCTTCCACAAAGGTAGGTCTTTCTTCCTCGACTTCACCCTCTGCTGCCAACTCCGGCTCCTCCAGGAAGTCGGGCTGCAGTTTCACGTTCCGGTAGTAGTCCATCCCCGTCCCCGCGGGAATCAGCCGCCCCATAATGACATTTTCCTTGAGGCCCCGCAGGTAGTCCACTTTCCCGCTGATGGAGGCCTCGGTCAGGACCCGGGTGGTCTCCTGGAAGGAGGCCGCCGAGATAAACGAGTCGGTTGAAAGCGAGGCCTTGGTAATCCCCAACAGCAGGGGACGTCCCTCGGCAGGCTTGCCGTCAGCCATGATGGTTCGTTCGTTCTCCTCCTGAAAGCGGAACTTGTCCACCTGCTCCTCCAGCAGAAACTCGGTGTCTCCGACATCCTCGATCTTTACCCAGCGCATCATCTGGCGAACGATCACTTCAATGTGCTTGTCATTGATATTGACGCCCTGCAACCGGTAGACCTCCTGGATTTCATTGACCAGGTAGGACTGCAGTTCCTTTTCTCCGAGCACGGCCAGAATATCGTGGGGGTTCCGGGGACCATCCATGAGGGGCTCTCCGGCTCGGACCGTATCCCCCTCCTGCACGTTGATGTGAACGCCCCGAGGCAAGGAGTACTCCCGCTCCATCCCGTTGTCGCTGGTTACTGAAATCTTGCGAGTTCCCTTTGAGATGTCGCCATACTTCACCACGCCGTCGATCTCGGTGATGACGGCAGTCTCCTTGGGTTTGCGAGCCTCGAACAATTCCACGACACGGGGCAACCCTCCGGTAATATCCTTGGTCTTGGTCGTTTCTCTGGGAATCTTGGCCAGAACGTCGCCGGGGTGCACCTCTTCGCCGTCGGCCACCATCAGGTGGGCTCGGGAAGGCATGAGATACTTCTTCACCGTCCGGGCCTTGGTCCCGCCCTTGCCGTCGCTATTCTTGATGATGATCTGAGGCTGTCGCTTCTCATCCTGCGACTCGGTCACCATCCAGTGGGACAGGCTGGTGACCTCATCCACTTCCTCCTCCATGGTCACGCCTTCCAACAGATCCCTGAACTGGATGAACCCGCCAGCTTCGGTGAGAATGGCATAGGTATAGGGGTCCCACTCCACCAGCTCTTCCCCAACCTGTACGGCCTGACCTTCTTCGACCTTGATCTTGGCGCCGTACACGACCGAGTAGCGTTCTTTCTCGCGGCCCTTTTCATCCACAACCGCGATCAGGCCATTGCGATTCATGACGACCAGATCTCCCTGCTTGTTGCGCACGGTGGCCAGATTGATGAAACGAATCAGCCCGCCGTTGCGGGCTTCCAGGGTGGACTGCTCCGAAACCCGACTGGCGGCCCCGCCGATGTGGAAAGTGCGCATGGTCAACTGGGTGCCCGGCTCCCCGATGGACTGAGCGGCAATCACTCCCACGGCTTCACCCAGCTCAACCATGTTGCCCGTGCCCAGGTTGCGGCCGTAACACCTCACGCACACTCCCCGCCGGCATTCGCAGGTGAGCACCGACCGGATCTTGACCCGTTCCACTCCGGCCCCTTGTATCTCACTGGCCAGGTCCTCGGTGATCTCCTGGTTGACGCCGACAATGGTGTTGCCCTCGTAGTCCTTGATGTCCTCCAACGACACCCGACCCACGATCCGGTCCCGGAGCGGCTCGATAATTTCACCGCTCTCCACGATGGGTCCAACCCAAATGCCATCCAACGTTCCGCAGTCTTCCTCCGAGATGATCACGTCCTGGGCCACATCGACCAACCGCCGGGTGAGGTACCCCGAGTCGGCCGTCTTCAGGGCAGTGTCGGCCAACCCTTTGCGAGCCCCATGGGTCGAGATGAAGTACTGCAACACGGTCAATCCCTCCCGGAAATTGGCCTTGATGGGGGTTTCGATGATCTCGCCCGAGGGCTTGGCCATCAGGCCGCGCATCCCCGCCAACTGGCGAATCTGCTGTTTGGAACCTCGGGCCCCGGAATCCGCCATGATGTAAATCGGATTGAACTCCTTTCCTTCCTGGTTCTTCCGTTCGATTCCATGAATCATCTCGTCGGCAACCTTCTCGGTGACGTCGGACCAGATTTCGATCACCTTGTTGTAGCGCTCCCCCTTGGTGATAGCCCCTTCCTGATATTGTTCCTCGACGCTGAGAACCTCCGATTCAGCATTGTCCACCAGCCTGGATTTTGCATCCGGAATGAGCAAGTCCTCGACGCCGATGGAAATTCCGGCCTTGGTGGCGTACGAGAAACCAAGGGCCTTGATTTCGTCCAGCACCTGGACGGTCTTCTCCAGGCCCAATCTCAAATAGCAATACTGAACCAGTTGGGACAAACCCTTTTTCTTGAGCAGCCCGTTCACAAACGGAAACGCCTGGGGAAGATGATCGTTGAGGATGACCCGGCCCACGGTCGTATTGATGAAATCTCGCTCCAGAGTGATGACTTCGGTGTGCAGAACGCTCTGGTCGTCATAAGCGTTGCTGAGGTCGATCACCTCCCCGCTGTAGCGAAAGCGAATGGGAGTGAGGGTCTCCACCTCACCCATCTCCAAGGCCAGCAACACTTCCTCGCTGCTGCCGAATGCTCGTCCCTCTCCCCGGGTCCCCGGTTTGGACATGGTCAGGTAATAACAGCCCAGAACCACGTCCTGGGAGGGAACGGCGATCGGGATGCCGTTCGAGGGCGACAGGATGTTGTTGGCAGAAAGCATCAGAACCGAAGCTTCGATCTGGGCTTCCGGCGACAGGGGGATGTGAACCGCCATCTGATCCCCGTCGAAATCGGCGTTGAAGGCCGTGCACACCAACGGGTGGATCTGGATGGCCTTCCCCTCGACCAGAACGGGCTCGAAGGCCTGAATCCCCAGGCGGTGCAGGGTGGGCGCGCGATTGAGCAAAACGGGATGTTCCCGAATGACTTCCTCCAGGATGTCCCACACGATGGGGTCCTGCTGCTCCACCATCTCCTTGGCGGCCTTGATGGTGGTGCAGTGCCCGTCCTGTTCCAGCCGATTGAAGATAAAGGGCTTGAAGAGCTCTAGAGCCATCCGTTTGGGGAGTCCGCACTGATGCAACTTGAGGTCGGGCCCCACCACGATCACCGATCGTCCGGAGTAGTCCACGCGCTTCCCCAGCAGGTTCTGTCGGAAGCGGCCCTGTTTGCCCTTCAAAGTGTCCGAGAGGGACTTCAGGGGGCGATTGTTGGCGCCGCGCAGCACGCGCCCCCTCCGGCCGTTGTCAAAGAGGGCATCCACGGCTTCCTGCAGCATTCGCTTTTCATTGCGAACAATCACGTCGGGCGCGTGCAACTCGATCAGCTTCTTCAACCGATTGTTGCGATTGATCACCCGCCGGTAGAGATCATTCAGATCGGAAGTGGCGAACCGCCCTCCATCCAGGGGCACCAGCGGACGAAGCTCCGGCGGGATCACCGGAATCACGTCCAGAATCATCCATTCCGGCTTGTTCCCCGACTTTCGAAAGGCATCCACCACTTTCAGGCGTTTTGAGAACTTGAGCTTTTTCTGCTGGGAGGTCTCGGACTTCATTCGATAGCGGAGATCGATGGACAGGTCCTCGACATCGATCTGCTTCAGGAGCTGCTTGATCGCCTCGGCCCCCATCAGGGCGGTGAACTTTCCCGGATACTCTTCCATCATTTGGCGGTACTTGTCTTCGCCAAGGACTTCCTTTTCGTTCAGGGGAGTGTCGCCGGGATCCAGAACCACGTAGGCCTCGAAATAGAGGATACGCTCCAACTCCCTCAGGCTCAGGTCCAGCAGATGCCCGATCCGACTCGGCAACCCCTTGAAGAACCAGACATGCGAACAGGGGCTGGCCAATTCGATGTGGCCGAGACGCTCCCGCCGAACCTTGGACAGAGTGACCTCGACCCCGCACTTGTCGCAGATCACTCCCCGGTGCTTCATCCTCTTGTACTTCCCGCAAAGACACTCCCAATCGGTGACGGGGCCGAAGATCTTGGCGCAGAACAGACCGTCCCGCTCCGGCTTGAAGGTTCGGTAATTGATGGTCTCAGGCTTGGTGACTTCACCCTTGGACCACGATCGGATCGTGTCCGGCGAAGCCAGGCTGATCCGGATGCTGTCAAAATCAGCGGTGAAGTTTCCCCTGTCGTGAGGGTTTGGTCCAAACACGATCGCCTCCTTGAGAAGCCGACTCCCGTAGTTGGTAATGCCTTGCGGTCTCAGCCCCGGGCCACCCATCGGCAAGCCCACGAAAAAGACTGCCTTCCGCCCCTAATTTTCCTCGTACTTCTTCAGCAACTCCACATCCAGACAGAGACTCTGCAGCTCACGAATCAAGACGTTGAAGGATTCCGGCAAGCCGGGCTCGATGGCTGCCTCCCCCTTGACAATGGCCTCGTAGATCTTGGCTCGACCATAGACGTCGTCGGCTTTGGCGGTCAGCAGCTCCTGCAGGATATGTGCGGCGCCATAAGCCTCCAGCGCCCAAACCTCCATCTCTCCGAATCTCTGCCCTCCGAACTGAGCCTTGCCGCCCAGAGGCTGTTGGGTGATGAGTGAGTACGGTCCGATGGAGCGGGCATGAATCTTGTCGTCCACCAGGTGAGAGAGCTTCAGCATGTAGATGTAGCCCACGGTGACCTGCTGTTCGAAACGTTCTCCGGTCAGACCGTCACACAAGTCGGTCTTCCCCGAAAGGGGAAGCCGGGCGCCGTCCAACTGCGACTTGATTTCCCGCTCCGTGGCGCCGTCGAAGACGGGCGTGGAAAAATGCAACCCCAGAGCCCTGGCGGCCCACCCCAGATGGGCTTCCAGGATTTGTCCCACATTCATGCGGGAGGGAACGCCCAAGGGGTTCAAGACGATTTCAACGGGAGTCCCGTCCGGCAGATAGGGCATGTCCTCTTCAGGCAAAATCCGTGCGATCACTCCCTTGTTGCCATGCCTCCCGGCCATTTTGTCGCCGACCGAGAGCTTCCGCTTCATGGCCACGTAGACTTTGACCAGCTTGATGACTCCGGGTGGCAACTCGTCGCCCTTCTTCAACTTGGACAATTTATCCTCATGAAGAGCCTGAAGCACTTCGATCTGCCGTTGGGTCATTTTCTCGATTTGCAGGATCCGGGACTTCAGTTTTGCATCCCTGCGGCCAATCTTGACCCGACCCAGATCCCGGGCTCCCAGGCGCTGGATAATCTCCCGGCTCAACCGTGTCCGGCGCGCCAGAATTCGTTTTCGGCTCTTCTCGTGGACCAGATCGGCAGTGAGAACCTCCCCCTCCAGCAGTTCGCAAATGCGCTTGTTGCGCTCGCCGGTCAGAATCCGCATTTCATCGTTGAGATTCCTCTCGATTCGCTCGATTTCGTGGTCCTCAATGGCCTTGGCCCGCTCGTCCTTCTCCTGGCCCTTTCGAGAAAAGACCTTGACGTCCACCACCACGCCCTCGATCCCGGGCGGAGTGATGAGAGAAGCATCGCGCACATCGCCCGCCTTCTCCCCGAAGATGGCTCTCAGCAGCTTTTCCTCGGGAGTCAACTGGGTTTCGCCCTTGGGAGTGACCTTGCCCACAATGACGTCGCCGGGCTTGACGCTGGCCCCGATACGAATGATCCCGCTTTCGTCCAGATCCCGCAGAAAGCTCTCGCTCACGTTGGGAATATCCCGCGTGATCTCCTCGGGGCCCAGCTTGGTGTCGCGAGCCTCGATTTCAAACTCCTCTATGTGGATGGAAGTGTAGTAGTCATCCCTGATGAGTCGTTCGCTGACCAGGATGGCATCCTCGAAATTGCAGCCTCGCCAGGGCATGAATCCGACCAGGACATTTCGGCCCAGGGCCAACTCTCCCCGGTCGGTGCAGGGCCCGTCGGCCAGGACCTGTCCGGCCTGCACGCGGTCACCCTTGGCGATGATCGGCTTCTGGTTGATGCAGGTGTTCTGGTTTGAGCGTCGAAACTTCTTGAGTTGATAAATGTCAGCTCCAACCTCTCGAGACAGTTGGCCGTTCTCTCCCGTTTCAACCCTGACGATAATCCGCTCGGAGTCGACGCTGTCCACCACGCCCGACCGACGGCACAGCACAACGGCCCCGGAATCGTGAGCCGTGACCCGTTCCATTCCGGTGCCCACGTAGGGCGCCTCGGCCCGCAGGAGAGGCACCGCCTGCCGCTGCATATTGGACCCCATCAGGGCGCGGTTGGCATCGTCGTTCTCCAGGAAGGGAATCAGTGACGCAGCCACACTGACCAGTTGCTTGGGAGAAACGTCGATGTAGTCGATCTCTTCCCGGTTCTTGAGCACGAAGTTGCCGGCTTGCCGTGCGTTCACCAAGGGGGTTGCGATCTGTCCCTCGGAGTCCAGTTCCACATTGGCCTGCGCGATGACATAGCGGTCTTCTTCCCAGGCGGTCAGGCAGAAGGAATAGGGCTCGAATTCGACCCGTCGCTTGTTTTTGCTATTGAGCCGGCGATTGGTCTCTTCGACCTCCGATCGTTCGAGATGTTGCCCGAGCGTGAGATCGGAGTCCCCGCTGTTGGTGACGGTGACGTAGTCCACCACCCGCCCGTTCTTCACTTTGCGGTAGGGGCTTTCGATGAATCCGAATTCGTTGATCTGGGCATAGCAACTCAGGGAAGAAATCAACCCGATGTTGGGCCCCTCGGGAGTTTCAATGGGACAGATCCGACCATAGTGGGTGGTGTGAACGTCCCGGACCTCGAATCCGGCCCTCTCTCGACTCAATCCCCCCGGACCCAACGCGGACAGACGCCGCTTGTGGGTGATCTCCGACAAGGGATTGGTTTGATCCATGAACTGAGACAACTGGCTTGAACCGAAAAACTCTCGCACCGCCGCCATCACCGGCTTGGCATTGATCAGATCGTGGGGCATGGCGGTGGAGATCTCCTGGTAGACGGACATCTTTTCCTTGATCGCCCGTTCCATGCGCACCAGGCCGATTCGAAACTGGTTCTCCAGCAGCTCGCCCACCGCTCGTACCCGTCGATTGCCCAAGTGATCGATATCGTCGACGTTTCCGATGCTCTTCCGCAACTTCAGGAGATAGGCGATGACGGCGTAGAAATCGTTGGGATCCAGCGTGCGTTTCTCCAACGGAGTATCGAGATCCAGCTTGATGTTGAATTTCAGGCGGCCCACTCTGGAAAAATCATACTTGCGAGGATCGAAGAACATCCCTTGAAACAGTTGGGTGGCCGTTTCCAGCGTGGGAGGGTCCCCCGGACGGAGCTTGCGGTAGATCTCGATCAAGGCCTCCTTGGTCGTCTTGATGCTGTCCTTCTTGATCGTCTGGCTGAGCACCACCCCCACGTCGTCTCGCTCCGGATCGAAAACGGAAAACCGGGGGATGCCGGCGTCGATGATTTCCGCGACATCGGCCACCTTGAGCTCTTCATTGGCTTCAATGAGCACTTCCCCGGTCTCGGGATTCACGACGTCAGCCGCGGTGAAGTATCCCTCCAGGTCGTGGGGACTGACCTCTACCTGGCCGATCCCGGCTTTGGTGATGTGATTGTATTGGCTGTGGGAGATTCTCTTGCCGGCATGGCTCAGCACGTCCCCGGTTTCGGGATGAACCACGTCATGCGAAAGCTTCATGCCGATCAGGCGTTCCGAAACATTCCACAGCAGCCGCCGCTCGGCCACGCCTATGGTATCGGTCTGATAGAAAGTACGGATCAACTCCTCGTCGTTCTTCAGACCAAGGGCGCGCAAGAAGATGGAACCCAGGAACTTCCGCTTTCGGTCGATTCGAACGTAAAGGAGGTTCTTCTGATCGTATTCGAATTCCACCCAGGAACCACGATAGGGGATGATCTTCCCCAGGAAGTAGGTCTTGGCGCTGGCCGACTCGAAAAACACGCCGGGAGATCGATGCAACTGGCTGACAATGACACGCTCGGTACCATTGATCACGAAGGTTCCATTCTCGGTCATCAAGGGAATCTCGCCGAAGTAGACTTCCTGCTCCTTGATGTCCCGGATGGCTTTGCCTCCCGAATCGGGATCCTTGTCGTAAATCGTCAGCCGGATGGTCACTTTCAGCGGGGCGGCATAGGTCATTCCCCGTTCCTGGCACTCGGCCACGTCGTACTTCAGATTGAGGCTGACGGGATCGCCGCAGTCGTCGCAGAACTTGGCCGCGTTGCGATTGTAGGTTCCGCATTTGCCGCAGACGACGTCGTCGACGGAGTAGGGGTTGGTCACGATATCGGCGCCGCAGGATTGGCACTGGGCTCTCAGATGCTGCAATCCCTTGAGTAGACCGCACTTGCATTCCCAGTTGCCGATCGAGTAGTCCACAAACTCCAGCGAGGAGACACCCCGAAAGTCGCTGATGGGAAACACGGAATTGAACACGGCTTGCAGACCGATATCCTCACGCTCATTGGGCAGCAGGCTCATTTGAAGGAATCGCTCATACGATTTCCTTTGAACCTCGATGAGGTTGGGAATCTGAATGGAAGTGAGGATCTTGGAGAAGTTCACTCGCTCCCTGGAATGTCCGTTTGAAGCAGTGCCCATTGGCTTGACTCCTTCAGATTGCGTAGAAAGCGCTCGGCCTGAGTTCTTTACCCAGCGACCCGGTCAGGCGTGCAGGCCATCGCCCGGCCTGCCCCCGGACGACGCAATAGAATCCGGCTTGTCTTCGAGTCCACCGTGTCCGGGAATCGGAATCCCGGACACACTTACAGGTCGAATGGTGGGTGTGGAAATTCGAATTAGGGGAATCGTGGTTCTCAAGCTATTTCAATTCGACGGTAGCTCCCGCCTCCTCGAACTTCTTCTTGAGGGCTTCCGCCTCGTCTTTGGGAATACCTTCCCTGACGGGCTTGGGAGCACTGTCTACCAGGTCCTTGGCCTCCTTGAGGCCGAGACTGGTCACTTCGCGAACCACTTTGATGGTATTGATCTTCTTGCCGTCACCAAAACCAATGAGAATCACGCTGAATTCCGTCTGCTCCTCAACCTCCTCCGCTGCCGGGCCGGCCGGTCCGGCCACGGCCACGGGAGCGGCGGCGGCAGCGGATACCCCGAACCTTTCCTCCAAACCCTTGACGAGCTCGGAGGCTTCCAGCAACGTCAATTGTTGAATCTCGTCGAGCAACTTCTGTATCTTCTCCGACATCGACTCCTCCTCTTGCACGGTAATGAATTTCTACTCTGGAAATTTCTTTTCCTTGCCGGCCTCTTCCATCACCACGGCCAGATTTCTGGGTACCGCCTGAACCACGCCGGCCAATCTCTGGGCTCCTGCGTTGAGAAGAAACATCAACTTGGAGATCAACTCCTCCTTGCTGGGCAAATTGGCGATATGGTTCAGATCAGCCAAATCGATGACCCGGCCTTCCACCACACCTGCCTTGAATACCAGGCGGGGGTGGGCCTTGGCATAGGTCGTGACAACCTTGGCCAGGGCTACAGGGTCTTCAGCGTTGTAGGCAACCGCACTGGACCCGGTGAACTGGTCCTTGATGGGCTCCAGGGCAGTCCCTTCCGCAGCCCGCTTGGCCAGCGTGTTCTTGACTACCCGGTACCTGGAACCCGCAGCTCGAATGGCCCGGCGCAGCTCGGTGTCCTGTCCCACGGTCAGTCCCTGAAATCCTGCCAGCAGCAGGTTCCTGGCATCGCCGAACTCCTTCCGCAGGTTTCCGATTTCTTTTTCCTTGTCGTCGCGACGCACGGTTGAATCCTCCGAAAGGGTTACTTGTCCAGCGATGTCAGTTCCACGGGAATCCCCGGGCCCATGCTCGAGCACACGAAAACGCTGCGCAGGTACCTGCCCTTGGCCGCGGACGGCTTTGCCTTCATCACGGATTCGATCAGTGTCCGGGCATTTTCCAGGAGTTTATCGCCGTCAAAGGACACCTTGCCCAGGGGCGTGTGGATTATGGCCGTCTTGTCGACCCGAAACTCGACTTTTCCAGCCTTGATTTCCTTCACCGCGCTGCCCACGTCGAAGGTAACGGTTCCCGTCTTGGGATTCGGCATCAAGCCCTTGGGGCCCAGAATCCTGCCAAGCCTTCCCAGGAATTTCATCATGTCGGGGGTGGCCACCAGCGCCTCGAAGTCCAGCCAGCCTCCCTGGATCCTGCCCACCAATTCTTCGCCCCCCACGTGATCGGCGCCGGCTTGCTCGGCTTCCCTCTGGTTTTCCCCGCTGGCGATCACACAGACCTTCTTGGTCTTCCCCAAACCGTGGGGCAGGACCACCGTTCCACGCACCATCTGATCGGCGTGCCTGGGGTCGACTCCCAGGCGCAGGGAGATTTCAACCGTCTCGTCAAACTTGGCGGAGGACAGCTTCTGCACCAGCGGAAGGGCCGCCTGCAGAGGATAAGCCTGTCCTTGAATCTCCTCTCTGGCGCGGGCCATGCGTTTACTCGTCTTCACCATTGGAGCTCCTCAGTTAACCACATCGATCCCCATGCTGCGGGCCGTTCCCTTCACGATGGCGACCGCCCCGGCCAGATCATGGGCATTGAGATCCGGCATCTTTTGCTTGGCAATTTCTTCCACCTGGTCTTCGGTGACCGTCCCCACCTTGTTCCGGTTGGGAGCCCCAGACCCCTTGGCAATTCCAGCCTGGCGCTTCAGAAGCACGGCGGCCGGCGGGGTCTTGGTAATGAATGAATAGGAGCGGTCCGCAAACACCGTGATCACCACGGGAATGATGAGGCCCTCCTGATCCTTGTTGGAGGTCTTGGCATTGAAGGCCTTGCAGAAGTCCATGATGTTGACTCCGTGCTGGCCCAACGCCGGACCCACCGGGGGAGCCGGAGTCGCCTTGGCGGCAGGAATCTGCAGCTTGATGTTTCCGATTACCTTTTTTGCCATCAAGACCTCCGACGGCGACCGGCGCCGAACCTCACTGGAAAGGGCCTCCGTAATGCTGAGCCGGCCTGCGGCCGGAGCTGCACACTACGACTTTTCAACCTGCAGGAAATCCAGCTCCACCGGCGTCTGGCGTCCAAAGATGGTGACATTGACCTTGAGAGTGTTGCGGTCCTCGTTCAACTCCTCCACCGTTCCGGTAAAGTTGCTGAAAGGACCGTCGATGATCTTGACGGTCTCGCCGTGCTCAAAGGTCAACTCGACTTTAGGTTTCTCCGCCGTTGCTTCGGCGTGGTAGATGATCTGGTCGACTTCCTGCTGACTCAGGGGTGAAGGAATCTGTCCCGAACCGACAAAACCGGTAACCCTGGGAGTATTCTTGACGACATGCCAGGCCTGATCCGTCATTTCCATTTCAACCAGCACGTAGCCCGGAAAGGTTATCTTTTTGCTGGTGACACGCTTGCCGCCCTTCATTTCGACGACGTCCTCCTCGGGAACCAGTGACTCCCCGATCTCCTCCTGCATGCCGAAGGCTTCGACCCGGCTCTTCAGACTTTCGGCCACCTTGCGCTCAAATCCGGAATACGTGTGAATGATGTACCACCTCTTGGCCATTCCAGATGCCTCCCGAAGAGTTGGCCCTTTCCTAAAGACTCAAGCGCAACAATGACTACCGGCCGGCCAACCAACCGTACAAACCC
Source organism: Acidobacteriota bacterium (assembly GCA_022826755.1). Taxonomy (GTDB): domain Bacteria; phylum Acidobacteriota; class Terriglobia; order Versatilivoradales; family Versatilivoraceae; genus Versatilivorator. The sequence continues at coordinate 78,413 of JAJDUG010000022.1, forward strand.
TGGACCCCAAACTGCAGGATGGTATCGACCAGACCCAGATAAATTCCAAAGAAAAAAACCGCGCAAAGGACAACAATGGTGGTCCCGTAAACTTCCTTTCGCCCCGGCCAGGAGACCTTTCGCATCTCCATTCTGACGTCGCCAAAGAACTGATTGATCCGGGAAACCTTCAACGATTCCAACAAGGAGCCACCTCCATGACGGGCGTGATCGCGAAATTCATAGAGAAAAGATGGCAGGCCAGGAGGGATTCGAACCCCCAACATCCGGTTTTGGAGACCGGCGCTCTACCAGTTCGAGCTACTGGCCTGCAGCGAGAACCAATCGGCAAGAATTTCCCTGTCACTGCGATCTCTACCCGCACTATCGAGTCTCTCGATGGATCCTGTGGCCTCGGCAGGCACGGCAGAACTTCTTGATCTCCAGGCGTGCGGGAGTCTTTTTCTTGTTCTTGGTGGTCGAATAGTTTCTCTTCTTGCAGGTGGTGCACTGCAGAGTAACAATGTCTCGCATCGGCTTGGCCTTCCGCTCCCCGCAACCGGCTCAAGGAAGTAGGGCGCCCCTATTCCAGTATCTCGGTAATGGTGCCGGCCCCCACCGTCCGCCCTCCCTCCCGTATCGCAAACCTCAACCCCTTCTCCATCGCGATCGGCGTGATCAACTCGATCTCCAGGCTCACGTTGTCTCCCGGCATCACCATCTCCGTCCCTTCTCCCAGGCTCGCCACTCCCGTCACATCCGTCGTCCGAAAATAAAACTGCGGCCGGTACCCCGTGAAAAACGGCGTGTGCCGCCCCCCTTCCTCCTTCGTCAAGATGTAGGCCTCCGCCTTGAACTTCGTGTGCGGCGTGATGCTCCCCACCTTCGCCACCACCTGCCCCCGCTCCACGTCTCGCTTCTCCACTCCCCTCAGCAACAACCCCACGTTGTCTCCCGCCACCCCCTCATCCAACAGCTTCTTGAACATCTCCACTCCCGTCACCACACGCTTCTGCGTCGGCCTCATCCCCACGATCTCCATCTCCTCCCCCACCTTCACCTTCCCTCTCTCCACTCTCCCCGTCACCACCGTCCCTCTCCCCGATATCGAAAAGATGTCCTCGATCGGCATCAAAAACGGCTTGTCCACCTCCCGCTCAGGCAACGCTATGTAGCCGTCCACCTCCTCCATCAACTCCTCGATCTTCCCCTCCCACTCCGCCTCCCCGTTCAACCCTCCCAGCGCCGATACCCGTACCACCGGTACCTCCTCGCCCGGAAACTTGTAACTCTCCAATAACTCCCTCACCTCCAACTCCACCAGGTCCAACAACTCCTCATCCTCCACCGCATCCACCTTGTTCATCGCCACCACGATGCTCGGCACTCCCACCTGCCTCGCCAACAGGATGTGCTCCCGCGTCTGCGGCATCGGCCCGTCGGTCGCCGCCACCACCAGGATCGCTCCATCCATCTGCGCCGCTCCCGTGATCATGTTCTTGATGTAGTCCGCATGCCCCGGACAGTCCACGTGCGCGTAGTGACGCTTGTCGGTCGAATACTCCACGTGCGCCGTCGCGATCGTGATCCCTCGCTCCCGCTCCTCCGGCGCGTTGTCGATCGAATCGAAACTCCGAAACGCCACCTTCGGATCCTTCTTCCCCAATACCCGCGTGATCGCTGCCGTTAACGTCGTCTTCCCGTGATCGATGTGCCCGATCGTCCCGATGTTGATGTGCGGCTTGCTTCGATCAAATTTCTCCTTCGCCATCGC
>JAJDUG010000027.1 GCA_022826755.1 Acidobacteriota bacterium
GATCAACGGGACAGGGTCCTTGTTGCCGATAGGCCACGAAGAAAAACCGAAACAGATCCATACGGATTCGTGCCTATTCGTGTTCATTCGTGGTTCGTCTTTATTTAACGCCCCCCTGTTTCACTCTCGAATGATCCGCCCGTCGTGGGGGCGGGGGCGCGGCTTGCCTGAATCGCGGCACGGAGGATCTGTGCGTGTCCCAGCCAGGCCGTTGACGTTGGAGCCAGCATGAAAATCACTAGAGTCGAAACTCTCTACCTGCGTCTCCCCGAGGTCAAGGAGCAGGCCGACAGCGGCCAGGACGCTCTCGTCGTCCGGGTCGAGACCGATGCGGGAGTGCATGGCATCGGCGAAGTGGACTCCGCCCCCATGGCTGTCAAGGGCATGATCGAGGGACCCTATTGCCACCCTCTCAACAGCGGACTGGGCGAGCTCCTGATCGGTGAAGACCCTCTGCAGACCGAATTCCTGTGGCACAAGATGTATCGCGAGAACATCTATGCCGGCCGGCGCGGAATCGCCATTCATGCCATGAGCGGGATCGACATGGCCCTTTGGGACATCAAGGGCAAGGTGCTGGGGTTGCCCGTCTGGAAGTTGTTGGGAGGCGGCTTCCACCGGAGGATTCGCGCCTATGCCAGCTCGCTGTTCGGCGCCACTCCTGCCGAAACGGGTGAGAGAGCCCGTCGCTTCCGGGACCAGGGCTTCGACGCGGTCAAATTCGGCTGGGAGCCCATGGGCGAGGATGCGGCTACGGACGTGGCCCTGGTGCGGGAGGCGCGGGCGGGGCTGGGGGACGACGCCGACCTGCTGATCGACGCGGGGCTGGCCTGGGACGCCAAGACGGCTATCCAGCGCGCCAGGTCCTTCAGCGAGTACGATATCTTCTGGCTCGAGGAGCCGCTGCTGCCGGACGACTACCGGGGGTACGCGCGCCTGGCCTCGGCCACCGACATTCCCATCGCGGCCGGCGAGGAGGAAAGCGAACGCCGCTCATTTATCGAGCTGATGGATGAAGGCAGGATCGACGTGGTTCAGGTGGACCTGACCCGATGCGGGGGCTTCACCGAGGCCGTGAAAATCGCCAGCCTGGCGGCCGACCGAGGTCTGCGCTGTGTCAACCACGGGTTCACCACCTACATCAACGTGGCCGCCGCACTCCACTTCCTGAACTCCATCCCCAATTCCTTCATTACCGAATTCGTGGTGGAGGAAGGGACGCGGTTGCGGGACGAGATCACTCTGCAGCGCATCACGGCCCGGGATGGGACCCTGGCCGTTCCTGAAGAGCCCGGGCTGGGAATCGACCTCGACCCGGAGGGGGTTGAGAAGTACCGGGTTGCCTGATTCCCCCGCTCAGGTTGCAGCCGGAGTGGAAAGCTTTATCTGCTCCAACAGTTCCTTGGCCTTTTCAACACAAGCCAGGGCGTCCTTCCCATAGCCGTCGCACTTCATCTTGTGCGCCAGCTCCCGGTTCAGCGCGGCTCCGCCGGCCATGGTCCTGACCTTTTGGCGCAAGCCTGCCTGTTCGAAGGCGCGGTTGGTGGTTTCGATGTTTCTCATGGTGGTGGTGAGCAGCGCCGACATGCCGACCAGTTCGGCCTTGTGCTCGACCACGGCCTCCACGAACTCCTGGGGCTTGGTGTCCACTCCCAGGTCGTGGACGGAAAAGCCCGCGCCCGAAAGCATCATCCCGCACAGGTTCTTGCCGATGTCGTGAAGATCGCCCTGGACGGTGCCCATGATCACCGTGCCGATGGGTTCGATGCCCGAGGCCGACAGGATCGGATCCAAGTGCTTCATTCCGGCCTTCATGGCCCTGGCGGCCACCAGGACCTCGGGCACGAAGATCACGTTGTCGCGGAACTTGACCCCCACCACCGACATCCCGGCGATCAACCCGTCGTCCAGAATGACGTTGGGATCGAACTCCCTGTCCAGAGCCTCCCTGGTCAAGCGGTCGGTCTGGTGGTGCTCGCCGACGATGACGTAAAAGGCAAGGTCCTGCATCAGGGGGTCGGCGTTTTCCAGGATTCCCCGAATGCGATTGCTTTCTTCAGGGATGGTGACCCACTGCAGTTCTTCCTCCAGGCCATCGTTGACAATCGGCATTGAGAGTCCCTTCCTTAGTCCGAGTGGATTGGTGCGGTGGCACCGTTTCGAAGCCGGCGGCCGCGGACGGGGTCGGACCGGCGTGCGCTGGCTGGCGCGGCGCGCTCAATCGAGCCCTATTGGATACTTGCCGTACCTGAAGGTGGCTTCCAGCATGGCGGCGTAGTTGTCTATGGGCACGTATTCGGGGATGGAGTTGCCGGATGAAACACAGTAGCCGCCCCCGGGAGCCAGGTCCCTTATTCGAGTGCGAACCTCGTCCTCGACTTCCTCAGGGGTCCCCAGGGTCAAGGTGTACTGGAGGTCGATGTTGCCCAGCAAGGCGAGTCGGTCCCCATATTTCGCCTTGATTTCATTGATGTCGTGGGCCTGTGCCTCCACCGGATGCCAGCCGTGGATGCCGAGGTCGATCAGTTCGTCGATGACCATGGAGATATCCCCGTCGGTGTGGTAGACGAAGGGCTTGTCCGCGGCCCTGGCCATATCGCACATGGTCTTGTAGCAGGGGAAGGCGTACTTGCGATAGTGGTCGGGGTGCACCAGGGGTCCGTTTTTGCCGGAGAGGTCGTCGGCGTGAAAGCTCAGGCCCACGGCGGGGTGTTCCATGGCGACTTCCATTACCCGCTGCTGGAGGGGGATGATCTTGCCGTACATCATGTCGATCAGTTCCGGGTCGTCGATGTAGGACAGCATGAAGGTCTCCATCCCCATCATGAACCAGACGCCGGTGAACACCTTGCCGATGACCACCCCGATTTTCATCCCGGGCGGCAGCATCGCTCCCACTTCGTCCAAAATCGAGAAGTCCAGGTCGTCGGGGTCGGGCCAGGGGTAGGCGGCGAACTCGTCCTTGTTGGAAATGACGCCCTTGTGCATTTCCGCCCAATGCCGTTCGGTATAGGCTTCCAGTTCGGCCTTGTAGGTGCTGACGGTTTGGCTGCTCACCTGGACGCCGCCGGCGCCTTTTTCGGTCTGGCTGTCCTCGCCTTCAACCGGTTTCAGGTGGACATTGATCACGCTCAGCGAGACGGGATAGGCGTCGAATCCGGCGGCCCGGAAGAATTCGATCTCGTCGGCGTGTCCCTGGACCGGCTTGCCCATGAACAGTTCCTTGATCTCCGGCTCGATACCCATTTCGAAAAGGGGAACGTAGTCGGGCTCCTGGTGGTTCAGAGCCGCCTTGAGACGCTCATAGTCTGTCTTGCGGTTGCCCTTGGCAGCCAGGGCTTTTTGTACCGAGGCCGGAAATGCCATGAAAACCTCCCGTGCAGGCACTCGAAGGACGTCGTCGAATCACACGTCCGTCGCACGCTGTAGCCGATTCGGTCGGGATTTTACATGCTCGACCGCTGAAACTCAACGATTGCGGATTAAAGCAGGCACAAGGTGTTTTCCCCAGCTCGCCTGAAACCAGTCGAGGGGGTTATCCAGCAATGACATCCACAAAGTGCCGGAAGGACGGCTAAGAGTTCTACGCAAAGGAAAACGGCGAACCACGAATGGACACGAATGAACACCAATAAACTGATTGATGAGGTGTCGATTGGCAGGGGTGACAATCGATATCGAGGGGTTATCCATCAAGGACAAGAAGTCATAGCCAGGTAGCAACGTTGCAGAAGAGTTTTGGTGCCGCTTGTCGTTGGAGCGAGTCCACCTGTATTCGTGTTCATTCGTGGTTCGTCTTTAAGGACAATTGGGTGCTTCCCTTCGAATGATCCGCCCGTCATGGGGGCGGGGGCGCGGCTTGCCTGAAACACCCCCGTTTCGCGCTGCATGCGACGGGCAAAAAGAGTTATCCGCTTTTCCTCGTGGGATCCGCACGGCAGGGCGGGGGCGCAGATGATCAGGCGCCGAACTTGCCGTAGAGGCCTGCGTTGGCCATCATCAATCGAATCAGGTACTTGCTCTGGAATACCCCCAGCGAGCCCCGGTTGGCGCAGGTTTCGGTGAATCGGCTCAGTCTGTCGCTGCCGGAAACCGGGCTGTTCAGCAGGACCGGCTGGGGGTGCCAACTGTGCGATTTCATGGCTGCCGGGGTGGAATGGTCCGCCGTGATCGCCAGCACCAGGGGGCGTTTTCGCAAGAGGAGGGGTAGAGCCCGATCCACGGCCTCGATGATCGCCACCTTTCCATCGAAATCGCCGTCCTCCCCGGCCATGTCCGTCCCCTTGACGTGGATGAAAAAGTAGTCGAAGTTCTCGAACTCGTCGAGGACCTGCTGAAACTGTTTCCGGATGTCCCTTTCTTCTTCCAGGTTCCGCATCCCGATCAGTTGGGCCAGTCCCCTGTACATGGGGTAGACGGCAATCGCCCCGGCACTCAGTTGAAACCGCTCCTCAAAACCGGGGATACGGGGGAGGCTGCCGATGCCCCTCAAGAGGAACCCGTTGGCGGGAAGGTCTTGCGAGAGCAGTGGCATGGCCTGCCGGCAGAAGCGGGCGATCACCTCGGCCGCTCTCTCGACCCTCTCCTCCCGATTCTCGGCTGCGATTGGCCTCATGGGAAGACCTTCCCTGTGAGGATCGGAGTCGGGGAGAGGACCCGCGATGCCGCCTCCTCGGAAAACCACCACAAACCGGTGGGATCTTCCGTGCCGCACAATGATCTCGGTTTCGCCGATCTTGCGAACGGCGCCCAGTTTCCGGCAGAGGGTCCGGTTCAACTCGGTGTCGATGCGGCCGGCTCTGCGGTCGGTCACGACTCCCTCGGCATTGACCGTACAGAAGTTGGCCCGAGCGGCCACGTCACCCGGTTGCAAATCCATTCCAAGGCCCAGGGCCTCGATCACGCCTCGATCGACTTGGAACTGCGCAGGATCGTAGCCGAACAGCCCCAGGTGGCCGGGACCGCTTCCCGGCGTAATCCCCGGCAGGACCGGAGTCATTCGGCCCATTGCCGAGGCCCGAGCCAATTCATCCAGGTTCGGAGTGACCGCGGCCTCCAGCGGGGTCAGGTAGCCGGTCGCGGTGGTTGCAATGTCGCCCACACCGTCCAGCACCAGCAGGACGAGCTTTCCCTCCGGCCTGTGAGGCAGTCTCAGCGATCGATACAGAGTCTCTTCTTCCATCGTTTTCACCGAATTCGATATCGGCTCCGCCAGCCGCCAGCATTCTACATTACAACGGTTGGCTCTGCTTTCCTCCTCCCGGGGCTTGTGTATAGAATAGGAATCTTTTGTTGATGTCCTGGTGCAGGGCCAACCGCGCTACCCGGGCAAGCGGAGACCAATGAAGAAGCTCCTGGCTGCCAACCGCAGCGAAATCGCCATTCGTATCATGAGGGCGGCCACCGAACTAGGGTTGCGGACGGTCGCCGTCTACTCCGAGGCGGATCGCGTCGCTTTGCACCGTTTCAAGGCGGACGAGGCCTATGCCTTGCCGAGAGAGAAGGGGCCGGTAGAGGCCTATCTGGACATTGAGGGCATCCTGGCGATTGCCCGCGACAAGAAGGTGGACGCCATACACCCGGGCTACGGGTTCCTGGCCGAGAACCCTCGGTTCGCCGAGGCTTGCCGGAGGGAAGACATCACCTTCGTGGGGCCGCCACCTCATGTGCTGGAGTTGCTGGGAGACAAGCTGGCTGCCCGCCGCCTGGCCCGGAAGGCGGGAATCCCCGTGATTCCGGGAACCGACGACCCCGTGGAGGAAGGGCAGGCGGCTCTGCGAACGGCCGGAGAGTTGGGATTTCCCTTGATTGCCAAGGCTGCCTTCGGCGGGGGAGGGCGGGGCATGAGGATCATCCGTTCCGCCGGGGACCTGGAGAAGGAGATGGCCGAAGCCCGAAGTGAGGCGGCGGCTGCCTTCGGCAACGGCGCCCTTTTCCTGGAACGCTTCATCGAGCGGCCCAAGCACGTGGAGGTCCAGATCCTGGCCGACCGGCATGGAGAGGTCGTGCACCTCTACGAGCGGGATTGTTCGGTGCAGCGAAGACATCAGAAGGTGGTGGAGGTGGCGCCGGCTGCGGGAGTAGCCAAGGAGTTGCGCGACGAGTTGTGTGAAGCGGCGGTTGCCCTGGCGCGTGAAGTCGGCTACGTGAACGCCGGAACGGTCGAGTTCCTCCTGGATGCGGACAGCCGGGACTGGTTCTTCATCGAGGTCAACCCGCGAATTCAGGTTGAGCACACCGTGACCGAGAGGGTGACGGGGATCGACCTGGTGCGCTCGCAGATCCTGATAGCTCAGGGCTGCCGGTTGCACGAGCCTCCGATCTCGCTGCCCCGTCAGGAGGACATGCCGCTCTACGGCAGTGCCCTGCAGTGCCGCATTACGGCGGAGGACCCGGAAAACAACTTCGCGCCGGACTTCGGAAAGGTCACAACCTATCGTTCTCCGGCCGGATTCGGCTTGCGATTGGATGGAGGCGCAGTCTCAGGGGGCGCCGTCCTGATTCCCTACTACGATTCCCTGCTGACCAAGGCCACGGCCTGGGGAAGGACACCCAAGGAAGCCTGCCAGCGGATGGATCGAGCCCTGCGGGAATTTCGAGTCCGTGGCGTCAAGACCAATGTGCCCTTTCTCGAGAATATCGTCAACCACCAGGTGTTTCAGGATGGACTGGCCACCACCCGTTTTCTGGAGGAGTATCCCGAGCTGTTCCGCTTTGTCCAGAGACGGGATCGGGCCACCCGACTGCTGAACTACCTGGCGGGAGTCATCGTCAACGGGAATCCGGAAGTCGCGGGGAAGCCCTGGCCCGAGTCGTTTGCCACTTCGAGAACCAGTCGCGATATTCAGCCGGCGCCCCTGCCGGAGATTCCCTTCCCCAAGGGAACCGCTCCGCCTCCGGGAACCCGCCAGCGCCTGCTTCGCTTGGGTCCGGAACGGTTTTCCCAGTGGATGCGGAAGCAGGATCGCCTGCTGATCACCGACACCACCTTCCGGGATGCGCATCAGTCCCTGCTGGCCACCCGGGTGCGGTCCATCGATATTCTGAGGATCGCCGAGGCCTTGGCTCACCGATTGCCCAACCTCTTCAGCCTCGAGATGTGGGGAGGGGCCACCTTCGACACCGCGCTGCGCTTCCTCAACGAAGATCCCTGGCAGAGGCTGCGGCAGCTTCGAGCTCTTGTCCCCAATATCTGCTTCCAGATGCTGCTGCGGGCGTCCAATGCGGTGGGATATACCAGTTACCCGGATAACGTGGTGGCCGAATTCATCAAGGAATCGGCCCGGCAGGGCATCGACATCTTTCGTATTTTCGATTCCCTGAATTCCGTCGAAAACATGGAAGTCTCCATGGCGGCGGTGCGGGAAACCCACGCCGTCTGCGAGGCCGCCATCTGCTACACCGGCGATATCCTCGATCCCCGACGGCCCAAGTACTCCCTTGACTACTACCTCAAGATGGCTCGCCGGCTGGAGGAGATGGGCGCCCACGTTCTGGCCATCAAGGACATGGCGGGTCTCTGCAAACCCTACGCCGCCGCCGAGCTGGTCAGGGCCTTGCGCCAGGAGGTGGGTATTCCGATTCACTTCCATACCCACGACACCAGCGGCGTGAGCGCGGCTTCCATCCTCAAGGCTGCCGAGTCCGGAGTGGACGTGGTCGACGGCGCCGTTTCGTCCATGAGCGGTCAGACCAGCCAGCCCAATCTCAACTCCATTGTGGAAGCCTTCCGCGGCCAGCCGCGGGACACGGGGCTCGACCCCGGGACCTTGGGAGGCTACTCGGATTACTGGGAGCTTGTCCGAGACTTCTACCGGCCCTTCGACAGCGGTCCGAGGTCGGGAGACGCCAAGGTCTACCTGCATGAGATACCGGGCGGACAATACACCAATCTGCGCCAGCAGGCGGCAGCCGTGGGTCTGGGTTACCGCTGGAGCGAGGTGGAGTCCACCTACGCCGAGGTGAATCGCCTCTTCGGCGACATCGTCAAGGTCACCCCTTCCAGCAAGGTGGTGGGCGACCTTACGCTGTTCCTGCTGGCCAAGGGGATGGCCCCGCAGGATCTGCTCCAACTGGACGTCAAGCACGATCTCGCACTTCCCAATTCAGTGGTCGATCTCTTCGCCGGTTCACTGGGAACTCCCCCGGGAGGATGGCCGCCTCGCCTGCAAACCATCATCTTGCGGGGGGCTGAACCGAGCCGCACGCGTCCCGGAGCCGATCTGCCGCCCGCCGACTTCGCCAGGACTCGGAAGTTCCTGCAGCGAAAGCTCAGACGGGATGTCCGCCATGACGAGGCGTTGAGTTACCTGCTGTATCCGGATGTGTTCCTGAACTACGTGGCGATGCATCGGAAATTTGGAGACGTCGCCGTCCTCCCGACTCCCCAGTTCTTTTACGGCATGCAGTCGGGAGACGAAATCGTTGTGGACATCGAGCCCGGCAAGACCCTGGTGATCAAGTTCCTGACCATCAGCGAACCCAACCCCGACGGCCGCCGAACCGTCTTCTTCGAGCTCAACGGACAGCCACGAGAGGCGGTGGTGCGCGACGAAAGCCTGAAAGAGGCTGCCCCGGCCCATCCCAGGATCAGCCCCGGGGAGCCCGGGCACGTGGGGCCCCCGTCGCCCGGGGTCATTACCCACGTGTTCGTCCGGCTGGAGCAGAGAGTGGACAGGGGCGAAAAGCTGTTCACCCTGGAAGCCATGAAGATGCAGAGTACGATTTACGCCCCCGTGGCCGGACGTGTCAGCCGGATTCTGGTGGGGGCTGGGCAGCACGTCGAGGCCAAGGACCTGTTGTTGACCATCGAATAATCACCGCCAGCGCCCGCCGACGGGGTTCGTCCCGTGACCGGTCTTATCGTCAATTTCGTCAGCAAGGTCGTTCGACATCGGGGTCTCATCCGGTCGATGGTCGAACGCGATCTCAAGAGCCGCTACGTGGGTTCGGTCATGGGGATCTTCTGGTCGGTGATCCATCCGCTGGTGCTGCTGGTGAGCTACACGTTCGTGTTTTCGGTGATTTTCCGAATGGAGGTCCCCCACCCCCTGGGTCGGGAAGCCGGTGTAACCAGCTTTGCAGTGTTTCTGTTCTGCGGCATTCTTCCCTGGATGATGTTCCAGGAGACCCTGGCCCGCTCCAGCAACGTGCTGGTGGACAACGCAAACCTGATCACCAAGACGGTGTTCCCGTCGGAGATCCTGCCGGTCGCCGTACTGATCGCCAACCTGGTGAACCACCTGATCGGTGTGGCCATCTTCCTGGTGATCATCCTCTTCTACATACAGCAACTGAGCCTGTATGTGCTGTTGACTCCCCTCTACCTGGTTCCCCTGATGCTGTTTGCCCTGGGGTTGAGCTGGGTGGTCTCGAGTCTTCAGGTGTTTCTGAGGGACACCGCCCAGGTGGTTACGGTGGTCCTGACCTTCTGGTTCTGGTTTACTCCCATCTTCTATACCGAAGAACACCTGGGCAGGGTCAGCGACAAGCTGGTCCTGGTCATGCGGTTCAACCCGATGGCCGAAATCGTGACTGCTTACCGCAAGATGTTGCTGTTTGCCGAGATGCCGTCCTGGCAGGGGATGATTCCCCTCTACGGGATGGCTCTGGTTACTTTCGTGTGCGGCGGCCTGGTGTTCCGCTACGTCAAGCGATCCTTTGCCGATGTGCTTTAACCTGCAAAAGGCTCGGTGGTCTTATCCATGAAATCTCCCTGGCCCATTCCCGTGCTGGCCGTGGTCTTGGCCCTGCTGGGCGGGTCCGCGGCCCGGGCAACCCCGGATTTCCTGCCGGAGGCCGGTGCCTACCATGCTTATGTGGATTCCGGCATTCTCTTCGCGTTCGAGTTGAACCAGGGCCGGGAAGCCTTCATCGAAGTCATCAACCTGGGGGAAAGTCGCCGCTGCCTCTCGGTGGACCGGATCTTCATGCGAACGGAGGAGGGGCAGCCCCTGCGTTTCGACTCCTTTCTTTACGATGGCCGGAAATCCAAGTTGGAGGGCAATCCCCGGGCTTGCGTCCGCCAGCGCACGCGGCGCAGATTCGAGCTCGGCTACAGCTTCGACTTTCCGGGGAAAGTGCGCAAGGTCGTATTTCTGTTGGGAAGGCTGGCCTATAGGCTGCAGCCGGTGAGTGGTGAGGATTATCGGAAGTTTGTGCAGAATTTCGATAAGGTCAACATCGGGGTCAGCAGCGATCGCCTCAAGAGATTCCAGTTGGGCGTGCTCTACGGCAAGACCATTTATGGTTCCAGGATTCGTAGCCGGCGCGTGGCGGCCCCGTTTGTCAGCAAGGGGACGCGAGGACCGGTGACCCTGTTGAGCACCTTCCCCAAGCGTACCGAAAAAGCCAGGAAGAAAAAGAAGACCGGAAGCCTGAGCATCGCCCTGAAGCTGGATGCCAACGGCGAGGTGGTTGAAGCCGTTCCCGAGTCCAGCCTGGAGTTCGGGCTCACCGAACGGGCGCTCTACGAGGTGAAGCACTGGTGGGAATTTGCTCCGGCCTACCAGGACGGCAAGCCGGTGGCTGGCGATCATCGGGCCACGGTGGTCTTTCGCTTGGAGCAGGGTGACTGAAAATCGCCGGCGGAGCCTGCCCCCCCCCCAACCCGTCACAATCTCAGCGACTCCCGGATCTCGCAGTATTTCCTGCCTGGTTGAACGCGAATGGCCTGCTCCACCGGGTCGTGTTCCAGTGCGATAATCCAGTCTTCCTCACAGGCCTGCTGGAGATAGCGCCGCTTCTCCTCGATGGTGGTCAGCGGATAGAGGTCATACCCCATCAGGTAGGGAAGCGGAAGGTGAGAGGCGGTGGGCATCATGTCGCCGCAATAGAACAGCGTGGTGTCTCCGTCCTGAATCTTGACCATCTGCAGGCCCGGGGTGTGTCCATTGGAGATCAGGAGGTGGAGGCCGGGGAACAACTCGCAGGGGCCATCCAGGATTGCGAGTCGGGGGTGGTTGCGGAAGGGCTCGATATCCATTGACATATAGCTGCCCCGGTCCTTCTCGGAAGGGTTCAGGGCCCGTTCCCATTGACTCCGCTGAATATAGTGCCTGGCCGAGGGGAAGGTCAGCTCCAACCGGTCGTTCCGGCAGCAGGTAGCGCCGCCGGCGTGGTCGAAATGGAAGTGAGTCAGGATGACGTCGGTGATGTCTTCCGGCTCGAGTCCGTGGGAGGCCAGCGAGCCCAGCAGCGTGAATTGGCTATGGTCGAGGCGGTAAATCTCCTTGAGCTTGTCGGGGAACTTGTGGCCGCACCCGACGTCAACCAGAATCTTGCGCTTTTCTTCCAGAATCAACAGGGCTCTCATGGCCAGGGGGATTCGATTGCGCTCATCGCTGGGATTGGATCTGCTCCACAGCGTCTTGGGGACGACCCCGAACATGGCGCCGCCGTCGAGGCCGAAGCGGCCCGTTTCCAGGGAAACGATGCGGTAGGGTCCTATCTTCATCGCTTGATGCTCAGCGCAACTCCATCCCTGAGGGGGATGATGGTCGTCAGGACGTCTTCGGATTGAAAGGCCAGTCGATTGAAGGCACGTATTCCCGCCGTGCTGGGGGCGTCGTCGTCGCCCACCACCCTTCCCTGCCACAGGGTGTTGTCGGTGATGAGCAGCCCCCCTTTTTTCAACCTGGGGACCGCCTTCCGGAATACCTCGGGATACTCGTGCTTGTCCACGTCGTTGAGGATGATGTCGAAGGATCCCGGTTCTTCGGCCAGCAGGGAAAGGGCGTCGCCGGTGCGGTAGTCTACCAGACCTTCGATTCGGGCCTGTCGGAAAAAGCGGGCGGCCAGGGCGGCGTTTGCCCCGGAGCCGTCGGTACAGATGATGCGCCCCCCCGGTTGCAAGCCCCTTGCAAACCAGATCGCCGAATAGCCATAGCCGGATCCCAGCTCGAAGATGGTTTGCGCCCGCGTCAAGAGCGCCAGTTGGCAGAGCAGGCGGCCTACCAGAGGCCCGATGATGGGAAATCTCTTCTCGGCGGCGATGCGCTCCATTTCCTGGAGGGTGGCGTCCCTCGGGGGAGTCAGGGAATGGAGGTAGCGAACGATGGACGGGTCCAGAATGTTCATGGGTTTTTCTCCCGCGAGGCGGTCAAGGGGCCTTGAGCGACGACAACATTGACAACAACTCATTCATCAAGACTCTTCGTGTATCTTCGTAGTTCTTCGTGCACCCTCGTGGATGTCTTTTTCCCTTCATTGCTTGTCAGTCTGAGGTGAAGCCTCGCCGGGGCGTGCTCGCCCCACTGGGATCTTATGGTAGTCTGGACTGGCGGGCAATGGCCGCCTCGGGTGAGAAATGTGGGTCATGAGGATTGCAGGATGATTATCGGGTTGTTCGGGGAAGATTCGCCACTGACTCTCGCTTTGCAAAATGACTTGAAAGAGAAGGGCTTCGGTTCGTGCCGGTCCACCCAGCCCCTGTCGCGGGAGCAGTCGCAGCACCTGGTATTTCGAAAACGCCAGGTGCCTCCCGATTGGGAATCCCTGGGTCAAGCGGGAATGGTGTTGGTCTGGGTGGGTGAACCGGTGGAGCCGGCGGTTTCCTTCGACCTGGTGCTGACGCCCGGCCAATCCTATGGGGAAGCCCTGGAGAAGCTCACCCGCCTGGTGCGTCGGAAATTGACCGGCCCGCCGCGGCCCTCCTGGGACGAATATTTCATGAGGATTGCGCAGGTGGCTTCCACGCGAAGCAACTGCATCAAGCGGAAGGTGGGCGCCGTGGTGGTGAAAGACCGCAGGATCGTTTCCACCGGCTACAACGGGACCCCGCGCGGAACCAGGAACTGCAACGAGGGGGGATGCCCGCGCTGCAGTGCGCTGGCGGCCAGCGGAACCCGGCTGGACGAGTGTCTTTGTTCCCACGCCGAGGAAAATGCCATTACCCAGGCGGCCTACCACGGCACCAGCGTCAAGGGCGGATGCCTCTATTCCACCTTTTCGCCCTGCCTGATGTGCGCCAAGATGATCATCAACAGTGGGATCATCGAGGTGGTGTTCAACATGGGGTACCCACTGAACGATGCGACCTATTGGTTGTTCGAGGAAGCCGGAATCACGATCCGAGAATACCGGATCGACTGAAGGTCAGTACTTTTGCATGATGACGGCCAGGAGGTTGTGCTTCATGAGCAGGAATCTGCGGGTTTCGTAACCGTCGAACAACTGAGTCACGTCCCGGTTCTGGTAGATTTTGCGGATGGACATGGCGCGGTCGGTGGGAGTGCGTTCCAGGTTGGCTTCGGTAACGATGCGGTATTGGTGGATCCAATCGGAGCCGCCAGGCGGTCTGGTCTGAAAGAGGGCGAAGATCAAGCTCTTCGACTTCATCATGGCCGATACTCTGGCGATAAACAGGGAGGCGAATTCGGGTTCCAGATAGCTCAACAGATCCCAGCAAACCAGTCCGTCGAAAAAGTCGACAGGGTAT
Organism: Acidobacteriota bacterium; assembly: GCA_022826755.1. Classification (GTDB taxonomy): domain Bacteria; phylum Acidobacteriota; class Terriglobia; order Versatilivoradales; family Versatilivoraceae; genus Versatilivorator. Next base: position 13,439 of record JAJDUG010000027.1, read on the forward strand.
TTATAGTTATCCCTGAAGAACTTGCTCGCAACCAGGGTCCGTTGATCGTTGAATGAGGTCGAGTATTCGGGGTTCGAGTAGGCTGCCAGCAGGTCTTCCACGTACAGCTTGACTTCGCGTCCGAAAAAAAACTCGACGTTGGATCCTGTCGGAACGCCGATATCCAGCAATACCGCCCTTTTCTTGCGGCCGATGGCTCTGAGAAACTCCTTCAGGACATCGGCCTGCATGCTGACCGCAAGCGGGCGGTCCTGCTCTCCGGCACCACCGATTGAAACGGGTTCAAGCTCATTCATCGTGAAGCCCGGGTCTTGTCCGCCGGCACGCGGTTACCGTTCGCCTGTTCCACGCGGGCGGCGCCTCTCCGACAAACCTTACCACAGGAGATCCCGGTGGTTCATCCCGGATTGCGACCGTTTTCCGAAGACGCCGATCCGTAGGCGCGATCGAGAATTTCCATGGGGTGCATCACTTGTATGTGATGCAGGTGCGCCATCCGCAAGCCGTGAGCGATCTGTAGGAGGCACCCGGGGTTTCCGGTGGCCACCACCTCCGGCCCGCACTGCTCGATGTCCTCGATCTTGCGCTCCAGGATGCGCATCGACAATTCGGGGTGGGTGATGTTGTAGATCCCCGCGCTCCCGCAACATTGGTCCGGATTCTGCAACTCCAGCAGCTTCAGCCCCGGAATCTGCTGCAGCAGGCGGCGGGGGGCCTGCGCAATTCTCTGGGCATGCAGCAGGTGACAGGGGTCGTCGTAGGCGATCTTCAGTTCCAGTCGATCCGGCGGGGACAGGGCCGGCAACCCGTCCAGAAACTCCGAAATATCCACGACCCCTTGGCTGAAGGACCGGGCTCGGGATGAGTACTCGGGATCGCGGGCAAGAAGGGCCCCGTACTCCTTGAGCTTGGCGCCGCAGCCGGCTGCATTGACGATGACCGCCGAAACGCCGGCCTGCTCGAAGGCCTGAATGTTTCTCTTCGCCATCTCTTGAGCCGTCGCCGTGATGCCGGCGTGGGCGTGGAGAGCGGCGCAGCAGACCTGGGAGGACGGGACGACGATCTCGCAGCCGTTCCGTTGCAGGACGCGAATGGTGGCGCGGTGAATGCCGGCAAAGATTTCGTTCATGACGCACCCGGTGACCAATCCCACCCGGCGCCGGGTGGGCCCGGCGCTCCTGAAGACCGCTCCGAGTTCAATCGGGGCGGCGCGTCCTCCCAGGTCGGGAAGCAACCGTTCCATGCCGGCCAACCGCGACGGAATCAGCTTCAGGGAAGCCAGCCTCCGAACCAGTGCCTGCAAGCCCAGGCGCTGGTAGAGACGCAGCAGATGAAAATGGAACCGCAGGAGCCGGGGAGAGGGGAAAACCCAGCCGAAGACGTAGCGGCGGAGGGCTTCCACCAGGAGGGGGCGCTCCAGTTGTTGCTCGACGATCTCGCGGGCCTGCTCCACCAATTCGCCGTAGGGCACCCCTGAAGGGCAGGCCGACTCGCAGGCACGGCAGTCCAGGCAGGCGGAGATGTGCTGAGCGAAACTTCCGGCGACCGGCAACCTCCCGCGTTGCTGGGCTTGCATGAGGTAGATGCGGCCTCTGGGCGAGTCCGCCTCTTTCCCCAACTCGATGTAGGTCGGACAGGCTTGCAGGCAAAGCCCGCAGTGGACGCACTGAGGAGTCAAGTCCGCCGGGACGGCGCTGCCTGCCTGATGGGGATGAGGCGGTGTTTCCACTGGGCCTCCGGCATTAGCCACTTGACGACCAGGACCAGTTCCGCCCCCCCCACGACGGGCGGATCATTCGAGAGTTAAACAGGGGGGCGTTAAAAAGACGAACCACGAATGAACACGAATGGGCACGAATACGAATGAATCTCTTTCCGTTTTTCTTGGTGGCCTATCGGCAACAAGGACCCTGTCCCGTTGATCCGGTTATCTATCCTTTTAACATGGATACACAGGATGCACAGGATTAACAGGACGAGACGCTGTGGCACGAGAAGCTGACTCGCTGCGTTTCCCCTCACCCGAACCCACGGGGCGTTCCCTTTGAGTGGGTCAAGAACATGGTCTTTCTTAGTGGCCCTTCGTCGTCCTTCGTGTGTCTTCGTGGATAACTCTTTTCTTGTCGTTGTTCCAGGTAAGCGAAGGGCGACTGCTGCCTCCGCGCCGGGTTCAAACCACGAACCTTCCCGGGTTCAGGATCTCCCGGGGGTCGAGCCGGTTCTTGATCTGCCTCATCAATTTCAGGTCCTTGTATCGATAACCCCAGGCATCGACCCGGTTCTTCAGGGTGGCGGGACCGCTTTCAATGACCACGCTGCCGCGCACCGCGTTCAACAGGCTCCGCCACCTTTCGATCAGACCCGCCAGCCTCCCCGCCTGAGCGGTTGCAGGATCGAGATGACAGTAGACTCGGATCACCCCGCTTCCCGCGTGGGCTCTCAAGAAGAACGGCGCCTCGATACCGGACAAGTGCTTCTCCATCTCCTCGATCCATTGGACCAGTTGATCGGGAAGGATGCCTACCTTGAGCTTGACGCTTTCCAGTGGCGGTTCCGCCATGCAGAAGTGGTCTTCCCGCAAGCCGTCCCACAGCCGGGCTTGCTCCCGGGCGTCGCTGACCAGCATGTCCCCGTCCAGGCAGGAACTCCAGATCTCTTTCAGTTCCTTGACCTGCCAGTTGACGGCTGCTTCCAGATCGCCGAATTTGACCGCCAGGGCATAGCCTGCGATCTTTCCACTCCAGTCCAACTTCCGGTCAAGCCGACGCGAGGCGTTGCCGTCAAGGAGCTCGAGGGCAGTGGGAACCAATGGGGAACGCAGCAGCTTGCTCAAGGCACGTCGCACTGGGGGGAGTTTCCTGAAGAGGCCTACTACCGTCTTCTCCATGGGCGGAAGGGGCTTGAGCTTGAAATAGAAATCGTAAAAGACGCCCAGGGTGCCGAACGAGCCGGCATAGAGCTTGCACATGTCATATCCGGTGACGTTCTTGACCACTCTCGAGCCAAAACGTGTTTGGGTCCCGTCCGCCTGGATCACGCCGACTCCGAGCAGGTAGTCGCGCAGGGTCCCGTGGCCGTATCGATCCGGTCCGCTGGCGTTGGCGGCCACCATCCCCCCCAGAGTCGTCTGCCGGTAGGCGGACGGAACCACGGGCAGGCACAGGCGATCGGCCGCCAGCAGTTCTTGCAGCCGCGCCAGGCGGCAGCCGCTCTCCACCCTCACCACCAGGTCCTGGGGCTCGTATTCCGGGATTCGGTCCAGGCGGGTCGTTGCCAGAGCCAGATCGAAGCGCTTCGGGGGATTCCCGAGGTCCTGACGGCTCCCGGAACCAAAGGGCACTACGGCCCAGTGCTCGCGCTGCGCCGTTTGCAGCAGTTGGCTGAGCTCCTCGGGTGTTCGCGGAGCGGCGGCCCGGTGGGGGCGCTTCCCCTGCACGGTGAATGCCTCCAGCCGGGAAGCAGGCAGGGCGCAGGTAATGTTCGGATCACCCGGCGGAGTGGCGGGATCCTTCATCACCGCGCGACCGCGAGATCCTGAACGCTGTCCAACCATGTATGACACCTGTCCCGCGTGCGGCGAGCCGGCCGTCAGCGGCGGCCCGGTCAGAACCGCACGAACTCGGGGTCTCCTTCGAACCGGCTGAGACGATCCCGGCTGTCCTCCGAAAGCGACGACATCTCCCCGCATCCGCGTCGCATGGGAAAGATCTTTTGCGGATTGGCAAGATTGTCCGGATTGAAGACTCGCTTGAGCCGTCCCATCACCTGCAGTTCGGCCTCGCTGAAGAACAACCTCATGAATTCTCTCTTTTCCAGACCAATGCCGTGCTCCCCGCTCAAAGTCCCTCCCACGTCGATGCAACAGCGCAAGATGGCGCCGGCCAGCGCCATGACCTTTTCCTTGGCGTCCTCCCGGGCGATGTCGTAGAGGATGATGGGATGCAGGTTCCCGTCTCCCGCATGGAAAACGTTGGCCATCCGCAGACCGTATTCCCGGCCCAGGCTCTCGATGCGGCCCAGGACTTCCGGAAGCTTGCTCCGCGGAATCACGCCGTCCATGGTGTAGTAGTTCGGACTGATGCGCCCATAGGCGCCGAAGGCGTTCTTTCGCGCCGCCCACAGCTTCTTGCGCTCATCGGCCGAGCGTGCAACGCGCACCTCCCTGACCTGGCGGGATCGAACGACCTCCAGGATTTCCTCCAGTTGCTGGTCGATGCCGGCCTCCAGGCCGTCCACTTCGATGAGCAGCACGGCCGCGGCGTCCTGGGGAATGCCGCTGGAGTAGACTCCGGCTTCGATCGCCTGAATGGTGTTCTTGTCGATCATTTCCAGGGCGGCGGGCACGATGCCCCGCGCGATGATGCCGGAAACCGTCTGGGTTGCCTCCGACACCGAGTCGTAAACGGCCAGGAGCGTCTTCACTGCCGGCGCCGAGTGCAGCAGGCGAACCGTCGCTTCGGTTGCGATTCCCAAGGTGCCCTCGGAACCGACGAAGGTTCCCACCAGGTCGAAACCGACCGGGTCTCCCGCGGCGGTTCCCAGGCGGTAGACTTCGCCGTCCGGCAACACCGCCTCCAGCGCCAGCACATGGTTGGTGGTGACGCCGTACTTGAGCGTATGCGGTCCGCCGGCGTTTTCGGCTACGTTGCCTCCGATGGTGGACGCCACCTGGCTCGAAGGATCCGGCGCATAGTAGAACTCGTCGGCTTCCACCGCCCGGGTAACGTGCTGGTTGACGACTCCCGGCTGAACCTGGGCCAGGCGATTCTCCAGGTCGATCTGCAGGATCCGATTCATCCCGGAAAGCTCCAGGACGATACCCCCCTCGGCGGCAATGGTTCCCCCGCTCAAGCTGGTGCCGGCGCCTCTGGCCAGAAAGGGAACCCGGTGCCGGCGGGCGAGCCGGACAATCTCGAGCACTTCCCGGGTGGAGCTTGGGAAGACCACGAAATCGGGCATGCGGGAATGGAGGGTCAACCCGTCGCATTCGTAGACCAGCAGCTCTTCCGGGGTATCGAGGACCCGGTCGCTGTCCAGCAGGTCCACCAATTCCTTCCGGACCTCGGTCCGGGGGAAGCCTGGTTCGGAGGTTTCAACAGCCATGATGTCGCATTATAGCCCAGCTTGGAGGCCGATACCCCGCCGGTGTCGGGCTAGTGCTCAAGCCGATTGAGGACGGCCAGGAGGAGAGACAGGGCGATAACCGCCAGGCTGGCCCAGTAGAGCACCCGCCACAACGAGTCCTGGAACGATGTTTCCTGCTGCCGATTGGGGTTGGGCAGCGAGAACGCCAGGGCGGCGCCAGCCAGTGCTCCCCCGAAGTGGGCGGCATTGTTGGCTCCGATGAGGAGGCCGAAGACGAAGGCATAGATGATCCAGTGGACCAGTTGTTGCTGCAGTATTCTGCCCCAGGACCCCCAGCGCCGGGAGAGAACCACCGCCATGGCGATCATGCCGAAGACGGCTCCCGAAGCCCCGGCGGTCACCAGCCAGGGCGGGTAATACCAGTTGCTGAGGACGAATCCGATGACCCCGGTGGCCAGGTAGAACACCAGGAACCGTTCCTTGCCCAGGAGCTCTTCCAGCAGCGGTCCGATGAACAACAGGGCATAGGAGTTGAACAGCAAGTGGATGATGCCGATGTGGATGAAAATGGCCGAAACCAGGCGCCACCATTGGCCCTGGGCTACCAGGGCGGCCACGTCGGCTCCCCAAGCCACCAGGGTCTGTTGGTTTCCCCCAGTCAGAAGCCGGCCGAAATCGGTGACCGTGCCCTGCTGCTCGGCAGCGAACATGGCCAGGAAGATGAGGAAATTGGCGGTCAGGAGTCCGTAAGAGACCGGTGTGTACTGGGGCAGGACGTTGGCCAGCAGCTTGCCCAGCCCGCTGGGTCGCCTCCGGAGCCTGGCCCCGCAGTGGGAGCACACGGACTCCTGCACGCCGACCAGAGCCCGGCAGGAGGGACACATTCTGGTGGTGACCTGGGCGCCTCGCCAGAGGTTCTTCCAGTAATCGAGCTGCTTTTCCAGTTGCTGGGCGGCGATGCGCAGCTTCCAGCGCAGGCGTGGAGGCAGCATGGGCAGGGTCTCCCGGGCGGTTGCGGATGTCCTGGAATGACGCCGACGCACTCATCTTAAGGGAGCCGACCATGGGAGACAAGCCCCTTCCGGATGACAAATCCAGTCCACACGCCCGGTGAAAAGCTGTTATGATCCTGAGGCGTTTTAGGCCCGGCAGCTTCGGGATGGGAGGGTTGCCCGGCAGTCCAGCCCGGGCGGCCCCGTCGCAGGAGGCGCAGCGTGGTGAACACGATCCAGGGAAATCTGAATGCCGCGGGGCTCAGCTTCGCCATCGTGCTGAGCCGTTTCAATGATTTTGTGACCCACCGGCTGCTGGAAGGCGCTCTGGACGCGCTGACTCGAACCGGTGCGGCTGAAGTCGATATCGACGTGATCAAGGTGCCCGGATCTTTCGAGATCCCCCTGGCGGCCAAGAAGGCGGCCGGCAGCGGAAGGTATCACGGGGTGATCTGCCTGGGGACGCTGATTCAGGGAGAAACTCCCCACTTCGCCCATATCTGCAACGAGGTCACCAAGGGAATTGGGTCGGTCTCGCTGGATTCGGAGGTGCCGGTGGCCTTCGGCGTGGTTACGGCGGAAAGCGTCGAACAAGCCATCAACCGGGCGGGGCTCAAGTCCGGCAACAAGGGGTTCGAGGCGGCCATGTCGGCCGTCGAAATGGCCAATCTTCTGAAGGAACTCTAAAGGAACTTGGATAGCACGATTTTCCGGAGCGGCTCTTGAGGACATCGATCCATGGGCGGACGAAGGCAGGGGCGAGAGCATGCGCTGCAGATGCTATTTCAATGGGACCTGTCCAAAGCGTCGTTCCGCGACGTCCGCAGGACCTTCTGGACCCTGAACCGGGACTCCGAGGCTGACACCCGAGCCTTCGCCGACCATCTCGCCGGCGGCACCGTCCGCCATATCGCTCAGATCGACGTTCTGCTGGCCCGCCACGCCGACCATTGGCGCCTTCCCCGCATGGCCGCCGTCGACAGAAATGTCCTGCGGCTGGCCACCTTCGAGTTGTTGTACGAAACCCAAACCCCCAGGGTGGTCGCCATCAATGAAGCCCTGGAGATCGCCCGCCGGTTCAGCACCTCGGAGGCTATCCAATTCGTTAACGGCATCCTGGACAGTATCCACAAGGAAGTTGCAACCGAGGGGGTCAGGGAGCCTTGAGCCCATCCAAGACCGAGCAGACTCTTGTTGCTCAACGATACGCCAAGCTGGAAAAGATCAAGGCCTTGGGCTGCCCTGTCTACCCGAACGCCTATTCCTCCACCCATGCTCTGCGTCAGATCCTCGAGCAGCACCGGAATTCGTCCAAGGAAGAGCTGGAATCCCAGCCCGTCACCGTGCGCGTTTGCGGCCGGGTAGTGGCCATTCGCGGCAAGGGGAAGGCCGGTTTCCTGAACCTGTCCGACGGTGAGAACCGCCTGCAGGTCTATGTTCGCCGAGACGGCGTCGGCGAACGACTTTTCGGACTCTATCGGCTGCTGGATGTCGGAGACTTCCTGGGCGTCGAGGGATTTCTGTTTCGGACCCGCACCGGCGAGCTCACCGTTCATGCCGCCGGTATGGAATTTCTGGCCAAGTCTCTGTTGCCGCTACCCGAGAAGTGGCACGGACTCACCGACATCGAAATCCGCTATCGCCAACGTTACCTGGACCTCATTGCCAACCCGGGCGTGCGGGAGGTTTTTGTCACACGCAGCCGTATCATCCGAGGTATTCGAGACTATCTGGATGGGAGGGGATACGTCGAAGTGGAAACCCCCATGATGCAGCCGGTTGCCGGCGGAGCCACCGCGCGTCCCTTCCGCACCTTTCACAATGCGCACGGCATGCCGCTGTATCTCAGAGTCGCACCGGAACTCTACCTGAAGCGACTGATCGTAGGGCAACTGGAACGGGTCTACGAGATCAACCGGAACTTTCGCAACGAGGGAATTTCAACCCAGCACAACCCTGAATTCACCATGCTGGAGTTCTATCAGTCCTACAGCGACTATCGCGAGCTGATGGACCTGACCGAGGACCTGTTGAAGGGGCTGGCCCATGAGATTCTGGGAAGTCCGGAATTCGAATTCAACGGAATCCGGATTTCCCTGCGAACCTGGGCACGCTACTCCATGAAGGAATCCATACGGAAGTTCTGGCCCGGCGAGGCCTTGCCGGTTCCTCGGTCGGAGGAGTTGGAATCACTTGCAGGCCTGGCGCGGCTGTGCCGGAGTTGGAACGATTATGCGCGTTCCAGCGGGCTCGACCCGGTGAACTGCAAATCGGGGGATTCGAGGGGCCTGATATGGGCGGCCCTGTTCGATGCGGTGGTGGAAAAACACCTGGTACAGCCGACCATCATCTACGACTACCCCCTCGAGCTCTCTCCCCTCAGCAAGACCAAGCCCGAGGACCCCTCGCTGGTGGAACGGTTCGAGCTCTACATCGGAGGGATGGAAATCGCCAATGCCTACAGCGAGCTCAATGACCCCGAGGAGCAGAAGCGCCGTTTCGAGGCTCAGGCGGTCGAACGTGACAAGGGGGACGAGGAAGCCCACCGGATGGATGAGGACTACGTCAGAGCCCTTCGTTACGGAATGCCTCCCACCGCCGGGGAGGGGATCGGCATCGATCGGCTCACCATGCTCTTTACCGATTCGGATTCCATCCGGGATGTCATTCTCTTTCCCCTGTTGCGTCCGGAAAAGAAGCCCCAATGAAGACGTTCGAGTGGTTTGTCGCCTGGCGTTATCTGCGGGCGCGCCGCAAGCAGACGGTCATCTCCGTGGTGACCCTGATTTCCATCCTGGGTGTGACGGCAGGGGTAGCCGCCATGATCGTGGCCCTGTCCATCAGTTCCGGATTCCGTGAAAATCTGCAGGACAAATTGCTCAGGGGCACGGCCCATCTCAATGTCAAGCCGGTCCTCGGCAGTGAGGGCATCGGGAATCCCGAGGAACTGACCTCCAGGATTCGAGAGGTCCCGGGCATCCGCAGCGCTTCGGCGGCCCTGTACGGACCGGTGCTGATGAGCACGGGTTCGCGTCAGGACGGTGTCATGCTGAAAGGCATTGCCGTCGACGATCCCCTGGTGCGAGGCCAATTCTTCCAGGTTCGCAAAGGGGACCTGGGCCGACTGGCCGGTAGCGAAGAGGGCCGGATGGGGGACCGCCTGGCGGTCGGGGTCGACCTGGCCGAACGCCTGGGTCTTCTGGTCGGGGACACGGTCAGCGTGTTCAGTGATGAGACCTCCCTGACCCCGCTGGGAGAGTTTCCCCTCAGGCGGCGGTTCGAGGTGGTTGCCATCTTTCAGTCAGGGCTGTACGACTTCGATGCCCAATGGGCCTTTACCGCGCTTCCCTCGGCCCAGAGAGCACTGGGGACCGGCCGGCGGGTCTCGGTGATCGAGTGCCGAGTGGATGACATCTACCAGGTCGACCGCATCGCCCTGCAGATCAAGCAGGTCCTGGGCGAAGGCTTTGAGACCATCGACTGGAAGGAGCTGAACCGCCCCGTCTTCGAGGCGTTGCGCCTGGAGAGGCTGGTGATGGTGGTGACCATCGGCCTGATCGTCTTTGTGGCGGCCTTGAATATCATCACGACCCTCACCATGATGGTGATGGAAAAGACCCGGGACATCGCCGTGCTGATGTCCATGGGAGCAACCCGCAAAGCCATCCGAAAGATCTTTGTCCTTCAGGGGGTGACCATCGGCGTCGTCGGTTCGGTCTGGGGGCTGATTCTGGGCTACGCCCTCTGTTGGATCTGTGACCGGTACCGGTTGATCCGGCTGCAGGCCGATATCTATTCCATCACTCACGTTCCCTTCAACCTGTCGGTGGCTGACGGAGTCGTGGTGGCGGCGTCCGCCATCATGGTCAGCTTTCTGGCTACCCTTTATCCCTCGGGGCGGGCGGCGGAACTGAACCCGGTGGAGGCGTTGCGCTATGAGTAGCGATTCACCCCGGCCGACTCCGAGGGAAAGGCCCGGACCGGCCCGCGGCTCCGACGCCGGCCATGGAGCCGGCGCCCGGGGTTTCTCGCCTGCCATGGTTGTCCGGGATCTGGACAAGTTCTATTTCATGCCGGGACAGCGCCTGGAAGTGCTGAAGGGGCTGAACCTGGCGGTCAGTCCGGGAGAAATGGTTGCGGTGGTCGGCCAGTCGGGTTCCGGCAAGAGTACGTTGCTCCATATCCTGGGCGCCTTGGATCGCCCCACAAGCGGGTCGGTTCGATTCGGGGAGGATGACCTGCAGGATCTGGACGCCGAAGGCCTGGCGCAATTCCGCAGGTCCTCGGTGGGGTTTGTCTTTCAGTTTCACAACTTGCTTCCCGAGTTCTCGGCGCTGGAGAACGTCAGCATGCCGCAAAGGATTTCCGGCGCCTACGGGGACGAACGAACAGGGAAGGAAATGCTTGCCCGGGTGGGTCTGGAAACGCGGCTGCATCATCGTCCGGGGGAGTTGTCGGGAGGCGAGCAGCAGCGGGTCGCCATCGCTCGAGCCCTGGTGAATCAGCCTCGTTTGGTGCTGGCCGACGAGCCCACCGGAAACCTCGATAGCCGAACAGGGACAAGGGTTTTCGAGCTTTTTCGCGAGATCCAACGCGACAAAAAACATACTTCCATCGTTGTCACGCACAATGCTAGAATAGCCTCCAAGTGCGACCGAATTCTGATGCTGGAGAACGGCATTCTGGAAGCCGTGAGCGGTACTCATGTTTGAGAGATACACCGAAAAAGCCAGGAGGGTGATCTTTTTCGCTCGGTACGAGGCCAGCCAATTCGGAAGCCCCTCCATCGAGACCGAACACCTTCTCCTGGGTCTGATGCGGGAGGACAAGGGCCTGACCAACCGCTTCCTGCGCTCTCACTCTTCCATCGATTCCATCAAGAAGGATATCGAGGGACGAACCATTATTCGGGAGAAGGTGCCGACGTCGATCGACCTTCCCCTGAGTACGGAATGCAAGCGCATCCTCACCTTTGCGGCCGACGAGGCTGAACGCCTGCGCCACCGGCATATCGGAACCGAACACCTGCTGTTGGGCATTCTTCGCGAAGACAAGTGCCTGGCAGCGGAGATTCTGCATGAACGTGGGTTGAAGTTGACTTCGATCCGCGAGGAACTGAGTCGCACCCACTCGGAAAAGCCCGTGGTCAGCCGGTCCAAGGAAACGCCGCTGCTGTCGGAATTCAGTCGGGATTTGACCCAGTTGGCTATTGAGAGGACGTTGGACCCTCTGGTGGGGCGAGAGAATGAAATCGAACGGGTGATCCAGATCCTGTGCCGGCGCACCAAGAACAATCCGGTTCTGATCGGCGAGCCCGGTGTGGGCAAGACGGCTATCGTCGAGGGCCTGGCGCAACGCATCGTCGAGAACGAAGTCCCCAGCTATCTGGCCGACAAGCGAATTCTGGCTCTCGATCTTTCCCTCATCGTGGCCGGCACCAAGTATCGGGGCCAGTTCGAGGAACGGCTGAAGACGATCATGAAGGAGCTGATCGAGAATCGGAATGCAGTCGTGTTCGTGGATGAGCTGCACACCCTGGTGGGCGCCGGCTCGGCGGAGGGGTCGCTGGACGCCGCCAACATCCTGAAGCCGGCATTGAGCCGCGGCGAGATCCAGTGCATCGGCGCCAGCACGCCGTCGGAGTTCCGCAAGTCCATCGAAAAGGACAGATCGCTGGAAAGACGGTTTCAGGCCGTAAAGGTGCCGCCTCCCTCGGAAGAGGAAGCGGTACGAATTCTCAACGGGGTCAAGGAGCGCTACGAAAAGTTTCACATGTTGAGCTACGACTCCGCGGCTATCGAAACCGCCGTCTATCAGGCCAATCGCTACATTCCCGATCGTTTCCTGCCCGACAAGGCCATCGATTTGATCGATGAGGCCGGAGCCAGGGTCAAGCTGCGCCAGGACAGCCTTCCCAAGGAGATGACGGAGATACAGAAAAAGATCAAGGTGATCGTGTCCCGCATGGAGTCGGCCATCTCCAACCACGAGTTCGAAAAGGCGGAGATCTATCGCAACGAGGAGCGCATTGCCCTGGAGCACCTGCGGTCGATCCAGGAAAAATTCAACCTGGACGACTCCGGCGGCGGAACGGTGACCAGGGAAGACATCGAGAGCGTTGTCGCCAAGTGGACGGGCATTCCCGTGACGGCCATCAAGGAGGAGGAGATGGCCAAGCTGATGCGCATCGAGGAGGAGCTTCACAAGCGCGTCATCAGCCAGGACAAGGCCATCGGGGCCCTGGCCAGGGCCATACGCAGGTCTCGGGCCGGGCTCAAGAGTCCCAACCGTCCGGTGGGTTCCTTTCTGTTCCTCGGCCCCACCGGCGTGGGCAAGACCGAGGTGGCCCGCTCCCTGGCGCACTTTTTGTTCGGCACCGAGAAGGCCCTGATCCGGTTCGACATGTCGGAGTACATGGAGAAGCACTCGGTTTCCAAGTTCATCGGGTCACCGCCGGGCTACGTGGGGTATGAAGAGGGAGGGCAATTGACCGAGCGGGTCAAGAGGGCGCCCTATTCCATCATCCTGCTCGACGAGATCGAAAAATCCCATCAGGATCTGTTCAACATCCTGCTCCAGGTATTCGAGGACGGACAGCTTACCGACGGGCTTGGCAATACGGTCGACTTCAAGAACACCATCATCATCATGACCTCCAACCTGGGGGCCCGGTTCCTGGAGAAGAAACATCAGCTCGGATTTCACGGCACCAACCGGGAGGTTAACGAGGCCAGGATGGAGGAGATGGTTCTCTCCGAGGTCAAGAAGGCCTTCAATCCGGAATTCATCAACCGCCTGGACGAGGTCATCGTCTTCAATTCGCTGACGGATGATGACCTGGAAAAGATCGTCGAGTTGTTGGTGAATCAGATCAATGCCAGCATGGTGGCCAAGAACGTCAAGATCTCCCTGACCCCCGACGCCACGCGTTGGATCCTCGAAAAAACCTGCCATGACCGGTCATACGGAGCCAGGCCTCTGCGTCGGGCCCTGCAACGGTACGTGGAGGACCCGCTATCCGAAGCCCTCATTCAGGGAGATGTCGAGCCGGGCTCTGAAATCGAGATCTACGAGGTGGATAAGGGCCTTTACTACCGTGATCTGAAAAAAACTATCATTGAGACCTCTCTGCTATACAAATAATTCCCCCCAATCCGCATCCTACATTCGTTTCCAAGGGCTTCCGGCAAAGATGCACGTTCTCGTTCAGCCGCGTGGTGGAGGCAGCAATGGGTAAGAAACTCCTCGTTGCGTGCGGGGCGCTCCTGTGGGCACTCGGCGGATGGCAGGGGCAGTCTTGGGCTCAGACGAGAGAAATAATTGAAAACATAGAAGTGCGAGGAACCAGAAGGGTTCCCCAGGAAACGGTCAAATTCCACGTTCTCTCCAAGCCCAACGACTTTCTGGATCGGGCATTGCTGCGGCGCGACTTTCGGACCATTTGGGAGACAGGGTACTTTGACGACGTTCGGATCGAGTTGGAGGACGGCGATCGGGGCAAGATCGTGATCTTCTGGGTGCAGGAACGGCCCATGATCCGGAGTATCGAATATGAGGGTCTGAAATCGGCCACTCAGACCGAAGTGTTGGAAAAGTACCAGGAAGAGAAGGTGGGTATCGGGATTGAAACTCCCTTCGATCCCACCAAGATTCAGCGAGCCATCGTGGTCTTGACGGATCTGTTGGCCGAAAAGGGCCGCCAGTACGCCGAGATCAGCTACAAGGCGGAGGATGTCCCCCCCAACTCCAAGCTTCTCACCTTCGTGATCGAGGAAGGCCCCAAGGTCAAGGTGGAGAAGATCAACTTTCACGGCAACACCGTCTATTCGGACAAGGAACTCCGCAAGTCGATGAAGTTCATCAAGGAGACCGGGTTCATCTCCTTCTGGACCGGCAAAGCCAAGTATGAGAAGCGCAGGTTGGAGGGTTCGCTGGAACTGGGGGTCCGCGCCAAGTATCACGAGAAGGGCCACATCAAGCTCCTGATCAAGGAGCCCAGGATCGAGGTGCGGGACGTAAAGCGGTGGTCCTGGTTCCCGATTCCCTTCAGGCGCAAGATGGCGAAGCGGGTCTTCATTGACGTCGACCTGGAGGAGAACGATCAATACATGGTCGGCGACCTGCAGTTCACCGGCAATACCCTGTTCGACGACAAGATCCTGTTGAGGGTGCTCGGAATGAAGGAAGGCGAGGTCTTCAACGGAGAGCTGATCCGGGAGGGTTTCGAGAACCTCAAGAAGATTTACGGCTCCAGGGGCTACATCAATTGGACTCCGATCCCGAGACAGGAGGTGGACGAGCTCGAGAAGGTGGTCAACGTCGTCTTCGACTTCGAAGAAGGCAAGCAATTTTTCCTGAGGCGCATGGATTTCGTGGGGAACACCACCACCAGGGACAAGGTGATCCGGCGGGAAGTCCTGGTGCGGGAAGGCGAGATTTTCAACACGCAGTTGTGGGACGTGAGTGTCCTGAGGTTGAACCAGCTCGGGTACTTCGACGAGCTCAAGGCCGAGGAAGACGCGGAGATCACGCCCGATCCCACCGCTGGAGACGAAAAGACCGGAGAGGTCGACGTCGTCCTCAAGGTGAAGGAAAAGGGCAAGAATTCAATCTCCTTTTCGGGAGGCACCAGCGGCTTTGGCGGCAGTTTCATCGGGGCCGGATATTCCACCAACAACTTCATGGGGCACGGCGAGTCCATCAGCATCCAGGCCCAGGGGGGGACTCGAGCTTCCCAGTATGTCCTGAGCTTCACCGAGCCCTACTTCCGCGATCGGCCCTTGACTACCGGATTTACTGTGTTCCATCGACGTTACAGCTTTCACGAGGCCGACACCCTGGGCTTCTTCAGCGGGCTGGTGCCGCTGGGCTCGGAGCTGTTCTCCCAGAACAGCACCGGGTTCACCACTTTCGCCAGCTACCCGGTCCGTCCCTTCACCCACTTCGGCATGAGCTACGGATTGGACAAGTCCTCGACCGGGTTCAGCTCCGATGATAACCAGTCCTTCTTCAGCGCGCTCTGGCCCGCCGACCGCTTTTCCGGCCGGACGGCTTTCGAGGGCCTGGTGCGCAGCACCATCACCCCGTCGCTCACCTACAACACCGTCAACAACCCCTTTCAGCCCACCAGGGGCAAGAGTCTGTCCCTGTACCTGCAGTTCACCGGCGGACCGGTGCTGAGGGGAGGAGCCAACATTGTACGGCCCACGGTGGAAGCCAAGTGGTTCAAGCCGGTCAACAAGGGCAGAAACACCATCGGAATGCGCGGCCTGTTTTCCTTCGTCAGCGGCTTCGACGGCTTGCAGCCTCCCGTCTTCGACCGGCAGTTTATCGGTGGCGAGGACAGCATTCGCGGTTTCGATATTCGCCTCATCAGCCCGCTGGCCCTGACGACCTTCGAGAGGTCGGAAACGGTGCCCGTGCTCAATCCGGACGGCACCCCCCAGATCGATCCCCTTACGGGTCAGAATCTGACGAGGCAGGAACCCCGCTATTTCAGCAGCTTTCAATTCGTTGGCGGGGACACCCAGGTGGTCTACAACCTGGAGTATCGAATTCCGATCATGGGTCCGGTCACGCTGGCGCCCTTTTTCGATATCGGAAGATCCTGGGTGATGAGGCGGGCGGCCCTGACCATCGCCGACAATTCCACCGCGGGGCTGGTGGTGCTGGAGGATGGAGCCTTCCGGCCCGTCAGAGCCGGGGAGGAAGTGCAGGTCATCCCGGGCACCGACGACTGGAGGGCCAGCACGGGGGTCGAGCTCCAGATCATCATGCCGGTGGTCAACGCGCCCTTCCGCCTGATATTCGGATACAACCCCTTGCGGTTCAACGAGTTTGTGCCCAATCCAACCGGAGCCGCCCCGATCCCCATTATTTTCGAAAAGCGCAGCGACATCAAATTCTCGGTGGGTCGGACGTTCTGAGTTCACCGGCACGACTGTCATCCAAGGATACTCCTTCATGAAGCGTTTCTTCGGGTTCTTGATATTGCTGGTGGTGTGCGGCCCTCAGGGCGGGCGGGCGCAGGAGGTGCTCTTCTCTCCGGGCACCTTTCCGGTCTATTCACTGGTGAGGCCGGCCACCAATGAGGCTCTGGTGGTGGGTCGGGACTCCAGAGAGTTGTACGTGGTCAACCTGAGCAAGGCGGCTCCTACCTACAAGAGAATCCCACTGTATGTGGATGGCAACGGCAATCCGTTCATGGATGGTGACGGCCAGCCCATGCCGGTGGTATCTCCCCTGGCGGTGGCGGTGAACGAAGTCACCGGAAAGGCGGTGGTTGCCAATACCGGGAGCGACAATGTCTCCATCGTCAATCTTAATCATGAGTGCCTGGCCAGAGACGATGACGATGACATTGACAATGAGTGCCGGGCCACCGAAGCCGTGGTTCCGATCGGAGGGGCCAAGTCTTCACCACGGAGCGTCGCCATCGACACCGAGAACAACATCGCCATCATCGCCCTGGTGAACGGAAACAGCGTGCAGTTGCTGGATCTGAATACCAATACCGCGGTGTTGCCGGCGCCGATCCAGGTCGGGATCAACCCCATCAGCGTCGCTTACGACCAGAAGAACGACCTGGCCCTGGTGGCCACTCACGGTGACGCCAGCCTGCAGATGGTCCGTTACAACCTCGAACGGAACATCGCCACCAGGGTGGGCAGCATCTTCCTGGGCAGCGGGCCCCTGGAAGTTGCGATAAGCGCCGAACTCGAATTTGCCGCGGTTGCCGTTGGCCCCGGCCGGGCCGTTGCCGTGTTGGACACCTCCGGCCTCCCGGCCACTCTGGCGGGCCTGGTGCCGTTGAACACCGCTCCAAGGTCCGTCGCCATCAACCCCAAGACCGGCCTGGTCGCCGCCCTGCTGCCCGAGACAAGAACGTTCAGCTTGATGGATCCGGGCACCCTTCGCAAGATCACCACCCCGTCGATTTTCGTGGGTAACAATCCCCATCACATTTCCGCCAATCCCAACGACAATACCCTTCTGGTGGCCAATCCTCACCGCGATGCCGTCGAAATCGTGTCCATGGGATTCGTCAATTACTATCCCCTGGTCTCGGACACCTCGCAATTTCGGACCAATCTTGGAATCCGGAACCTGGACGAACAGGAAGCCACGGTTTCCATAAGCTGGGGGAATCAGGAGGGGGAGAGCAGCCGGGAGCGTACGGCCACGCTGGGACCTCGAGGTTTCCTGCAGATCAACCACGTCCTGAGGTTCGTGATGGGGGCCAGTTCAGTCACCGACACCTCCGGCTCGTTGCGGGTGATTTCCGACCGGCCCTTCAACAGCTTTGTTTCCCTGATCGACAACCAGACCCAGGATCCCTCCATGCAGGTCGGGGTTGCCAGGGGTTCGCCCAAACTGCTGCTCAGCTCTTCCACCAACCAGGGACGTTTCCGCACCAGGCTGGTCATCATGAACCTGGGCAGCCTCAGCGCGGCCGCCCGGATTCGGGCCAGGGACAGGGAAACCGGCGAAGAGACCGGTTTGATGGGCGGCATCCAGATTCCCCCCAACGGTTTTCATGTAACCGACGATGTTTTCGGCGACCTCGGTCTGGGGAGCAGTTCCGGTCCGCTGGAGATCGATTCCGCCACGGTGCAGCCCTTGATCGCCGTGGCTCTGATCACCAGCACCGAGCGCACCGGAGGGTTCCTGGTGGCGGCCCCGGTCGATCTTCCCCTGGTCACCGATGAATAGATTATCCTGGTGGCCCTTCAAATATAGTGAAAGGACTGGTAAGCTAGGGCCGTATCATTTGGGTTGAGCAATGCAAAAACAGTGATAAGGAGTCTGTGTGTCATGACCAGGAAGCATCGAGGGATCACCGCGTTATTGCCTGTTCTTCTGCTTGGACTGATCGGTCCATCGCAGATCCGCGGCCAGGAGATGGTAAAGGTGGGAGTCATCCAGATAGACCGCGCCATCTTCGAGTCGGAGGAGGGGAAGGCCGCGATGGCCGATCTTCAGAAGAAAGTGGATGCCAAGCAGGAGGAGTTCGCCAAGCAGCAGAAGGAAATCCAGGATCTGCAGGGCCAGATTCAACGTCAGGGAGCCACCTTGAACCAGGAGGCGCAAGCGGCCCTCGCCAGGAACCTGGAAAGAAAGCAGATTTCTTTCCAGCGGGCTACCGAGGACGCTCAGCGGGAGTTCAATCAACTCCGGACCGATATCTACAGCCGGATCGGCAGAAAAATAGCCGCCGAGGTTCAAAAATATGCGGCGGAGAACAACTTCTACCTGATTCTGAATTCATCCAGCCAGAACAGCCAGGTGCTGTTCAATGACAACTCGGTAGACATCACCTCCGACATCATCAAGCGGTTCAACCTGTCTCAGACCTCCCCCAGCAGTCCCGCACCTGCCCAATAGTGGGTCGCGCTGTCACGAAGACAGTCCTTCCGGAGGGGGATGTCCTGTCCCCCTGTTGCATCGGACTTCGTCCCCCACCGCATCAAATACGCCTGAGGCTCCGATTCTGCCACACCGCCCGAAGTAGGGAGTCGGTGTGATATGGGCGAAGCCCGCGTTCGAGCCGGTGGCGGTGAACACTGCACGGCAGCTCAACCCGAACTCCCTTTCAGTCAAGAGTCCGAGGAAGCCTGTGCTATATTCTCTTGCGCCTTCACACTGGGTGACATCAGACTCGGGGTCAGACCGATGCTCTTGAACTCCAATCAGATACAAAAGATCATTCCGCACCGCTATCCATTCCTGCTGGTGGATGCCATCACCGAGCTGGAACCCGGCAGGAGAATCGTCGGCCTCAAGAACGTGACCGTGAACGAACACTTCTTCAGCGGCCACTTCCCTGGCACTCCCGTCATGCCGGGAGTGCTCATCATCGAGGCCATTGCCCAGGTAGCAGCCGTCCTGGTGCTTCGCGAGATTCCGGATCGGGAAAAGAAGCTGGTCTATTTCTCCGGAATAGACAAGGCTCGATTTCGCCGGCCCGTGATTCCCGGGGACCGCTTGGAGTTGGCGGTCGAGGTGCTGCGGTTGAAACCGCGGCTGGGAAAGCTTCGCGGTGAAGCCTTTGTGAATGGGACCCGGGTGGCTGAAGCCGAGATCTTGTCCACGATTGTGGAACGAGGGAATCAATGAGCATTCACCCCACGGCGGTGGTGAGCTCCAAGGCCTCCCTGGGCGAAGCGGTGTCCATCGGCCCCTACGCGATCCTGGAAGACGACGTGGTTCTGGGAGACCACTGTCGGGTGGATGCCCACACCGTTATTCAAGGGCCAACCCGTGCAGGGGCGCACTGTCATTTCTTTCCCTTTTGCTCCATCGGGTTTCCACCCCAGGATCTGAAGTATCGGGGGGAGCGAACCGAATTGGTGATCGGCGACCACAATACCTTTCGGGAGTATGTCACGGTCAATCGGGGCACGACCGGCGGAGGGGGACGGACGGCGATCGGGAATCACAACTTCATCATGGCCTACAGCCACATCGCCCATGACTGCTCCCTGGGAAACCACGTTCTGCTGGCCAATGCAGCCACGCTTGCGGGGCACGTCACGGTCGCCGACCATGCCACCATCGGGGCGTTTTCGGGGGTTCACCAGTATTGCAGGGTGGGCATTTACGGATTCGTCGGCGGCTACTCCGTCATCACCAAGGACGTCCTCCCCTATTCCAAGACGGTGAGCGCCAGGGAGGCCAAGAACTATGGCGTCAACGTCATCGGCCTGGAGCGACGCGGATTCTCGGAAGATTCCATCAGGACGATTCGCGCCGCCTATCGCGTACTTCTGAAATCCGGACTCAATACCTCCCAGGCGTTGGATCAACTCGAGCAGGAACTCGCTGGCCACCCGGAAGTACAGGCACTGATCGATTTCATTCAGACCAGCGAACGAGGGATCATCAAGTGAGCCGGCAGCTTGTGACGCTCCTTCCCCATCCCCGGAACACTTGTGCCCGTTTCCGCCCCGAGCCGTCGGAGAGCTGTCGGTGAATCCAATGCCCCGCGAACAGCGAGCCCCCGACCCTCCGTCGGACTCGAGCACTCCCCGCAAGGAAGCCTTGATTCGGAACCGGCGCCGCTACGGCCTTATTGCCGGCAATGGCCAGTTTCCTTTCCTGGTGCTGGAGGCTGCGCGCAGCCTGGGCGTGGAGGTGGTGGTGGTGGCTATCAAGGAGGAAGCCTTTCCGCGAATTGCCGACTTGGGCTACAAGACCCATTGGATAAGCCTGGGCCAGCTTGGGAAGCTGATCGAACTGTTGAAGCGGGAAGGGGTCGATCAGGCATTGATGGCGGGTCAGGTTCAGCACAAGCAGATCTTCAGTTCCATCGTGCCGGACCGACGGCTCTTCAAACTCCTGATGAGTCTGGGTTCCAGGAACACCGACTCCTTGATTGGAGGGGTTGCGGACGTCCTGGAGCAGGAAGGGATCCGTTTGATCGATTCCACCGCGTTCCTGAAACCGCTGATTCCGGGGGCCGGGGTGCTGACCCGGCGGTCGCCCAGCGATTCGGAGATCAAAGACATTCATTACGGTCGGGCGATCGCCAAGGAGATGGCTCGCATGGATATCGGTCAATCGGTGGTGGTAAGGAACCAGGCCTGTGTCGCCGTGGAAGCCATGGAAGGTACCGACGCTGCCATTCGCCGGGCCGCCGGCCTTACCGGCAATCAGCCGGTCACGGTCATCAAGGTCAGCAAGCCCCGGCAGGACATGCGCTTCGACGTTCCGGTCGTCGGAGTACCCACCCTTCGGTTGATGGCCGAGGTTCGTGCGTCGGCATTGGCCATTGACGCTCGGAAAACGCTGCTGCTGGATCGAATGGAACTGATCAGTGTCGCCGATCGGCATCGGATTGCCATCGTTGCCTTCGATCCCCAGGATTAGGCCGGTTCGCGGGGAGCAGCGCCATTTCGGCCGGCGGGCTTGATGAAATCGAGTGGATCCGCCTATGGACAAGGTCAAGGCAGCGGTCATCGGGACGGGCTACCTCGGAAGACAGCATGTCCGGGTTCTCTCCCAACTGGCGGACGTTGAGCTCGTTGGAGTGGTGGACAAGAACCTGGAGACGGCACGAGCGGTTGCCGCCGAGTTTTCCACCCGGGCTTACGACAGTCACCGGGCTCTATCGGATCAAGTCTCCGCCGTGACTCTGGCCACCCCCACTCGGGAGCATGCATCGATCGGCATCGACCTCCTGGCCAGGGGAGTCGACGTGTTGGTGGAGAAGCCGATCGCCTCCTCGCTGGCGGAGGCCGATGCCTTGATCGAAGCGGCAAGTCGGCGCCGCCGCATCCTGCAGGTCGGTCACCTGGAGCGCTTCAATCCTGCGGTGTTGGAAGCCCGCAAGTTATTGACGACCCCCCTTTTTTTCGAAGTGCATCGTTTGGGGGTTTTTACCGCGCGCAGCCTGGATATCGATGTGGTTTCCGATCTGATGATTCACGACCTGGACCTGGTTCTGGATTTCGTCGCCAGCCCCGTGGAACGGGTGAGTGCCGTCGGCCTGCCCATTTTGACCGACAAGGTGGATATCGCCAACGCCAGAATAGAATTCGCCAATGGCTGTGTCGCCAACGTGACCGCCAGCCGGGTGAGTACCGAAAAGGTTCGAAAGCTGCGCTTCTTTCAGAAAAACCAATACGTTTCCCTGGACTTCTCGCGGCAGGACGTGGTGGTGCTGAGTGTCGAGAATCGACCGGCGGGTGAGCCCCCCCTCATTCTGCCTCGCAGGATCGAAACGGCAAGGACGGAACCGCTCAAGGCCGAATTGGAATCATTCCTGGAATCCGTTCGGACCCGGAGGCCGCCGGCGGTCTCGGCCGAGAGCAGCAGGGCGGCCCTGGCCCTGGCTCATCGGGTGGCAATGGAGATTGAGGAGCACGCCAACAGGCTCTCGCTGCCTCCCCGGCGGCCCTGGTCGGAAGCAGGTTCCGAATCATGAAGAAGGACGAACTGCGTTGGTTGTTCTCGCCAGATTCCGAGGAGAAGTCCGGTCAGAGAACGCGTGAAGCCTTTCTGATGTCGCTCCTGGCTCACCTGTCGGTTGTCCTCTGGGTGGCATTGGGTCCCGACATCCTGCCAAAACCCCCTCCCCCCGAACCCGGGGATCGGGACAAAGCCAAACGGCTGGGGTTTCTGGCTCTCCCCAGGGAATATGAGGAAGTCCTTACGGCGCCTCCCGCGGTCAGGCCGAAGGTTCCCGAGAGAGAGCGGATGCTTCGGCCCCAGCCCCCCAAGGTCAACTCCGAGGCTCTTCGGGTTCCGGTACCCGACCCCGGCCCCAGGGAGGCTGAAAAACCCGAGACCGCCGCACACTCCGAACCTCCGGACCCCGAGACCGGTTCCTCCGTGCCCCGACCCTCAAAACCGCGACCTCCCGACCCTCAACCGTCGTTGCGCGAGGAAGCCGATGGGCAATCCGCAGCGCGGAGCCCCGGGGAAACCGGCAGAATCGACTCAACCAGCCCCTTTGCAGCCGCCCCCGAAGAGAGGGCCCTCAAGTCGAACCTGAAGGATCTCTATGCAGGTTTGCGGCTCCCGGGAGGGACGGCGCCAGGTTCCGAGGTAGGTCGGGGCATCAGTAGCCGGCAAAGCAGGGGAGGCCCGGGCGATAGTCGGACAGGGGCCGACTTCGGCCGGCGCCAGCCGGACTTCTCGGTGGAGCGTCCCACGATCCTCTCGGATACCCAAGGGGTCAACTTCGGGCCCTGGTTGACGGCGGTCTATTACAGGGTTCGCAACAACTGGTACTCGGTGATTCCCCAGGTGTACCGCAGCGGGCTCAAAGGGGTGGTGGTGATTGTGTTCGACGTCCGGAGAAACGGCAGTCTGGAAGATCTGGAAGTCGTGCGCAGCTCCAACTTTTCCCCCTACGATCGGGCGGCGATTTCCTCCCTGAAGCTTTCGGAGCCGTTGCCCAACTTTCCCGAAGCATTCAAGAAGGATCGTCTCACCCTCCAGTTCACCTATCTCTACAACATCCGCCTCTAGCCCGCATTTCTCAACAGGACGCACCTGTTTTGATAGGGACTGTGTCTATTCAATACGTTGTGGGTCCCTTCAGGAAATGGCAAGACAAACCAGGGCATGCCCCCTGGTGAGAAATGCGGGCTAGCCGGTGGAATGGCTTCCCCTGACAGTCCTTGACATTCCTCGCCGGCATTCCTCAATATATGTTCAGGGTGTGACACTACCTTTCAAATCCGGAGAGTTGTGCTCGACTCCAACCAGGCAGACGTCTTGTTGCTGGTGATCTTCCCAAGACATTTCTCAAGGCCATGAGGATCCTGATTGCCGGGGGCGGACAGTCCGCTTCGCTCGTTGCCACGCGCTTGATTCGCGAGGGTAACGAGGTGGTGCTGGTTGAGGAGAACCCGGACCGCTGCCGTCAACTGGAGGAAACGCTGGATGCCAAGGTGATTCAGGGCAACGCCGCCAGCATACGTGTTCTGCACGAGGCGGATATTCGCAACGCCGAAATGCTGATTGCGCTGACCAGCGAGGATCAGATCAACGTCCTGGTTTGTCTGATCGCTTCGGTGGAGTCCGACGTGAAGTTCAAGGTGGCGAGGCTCCGCACACACGAAGTCAACTACTGGAGGAGAATTCTCCAAAGAGCCGGACTGCACATCGACCTGATCATTCACCCGGAGACCGAGATTGCCGACCGCATCTTGCGCGTGGTGCGCCTGCCCGGCGTCTCCGACGTGATCGACTTTGCCGAGGGTCGGGTGAAACTCTTTGGGATGAATATCGATGAGACGAGCTGGGTTGCCTACAAGACGGTCGAGGACCTGGACCGCGCCGGGCCGCCCAAGAATTCTCTGATTGCCCTTATATTCCGGGGGCAACAGGTCATCGTTCCGCATGGAGCCGAGGCTCTGAAACCGGGAGACCATGTCTACATCGTCACCACGGCCGACGAACTGGAGCCCGTGTGTCAGTTCATGGGGCTTCAAACACAGGAGTCCCTCGACCGGGTCTACATTGTGGGAGGCAAGCAGGTAGGCATCCGGGTGGCCGAATTGTTGGAACCCCGGGGTGTGACGGTAAAACTATTCGAGCGGGACATCGCCCGCTGCGAAAAGATTTCCCAGATACTTCGCAAGACGGTTGTCCTCCACGCGGACGGTACCGACGAATCGATCCTGGCGGAAGAGAACATCAAGGGCGCGGGAGCGTTCCTGGCCATGACCAACGATGACGAGGACAACCTCATCGCTTCCCTGCTGGCTCGCAAGCTGGGTGCAAAAAAAGTGGTGGCCCTCATCAATCGGCTGAACTACCTCCCCATGGCGCAGCGTCTCGGCATCAATACGACCGTCAGCCCCCGCCTGGCGGCGGTCGACCGAATTCTCCAGTTTGTGCGCAAGGGTCGGGTGCTCTCGGTGACCACGTTTCGCGAGGAGGAGGCCGAGGCGATCGAGTTGATTGCGGCCGAAGGCTCCAAATACGTCGGCCGAAGCCTGCGAGAGGTCCGCCTACCCCGCGGCGCCATCGTTGGCGCCATCGCTCGGCCCAACGGCGAGGTGGTGGTCCCAAGGGGCGAAGCCACCATTCAGGCGGGAGACCGGGTCATCTTCTGTACCCTGGAGAGTACCGTTCCGCTGCTTGAGTCGGCCTTCCTGGCCGAAGCCCGAAGGGAATGGGTGTGATACGGCCCGCTGCCCTCGGTTATATCCTGGGCCAGTTCCTGTTGGCTCTCGGTGGCACCCTGCTGGTTCCTCTGGCCTTCAGCCTTTGGAGTCATGGCGGTCCGGCTCCGCTGGCCTATGCCGCCGTGGTCACCGCCGGAACCGGCAGCGCCCTCTTCTTCGGCCTTCCTCGCCCCTCCACGGACTTGAACCGACGCGAGGGGCTGCTGCTGGTCTTTTGCGTATGGCTGGCGGTGAGCTTTTTCGGCGCTCTGCCCTTCTACTTCTCTCCCGCCTACTTCTCCAGTTTCACCGACGCGTTCTTTGAAGCCACCTCCGGGTTTACGGCGAGCGGGGCAACCATTCTCAGGGATATCGAGAGCCTGCCCCGGGACCTGCAGTTCTGGAGGTGCTTCTCCCATTGGCTGGGAGGCATGGGGATTGTTCTGCTCGGGATTGCCATTCTGCCCCTGCTGGGTATGGGTGGGATGGCGTTGTATCGGGCCGAGTTTTCAGGAGCCAGGTCGGAAAAGCTCAAGCCTCGAATCGCTCATACCGCCCAGGCCCTTTGGAAGATCTATGTTTTCTTGACCCTGGCGGAGTACGTGGCGCTGCGCTGGGCCGGAATGGATCCTTTCGATGCCTTGTGCCATTCCTTCTCCACGGTGGCTACGGGAGGGTTTTCAACCCGAACCGCCAGCGTCGGGGCATTCGACAGCCCCCTGATCGAATGCATCATTGTCGCGTTCATGTTGCTGGGAAGCATCAACTTCACTCTGCACTACCGTCTTTGGGTGGAACGTCGTCCCAGGCGATTTATTTCCGATTTCGAGCTGCGGACGTTGCTTTTCATTGTGTTCTCGTCCAGCCTTGTGATCGCTGCCATCCTGGCTTTGAAGAGCGGTTACGCTCCGGCATTGGCCTTCAGAAGGGCCCTCTTTCAGGTGACGGCCATCACCACCACCACCGGCTTTACCACCGACAACTTTGCCCAATGGCTGCCCCTGCCGCAGTTGATCCTGCTGGCGCTCATGTTTATGGGGGGATGTACCGGATCGACTTCAGGAGGGCTGAAGACTTCTCGAATGGTCTTGCTCTACAAGGTGGTGATTCGCGAATTCGAACGCATGGTCGAGCGCCGAGGCGTATTCGCGGTCCGCGTGGGCAGAGGGGTTATTCCTGAAACGGCCGTCCGCAGCCTTTTGAATCTGGTCTATCTTTCCTTTCTGGTCAACTTCCTGGGTTGCATCCTGCTGGCGGCCTCCGGCGTGGATGTGTTCACCAGTATCGCCGCCGTGGCCGCGGCCATGTTCAACATCGGTCCCGGATTGGGGAACGTGGGGCCAGTCGAGGGCTATGGGGGGCTGCCGGCTTTCGCCAAGTGGGTTCTGAGTTTCTGCATGCTGGCCGGGCGCCTGGAGTTCTACACGGTGCTGGTCATTTTCACTCCCGCCTTCTGGCACAAGTAATCTCCGCCGCGAGGCCACCCCGGTCCGGCAAAGCCAAATTGAGTGAGCCTTTTACAAAATTCCGCAGGCAACGGTTTTATGCAGGCTCGGAACAGGTTTTGATTAACAAGGCTCGATTTTTTGCCGGCCGGTTTCTACAATGAAACCGGGTCCCTGGCGGCGCCTTCCTCCCGCCGGTCGAGCCAAAACCTCCCTCCTTTGCCAGGTTTTGGGACGTTCCCGTCCCGTTACTCCATGCTGCGACTGGAAACACAGCTCAATCCTGAACAGTTGCGGGCCGTCGAAACGATTGAGGGTCCCCTGTTGATCCTGGCGGGAGCCGGGAGCGGCAAGACACGCGTCATCACCTACCGAATCGCCCATCTGATTGAAAACAGGAAGGTCCGGGCCGATCGAATCCTGGCGGTAACCTTCACCAACAAGGCCGCCGAGCAGATGCGGGTCCGCGTTCAGGGTCTGTTGCGCCGCGGGCGTGCCGCCAACCCCCACATCTCCACCTTTCACTCCTTCTGTGTACGGGTCCTGCGTCCGAATATCGGCCGCTTGGGCTATGGCGGCGACTTTTCGATCTACGACCAGGCAGACCAGTTGACCCTGGTCAAGGATTGCCTCAAGGAATTGCAGTTGACCGACCAGGCTCTTTCTCCTCGATGGGTCCTTTCCCGGATCTCCGAGTCCAAGAACCGCGGCCGGAGTCCCCGGGAAGTGTACGCCCAGGCCTACGACCCCAAGGGCGAGCGGTTGTCGCTGGTCTTCGACCTCTACCAGAAAAAGCTGCGGGAAGCCAATGCGCTGGACTTCGACGACCTGCTGCTGAAGACCGTGGAGTTGCTCCGGGGCCAGGAGGACGTCAGGCTGGGTCTCAACGAACGTTTTGCCTACCTGATGGTGGACGAGTACCAGGACACCAATCGAC
This sequence comes from Acidobacteriota bacterium, assembly GCA_022826755.1. Classification (GTDB taxonomy): domain Bacteria; phylum Acidobacteriota; class Terriglobia; order Versatilivoradales; family Versatilivoraceae; genus Versatilivorator. Next base: position 40,518 of record JAJDUG010000027.1, read on the forward strand.
CCCAGTATGAGCTGATCCGACTGTTGACCCAATCCCGTCAGAATCTCTGTGTGGTGGGAGATGAGGATCAGTCCATCTATAGCTGGCGCGGCGCCGACATCCGGAACATCTTGAGCTTCGAGAAGGACTATCCCGCGACCCGGGTGATCAAGCTGGAGCAGAACTACCGCTCCACCAAGACCATTCTGGCCGCCGCCAGCGCCCTGGTTGCTCACAACCGGGCTCGCAAGGGAAAGAACCTCTGGACAGACCAGGTGGCGGGAGACTTGATCGGGTATTACGAAGCCGAGGACCCGGAGGCCGAGGCGCTGTTTGTCGTTCAGCAGATCCTTGCCCACCAGCGGTCCGAACGCAATGAGCCGATGGCCGTGCTCTACCGGACCAACTTCCAGTCACGCCATTTTGAAGAGGCCTGCCGGCGTTTCGGTGTCAAGTATTCAATGGTGGGGGGATTCAGCTTTTACCAGAGAGCGGAGATCAAGGATCTGCTGGCCTATCTCAGCCTGACCCTGAATCCGCACGACCGAGTCAGCCTGCTGCGGGTGATCAACACGCCGCCGCGCGGCATCGGCAGGGTAACCGTCGACGCCCTGGAAAAGGAGTCCCGGGGTTCGAATCTCTCTCTCTGGGAGACGGTGGAGCAGGCGGTGGAAAAGAAGACCCTGCCTGCCAGGGCCTTGAAGGCCTTGACTCCTTTCTACAGGCAGATTCAGCAATTCAGGAGCGAGCTGGATACCAGGCCGCTGCCGGACTTGATCGAGATCATCCTGGATCAGTCCGGCTATCACCAGTGGCTCCGGGCCGAGGACACCGAGGAAGCCCGCTCTCGCCTGGAGAACCTGCAGGAACTGGTGAATGCAGCCCGGGACAGCCGGAAACGGCGTGAAACCCTGCGGGAATTCCTGGATCATGCCGCCCTGGTTTCAGACACGGACGACTTCGACGAGCAGGCCGGGGTGACGTTGATGACCATACACAGCGCCAAGGGACTGGAGTTCCCGCTCGTTTGCCTGGCCGGACTGGAGGAAGACCTCTTTCCCCACAGCCGCTCGCTGCTGAATCAGGATGGGCTCGAGGAAGAACGCCGGCTCTGTTATGTTGCTCTGACCCGGGCCCGACGGAAGCTCCTGTTGACCCGGGCCAAGAATCGACGCTTCCTGGGAGGCGAGAGTTTCAACCCGACGGAGCCATCCTGCTTCATCTCCGAGATCCCGGCCGAACTCCTGCAGAAAGCCTGGGGAGCGCCCAGGTCAGTCAGGAAGAGCTATGACGGCCCTACCTGCAACGATGCCGAAAGCATTCGGCGATTCTACAGGCAGCGGGGAAAGCGCATCGACCTGGCTCCCAGGAAAACGGAGGTTGAATCGGGGCGCTTCAGGCAGGGACAAACTGTTCGTCACCGAAAGTACGGCATCGGCAAGGTGATCCGTTGCCAGGGCGAGGGCGACGATTGCAAGCTCAGTGTGCTCTTTCCCCGCCACGGCCTGAAGAAGCTCCTGGTCAAGTACGCGGGCCTGGAACGCGTTTAACGGGAAGGGGCCGGCCAAGGAATCGGATGACCAGCAGACAAGCCACCACTCCGCAAGGAATCAATACCCAGGGGGATACCCCCAAGCCTACCGGAAGGTAACCCAAAAACAGAGCCACGGTCCCCACGGTGCAAGCATAGGGCAGTTGGGTTCGGGTGTGGCTGACCACGTCGACCCCGGCGCCCGCGGCTGACAGGACCGTGGTGTCGGACAGGGGCGACATGTGGTCTCCCAGGGAGGCTCCGGCAAGGACCGATCCGGTGGCGGCGTAGAGGACGGCACCATCGCTGCCTGGACCCAGCGCGACGCCCAGGGGAAGGATGATGGGGATCAGGATCCCCATGGTGCCGAATGAGGACCCTGTTGAGAAGCTGGTGCCGGCCGCCAGCAGAAAGGACAGGCCGGGCAGGATCCAGGCAGGCACCGTGGTCTGCAGCAGTGAGGAAAAGTAGGTGGCTGTTCCGGCTTCCTCGAGCGCATTGCCCAGCGTCCAGGCCAGATAGAGAACGGTCAGTGCTCCCAGGATGGAACGAAATCCGCCGCCGACGGACCGCAGCAGCAGAGGCATCGAATGCAGTTTCAATTTGAGAGAGGACACGACGGTAAAAGCGAAGGCGGCGGTCGAGCCGACCAGGATGGCCTGGAAGGGATCCGAGTTCCCGACGATCTCCAGAACGGTGGCCGATTGGCCGGCGCCGACCGTCCGGGTCCAGCCACTGAGAATCAGCGTGGCGACAGTCGACAGGACGAGCAGGCCGATTGCGGTCAAGGCAAGCCAGGCCAACCTTGGATCGGCAGCGGGCTCCTGCGGATCCCGTCGGGACTGCGATCGTCGGGCAGCCTGGAGTTCCACCCGGGCCATCGGCCCGAAATCTCTGCCGGTGAGAGCAATGCAGGCGACAAATGCCAGGGTGAAAATGCTGTAAAAGCGGTAGGGAATGGACTGAAGAAAGACCGAGAATGCGGAGCCGGGTGCAGGCAAGCCTTTCAAGGCCTTGTCGATGAGTTCCAGCTCGAAGCCGATCCAGGTAGAAATGACGGCAATCGAGGCGATGGGAGCAGCCGTGGAATCGACAATGTAGGCCAGTTTCTCACGAGAGATTCTGCAGCGGTCGAATATCGGGGCAAACGACTTTCCGACAATCAGACAGTTGGCGTAGTCGTCGAAAAAAACGACCAGTCCGGCCAACCAGCTTGTTCCCATCAGACTCCGGCGCCGGCTGCCCAGGTTCCCCATTCGAAGAATCAAGGCCGTAACGGCGCCGCTGTCGGTCAGGATGTTGGCGGTGGCGGCGACCAGAAACGAAAAGATGACGATGGCGGCATGACTCTGGTCGAAAACGGCGGCGAACAGATAGCGGTAGATCGCTGTCAGAGAGCTGCCGGGATCTCCTCCCTGGGCCACAAGGGCGCCGGCGACCACGCCGATTCCCAATCCAAGGAAGATCTTGCGGGTGAGAAGAGCTACCGAGATAGCCAGAATCGCCGGAAGCATCGATTCCGGCCCTGCCGTCAATGGGGGATCAGTGCTCATCGGCGAAGATTTACCTGCATTTCGGTCCCGATTGCAGTTGCCTTGGGCACGTCCGGCTCCCACCCTGCCTTGGGGGCCATTGAGAGGAGAAACAGTTGATCGTCAATGAAGACGAACCACCAATGAACACGAATATACACGAATATCGATAGGCTTCCGCTATCGACGAGCGGCACCAAGACGCTTCTGCAACCTTGCTGCCCTGGTATGACTTCCTGGCCTTCGTAGATCACCCCTCGATGTGGGTTGTCACACCCACCAATCAACTACTCATCAGTCAGTTTATTGGTGTTCATTCGTGTCCATTCGTGGTTCGCCCTGCTCCGTCGTGGATAACTCTTTTTTCGGTTGTTCCAGGCAAGCCGGGAACTTCTTGCTAAGATGAGAACTGTCTCCAAATCCGGTGGATGGCCGGGAATACAAGAGTTGACGCGTGGAGGAAGTCGATGAGCGACGGGAAGCCGATGTCCGATCCCGAGGACGCCATTCCCAACGACGATCACCCCGGCAGAGAACCTGGTTCGGACAGAGGGTCCGACCCCGGGCCATCCGGACAAGGGGATTCCGGACTGGTGCTCGCCACCAAGCTCCTGCCTGCCAGGATCCCGATCCTGGGAGTGAGCCCGCGGCCTTTCTTCCCGGGACTTCCCGTTCCCCTGGAGGTCACCGGGAAGGTGCCGCTGGCGTCGCTGAAACGGGTGGTGGATTCCTCGGATAAGACCATGGGGTTGATACTCCTCAAAGATCCCGAGGCCGAGGAAAATCCGGAAAACCTCTATCGGGTCGGCGTGGCGGCCAGGATTGTCAAGGCCGTCCAGATCGAGCCGGAAGTCACCCACGTGCTGGCCAATTGCCTGGAACGCTTCACCGTCCGAGACATGAATCTGGGAGAAACGGGCCTGTTTGCCCAGGTGGACTATCACTACGCCACGGAACTGTCGGTCAACCTGGAACTCAGGGCTTACTCGATGGCGATAGTCTCCAGCCTCAAGGAACTGGTGAAGCTGGACCCGCTGCAATCCGAGGCCATCAAGCTGTTCTTGAGTCGATCCAGCCTGGAAGATCCGGGGAAATTGGCCGACTTTGCGGCTCACCTGACCACGGCCGAGGGCCGGGAACTGCAGAAGGTCCTGGAGACCTTCGATGTTCGCCGGCGTATCGATCGGGTTCTGACCCTGCTGCGAAGAGAAGTGGATCTCTCCCGGCTGCAAAAGAAGATCACCACCCGGATCGAGGAGAAGATTTCAACCCAGCAGCGGGAGTTTTTTCTCAGGGAGCAACTGAAGGCGATCAAGAGAGAACTGGGTCTGGAGAAGGAAGGAAAGACGACCGAGATCGAGAAGTTCGAGGAACGCCTGCAGTCGCTGAAGCTGACACCCGAAGTCGAGGGGGTGGTCGAGGACGAACTGGGCAAGCTGAAGATTCTGGAGACCACCTCTCCGGAATACACGGTGACCCGCAACTACCTGGAGTGGCTTACCGTGCTTCCCTGGGGGAAATACAGTCGGGACTCCTATGACCTGAGCCGGGCGCGAAGGGTGCTGGAACGGGACCACTACGGTTTGGAGGACGTCAAGGAACGAGTCCTGGAATTCATGGCCGTCGGCAAGTTGAAGGGAGATATCTCCGGCTCGATCATTTGCCTGGCAGGCCCTCCGGGGGTTGGAAAGACCTCGGTGGGGAAGAGCATTGCCACGGCACTGGGTCGCCGCTTCTATCGGTTTTCCTTGGGGGGGATGAGAGACGAGGCGGAAATCAAGGGGCACCGCCGCACCTATATCGGCGCGATGCCCGGGAAATTCATTCAGGCGCTGAAGACTGTCGGCACCTCCAATCCGGTCATCATGCTGGATGAAATCGACAAGATCGGGGCTTCATTCCGCGGCGACCCCGCCTCGGCCCTGCTGGAAGTTCTGGATCCCGAGCAGAACGTCAGTTTCCGCGACCACTATCTGGATGTTCCCTTCGACCTGTCCAATGTCCTCTTCGTGGTGACGGCCAACCGGACCGATACGATTCCGCTGCCGCTGTTGGATCGCATGGAAGTGATCCGGCTGTCGGGGTACATCCTGGAAGAGAAATTGGAAATTGCGAGGCGCTATCTTGTTCCCAAGTCGCTCCGCAACCACGGATTGACGCGGACCCGGATCAGTATTCGCAAGGCTGCGCTCGTCGCCATGATCGACGGCTATGCGCGCGAGGCCGGAGTGCGCAGCCTGGAGAACCTGATCAGGAAGATTGCCCGCAAGGCTGCGCTAGAGTTGTCTCGGGACTCCCACGGAAAGATTGTCGTCACCCCAAGGAATATCGAAGCCTACCTGGGGAAACCCATCCACAAGGAGGACGAACTGGCGCCGCATGCCCCCGGGGTCGTAACAGGCCTGGCCTGGACCAGCCTGGGCGGTGTGACTCTGCAGGTCGAGGCAACAGCCGTGGCCAGCCGGCGCAAGGGGTTCAAGCAGACGGGACAACTGGGAGAGGTAATGGTCGAGAGTTCCGAAATTGCCTACTCCTACGTCATGTCGCGAGTGGCGGACCTGTCGGACGATGTCGAATTTTTCGACCGGCACTTCGTTCACCTGCACGTTCCGGCCGGCGCCATTCCCAAGGACGGCCCCTCTGCAGGGATCACCATGGCCGCGGCCCTGGTTTCGCTGATCCGGAAAAAGCCGGCCAGGCAAGGTTTGGCCATGACGGGAGAGTTGACCCTGACCGGGCGGGTGCTGCCGATCGGGGGAGTCAGAGAGAAGGTGATCGCGGCGCGGCGGGCCGGCCTGGTCCATTTGATTTTTCCCGAAGGCAATCGCAAGGACTATGAGGAACTGCCGGACTACTTGAGGAAGGGTCTGTCCGTGAATTTTGCCGGCCACTTCGACGACGTCCGCCGATGGGCCTTGGACGGGTGAGCCATGAGGGGTTACCGTGGCAGGGTGTTTCCGAACCAGTCGATGGTCCTGGAAACCGCCTGCAGGAGAGGCAGGGAAGGGGTCGTCAGGGGATGACGGGTCTGAAAGGTGTGGCCGGCGTTTTCGATGATATGGAAACGGCAGAGTTGAGGATCGGCGCGTTGCCACAGGCTTTCACCTTCCGACAACGGTACCCGTCGGTCCCGGCGGCCGTGCAGAAACAGCATGGGAATGGTGGACTCTCTCACCGCTTTCAGGACCTCCAAGCGGCCATCATTGCGCTCCAGCGCCTCCAAAGCAGCCACACTCATTTGCAGAGGCGCTTCGTGTTCTTCCCTGGGGACCTCCAGATATCCCTGGTTTCGCCAGCGGCGGCGTGTTTCGGCATCGAATCGGTCAAAGCTGCGAATGGCTCCCCAGGTGACGATCGAGGCTACCTGCGGCACCTGTCGGGAGAGGAGAATGGCGTAGCTTCCTCCTCGGCTGTGACCGACCGCTCCAACGGCATTCAGACGCATTCTGCCCGCCAGCGGCATCTTTCCCAGTAGCAGCGCATCCATTACCAGGTCCCAATCCCGCAGTTCCTGGGTGGTGGAATTCCTGGAGAATCCCTCTGCATTGTCAATCTTCCAGGGGTTGTCTTCAATTCCCGAGAGTGCGTGGTTGAAGGTGATGGCGGCGAATCCGGCCTCGCTCAGACGCCGCCCCAGGTAAGGGAAGAACCCCCAGTCCTTGAAGCCCAGAAATCCGTGCGCCACAACGACCGGAGTGACGGTCCCCTTGCCCTCGGGGACGCGGAGGGTGCATCGGACCTTCAGTTGGTTCGGGTGGCTAAGGGTGAAGTCGGATTCGATCAAGACAGGAAGTGAGCGCTCTCAATCCACGAGGGAATGGAAAGATCAAGGAGATATCCACATCATGGCCGGGATGGGTGCGTCGCCGGGAGTATACCATGGGCCTCCGGAAACGGGTCTGGCGCCAAGGGGCTGAGACGGGGACGTCCGGCGCATCGGAACAGTGGCATGGGACCGGTTGGCGGCGTTGCCCGGGGCAGGGGGATGGGCTATGCTATGAGATTGATCGGAAGGAGGAGGTGGTGATGCGAAATCGGTGGTTTCTTGCGATTGGGCTGGCGATTGCCGTGCACGCCGTAGCGGGCGCCTCTGCCGCGCCGCTGCAGAAGAAGGCGGAGACGGAGCCCGCCCCTTACTTTATCTTGCCCACCTGGGATGGCCAGGTCATCAAGTCAACCAGCCTGAAAGGGCAGGTCGTGTTGATGGCCTTCTTTCAGACCTGGTGTCCGGACTGCCAGCGCACCAACCCGCTTCTGGAAAAGCTCTACCGGAAGTACAAGGATCGGGGGTTTGTGGTCCTGGGCATCTCCCATGATCGGGGAAAGGCCAAGGATGTCGAGCCCTACATCAAGAAATACGGGCTGACCTATCCGATCGTCCTGGGCGACTTTTCCATCGCAATCAATTACGTCAAGGTCTCCCCCCAGCGGCCCAACTTCAGCATCCCCTACCTGGTGCTGGTGGATCGCAAGGGGAACATCGTGGGTCGGTTCGTGGAGGGCAGGAACGAGGAGACCCACGATCTGAAGAAACTGGAAGAACGCATCACTCCTCTTCTTTAAACGGAACGAACTCCTCGGCCGGGGCGTCGAAAAAGGAGGGGTCGATGACAATGTGGTGCTCGAGCTTCATTTGCCGATACCGGGCTTCCAGCTTCTCATTTCGGATGCGCCCCTCGATCTCCGGTTGAGCTTCGGCCAGGCTGATCTTCCTCTTCTCCTCCAGCTTCAACAGAGCAAAGCCCATGGGCGTTCTCGCGATCGGGCTGAGATCGCCCACCTCCAGGCTGAACAGCAGCTCGACCTCGGGAGGAGTCACCAGGGTCTTGTTGGGTAGTCCGCGGCGCACCACACCCGTGTCTCCGCCGACGCCCGAAGTCAGCGGATCCTCCGAGTGCCTGGCGGCCATCTCCTCGAAGTCCGCCCCCTCCTGAATATCCCTGCGCAGTTTTTCGGCCTTGGCCCTGGCTTCCTCGTCGGACAGGGTTTGGTCCTTCGGTCTGTTGTCGCCGAAGAAATTGTTGGAGGCTTCCGAACGGATGACCAGCCGGCGGCCTCTCACCATGTCATAGCTGTCCGCATTTTTCCGGTAAGTGCCCTCGATCTCCTCGGCCGAGACCGCCATTTCTCCCTTCAACTCCTTTTCCGCCACTCCCCGGAGCAGGCTCTCCTTGAAGAGTTGCAGAACCAGTTTCCGGTCTTCGTCATTTTCGATCGGCAGTCCCCTCACCTGGTTTTTTTCCAGGTTGGCCTGAAACCTTTGGAGAGTCTGCTCGACTTCCGGGCGAGCGTCCCAGCCGCGCTTGCCCGCTTCCCGGCTAAAGAGCTTGGAGCGGACGATGTAGTCGGCAAATGCCTCTTTTCCCGAGGGTTGCGAGAAAAGGGAGCGCTGCCGCGGCGGAAGCAGCCGCAGCATGTTGTCCACTTGCGCCCGGGTCAGCGTTTCGTCTCCGATGGTGACAATGGCCCTGTCGGCGGCAGTGGCGGACTCGCCCTCCGGCTGTCCAGGGACAGGAGTGCCGGGAGCGAGGCCCAACAGGAGAGTGAGAGATGCGAAAACAGTTTGGGTCGATAGGTTCAGCATGGTTCCTCTCTGGCGTGACACTACAGATTCAGGATCTTCAGGATCTCTTCCTTGTCGGCTCTGACCTTGATGGGCGCATTGGCAAAGGTGGAGCGCACCTTGTGCTTTTTCTCAAGCAGCTCGTTTCTGTAGGTTGCCTCTTCGTAGAGGGAATCCTGATGGTAGTTGGTGGCATAGTCGGGATCCTTGAGCAGATTGCCGGTCAAGACCGCCACCACCTCTTCCTCGGGATCGATTTCCCCGGTCCGGATCAGTTTCTTGATTCCGGCCACGGTGGTGGCGGAGGCGGGTTCGCAGCCGATGCCGTCCCTGCCGATCATGGCCTTGGCGTCGGCGATGTCCTGCTCGCTGACAAAATCGCACCATCCCTGCGTCCAGTCCATGGCCCGGACCGCTTTCTTCCAAGAGACCGGATTGCCGATCTTGATGGCGGTAGCCAGGGTGTGGGCCTCCACGGGCACCAGCCTGGGGGAGTGGTCGATCAGCGTCTGGTAGAGAGGGTTGGCCCTTTGAGCCTGGATGATGGTGACCATGGGCATCTTGCGGATGAAGCCCAAATCGTGCAATTCCTTGATGGCTTTGCCGAAGGAGGCGCTGTTGCCGAGGTTTCCCCCCGGGACCACCACCCGGTCGGGCACTTCCCAGTCGCGCTGGCACAGCATCTCGATGATGATGGCTTTTTGTCCTTCCAGTCGAAAGGGGTTGATCGAATTCAGCAGGTAGACGTCGGTCTCCTGGGTGATCTCCTTCACCAGCTTCATGGATTCATCGAAGTCTCCCTCCAACTGCAAGGTCAACGCTCCGTAGTCCAGGCTTTGGGCCAGCTTTCCGAAAGCGATCTGCTGGTCGGGGATGAAGATCACGGCCTTCATGCCGGCGCGAGCCGCATAGGCGGCCATGGAGGCCGAGGTGTTTCCCGTGCTGGCGCAGGCCACCATTCTGGATCTCAGGAGCTTGGCCTGGGTGACTCCGGCGGTCATGCCGTTGTCCTTGAAGGACCCTGTGGGATTCAGTCCCTGGTGCTTGAGGTGCAACTGCTTCAGCCCCACGTATTCCGCGCAGTGTGGCGCCGAGTAGATGGGAGTGTTCCCCTCCTGCATCGACACCACCTTGGAATAGTCGCCACAGAATGGCAGCAGTTCCCGATATCTCCAGACGCCGCTGAGGTCGAGGAAATGGTTGGAGAGGCGCCGCTGCCGGAAGAGATGCTTGACCCTCTCAGGATCTTCGAGCTGGAAGTCGTAGACCACGTCCATCAGGCCTCCGCAAGGCGGACAGACATATGCCTTCGACATGACGGGAATCACTTTGCGGCAGTTTTCCTCAATGCACTTCAGAAAGGCGGCCATGAGCCGAATCTACTGAAATCGAATGGAAAACTCAATGGCATTCAGGTTAGCCCCCACCCCCACGACGGGCGGAACATTCGAGAGAGAAACAGGGGACCCGGATGGCCTATCGGGAGCACGGAAAGGTTCCGGTTCCCCTCGGCGTCTCGCTTCGTGTGTCTTGGGCGTCCTTCGTGTGTCTTCGTGGATAACTCTTTTTTCTGTTGTTTCAGGTTAGCTTCAAGCGGGCGTCGGCGTTGATTCTCAGATCGGCAAACTGTTGCTTCAAGAGCTTGGGATGACCTGCCGCCGCAATCATGGCGGCGTTGTCGGTAGAGAGGATGGGGGTCGGAAAGTAAACCGGCAAGCGACGCTCCGCGAAGAGATTCTGCAAGTGTTTGCGAAGAGCTCGATTGCAGGCGACGCCTCCGGAGACCATGATGGAACGGGGCGGGTAGTCGCGACTGGCTTCGAGCAACGTCTTTCCAAGGATCCTGATGGCGGTGTGCTGGAAACTGGCGGCCAGGTCGAGCACGGGCTGGGGTACGGCCTCTTCGCTCTCCCAATTCCTGACGGACAGTTCCCGGCTGAGGTGTTTTTGGGTGTAGCGCAGGACCGCGGTCTTGATTCCGGAAAAGCTGAAGTCCAGCTTGCCGTTGTCGATACGAGGGATGGGCAGCTTGACCGCATGGGGGTCTCCCCGCCGGGCCAGGCGCTCGATGACGGCTCCGCCGGGATAGCCGAGGCCGAGGAGCTTGGCGACCTTGTCGAAAGCTTCTCCGGCCGCATCGTCACGGGTCCGTCCCAGGAGCCTGTAGCCGGCCTCTTCCCGGACCCCAAGACCCAGGCCGTCTATCCAATACAGGCTGGTGTGTCCTCCCGAGACAACCAGCGCCAGGGCGGGGAGGAGTCCTGTCAGGTCTGCCGTCTCCGCGTGCCGTGGTTCCTGCCAGAGGGTCAGGGGAACCGAGAAAATATGTCCCTCCAGGTGATGCACGGCGACCATCGGAAGATTGAGGCTGAAACACAGGGCCTTGGCGTAATTGATTCCCACCAGGAGTGAGCCGACCAGCCCGGGGCCCTGGGTAACCGCCACGCCCTCCAGATCCCGATGTCCGATTCCGGCTTCCCCCAGAGCTGCCTTGACGACCGGTGAAACGTTCTCGAGGTGCCGCCGCGAAGCCAACTCGGGGACCACGCCTCCATATCGCTTGTGAACGTCCTCTTGCGATGCCACCACATTGGAGAGGATTCGGCTGCCGTTCTCCAGGACGGAGGCTGCCGTTTCATCGCAGGAAGATTCAATGCCAAGGGTCAACATGCAGTGTCCTGTCCCGGAAACAGGGTCGCCACATTTGACCCTCCCGGGGGCTTTTGCTATCCTCTCGGATTCGCAATCTGGTTTGAAGGAGGCTTGTCATGGCTGCCCGGTGTGAACTCTGTGGAAAGGGTCCGATGTTTGGGAATAACGTCAGCCACGCCAACAACGCGACCAAGAGACGATGGAACCCCAACCTGCACCGCGTGCGGTTGGTCATTGACGGGAGGCGCAGGCGAGCTCGAGTGTGTGCTGCCTGCATTCGGTCCGGGCGTGTTGTGAAGGCTCATTGAGCTGCCGATCGGCTCCCCTTTGAGGGGGCAGTCACCCCACCACCGCCAGGGCTTCGACCTCCACCAGGGCCCCCTTGGGCAGCGAGGAAACGCCAACCGTAGCCCGGGCCGGAAGACTTTCACCGAAGAATTTCCCGTAGACCTTGTTTACCCGCGGAAACTCCTCCATGTCGGTCAGGTAAATGGTGGTTTTGACGACCTGATCCAGTGAACCGCCCGCGGCCCGCAGGACTCCCTCCAGATTCCTCAAGACCCGCTCGGTCTGCGCCTCGATATCTCCCGGGACCAATTCGCCGGTTTGAGGGTCCAGCCCGATCTGCCCGGAAAGAAAAAGGAATTCGGATGCCCTGGCTCTGACCCCTTGGGAGTAGGGGCCGATGGCGTCGGGCGCGTCGCCGGTATGTATGGTGGTTTTCATGGTTCCCTCTCAAGCCGGGACTATCGCCAGACGATCTCGTAGACGCCCTTGATCTTCTTGATCGAATGGACGGCCTTCTCCAGGTGCTTGAGGTCGCTGATTTCGATGGTGACGTGAATGAGTCCCTGGCGGTCCTCGAAGGTCTGAGCTTCGATATTCTTGATGTTGGTCTTGATGTCGGAGATGCGGGAAGTGATCTCCGCCAGCATCCCCTGCCTGTCGTCTACCGAGATGGAAAGCTTGACGGCATAGATCCCTCCAACCGTTCCGGTCCACGAAACATCGATCTTGCGATCGGCTTCATAGAGAAGGTTGCCCACGTTGGCGCAGCGCTTGGCATGGACGGCGACTCCCTTGCCCCGGGTGATGTAGCCGACGATGGGCTCGCCGCGAATCGGGTTGCAGCACTTGGCCCGATAGACTAGAAGCCCATCGATGTCCTTGACCTTGAGAGACCCGTCCGAAGACAGCCCGAGAACTTTCTTGACGGCCGAGGTGAACTTGCCGGGCTTGTCCTTTTGCGCCCGGTTCAACTGGCCCGGCGGCACCAGCTTGCTCAGGAGCAATTGCCCGGAGATCTTGCCGAAGCCCAATGCGGAGTAGATGCTCTCCATCTTGTCGCACCGGTAGGGCCGGGCGGCCGCCAGTAGGGTTCCATCTTCCATGTGCTTCTTCAAGTTGAGCTTGAGTCGCTTGGCCTCCTTTTCCAGGATGCGCTTGCCCAGCTCTATGGCGCGTTCTCTGCGATTGACGTTCAGAAAGTGCCTGATCTTGTTTCGTGCCCGCGAGGTCTTGACGAAGGACAACCAGTCCCGGCTGGGCACGTGGCCGGTTTGTGTCTGGATCTCAACGATGTCGCCGTTCTTGAGTCGAGATCTGAGGGGCACGATGCGGCCGTTCACCTTGGCTCCGACGCAACACGCCCCGACCTCGCTGTGGATGGCGTAGGCAAAGTCGACCGGGGTGGCGTCCCGGGGAAGAATGATCACCTTGCCCTTGGGAGTGAAGGCGTAAACCTCTTCGGGATAGAGATCGATCTTGAGGGTGCTCAGGAAGTCGCTGGGATCCTGCATCTCTTGCTGCCATTCCACCAGGTGGCGCAGCCAGAGGAAGCGCTGGTCGTCCTTTTTGTCCATACCCCGGCCCATTTTGTATTTCCAGTGGGCGGCAATCCCCTCCTCGGCAACCCGATGCATCTCGACCGTGCGAATCTGCACCTCGAAGGGTTGTCCCTGGGGCCCAATGACCGAGGTGTGGATCGACTGGTACATGTTGGGTCGCGGGATGGCAATGAAGTCCTTGATTCGTCCCGGCACCGGTTGCCAGAGATTGTGAATGATGCCCAGAGCCGCGTAGCAGTCCTTCACCGAGCCGGTAATGATGCGCAAGGCAAGCAGGTCATACACCTGCTCGATGGGAATTCGCTGGCGCTTGATTTTCTGATGGGTGCTGTAGATTCGCTTGATGCGGGATTCCAGGGTGCAGGGGATTTCGTGTTCCTGGAGTTGTTGGGTCAGCCTGTCCTTGATCTCCTCCAGCAAGTTTTGCCGAACCCTTCTTTTCTGCTCGATTTCCTGTCTGATCTGGCGATGTGCCTCAGGGTCCAGGGTGGCGAAGGCAAGATCCTCGAGCTCACCCCTGATCTTTCCCATGCCCAGGCGGTGAGCAATGGGGGCGTAGATTTCCATGGTCTCCTGGGCAATCCGCTGCCGTCTCTCCATCGGAAGGAATTCCAGGGTCCTCATATTGTGGAGCCTGTCGGCCAGCTTGACCAGGACGACTCGGATGTCGTCCACCATGGCCAGGAACATCTTGCGAAAATTCTCCGCCTGGCGGGCTTCCTTGGAGTAAAAGCGGAACTGGCTGATCTTGGTGAGCCCGTTGACGATGTTGGCAATGTCCTTGCCGAAATTCTCTTCGATCTCCTCCAGCGGAGCGACCGTGTCCTCCACGACGTCGTGCAGCAGTCCCACGCTGACACAACTGGCGTCGAGCTTCATGTCGGCCAGGATATCGGCCACGGCCAGAGGATGGTTGAAGTAAGGCTCACCCGATTCACGGGACTGTCCATCGTGCTTTTTGGACGAAAAGCGATAGGCCTTCCTCAACACCTCCAGGTCGTCGGAAGGATGGGATCTCTCGACTTTGGCCAACACCTCGTCAAAGCGGATCATGGCCCTAGTTTAAGGGAAAGGGTTCGCACAGATCCAGGGCTTCCAGGAAGGGGCGGGCCTTGTGGAGTGTTTCCAGGTATTCGTCATCCGCCCGGGAATCGGCCACGATGGCGCCACCCGTCGAGTAGCAGGCCCAACCGTCCTTCAGGATGAGTGTTCGAATGGCGATGTTGAGGTCGAGGTTTCCATCGAACGCCAGGTAGCCGATGCTTCCCGTGTAGACGCTCCGTGGGAGGGGCTCGAGTTCGTCGATGACCTGCATGGCGCGAACTTTGGGAGTCCCGGTGATGGATCCGCCGGGGAAGGTGGCCCGAACGAGATCTTCCAACCTGCAGTTCGGTCTCAGCCTGGCTTCGACGGTGGAGGTGAGGTGGTGGACGGTTGGAAAGGTCTCCAGGCGACGAAAATCGGAAACCCGTACCGTTCCGTAGCGGGCCATCCGTCCCAGGTCGTTGCGTTCCAGGTCCACGATCATGACATGCTCGGCGGCGTCCTTGGGACTCTGCAACAGAGCCTGCCGCAGTTGCTGGTCCTCTTCGGACGAGGCCCCGCGGGGCCGGGTTCCCTTAATGGGCCGAGTCTGAATCCGCCCCGGCCCGGGCCAGTAGCGCAGAAACCGCTCCGGGGAAAGACTGAGCACGGCCCAATGCCTCCCCTGGAGGTAGGCTCCGAAGGGCGAGGCCCCGGTCCGGCGCAGTTCCCGGTAGAGTTGCGGCGCCGTCAGGGAGCAGCGGCACCACAGTTGCTGCGACAGGTTGACCTGGTAGATCTCTCCATCGGCAATGTAGCGCTGGGCCTTTCTCACCGCCGCCGAGTAGTCTTCGTAGGCAAGGCTGCTCTTCCAGGTTTCCGGGCTCGGTTGCCGCGCACTGCACAACCTGGAGCGTTCAGGTTCGGCCTGCCGGATTCTGTCCAGAGTGGATTGCAACCGCTTTCCGGCCTGGGGTCGGTTGCGGACGATGGCCCAGGTCTGGTTCATGTCGTGGTCGTGGGCCAGCAGAGCGTCATAGAAGAAAAAGTGCAGTTCCGGCAGGCCCGGCTCCTCTTTGGAGCGGCGGGGAAAGGGTTCCATGAAGCGGCTCAACTCGTAGGAAAGGAACCCGATGGCGGCTCCGGTTCGGAAAGGCAGGTGGGAAAGGTGGCTCGCCGGTTCTTCCGTGGAAACGGCCTGGTCGCGGATCACGCGGGAGAGGATCTCAACCGGGTTGCCGTTCATGGGCTGGCGGGGATGCTCTCCGACCATCCGGACCGCCCCGCCCTGTGCCGTCACGGTCAGAAACGGTTCGCAGCCAAAGAAGGAGAATCTGCCAAAGGAGCCGTAACCGGGTCCGCTATCGAGCAGTGCTCCGCCGGGCTCGGCTGCCCGGACCAACTGCAGAGGGTCCCAGGAGAGGGAAACGGGTTCGATGTGGTAGGCGGGAGAGGCCACGGACGCCAAGCGGGTGGAGGAAAAAGGAGCTGCCCGGTACCGGGTCGAATGGAGGGACTGACGAGAATTGCCGCTTCGGGTGATCGGCTCTCGCTCGATCTACCGGGCTTCGATTTCGTCGTAGTGTGTCCGGTCCTTGGTAATCCCCTTGGACCGGAGCACCTCTTCAACAAACTTGATCATGATCGGGGGACCCGCCAGATAGGCGTGAGCTCCCGTGGGTCCCTCGATGCGCTTGTCCAGGGGAATCTGGACGTAACCGGTCTCTCCCTCCCAGTTGTCTTCCTTTCGAGGATGGGACAGGGCGGGGATGTAGTGAAAGCGGGGCTTGCTCTTGTCCCAGGCAAGGAAGCGTTCGTGAAGGAAGAGGTCGCGCTTGCTTCGAACGCCGAAGAAAAAGTAGATCTCGTTGTTCTTGTCGAATTTCCTTTCGAAAAAATACTCCAGCAGGGAAACGAAGGGCGCCGCTCCCGAGCCTCCGGCCACGATGATGATGGGCTCGCCCGTGTCGGCGCGCAGGTAGAGATCTCCGGTGGGTTCGGTGATTTCGAGCACATCCCCGACTCTCAAGTGCTGGTGGACGAAGCTGGAGGCGACCCCCGGGGGAACGTCCTTGCCGCGAGGGGGCCGTGCCCACTTGATGATCACATCGAACCGGGGCAGCTTGCTGGAGCTGGAGGCAAAGGAATAGGGACGAAGGACCTGTTGGTGATTGGTGCCGTACTTCCGGTTCCATTGCTTGAGGTAGTATTCCGGGATGTTGACAAAGACGTATTGACCGGGCGTGAAGGAGAACCCCGCCGACTCTTCCAACTCCAGTCCGACCCGGCGCACGTCATGGGTCAGGTCTTCGATCTTGACCACTTTGGCTCGATAGTCGAACTGGGCCTGAAGTGTCCCGACCAGTGCAATCGCCGTCACCGCGAGCACACCGGCCATCCGCTTGACTGTCCTTGGCATTCCGTTTTTCATTCCTTGATCACCCGGGAGGCTTTGGTTTGGGGAGAGTCGATCTCCCTGTGGGATTGAACACCTGTCGGTTCGATCTTCGAAAGGGGCTGGCGGGCCGCGTGGTCCGAGCGTGAAGTCCGCCGGCATCTCCGCCACCTGCTGAGGTTCAGGCTACTGTGATCCTGGAAGCGAGTCAAGCCGTTATGGTTTAAACTGTTGGCTCCAAACCGTTGACCGATTCAACCGCCGCCGGGGGTGCCGATGCCGGAATTCATGCAAGCCGTTGTGTTTCATGCTCCCTGGGACATGAAGCTGGAGAGACTGCCCAGGCCCGAACCGGCGCCGGGAGAGGTGCTGGTCAAGATGAAGGCGGTCGGCATCTGCGGCAGCGACGTCCACGGGTTCACCGGGGAGAGCGGCCGCCGGGCGCCCGGCATGGTCATGGGGCACGAAGCCGCCGGCGAGGTGGTTGCCCGGGGAGCAGGCGTCCGGGCTCCGGCCATTGGCGACCCTGTGACCATCTACAACATCATCGCCCATACGCCCCCTGACCCCGACGAAGGAGACCCCTCCTTCCTCGACAAGAAGATGATCGGCGTCAACCTGGCCAAGCGTGGAGCCATGGCCGAGTTCCTGGCGGTACCCGCGGAGAACGCGATTTCGCTTCCCCCGGGAATTCCTCCCGAGATCGGGCTGCTGGCCGAACCCCTGGCCGTGGTGACCCGCGGCTGGCGTCGGCTGGAGAGGCTTGGGGTCCGTCCCTCGCGGTTGGCCATCGTCGGAGCCGGAACCATTGGGCTGGCGGCCGTCCTGATGGCGCGCGCCAGGGAGCTTTCCCGAACCGTGGTGCTGGATACGGTGGCCGAGAAGGCCGATCGCGCCGTCGAGTTCGGGGCTGGTGCCGTTCGGGTGGCTTCCTCCGGACAGCCGGCCGGGGAATCGGCGGAAGTCGATTCCCTCCTGGAAGGGAAGCCGGAGGTCGTCATCGATGCCGTGGGGACGCGGGAGTCGTTCTCCCTGTGCCTGGCTCTGGTGGAGGCCGGAGGAACGCTGCTGCTGATCGGGAACCTGGCCAAGGCGGTCTCGTTGCCGTTGCAGGATGCGGTCAGCAACGAGGTGTGCCTGGTCGGGACCTACGGCTTCGACCGCAGCGATTTTGCGGCGGCCGTGGGGGTTCTGCCCGACATCAAGTCCGAGTTGTCGACCTTTATCGAAGGCCGCTGTCACCTGAGCGAGACGCCACAGGTCATGACTTCGTTGGCCAGGGGAGAGAGCCGGGCGTTGAAGACGGTCATCGTCTTCAAGGATTGAATGGCCTAATCGATCCGGAGGAATTCCTCCCTGTTGAGGAGGTTCCCGCAGAAGCGCATCAGGGCATCGGTTATGGGGGGATTCAAGCCCGCCGAATCCTTCCGAGGAGGGGAGGCCCCGGTGGCCGGGCCGTTTCTCGAGGCCGCCTCCAGAAGTCCCATCGCCTCCCGCCTTTCCCGTTCCGTAGGCACCCTCGCCAGGGTCAATCGCCAAGCCAGATCGACCTGCCGGGAGGCGTCCTTCCCCGCCTCCCGCACCAGGCGGGAAGCCAGGTTGCGGGCCTGGCGGTTCAGGCCCTGGCGGTTCAGTTTCCAGAACGTTTCAGGGCTTTCATTGCCGGCGTTTTTGACAGGACAGCCGTTCAGGGCCTGGTCGGCGGTTGCGTGGTGGAACCGTGAAGGAGCCCGTCGGGACAAGAGGTAGATCCCGCGGCGACGGCCCTCCGTCGGATCGCCGGAGGCGGGCCACCGAGTCTTCATTTGGGAGGTAGCCCCTTCCACTTCCGCCAAGGGTGGAATGGCCGGGCGGCCTCCCATCTTCAGATTCAGAGAGCCCGACACCTGGTGGATGGCATCCCAGATGGCCGTCCTCTCCAACCTGCGTGGATTCATGCGCCACCAGTAGCGATTCAAGGGATCTCGCCGCCGGTGCCTGCCCGAGGTGAACCGGCTGGCCCTCCGATAGGTGTCCGACAGCATGACCAGCCGATGCATCGATTTTACGCTCCAACCCTGATCCACGAACCGGCAGGCGAGCCAGTCCAGCAGTTCCCGATGGACGGGGGAGCCTCCCTGGCGGCCGAAGTCGCCGGCGCTGCGCACCAGGCCTTGTCCGAAGTGGCCCTGCCAGATGCGGTTGACCATGACCCGGGCAGTCAGGGGGTGGGTCGGCTCCGTCAGCCAGAGGGCCAGTTGTTTGCGATATTGGGGGCCGTTGGGTTGCCGGGACAACCTGGCCGGGACGGCGTCATGCCTGAGGGCCCGGGGCAGTCCGGGGTGTACGGGAAATTGCTTGCCTGCCAGTTCCCCGAGTTTCAGCAGGTGGGTTTCAGGAATCAACTCCGTCTTCAATCCGGCCAGCACCGTGGCTGACGGCACATCGTAAAAACCGTCGTAGTCGACCTTGTGGGCCAACCCTTTGGCAGGAATAAGCACAGCCGCCTTGGCCAGCTTTCGGGTCAGCTCCTTGTGGCGCTCGGCCTCCTCGGGAGCAAGGTGCTCCTCAATGTTCAGCTCGCGGCGCATCCGGGCCAGAGGAGCCGCCAATTCCGTCTCGCGGGCGGACCGTTCTTCCGCGGGAGTCTCGTAGGACTGCACCACCTCCGCGGGATAGTCCTGTTTCCTGGTTTCGACGACTCGATCCCTTATATTTCCTGCAAACCTCAGGTAAGCGTCTCTGGCCTCCACCAGGGCAATCGACAGGTGGTAGGCTTCGTCACGGTGACCCATGGTGGTCGACGCGACAACCGGAATGGTTGAGGGCCGGCTGGCGGCGAAGATCGCCTGCAGCCGGAAGTAGTCTTGCTGGGAGAAAGGGTCGGATCGGTGGTCGTGGCAACGGGCGCATTCCAGGGTCAATCCGAGGAATGAAGACGCCGTCTTGTCGACAACCCTTGTCAGCCAGCGGTAGCGGGCGGCTTCGGCGTCCAGTTCTGCCTCGCCGCCTCCGGGCCCAAGGGCGAAGATGGTGGTTCCGATCCAGGCTTCCAGGTGCTCCAGCTTCTCGGGAGAGAGGTCGTAGAAGCCTTCCAGTTCGAGATTGTTGGGAAAGAGCTCGTCTCCGGCGATCTGCTCCTGAACGAAGCGGTCGTAGGGCTTGTCCTCGTTGAAGGACTTGATCACGTAGTCCCGATAGCGCCAGGCGTTGGGATGGTAGTCGTCGGTGTCCGTTCTGCTGTCGGCGTACCCGACCACGTTCAGCCAGTGGCGCCCCCAGCGTTCCCCATATCGGGGCGATTCGAGCAGTTCCTCGATGAGTCTTTCGTAGGCGTCCGGCGATTCATCCCGCAGGAAGCGCTCGGATTGGGCGGGAGTCGGAGGCAGGCCCCACAGATCGAAGGTGGCGCGGCGCAGCAGGACGGACCTGGTGGCGGCGGGAGCGGGATCGAGACCCTTCTCCCGGAGCTTCGCCAGCACGAACGCATCGATGGGGTTGGAAGGCCGGCTGCCTTCCTTCAGCCGGGGGACCTGGGGCTGCCGGAGCTTCTGGAAGGACCACCAGGAAGCCTGGCCCGCGCCAGGGCGGGCGGCGGAGAGGGTGGAGGATGCTACCCAGTTTTGTGAAAGCAGGGCGGCCAAGGTGATGGTGGCCGCGGCTAAAACTGTCTGCCGGCAGGTGCCGTACCGCATCCCGGGCGCTCCCTGGGTTCGGAAAGGGGATTTCAGGTCGATTTCAGGGGGAGGGTGTCCGCTGCAACCTGAAGTTGGAGCGGCTCCAGTGCCGCTTTTTTCGCCGCTCCTGAAAGATGAAGTACACAACGCCGTCCTTGGGGGACAGGTACACCCTCATGGTTCCGTCCCAGAGATGCTTTTCCTCCTGATAGCGGGCCAGGCCCGTCCGGCTGTGCTGGCGCTCCTTGGCAGGAGCCAGCTTGACCGCCGTGGAACGGAGCAGGTGCGTTCCCACCAACGGGACCTCGGCGGCATCCAGGGCCGGGTCTTGTCCGGCCGACTCCCTGACCTCGGCCTTCACCGTCCCGTTCAAGGAGAAAATCAGCCGGCGGGCCGGAGCCTCCCCCTTGACTTCCAGGTGATAGCGGGCGGGTGGCAGCCGGATGCCCTCGGCCGTGGCCAGGGCTACGGGGATCCGCATCCTGCCCTTGTAGAAAGGGGACTCCTCGCCGGTCGCGGCAAGCACGGCCGGGAAGAGCAGCAGCAAGGTCAGGGGTCGAAAACGCATCACATGAACCGCAGAATCGGCCCGGCCGCGGCCGGCCTGCTCCGAGCCGGCTAGCCGGCCAGCAGCCGTTTGGCCACGCTGTGGTTCCCGTCCTCTCCGACGCCGGTCAGGCGTTTTTCCAGTCCGGAAACCTTGACGTTCAGTTTGTGGTGGTCCAGTCCCAGCAGTTCGAGCATGGTGGCATGCATGTCGTGGACATGGACCTTGTCTTCGGCCGCGTAGAAGCCCAGCTCATCGGTGGCTCCGATGGCCTTGCCTCCCTTGATGCCTCCTCCGGCCATGACCACCGAGAAGCCGTAGGGGCTGTGGTCCCGTCCCTCCTTGCCCTGCATGATGGGGGTGCGGCCGAACTCGCCGGCGAGGACCACCAGGGTGCTGTCCAGCATGCCGCGTTGTTTCAGGTCAGCCAGAAGACCCGCCACCGGGCCATCCGTCTTGATGGCATTTTCACGATGATTCTTGTCGCACTCTCCGTGCCCGTCCCAGTCGCTGTTGTAGAGGTGGACAAAGCGAACTCCGCGCTCGACCATCCTGCGTGACAGCAGGCACATCCGTCCGAAGTTGGCCGTCTCCTGGGTGTCCAGGCCGTACAACCTGTTGATGTGCCCGGGCTCCCGGCTCAGGTCGATCAATTCGGGACCGGCCATCTGCATGCGGAAGGCCAGTTCGTAGTTCCTGATCCTGGCCGCCAGGCTGCTGTCGTCCGAGCGGTCGGCCAGGTGTCGCTGGTTCCATTGCTTGAGCTGGCTCAGGATGGCCTGTTGGTTCTCCTGACTGACCGGACCGGGAGGCTGCAGATTCTCCAGGGCCGCTCCCTGGGTGGAAAGCACGGTTCCCTGGTAGACGGCCGGCAGGAAGCCCGACCCGATCACCGACTTGCTGTTGCGCATGTAGTCGTCGGCCATCACCATGTAGGCCGGCAGGTTGTCGGTCTCGCTCCCCAGGCCGTAGAGCACCCATGCCCCCATGCTGGGTTGTCCCATCAGCAGCGACCCCGTGTGAATGATGGTGATGGCGGGACCGTGGATGAAGGACTCGTGGTAGCAGGAGCGGATGACCGCGAGGTCGTCGGCGAATTCCGAGAGCTTCGGAAAAAGGTCGGAGATTTCCAGCCCGGATTGGCCGTGCTTCCTGAAAACACGTCGCGTCCCCATCAGCCTGGATTCCTCCGCCTTGATCTGGGCCAGGCCGATGCCCTTCTTCAAGTAGCTGGGAGGAAGATACTGGCCGTCGTATTTCTGCAGCTCGGGTTTCGGATCGAAGGTTTCGAGTTGGCTGGGGCCGCCTTGCAGGAAGATGAAGATGACGCTCTTGGCCTTGGCCGCGAAGTGGGGGGGCTTGACGCGCAAGGGGTTGTAGGCCGCGGCGGCCGGAGCATCGGCTCTGGCCGATTCCGCCTGCAGCATGCAGTTGAGGGCCAGTCCCCCGAATCCCAGCCCGGACCGGGTCAGGAATTCACGCCGCGAACTGACGGTGGCGCGGCGGTTGCAGGAATAGGGATTCATGGCTTTCCTCCCAAGCTGAGGAGATCCGGGTCGTGATTCGTTTCCGCCCCGGTGTCAATCGATGTAGAAGAACTCGCTCAAGTTGAACATCGCCAGGCAAAGCTGAGTCAAGGCCTCCCTGTGCCCAGTCGCGGGTTCGGCATCTTCGCCGGAGGGATGCGATGCCCGACTTCCATTGCTCGAAGCCAGTCTTGACAACAGCGTGATTGCCTCCTGCCTTTCGTCGGCCGTCGGCGGCCTGGCCAGCACCAGCTTCCAGGCCAGCTCCACTTGGTCTTCGGGACCGGGGCCGGCTTCGCGAACCAGGCGGTCCGCCAGCACCCGGGCCTGCCTGAAGGAGGCGTCGTTGTTCATGGACCAGAGAGCCTGGGGGGCGACCGTGGTCACTTCCCGTCCCGCGCAGCTCACCGAGGAGTTGGGCACGTCGAACTTGTCGAACATGGGGAAGGTGAAGTTGCGACGGGCCAGGATGTAGACGCCGCGGCGCCTGCCGGCGGCAGGGTTTTCCGATACGGCCCACCAGGGCTTGATGCGCAGCGAGCTCATTTCGACCTTGGAGAGCGGGGGAATGGCGGGCCGTCCGCCCATGGCCGGGTTCAGGTTGCCGGCCACCGCATGCAGCGAATCCCACACCGCCTCTCCTTCCAGGCGGCGGCGGTTCATGCGCCACAGCAAGCGATTCTCGGGATCCTGCTGCCGATGGGGGGCGCTGGTGTAGCGGCTGTCCCGCCGGTAGGCGTCCGAGAGCATGATCAGGCGGTGCATCGCCTTGACGCTCCATCCCCGGTCGACGAACTCGGTGGCCAGCCAGTCCAGCAATTCGGGGTGGGAGGGCCGGTCGCCCTGGCGTCCGAAGTCGTTCGAGGTGCGGACGAGGCCGTGTCCGAAATGGCCCTGCCAGATGCGGTTGACCATGACCCGCGCCGTGAGCGGATGGGTGGGACGTGTCAGCCAGAGCGCGAATTGCTTGCGGTAGCGCGGGCCGTAGGGCCCCATGGACAGCGTGTCGGGAACACTGCTGCCGCGCAAGGCGGCCGGCAGCCCCGGATGGACGATCTCCCTCTTCAGCGACAGCTCGCCGCGGTTCAACAGGTAGGTGTCGGGGACCAGCTCGGGCTTGAGGTGTCCCAGAACCGTGGCCGAGGGCACGTCGAAGAATCCCTGGTATTTCACCCGGTGCGAAGCGTCCTGCACGGGGACGTCCAGCACGGCCCTGGCCAGCATGCGGAGGTAATTCCCGTGGAGTTTCTTCTCCTCGTCGGTGAGATGGTCCTCGATCTTCATCTCCGTGTAGAACTGGGTCAGGGGTGCGGCCAACTCCAGCTCCCGGGCGCTGCGCTCCTCCATGGGCACCTCGTAGGCGCGCGCCACCTCGGGGGGGTAGTCCTTCTTCCTGATTTCGATGACCCGGTCCTTGACCTGCTTTTCGAACCTCTGGTAGGAGGCTCTGGCTTCGGCCAGGGCGATCATGCGGTGGTAGTCTTCGCGGCGATGACCGGTGGACATGCTGCTGACCACGGGGATGGTCTTGCGGGAACTGGCGGCGAAGACGGCCTGCAACCGGAAGTAATCCTTCTGGGTCAAGGGATCGAATTTGTGGTCGTGGCAGCGCGAGCACTCCAGGGTCAGCCCCATGAAGGCTGCCGCGGTGGTATCGACCGCGTCGGTGAGCCGTTCGTAGCGCAATCGTTCCGCGTCCAGGTGGGATTCCTGGATTTCCGGCCCGAAGGTGTAGAGCGTGGTTCCGATCCGGGCTTCCATGTGTTCCAGCTTTTCCGGGTCAATGTCGTAGAAGCCCTCCATCTCCAGGTTGTTGGGGAAGAGCTCGTCCCCGGCGATCTGCTCCTGGACGAAGCGGTCGTAGGGCTTGTCTTCGTTGAAGGACTTGATCACATAGTCCCGGTAGCGCCAGGCGTTCGGATAGAAGACGTCGCCTTCGAACCCGGCGCTGTCGGCGTAGCGGACCACGTCCAGCCAGTGCCGCCCCCAGCGTTCGCCGTAGTGGGAGGAAGCCAGCAGCTCGTCGATCAGCTCTTCGAACGCGCCGGGGGAGGTGTTCCGCAGGAATCGATCCGCCTGGGCCGGAGTCGGCGGCAAACCGAGCAGGTCGAAGTAGGCCCGGCGAAGCAGAGTGGCCTTGTCGGCCGCCGGGGCCGGTGCAAGTCCCTTCTCCTGCAGCTTGGCCAGGATGAAGGCATCGATGGGGTTGGGAGCGCTCTCGTCCGGTTCCGGCACTTGGGGGCGGCGCGGCTTCTTCAACGACCACCAGGAGGGTTCTCCGTCCGCAGCGCCCGCCTCGGGGTATGGGGCCCCCGCTTCGATCCATTCCTTCAGGATGGCCAGGTCTCCCTGGGGCAGGGGCCGGCGGCTGCCGGGCGGCATCCTGGGCTCGCCGAGGTGGGCGGCGGAACGGTAGAGCAGGCTCCGAAGGGCATCGCCGACAACCACGGCCGGCCCGCGGCCTCCTCCTTTCAACAGGGTCTCCCTCTGCCTGAGGTCCAGGCCCGACATCTGGCCGGCTCCGTGGCAGGAGAGGCAGTGCTTCTGCAAAATGGCTTGAGCCGCCCGGGTGGTGGAATCGTCGGCGGCATGGACCGGGGAAGGGACTCCCAGCACGGCCAGGCCTGCAAGACAGTGGACCATTCGCACCGGAAGACAGCCTCGCATGGTATTCCCCTGGAAGTCGGATTCAGCCGTAATTATAGGCTGGCGGTCGCCGGTTTTCCACCACTAACCCGCATCTCCGGACCGTGGTCGGAAACGCCGCCTCTCAATTCGGAAAAGACCAAAAGATATCCACGAAGGGGCACCAAGGACCATGAAGGGCCACGAAGCAACGGCCAATGGAGCCTCCTCGGGCCGTTTGACACTACTTGCGAGCCTCGGATATGATCGCGTTCGACTGGCCGGGACGAAAGGATGCCGGTTCGGAAAGGAGGGTCCCCGGTTGAATACTCGTCAAATGGGCTCCGAGCTTGCACGGATCAGCGACAAGGTTCTCTCAGGGGAGAGATTGTCTTTCGAAGAGGGAGTCACTCTCTATCGGACTTCGGACCTGCATACGGTGGGGGCTTTGGCCAACCGGGTCCGGGAAAAGTGGAACGGGAACGTCGGGTATTTCAACGTCAACCGCCACTTGAACCCCACCAACGTCTGCGTGGTTGACTGCAAGTTCTGCGGTTTCGCCCGCAAACCCGGCAAGGGCGGCTACACCATGTCGCTGGAGGAGGCCTATCATCACGCCTCCATGGGGTATAGCGAGTCGGTGACCGAGTTTCACATCGTGGGCGGCCTCCACCCCTATCTTCCCTTCTCCTACTACACCGACCTGCTCAGCGGCTTGAAGGAGCGTTTCCCCAGGGTTCACCTCAAGGCCTTCACCATGGTTGAGCTCGATTTCCTGTCCCGCCGGGCCAAGATGTCCATCGATGAGACCATCCAGGCTCTCCGGGAAGCGGGAATGGACAGTTGCCCCGGGGGAGGGGCCGAAATCTTTGCCGAGCGTCCCCGCAACCTCATTTGCGACCACAAGGTGTCGGGCGATCGCTGGCTGGAGATCGCCAGGAGGGTGCACCTTTGCGGATTGAAGTCCAATGCGACCATGCTCTACGGACATGTGGAAACCGCGGAGGATCGAGTCGACCACCTGGTCCGCTTGAGGGAGTTGCAGGACGAGACTCGGGGGTTTCAGTGTTTCATTCCGCTGGCCTTCCACCCGGCAAACACGCAACTGGATCACTTGCCGGCGCCTACCGCCATGCTGGACCTTCGAACCATCGCGGTCAGCCGTCTCCTGCTGGACAACTTTCCTCACATCAAGGCCTATTGGATCATGATCGGCGCCAAGACCGCCCAAATCGGACTCCACTACGGGGCCGACGACCTGGACGGGACGGTGGTGGAAGAAAAGATCGTTCACATGGCCGGGGCTCAGACTCCCCTTGGCCTGACCCGCCCTGAAATCGAGCATCTCATCCGGGACGCCGGCCGGGAACCGGTTGAACGAGACACTCTCTACCGGCCGGTCGACCGTGTCGCCGCCGCCTGACGGATCGCTCCCGATCCCCCCGGGAGCGCGGGCGTCCCGCTCGCAACCTTATTCCTGGCTCAGCTTTCCAATTGAATGGTGGGGCGGGGTCTGTCCCGCAGTTCCCGGGTCCAGCGGGTATGCTCGGCGGACAGGCCCCGGTAGAAAGCCTCCATCGCGGCCACGAATTGCGAGACATCGAAGCCCAGAAAGCGGTCGGGAAGCCGGCCGAACCGCTCCCCGGCCTTGCGGTGGCAGCTCAGGGCTCCTTCCAGATTCTCGTTCCCAAAGTGGTAAAGCGACACCGCCGACATGATGAGGGCCTGATAGAAGAGCTTTTCTTTCCCTTTGGCCTCAGCCCAAACCTCCTCCCATAGGTCGTGGCATTCGTAGTAGAACCGGCGGTTGAACAGGTCCAGTCCCCGATAGAAGTCGTCCGGATGAGGCTTGGTGTCCGAGTCCACTGGAGAAATCCTCCCCCCTGGCAGTGCGCCTGCCTTTGTTGCATAATCATGACCATGGAGAGCGTCGAGAAGAGACATGGGAAAAGAGGTTGAAATGATCGGGATCCTTAAGCAAATGACGATGCTGGCCCTTTGCCTGTTCCTCCTGGTCGGACTCCTGGCGTCCGACGACCTTCAAGACAGGGAACGGGCCGCAGAGGAGAAGATCATCGGCTTTCTGAAGACCCATCTCAAGCCGGGCCAGGCCGTCCTGATAACGGAACTGCACCAGCGCTTCACCGAACCCGAGGAGCGCAGGGTCCTCAGTCGACTCTACAACATCTTCTTCAAGGTGCCTCACTTCGTCGCCCAGTACTATGCCGCCCACCGGAAGCCGCCCCGGCTTCGCGAAATCGCCGAGCAATTCAACTTGCGAATCGAGGGCGAGGTCGACGTGATTCTCCGGATCGTGGAGTACGACCGGAGGGTGCCCCGGTTCTTCGAGAGAGACCCGGAAAGCGGTGAGATTGCCTCGGTGGACCTGGAGCGAATCAAGGCGGACCCCCGTTTCAACAAGGTCGTCGAGCGTTCCATCGCCGGTTGGGAAGGAAAGCAGGCCCCTCAATTCACCATGCGGCTTCTGGACGGGGAGGAGCTCAGCCTCGATTCCAGACAAGGAACCCGCCTGGTCTACTTCTGGTTCACCCACTGCCCCCCCTGCGTCAAGATCACTCCCCACCTGGTCTCGCTGCAAGAGCAGTTCGGACCGCAGGACTTTACCGTCATCAGTCTGAATGCCGACCGGGTCCTGGACTTGGGATACCCGGACTCGGAGCGAGCCGCCTACCTGGACAAGCACAAGATCAATTTCCCGGTGGGTCATCTTACCGCCGAGGTTCAGGAGGCCTACGGAGGGATCCAGCTATTCCCCAGCCTGTTTCTGGTCGATGAGGACGGGTTGATTCGCCACCACTTCGTCAACTACCAGGATCAGGCGACTCTGGAAAGGGCAATCCGATCCGTCCTTTGAGAGCCTGAGACTCTGTTTTTAAGGAATTTGCCCCATCGCTGAGAAATGCGAGCGGGATGGCTGCCGTTCGGGGGCAAGGCGGGGGGCGACCTCGGTCGAGTCTACTTCAGAAACGGGTTGTGCCGTTTTTCCTCTCCTATGGTGGTGGGTGGACCATGGCCGGGGTAGACCAGGGTATTGTCGTCCAGTTGCAGCAGGCATTCCCGTATGGAGGTGATGATGTCGCTGTAGGATCCTCCCCAGAGATCGGTTCTTCCGATTCCCATTTGAAAAAGGGTGTCTCCGGCAAACAGTCGGCCTGTTTGCTGGGCGAGATACAGGCAGAGGCTCCCGGGTGTGTGGCCCGGGGTATGGAGAACCTCTCCGGAGTGCCGCCCGAATGAGATCCGGTCGCCCTGGTGAACAAAATCGTCGATCTCGGTGGTGGGAGGCGCCGGCAGCCCCATCCAGGCGGCCTGCATCGGCAGGTTCCGGTACAACTGCAGGTCTCTTTCGTGCAGGAGGACCTGGGCTCCTGTCTGCTTCTTCATCGCCTCCAGATCTCCCACGTGGTCGAGGTGGGCGTGAGTGCTGAGCAGAACCCTGACCCTCAGGCCATGCTTCTCGATCAGGGGAAGAATCAACTCCACCTCGTCCCCGGGATCTATCACCAGGGCCTCGCGCGTTTCTTCACACCCCAAAATGTAGCAGTTGCACTGCAAAGGCCCCACGGCCACCTGTTCAAAAATCATTTCCGACCTGCCTTCAGACCGCGGAGGGAGCCAGTCTGGATGCGTAGAGGGGAAAGTGCTCCGAAAGCTCTCTGACTTGAGAGCGGATCTTCGTCTGGACCTCCAGGTCCCCGACCCGGTCCAGCACCTCTCCGATCCACCGGCCGATGAGTTGCATTTCGGATGGGCCCATGCCCCGGGAAGTGAGCGCGGGAGTGCCCAATCGTATCCCGCTGGTCACCAGCGGGGGATGGGGATCGAACGGAATGGTGTTCTTGTTGACGGTGATTCCGGCCCGGTCCAGGGCCAGTTCCGCCTGTTTGCCGGTGATTCCCCTGGAGAAGACATCGACCAGAATCAGGTGGGTGTCGGTTCCACCGGACACCAGGCGGTAGCCGCTCTCCAGGATGCTGGAGGCCAGCGCCGCGGCGTTTCGCTTGACCTGCCGGATGTAGCGTCTGAAGTCGGGCTGCAGGGCTTCCTGAAGGCAGACGGCCTTGGCGGCGACGACATGAACCAGGGGACCGCCCTGAGTCCCCGGGAACAGCAGGCGGTTCAGGTTCCTGGCGTGGGCCTGCCGGCACAGGATCATGCCGCCTCGCGGTCCCCGCAGGGTCTTGTGGGTGGTGGTGGTGACAAAGTCGCAGTGGGGAACCGGGCTGGGGTGCTCGCCGACGGCGACCAGGCCTGCCGTGTGGGCCATGTCCGCCATCAGCAGGGCGCCGC
Organism: Acidobacteriota bacterium; assembly: GCA_022826755.1. Taxonomy (GTDB): domain Bacteria; phylum Acidobacteriota; class Terriglobia; order Versatilivoradales; family Versatilivoraceae; genus Versatilivorator. The sequence continues at coordinate 69,705 of JAJDUG010000027.1, forward strand.
TTTCCCGAGCGATCTCGCCCATTTGCTTGAAGTCGATTTCGCGGGGGTAGGCGCTGGCTCCGGCCACGATGAGCTTGGGCCGGTTCCGGCGGGCCAGTTCAGCCAGGGCGTCGTAGTCGATGGTTTCCGTGTCCTTCCGGACTCCGTAGGGAACGACGCCATACATCCTGCCGGAGAAGTTCAGCGGATGGCCATGGGTGAGGTGTCCCCCGTGGGACAGGTCCATGCCGAGGATGGTCTCCCCGGGCTTCAACGCCGCCATGTAAACGGCCACGTTGGCCTGGGTTCCGGAATGGGGTTGCACGTTGGCATGATCGGCGCCGAACAATTCCTTGGCCCTGTCGATGGCCAACTGCTCCACCACGTCGGTAAACTCGCAGCCGCCGTAGTAGCGGCGGCCGGGGTAGCCCTCCGCATACTTGTTGGTGAAGACGCTGCCGGTGGCCTCCAGGACAGCTTCGCTCACGAAATTCTCCGAGGCAATGAGTTCCAGTTGGTTGGCCTGACGCCGGGTTTCCCGATCGATGGCGTCGGAAACCTGCGGATCGACCAGCGCAAGGCTTCGTGCCAGGTCGGGGTTGATGGCCACGGAATCTGCCCTCCGAGAATGGATGCCTGACCGAACGCCGGGCCGGGGAAGAACCCCGGCCGGACCGGCGCCTCGGCGTTCAAATGTTAACCAACAAACCCGGTGCTGACAAACCAATAATCGGAGGGAATCGGCTCTCTTTCCGCTTCCGGTGGGGGTATTCGGGAATTCGGTCCAGCCTCGAATCTTTTGCCGTCAAATATGCTATCTTCTAGCGGCGTTGCGCCTTGCAGGGGCAAGCATGGAGGGAGAATAGAGCCACCGATTCCCACCGATGGACGCGAATCGAGTCACTCCTGTCCATTGGTGGATCACTCCCCATCTCCCTTCGAGGAGTCGGAATGCGCTGGACCCGAATCTTTATCCCAACTCTGAGAGAAGCCCCCGCCGAGGCCGAGGTGCCGAGCCATATTCTGCTCCTGCGCGGGGGATACATTCGGCAACTGGCCTCCGGGATTTATTCCTACCTGCCTCTGGCCCAGCGGGTGGTGCTCAAGATCACCCGGATCATCAGGGACGAACTCGATCGCATGGGCGCCCAGGAATTTGCATTGCCCGCCCTGCACCCGGCTGAAATCTGGCAGGAGAGTGGGCGTTGGGAAGGCATGGGGCCGAACATGTTCCGTCTCAAGGACCGCTCCGACCGGGACATGTGCCTGGGTATGACGCACGAGGAGGTATTTGCATCCATCGCTCGCAACGAGCTCCGCTCCTATCGCCAACTGCCCCAGATCTGGTACCAGATACAGACCAAGTTCCGGGACGAGCCTCGGCCCAAGTCGGGACTGCTGCGTGTGCGCCAGTTCACCATGAAGGACTCCTACTCGTTCGATGTCGACCGGGAGGGCCTGGATCGCAGCTATCGAAAGCACTACGACCTCTATTGTCGCATTTACGACCGCTGCGGGCTCCGCTACCAGGTGGTCGAGGCCAGCAGCGGCATGATGGGCGGAAGCCAGTCTCATGAATTCATGGTGCTGACCGATGCCGGCGAGGACATGGTCGTCCACTGCGCCTGCGGTTACGCGGCCAATCTGGAAAAGGCGACCTCGGAGCTGGAACCGCTGGAAGATGAAGCGGGGCCCGAGACACCCCAACCGGTCGCCACTCCCGGCCAGAAGACCATTGACGACATTGCCCGGTTTCTGGGAGTCCCGGCTTCCCGCCAGATCAAGTCCCTCATCTACCGTCTTGGCGGACAATCCCTGCTGGTTCTGGTTCGAGGCGACCATCAGCTCAACGAGGCCAAGCTGCACGCGGTGCTGGGGGGCGAGGCCCGTCCGGCCCTGCCGGAGGAAATCCCGGCGGTGGCGGGCGCCGACGCCGGTTCCCTGGGTCCGGTGGGGGTGTCGGGCCTGCGCATCCTTTCCGACCACGCTCTCAAGGGAAGACGGAATCTGACCTGTGGAGCCAACCGGAATGACTTTCACCTCTCCGGTGTGACACCCGGGCGGGACTACCAGGCCGAGTATTTCGACTTGCGCGTGGTTCAGGCCGGAGAAGCCTGCCCCCGATGCAGCTCCCCGCTCGATATCCACAAGGCCCTGGAAGTCGGTCACATTTTCAAGCTCGGGACCAGGTACTCGGAGAGCATGGGAGCCACCGTTCTCAATTCGCAGGGCCGGGAGGTTCCCGTTGTCATGGGGAGTTATGGGATCGGCGTGGAAAGGATTCTTGCAGCCGCCATCGAAAGCGGCCACGATGACGACGGAATCATCTGGCCACGTTCCATCGCCCCCTTCGACTGCCTGATTTGCGTGGTCAATGCCAAGGACGGCGCCGTGGTCCAGGAAGCGGAGAAGGCCTACCGCGGTTTGCAGGAACTGGGGATCGAGGTTCTGCTGGATGACCGGAAGGAGCGCCCCGGGGTCAAGTTCAAGGATGCCGACCTGGTTGGGATTCCCTACCGGATCAATTTCGGCAGCCGCAAGCTGGCCACGGGGAAGGTGGAATGGGTGGAACGGGCCAGCGGAAAGATGACGGAAATCGACCTGGCAGACCTCGTCCCCCGGGCTCGAGCCCTATTGGCGCAACCGGTCGGAGGAGACCCGTCGTAGGGAAGCCCGCATGGTCGTGATGCTCTTGGGGGCCAGGGTGAGCTTCAGCTTGGACCCCGCTTCCGGAGTGGGTTCGGCGGCCCGATTGTTCTCGACCGCGGAAGTTCTGAACATCTCGATGCTATCCAGCCTGAATCCGCGCAGCTCGATTTCCTCTTCGGCGGCTTCCTCTCCCGGATTGACCAGCACCACAACCAGTTGACGGTCAGCAGGATTTCGGAACGCCACTACCGGTGTGCCGCCTCCCGTTGCGTACACCCGAACGGCGCCTCTGGGGATATAGCGGCTGAATTGGGTCAGGGCCCGCACCCGCTTGGGAATGCGGAATCCGGTGTCGGTCTCTTCGAGCAAGCCCAGGCGTCCCGGCAGGGCGTCGGTGGCGAAAATGGGGCCGTAGAGCCAGGCACGACACCCCCGCAACAGGTCGGCAATCAGGGTTTGGGCCAAGTCCAGGGCGTCATCCATTTCATCGCTGTTGCCGGCGGGAGATGTGAATTGGGTCTGCCACAGGCTGAAATTGTGTCGTCGCACCAGTTGGTCGACGGCATCGGCCCCGGGGTTCGGCTCCACTGAAGATTGAACTCCCACGTGCGAGAGCCAAGGCCGAACCTCTCGATCGTCCAACAGGGTCTTCAGGAAGGGTAGCGTCTCTTTCCAGCCGGCCTCCGGAACCATGAGTCGGGTCCGGATTCTCTTCTGCCGAAACTTCTCTCCGACCATCTTGACCAGGTCCCTCAGTTCGTTTGCCCCATAGCGGCAACCGAAGGGCAGGTCCGCGCCGTCGGGCCGGTTCTGCAAGCTCAACACGTGGACGGGTTGGCCGCGCAGCTTCTCGTAGTACTCGACGTAACCCACCAAGTATTCCGCCAGGTCCTGGTAGTGTTCAGCCAGGAGTGACCCCGCGCCACCCACCGCCTGATTGCTTTTCCAGGGGGGCGGGGGAGTCCAGACGCAACTGCTCAACAGGACTTCCTGGCGTTTTCCGGCCTGACGAAGCAACGAGAATTGAGCATTCTCTCTTTCGTCTCCTCCGAAGGAAAAGGCCAGGCCGGTCAGCCTCAAGCGGGCGGTAATGGCGATTCGTTGTCCGGTCCATCCGATTTCGTTTCTCAGGATGTTCAGGCCCGCTTCCTTGGGGCTGAAGAGCAGGTCGAGGAGCCTGAGGCGCTCCGCCGAGGGGAGGTTGTAGATTTCCTTGGCGCAGCCGTTGGAACCGCTGACGCCAAACCCCTCCACCCGCTGAAACCGGATCTGGGGTTGAACCAGGATGGGTTCGGGGTGTCCCGCGTCATGATCCCTCGCAGGGGATAGCGCCTCGCCGACGATGGTCGCGATCTCTCTGCGCAGGGCTCGGACGTCGCCCTTGCCGTCAGGGTGGAGGCGGCTGGTCAGAACGATGACATAGGCCTGGATTTCAGGGTCCAGCCAGACGGAGGTTCCGGTAAAGCCGGTGTGCCCGAAAGAGCGCGGCGAGAAACGCTCTCCCTTGGCCGAAGAGTAGCGGGACCGAATGTCCCATCCCAGTCCTCGAATGTCCGGCATGCCCGGCGGAGATTGCGGGGAGACCATTTGTCGGACCAACCGGGGCTGCAGCACCCTGGCCTCCTCCAGCGATCCCTCGTTCAGCAGCATCCGGCAGTAGCGGGAAAGGTCGCGGGCGTTGGAGAAGAGGCCGGCATGGCCGGCAACCCCGCACATCACCGATGCCAGGGGGTCATGGACCCGCCCCCTCAGAAATGTCCCGTCATCCCTCTTTTCGGTGGGAGCGATATGGCGGCGGTCGCCGGGGGAAGGATTGAATCGCGTATCGGCCATCCTCAGAGGAGACAAGATCCGGGATTGAACGAACCGGTCCAAGGTTTCTCCGCTGACAACCTCTATCAGCTTGCCCAGAAGAATGAATCCGAGATCGCTGTAGATGAATCGGCTTCCCGGTTCTGCTGACAGATCGGACCCATGGATCTTGTCAATGACCGCAGTTGCGGCGTCCGGCGTCTTCGGCTCGAGACGGAAAAAGGGGGCCAGTCCGGAATGGTGGGTTAGCACCTGGCGGACGGTAATGGCCTCTTTCCCGCGCCTGCCGAAGTCCGGAAGATATCCGGAAACCGGGTCGTCCAGTCCTACTTTCCCGTCCTGAACCAGGATCAGGACGGCCGGCGCGGTGGCCACCACCTTGGTCAGGGAGGCCAGGTCGAACCGGGTTCCCAGGCTCATCGGCTCCGCCCGGGGCTCCCGGCAGCGATGGCCATAGGCCTTTTCAAAGAGGATGCGGTCGGCTTGTCCCACCAGCACCACCGCGCCGGGAATCCGGCCATCGTCGATGGCCTGTCGCACGACGCCGTCGATCCTGGTCCAAGGTGACGGCGCACCTCGGGGACCGGCCACTGACCGGATGGAGAATGATGAGACTGAAAGCACTGCGGCCAACAGGAGGAGGGCCGCCGGGCGACTCCGGTGGACGGTGGGCATTCTGGAAAGGATGGAATACCGCAAGGCAGATCCGGCAACGGTAGGGCTTCCGCGGAGGATTCGGGCGGTTGGGTATCTTAGTTTTTTCACTTTTGCTTCGCAAGCTCTTTTCAGGGGAACATTTTGACCGCTGCAGAGGTCTATAGGGTCGAGTCTTGTCTTTCACTCCGATTGCTTGGTATCTTGGAAGAAACACCCGAAGACAAGGCAGGCTGGGAGAGAGACTCTTGCTCAACTGCGAGATAGGGTTGGATTTCCTGGACAACGAACCGGCCCTGGTAGATGGATTGCAGGTTGGGTCGCAGGAGGCGTTCGAGACACTGGTTCGTCTCTACCAGGCCCCCATCTACAACCTTGCCTACCGGATTCTGGGAGATTCGTCGGAAGCCTCGGAAGCGACCCAGGAGGCCTTTGTCAGGATCTACAAGGGGATCGGTCGATTCCGCGGAGAATGCGGTCTCAAGACCTGGATCTACCGGATCGCCGTCTCGGCCAGCCTCAACCGACGTCGCTGGTGGAAGCGTTGGAAAGACCACGTTCCGGCATCCCTGGATCAGCCGCTACCGTCGTATCGCGACAGTCCCAGGCTGCTGGAAGTTCCCGATAGAAGACCAGACCCGGAAGCCGCCTGCGCCAGGCGGGAGACCGAGCAGGCAGTCCAGCGGGCCTTGGACGCCTTGCCGGCCGACTATCGTACGGTCGTCGTCTTGAGGGACATCGAGGGGTTTACCTACGAGGAGATTGCCGAATCCTTGGCCATCTCCATGGGGACCGTGAAATCGCGTCTGTGGCGTGCCCGGTCCCAGCTCAGACAGCGGTTGCGCGGCCTGATCGAACAAGGGTCCGGAGTGTCTCGGGAAAACCGGGACCTCCGAAGCGTCGAACTCGAGGGAGACAACCAATGACCTGCAGAATGACCCTCAGAGCGATTCAGAGCTATCTGGATGACGGCTTGTTTGGGCGACAGAGGTTTGAGATGGACCGTCACCTGGAGGATTGCGCATCCTGCCGGCGGGCGTTGGACGAGTTTCGGGCACTGCGGCAGGTGATGGGAAGGCTGGATCGCCAGCCTCCTCCGCCGAACCTGGAGTTGAGGATCAGGGTGGCTGCCTCGATCCACGGAGAGAGAATGTCTCTGAAACAACGGCTCAACAGGCTGGGCAATCTGATGAATCCCCTGGCCGTTCCCGCCTTCAGCGGCGTTTTCCTGACCTGCCTGACCTTTATCGTCCTCTTGAGCACCCTGTTCAGCGGCGCAAGCCTGGGCTCCGGCGACCCCGACTCGGCCCTGGGATTGTTCACCGAGCCTCGCGCCAGGTCCCTGACCATGATGCCTGTCGTGTTTGGCGCCGATTTGCCGTTTGTAACCCAGCCGGTCACCGTGAAGACTCTGGTCGGCGAGGATGGTCGGGTGATCGACTACACGGTTCTGAGCGGGCCTCGAGATGAACGGAGTCTCGCATTCCTGGATCGATTCCTCTATTTCGGGGTCAACATGGATCCGGCCACATTTTTGGGACGTCCCACCGTCGGCACCTTCGTGATGACCTTGAGCTTCTACCCCACCACCCAGGACAGGATTGACGTCCGCGGCTAGCCGGCATTCCTGTCCTTCATGGTATGATTCCGGGTCTGTCGCCGGGCGCGGAGACCCAATGGCTCTCAAGTGGATCGCTGCAGATATTGACGGCACCATCCTGGATAGTTCCAGCCGACTCCCTCCGGAAAACGTGACGGCATTTCGCCAGGCTCGGGACCGTGGAATCGAAGTGATTCTGGTGACCGGACGCCGCTACGGCGCCGCCGTCCGGGTTGCCGAGGCCCTGGGGTTGTCCTCGCCGCTCATCGTCAACAATGGAGCCATGATCGTGTGCCCGGTTCAGTCGCGGCGGCTGGCCCGGTGGTTTCTGGCGCCCGAGGTAGCGACCGCCGTCCTGTCCGCCACTTCCGGCTACACCCACTGCACGGTCCTGCACAAGGACAGGCCTGCCGCGGGGCAACTGGTGGTGTGTTCCCGCCCCCGGACGAACGGACAGTTGCACCACTATCTGAACAAGGTTCCAGGGGTGACGGTTCAAGTGGAGTCCCTCCGGAGCGAGATCGACGACGACCTGATCGAGATCATGTTCAGCGGTCCGCTAAGCGTGATGGAAGCCGTCGAAGGGCGGCTCAGGGAATCCGGATTCGAGAAGCATGTGAGAATCGCAAAGACCTATTACCGGGAAAAGGACCTGGGAATACTCGATGTGTTGAACAAGGACAGTTCCAAGCGTTCCGCCCTGGACTTCCTGGCGCGGTCTCGCGGCATTCGGTCAACCGAAATCATGGCCATTGGAGACAATCACAGCGACCTGGAGATGCTGGAGTATGCCGGGGTGGGTGTGGTGATGGCAAACGGCGTGGCGGCGCTCAGGGATCGGGGATTCTACCAAACGTCATCCAATAACGATGGCGGTGTGGCACGCGCCATTGGCCGGTTTTTTCTCTAACCGCGCCTGCGGAAGATCATGGAGGTTCCGGACGACCTGGGGCGCCGCTTGCGGAAGAGCTGCCAATAGCTGTCCTGGATGAAGTCGGTCGGTTTGCAGCCGAGTTTGGCAGACACCGCCAGGATGTCGCGGGCGGATCCCTCGATTTCGAGAAAGTCGCCGATGGGGGTTTCGTCCAGGGTCAGCGTCAGTTTCCTTCCGGAGGGCTTGTCGGGCTCGAGGACGGTGCGATACTTCTGGTATCGGAAGCTGGGTTGGAAACCGAGGCTCCTCAAGAGCTGCCGGACAACCTGGGCGTCGCCGAGTTCCGTTTCCAGTTCCTGCCGTATCTTGTATCGGGTGGAGTGCCGGGAAGGGGTCTTGAGAGTGATCCAGGCCCGGTCGCCGAAGGATCGTACCCGGAGGAGTTGGCGGTGCCGGGCCAGCGACCGGTCCGGGTAATCGAAAATCCAGTTATCCTCGAAGGCCCGAGGCGTTCGGATGCGGAAGCCGAGTTGAAGGAGGCGATCACGCACTTCGGGGAGGTCGGCCAACTCGATTTTGACTTCGGTCTCGATGGACTTGGCCGGTGCGTCTTGGTGTGTTCCGGTTCCCACAGGCGAAGCTCTCCAGGTTGCCGACCGGCGCCGCATCCATTATGACTCAGAGGCCGGCGCCTTCCAAGCCCCATGGAGCGTCCCTGAGAAGCCTGCTGGTGGAACGTGCCCGTGAACGTTGACAACGATTTGCGGAGATGTTAAAACCGGCGGGTCGAGTCGGATGTAAACTCCTTCCGGCAGTTCCTGCCTTCTGGGAGGTCGTCTAACGGTAGGACAGCAGACTCTGGATCTGCCTATCGGGGTTCGAATCCCTGCCTCCCAGCCAAATTCCTCATTCTCCGACTCTCTACCCGTAACAGTTGCCTGACCCGGATTCCCGGGGCGCCTCCCGATTTGTGGAACCCTCCCCGAGCACCCTCCCGCAAGCTCCAAGAGGCTGCGCATGCGGGCTCCGAGCGCGGCCGGGAGCGTAAGCCAAGGGGGCTTGTTCGGTCAATTCACAATTCTTGTGGAAAACTCTGTGGAAAAACAGGGCATGAGGACTGGAACTTGTTGATTAGCAATGAAAAAGACCAAGCTGCACACAAATCGGTGTATTGTTGTAAGTCATTGAATATAAATACTTTAATAAATACCCCCGAAATCGGCGTTCCTGTCGGAGAGCATTCCGCCGGAACCCCAGCAATCACTGGGTTTTCCACAATCGGATTGCGGGAATGCCCCACTGGGAGGGGGTTTTGGAGGTCTGAACCGTGTAGATCCAATAGCTGTAAGGCTTTCGCCCGGAAGGATGTGAACAAAAGATGTCTTCCCTGTTACGGATCGTATCGTGGGAGGGCGCCTTCATGGGGGCTGGAACGGGGTGCCGGCGGCAGAGAGCGGGGAACGACGGGCGGCCTCGATCAGGTGGCTTGAACGATTTTGAGATACCTGTGGAGGCAGTTCTCCAGGCCGTAATCGAGGGAGTCCACGGCGATGGCATGGCCGATGGAAACCTCGAGGATTGCGGGGATGGTAAGGAAGAGGCTCAGGTTCTTGAGGTTCAGGTCGTGTCCTGCATTGACCCCCAGGCCGAGCTGCCGGGCATGGAGCGCGGCTCTTCGGTACTTGTCCAGCACTTCGTCCTGAGAGCCTCCTCCGAACGCATCCGCGTAGGTCTCGGTGTAGAGTTCGATACGATCGGCGCCGGTTGCCGGAACCCGGTCCACTTGAGCCAGGTCGGGATCCAGGAAGAGGCTTGCACGGATTCCGGCTTCCCGGAGGTCCGCGATGATGGGCTGAAGTCGGTTTCCGTCGCGGCGCAGGTCCCATCCGTGATCGGAGGTCAGTTGCTGGGGGGCATCGGGCACCAGCGTGCACTGGGCGGGCCTGGCCTGTTTCACCATGTCCAGGAAAAAGGGCGTTGGGTTTCCTTCGATATTGAATTCGACCGATTGCTCGGCGGTTACGGCCGCCAGGTCGAACACGTCCTGGAATTTCGTGTGGCGCTGGTCGGGCCGGGGATGGACGGTGATGCCGTGAACGCCGGTCCGGATGCAGCGTCGGGCCATGGCGACCAGGTTCGGCAGGTCCTTGCCGCGGGAGTTTCTCAGCAGAGCAAACTTGTTCAGGTTGACGCTGAGTTTGGTCATGGCTTCCGGTGAGAGGAGGGCTTGTGTCTTCTGTTCGCGGCCAGGCCGAAGCGAAACGCCTGTGACGTCCACCGCTATCCGCGAAAACGAAGGGTCGCCACGGGCTAAAAGTCCTGGAAAGACATCCTAGTGATCTTGGCCTGAATTTTCCAGGTACGTTTGTTGAAAGAACGCTGCCGGCAGACATAGAATGCCTGGGATGGCGGGTGGGACTTCGCCGGGTCATGGAACTGGAGAAGATGATGAAATTCGCAATAAGGCTGATGTCAGTGGCTGGACTCGTGGCAGGATCCTGCCTGCCTTTGACCGGAACCGAACCCGAACTCGTCTCGGTGAAAAAGATCTGGGCCAAGGCTCCCCACAACGGCTTCACCGACCTGATTCGGTTCCATGATCAATGGCTTTGCACCTTTCGTGAAGGCGACTTCCATGGAAGCCGGCCGACCCGGGAGGTGATGCCCGAAGGGAAATCGGGCAGGCCCGGGCAGATCCGGGTCATCGCTTCAAGGGACGGCGAGCGTTGGGAATCGGCGGCCCTGTTGAGCGAAAAGGGCGTGGACCTGCGCGATCCCAAGCTCTCGGTCATGGAGGACGGCCGCTTGATGCTGCTGGCCGGAGGGTGTATCGACGATCCCCTCAAAGAGGAGCAATGGGGCTATGTGACGCGGGCGCCGCGAGTAGCCTTTTCCGCGGACGGCCGCCGCTGGACACCGACTCGCAGACTGCTGGCCGAGGACCATTGGTTGTGGAGGGCTACCTGGCACGAGGGCAAGGCCTACAGTCTTTCCAAGATGGGGGAAACGCCCAATCCCCGCCGGGGATTCCTGTACTGGACTCGCGACGGCCTGGATTGGCATTGGCTGACCGAATTCAAGCTCAAGGGAGTCAGCGAGACGACTCTGCGGGTCATGCCGGACGGTGAGATGATCGCCTTGATTCGACCGCACTATCTGGGCAGGAGCCGGCCGCCTTACAGGAAATGGCAGTTCCGCAAGATCGAGCACAGCATCGGCGGCCCCAATTTCATTCGGATTCCGGACGGCAGCTTGTGGGCCGGCAGTCGCCTGAATGGCAAGACGGTCCTGTCGAGGATGACCCCGGAGAGCTTCGAGCCGGTGTTGACCCTGCCCAGCGGCGGAGACACCAGCTACCCGGGCATGGTGTGGCACGACGATCTGCTGTGGATCAGCTACTACTCCTCCCACGAAGGCAGGACCAGCATCTACCTGGCCAAGGTTCGATTCCGATGAATGCAACCGAGCCGCAGCTTCCCCCACCGCCACGGGCGCTGATTTCAACCAACCCCCTGCAGTGGATTCGATTCTTCGGTCCCGGCGCCATCCTGGCGTCGGTGACCGTGGGCAGCGGAGAAATCCTGTTTCCCTCGCGAGGGGGAGCCATTTTCGGGTTCAGCATACTGTGGGTCATCCTGTTCGTGGCGTTCCTGAAATGGATCTTCGTCTACACCAGCATTCGCCACATGATTCTCAGCGGGGGGCATCCCCTGGAGCGATGGCGCAAGATTCCCGGGCCCAGCGGCTGGTTCCCTCTCTTTCTGATCGTGATCGTCGTCCTGGCCACGCCGCTTTGGTTCTCGTTTCTGACCGGACTGACGGGCCAGATCTGCGCGGCCATCGCCGGGGTCGGGGACCAGTACCTCTGGGCGACTCTTTCGGTCGTGGGGGCGATTGCCCTCTTGTCGCTCGGCGGCTACGAGTTTCTGGAGAAGGCCCAGACGATCATATTGGGCCTGATGGTGGTATGCATCGTCGTGGCCGTGTTCTACGTGGCTCCGCCCTGGTTGCAGGTGCTCCAGGGCTTTTTCCCGCAAACTCTCAGCTATCCCGATTGGCTGTACTCATTGATGCCTCAGATGAGGGATCGTTCCGTCTGGGTGGAGGTGGTGGTCTATTCCTCCGCCATCGGAGGGCAGAGTTACGACTACCTGGGATACCTTTCCTTCCTGAGGGAGAAGAAGTGGGGCTGGAGTCATCTCAAGACGGCGACGCCGGAGCAGCTCGAAGAGATAGCGGCACGCAAGGATCACCCGGCGCGGCTATGGCTCCGGGCGGCTCTGGTCGACACCGGCGCCAGCTTCTTCATGGTCGTCTTTATCGGCGCCTGCTTTGCCATTCTCGGGGCGGTCATATTGCAGCCGGACCAGCAGGTGCCGGAAGGCCTGCGCATGCTGACCTACCAGGCCGCATTCCTCACCACCCTCCATCCCTGGCTGCTGCCCCTCTACCACCTGGCCGTTTTCCTGGCTTTCTTCGGAATCCTGTACGGGGGGCCCGAACTCAGCTATCGAGTTCTATTCGAATACTTGAAGGCGATGCCACGCTACCGGAACAGACTGCCCCTGCGGGGTCTGAGAACCGGCTGGATCCTCTGGGCCCTGGGAGGGGGCATTCTGGTTCTCTGGTGGAGTCGGTTCAATCCCGAAGTTCGCCTGTTGGATATCGTGACGCCGGCCGGCATCTACACCGGTGTCCTCTCCTGCGGATTCTATGCTCTGGCCAATCTGTGGGCGGACCGCCGTTTTCTGCCTCTTCCCTTGCGAATGGGAAGCTGGCTGGTGGCCCTCAACGTTGCCTCTGCCATCGCCCTTTCCAGCTTTGGACTCAAGGCGCTTTGGGACTACGATCAGTTTCGGGGCTACCTGGTGCTGGCACTGTTCCTGGCTCTCTGTTTCGCGTTGGCCGGACTGCTGCGGTTTGTGGACCGCGCGGCGGCTTCCCATGAGACAGGACACCAGGCTCGCGAACCCAATCCTTGAGATGGAGAAAACGCCATGAAGCTTGGGGTCATTTCGTCGAATCTGATGCAGTACGAGTTCGAGGAGGGGTTGCGCTATGCCCGCGAGCTCGGGTTGGGCGCCGTCGAGGTCGGCGCCTGCGGTCTGGCCAGCAACCGGAAATTCTGCGATCGAGAACGGCTGGTGGCCCACCGGGAGGAAATCCCCCGCTGGCTGGAGGCCTTCGAACGCAACCAGCTCGAGATCAGCGCGCTGATCGGACACGGGGCGCCGCTGATGCCCGACAAGGCCATTGCCCAGGAGTACTCCCGGCAGTTCCGCCAGACCTGCCAGCTCATGGAGTGGGCGGGCATCCGCCGGATGACCCTCCTGTCAGGCCTGCCCGAGGGTGCGGAGGGGGATCGAACCCCGGTTTGGGTGACCTTTGCCGATCTTCCCTTTCTGCGGGACACGGTGGAGTGGCAGTGGGAAAAACGATTGATTCCCTATTGGCGGGAACACGGAAAGATCGCCAGCGACCACGGGGTGACCCTCTGCTTCGAGATGCATGGTGGAGACCTGGTTCACAACCCGGTGACCCTCAAGAGGCTCCGCCGGGAAGTCGGACCGGTGGTGGCCTGCAACTTCGATATTTCCCACATGTGGTTTCAGAGCATCGACCCCTGCGAAGCGGTCCGCTACCTGGGTGACCTGGTCCAGCACGTGCATGCCAAGGATACCCATATTCAGGCGCACAATGTCCGGCTGAGGGGCTTTAACGACTCGGCCTCGGTAGAGTCCCCCGAGCAGCGCCCCTGGAACTTCACCATTCCGGGTTGGGGTCACGGGGAATCCGACTGGAAGGAGTTTGTGACCGCCCTGCAGTTCGTGGGCTATGACCACGTCCTGTCGATCGAGATGGAGTGCGAGTATCTCAACGTCGAGGAGGGATTGAAGAAATCGGTCGACTTCCTCAAGCCCGTGGTGTTCCAGAAGGAACCGGGTCCCAAGTGGTGGGAGCTGGCCGGGATGAGCGATGCCGGCAGCCTGTGGAAGGAGGACTAGCCCGCCTTTCTCGCCAGGGGGCGTGATCATGGCGCAGTAATTTCCTCCTCAGCGCGTGCTCGTGAGCGAAGAGCATAGCGGTTTCTACGGTCGAGCGAGCATGTGCGCGCTGAGGAGGAAAGGACAAGCCAGGGCGCGCCCAGCGCCGTGTGTAGTCGCAAGAAGTCACAACAGGTCCGATAAAGTACTGAATATAAAAGGCCTTCTAAAGTACATTCAGCGGCCTGGTGAGAAAGGCGGGCTTGGGATGTCGCTGGCGATCGAGTGGGTGGGACTGGCCTGTTTCAGACTGTGGCGGGACCATCGCCCGGTGCTGGTGATGGATCCCTACACGCCTTCGGCCGTGGGGGTGGGAGGTCCGGATGTCCCCTTTCTGAAAGCAGACCAGGTGATCGTCAGTTCTCTCACCGACCGGGGTCACGCCTGCATTCAGGTGGTGGAAGGGAATCCTCCGGTGATCAACGCCCTGGATCTGGCCGAGGGCCGCGGTCGGGCGGAGATGAACGGAGAGCCGATTGTGACCCTCAAGGCGGCCGAGGCTCCGGACCATCCCGAAGGCGCCGACGACAATGCCCTGTATGCCTTCAGGGCAGGGGACCTGTGGATCCTGCACATGGGAGACCTCGGGTATGGGTTGAGTGCCGGCCAGTTGGCTCCCTTTGCCGGTCGCTGCGATGTCCTGTTGGCCATCGTCGGTGAAAAGCTCACCCTCACTCTGGACGAGCTGGACCCGATGATCGAGATCCTCCGGCCCAAGTGGATCCTCCCCATGCACTACTACCTGCCTCCCATCGACGGGGGCATGACGCCGGTGGAGGTCTTTCTGAAGAGGCGTCCGCGAGACCCCCTGGTCCATGTGCGACACCACACCGTGCCGCTGCCGCCTCCCCGTCTCTCCAGCGATCGGCCTACCCTGGTGGTGCTGGACCCCTCGGGCTATCGACCAGGTTGAGATCCCAACCCCGCAACGGGGTGGACCATTCGAGAGAGAAACAGGAGACCCTTATGGCGTTTCGGGAGCAGCAAAAGGTTCCGCTTCCCCTCGGCGTCTCGCTTCGTGTGTCTTAGAGGTCCTTCGTGTCCCTTCGTGGCCAGCTCTTTTTTTCTGTTGTTCCCGGCAAGTGGGGCGGCCCTCAGGAGCCGGACTCCGAAAAGACCCGCCGAAAGCGCTCCAGGGCCAGGTGGCTGTCGCCCTCCGGAAAGGCTTCCAATCCCACCGTGCCGTTATAGGAGATCTCCCGGAGAGCGGCAGCCACCCGGGGGTAATGAATCTCGCCCGTACCGGGCTCGTGGCGCCCGGGGACATCCGCCACGTGCACGTGCCCGATGATCTCCCGATGGTCTCGAATCGACTGGACGACGTTGCCTTCCTCTACCTGAGCGTGGTACACATCGACCAGCAGCCGGACGCGCGGGCTGTTGACCTGCCGGATCAATCGGGCCCCGTCTTCCAGGTGGGGGAAGGGGTAGCCGGCGTGGTCGACCTTGGTATTGAGCACTTCGAAGTTATAAGATACATCCTCTTTTTCGGCGATTTCCGCCAGTTCGCACAGGCACCGGTAGGCGGTGATCCACCGGTCCGCGGGATGCTCGGCGATGGCGTGCACTACCCGGCCCTTTCGGTCAAGCTCGCCGGAAGCCACGGCCAGGTTCCTGCATCCGATCCTCCGGGCAACGGACAGGTTTCTCCTGGCGCCCTCCAGGAAGGTCTCCACCCCGTCGGGGTGAACCATGCTGCCTGGGCCCCAGCCCGGCATGGAAGCGATTTGAACGTCCGGATCGGCCGCGATGGCATCCAGCGCCTCATCTTCCCAGCCCCAGAGCTCCACCCAGAAACCCGCAGCCGCGACTTCACGGACCCGCTGTTGGAAGGGAAGATCCGGAAAGACAGTGCCTTCGCAGACGGAGAGTTGGAACATGCTGGCTCCTTTCGGTGCTCGGATTATGGTCGAACGGCTCCGGGCGTAGGATGCCTCCGGTCCCGGGGGTCGGTCGATCCGGCTGGTCGGACACTTTCCTGAATTCCGCGGAGGAATGGACTTTACGCCACCCCCGGAGTGTTTGCAAGGTTCACTTCCGGCTGCTCGATCCGGCCGGCGCTTGCGGAATCAATCCATTGAACGGTTACCGAAAGGAATGAATCGATGAGCGGCCGCTTGAGGGAGTTGCTGAAGACAGAGGAAGTTCTCTACGGGGTCATCTGCCGTGATACCACCATGACCGACCTGGAGCTGATGGCCCAACTGGGCTACTCGGTCGTCTTTCTGGATCTGGAGCACGGTCCGCAATCGACGGCGGAGGTGCTCAGGCTGGGCCGGACGATTACTCATCTGGGAATGGTGCCGATGGCCCGCATTCCCGAGCTGACACGGACCCAGGTGCAGCGTCTTCTGGATGGGGGCATGGAAATCCTGAACCTGCCCGATGTCAGGAGTGCCGCCCAGGCCGCCCGGCTGGTGCAGTTGGGCAAGTTTCCCCCCTTGGGCGAGCGTGGCGTGTCGAGTTCCTCGGCCGGCACCGGTTTCACTCTCGGGAGCGATCCCAGGCGTGCGCTTGGCGAGGCCGACCGGGGGACTTCCCTGATGGTGATGATCGAAAGCGATGAAGGCTACCAGGCCCTGGATGAAATTCTCGGAGTCGAAGGGATTGACATGCTGACCGTAGGAGAAATGGACTGGTCGGTCAGCCTGGGCCTTTTCGGTCCGGAGGCCAAGCGGGCCCTGGCTCCCAAGATCGAACGGGTGCTGAAGGCAGGCCGCGGCAGCGGCAAGATCCTGGCGATGGGCGGCGGCCACCCTCAACAGGCTTTGCAGTATCGGGCGCTGGGGGTCCGGCTCTTCTTCGTTGGGGTGGATATCAATCTGAAGCGCAGGATGTTGTCCGAATCGCTCTCCGCTTTCAAGGGGGTGCTCGGCTGAGTCTGGGCGGTCTTTCAGATCGGCCGGGTCAGAGCATGCCCAGCGGCACTTCGTGGTCGGGGGACGGAAAGGCCCGGTCGATGGCTTTCAGATCCTCGGCGGAGAGTTCCCAGTCCAGGGATCGACTGTTCTCGAGCACGTGCTCCTCCCGGCTTGCCTTGGGAATGGTGAACACGCCCGGGTGGCGGGTCAGGAAGTTCAGGACCACCTGCCTGGCCGTTCCTCCCTGTTTCCGGGCGATGGCGGCCAATACGCCTCCGCCCCTGCCGGCCGGCGAGGGGAAGCTGGAATGGCCGAAGGGACTGTAGGCCACCACGGCGATCCGTTGCTCGGCGCAGTAGGGGAGAAGCCGGTACTCGATACCCCGGTCCCCGAGGTGGTAGAGCACCTGGTTGCAGGCCAGCCGTTCATGGCGCAGCGCTCGCTGGGCCTCTTTCAATTCCTCCAGGTCCAGGTTGCTCACCCCGATGAACCGGATGCAACCCCGCTGGACCAGCGTTTCCATGGCTCTCATGGTTTCCCGGATCGGGTGACGGCCGCTCCAGTGGAGCAGGTACAGGTCCAGACTGTCCGTTCCAAGCCGCTTCAGACTGCGCTCGCAGGCCCTCAAGGTGCCGTCGTAGGACGCGTTGTAGGGGAGCACCTTGCTCACCAGAAAGACATCGTTCCGCCTGGAGGCGATGGCTTCCCCGGTCAACTCTTCGGCCCGGCCGTTACCGTACATCTCGGCGGTATCGATGTGGGTCATTCCCAGGTCCAGCCCCAGCCGCAGGGCCGCCACCGCCCGCTGCTCCTGGGCCTGACTGCCCTCGATCATCCAGGTCCCCTGGCCGATAGCCGGAACCTCGACATCTGTCCAGCCGAATTTTCGCTTGGTCATGGGCATGATCGGTCTGCACACCCGGTCCGGTCGCTGAAAATGGCGCCTTCGGCCTCGAGAATTTCAGTTTCTCTGTGGCTGTAACCCGCTTCGCGGAGCACTTCCCGAGTGTGCTCTCCCAGCAGCGGGGCGCCACGGGTCAACGAGGCCGGCGTCGCCGAAAACTTGACCGGCGCCCCCAGGGTATCTACCTGGCCCAACCGGCTGTGCGGGACCTCGGTCACCATCCGGCGTGCTTTCACTTGCGGGTCGGCATGCATGGCTGCGATGGAGAGCACCGGCCCGGCCGGGATCCCCGCGGCCTGGAATGCTTCCAGCCATGAAGCGGTGGTTCGAGATCGAAAGCAGGGAGTCAACTGCTCGACCAGCGCTCCCAGGTGCTTCATGCGCCCGGCATTGTCGGCGAATCGCGGATCGCGCCCCAGTTCGGAAGCTCCCAGAACCTCCAGCAACCGCTCCCAGTTGGCCTGGTTGGCGGCGCCGATATTGACCCAGCCGTCCCGTGTTTCAAAGGATTGATAGGGAGCCATCAGGGGGTGGGCCGATCCCATTGCCACCGGGGATGCACCAGTCGCCAGGTAAATGGCCGACTGCCAGTAGGTGTGAACGATTCCCGCTTCCAGCAGGGACGTGTCCACCAGTTGTCCCTCGCCGGTACGCTGACGGTGAGCATAGGCCGCAACGATCCCCAGTGCCGCCAGGATGCCCGCGGTGATATCCGTCATGGGCGCCCCCACTTTCACCGGAGCCCTGCCGGGCCCTTCACCGGTAATGCTCATCAATCCGCTCATTCCCTGGGCAATCAGATCGAATCCCCCCCGGTCGGCATAGGGCCCCGTCTGTCCGAAGCCCGACAGGGAGCAGTAGATGAGTCCGGGATGATCCGATTTCAACCGGTCATAGCCCAGGCCCAGCGCCTCCATCGCGCCCTTGCGAAAGTTCTCGACGACGACGTCGCTGTTTCCGGCCAGGCGGCGGAAAACCTCCCGTCCTTTCTCGGACTTCAGATTGAGTCCAATGCCGCGCTTGTTGCGGTTCATCATCATGAACGCGGCCGACTCTCCCCGGATTTCGGGCGGAACGGCTCGCCGGGTGTCGTCGCCTCCGGGGAGGCGCTCCACCTTGACGACGTCGGCTCCCAGGTCGGCCAGCATCAATCCACAGGTGGGACCGGCCATGACGTGGCTGGCCTCCAGGACTTTCATGCCGAGCAGGGGACCGGTACGGTCGGGGGTTGGCTGCGGGTGCATGGTCAACGGGCCTTGAATCGCGGCCTGGTCTTGGTGAGGAAGGCCCGGTATCCCTCCCGGTGGTCCTCGGTGCCGACAATTTCGAAACCCTGGTCCACTTCGGCCTCGGTCAGCGGCTTGGGATCCAACAGGCGGTAGGCGAATCTCTTGTGCAGGCGATTGGCCAGGGGAGCCCCGTCCGCGATGCGGCGGGCGCTGGCGTAGGCTTCCTCTTCGACCTCACTGTCGGGAACGACGCGGGTGACCAGGCCCTTGAGCTTTGCTTCAAGGGCTCCGAAGACCCGGCCCTCCAGGAGAATCTCCAGCGCCGTCGCCCGACCCACCAGGTCGATCAGGGCCCGAATTTCAGGGTAGGCCATGGTGATGGCGATCCGGTTGACGGGAACTCCGAAGCGGCTGGACTCTCCGCAGATCCTGAGGTCGCACATGGAAGCCAGTTCCAGCCCTCCGCCGACGCAGACTCCCTGGATCATGGCGATGACCGGGTGTTGACAGTCCCTGATGGACTGCATGGCTTTCTGGATCAGGGCTCCGTAATCCCGCGCCTGCCGGCGATTGGAGCGGTGCGCCGAGAATTCCGATATGTCGGCGCCCGGCGAGAAGGCCTTTTCGCCGGCCCCCCGCAGGACGATGCAGCGCAGGGTCTCGTCCGAGGAGAGCTCCCGCATCGCCTTTCCGACCCTCAGCCACAACTCCCGGCTGAGCGCGTTCAGCTTCTGCGGACGGTTGAGAATAACCGTTGCGATGTCCTTTTCCCGCCGGGTCAGAAGAATGTCGTCCATCGAATTACAGATATCCTTTCGGCGTCGGAATTGTCAAGGAGGAGCCAACTACGGCGAGCCTGCTCATCGAGTCCTATTCCTCCGCTACAGCGGCTCGGCCGAGTCCGCGGTTCCCGGACGGACGGGCAGTCGTATTTCAATTCGCAGCCCTCCTCCGGAGGCGTTGGAAGCGGCCACGGAGCCGTTGTGCAACTGCACGGCCTGCCGGGTGATGGTCAGCCCCAGTCCGGTGCCGCCGCTCTGTCTTTCCCGGGCCGCGGCCACCCGGTAGAAGGGGCGAAAGATCTCGCCGAGCTCCGACTCGCGCACTCCATCTCCACGGTCGCGAACCGTAATCAGGGCCGTGTCCCGGGCCTCTCCGTCCAGTTTCAGTTCAACCTCGACCGCGGTCTTTTCCGCGGTGTAGTAGACAGCGTTCCGGACCACGTTCTCAACGGCGCTTCTCAACAACTCTCGATTTCCGACGGCGACGCAGGCCTGGCTGGAGAGAATGCGTACCGCCTTCCCCGAGCCACGGGCTTCGTATTCGGCATCGGCCACCACCTCTGCCAGCAGTTGGTCCACGGCAATGCCGCTGCGGGCAGGGGCCATCGTGCCGCTTTCGATCCGGCTGAGAGTCAGCAGGTGGCCGATAAGCTGGTTGAGGCGTCCCGCTTCCAGCTCGATACGGTCCAGTTCATCGTCGGAACGACCCTTCATGCGTTGGCGAATCAGCGCCAAGGCCACGTTGAGGCGAGCCAGGGGCGAGCGCAGCTCGTGGGAGATGTCGCTCAACAGGCGGCGCTGAGCGTCCACCATGGTCTGGATGCGTTCGGCCATCCGGTCGAAATCGTGGCCGAGGTCGGTAAGTTCGTCCTGGCGGCCGCCCGGAGATTTTCCGACTCGGGCCGCCAAGTCCCCGTCCGCCAGTTTCCGGGTCGCGGCCCGAAGCTTCTTCAGGGGAGCGGTCAGATAGCAGGCCAGGCCATAGCAGACCAGTCCGGCCGTCAGAAATACGGCCAGGATGCGAAGCACCTGCGTCTGGATGTCCGCGTCCAGAATGCCCAGGGCTCTCAGGATCGGTGGCGGCCGCCGAGGGCGTCCGGGTGGGTTCCCCGGGAATCGGGCGCGGACGTTTCCCGCCAGGACGAATCGGCTGCCCGCGGGTGAGACCACGCTCTGGGCGACCAGGCGTTCTCCCTCTACGATCTCCACCAGGCGATCGTTACTTTGTGCGGCCTTGGTCGCCAGGTTCCTGACCCGACCCGATGGAACGGGACCGGCCAGGAGCTCTCCCTCTTGGTTGAGGAAGGAGACATTGAAGCGCCGCCGGCGATTGAGTCGATTGACATATCGCCTCAGGCCCGAGGGGCCGACCCTTTCGAAAATGTCGGCCGCCGATTGCGCAACCAGGGGCATGGTCATCTCGATCCATTGGCGCTCCTGGCGCTCGGCCTGTTCCGAGATGGTGGCTCGGGTCGAGAAATAGAGGGCCAGGGCAACCAGGGCCATGGCTGCCCAGAACCAGATGAAGATTTTCAGTACGAGACTGCGCATGATTTCGGTAACCGGCTCAGCCTGGCTCCCGCCCTGCCGTGGGGATCATACGAGGAAATATGGCTGATTGTTTAAAAAAAGACGAACCACGAATGGACACGAATGAACACGAATAAACACCAAGACTGACGGCCCTCCTTCAAACAAGCCTGGAGGTGGGAACCGGCTCTATTCGCCTTTATGGCCCCGGGTTGGGATAGACGTAACCGACTCCGCGGACCGATTTGATTCGTTCCATTCCATCGACGTGACGCCCCAGCTTCTTGCGCAGGTTGCTCACATGCATGTCGATGCTGCGGTCGAAGGGGTCGAACTCGCGTTCCAGCAGGGTTTGAACCAGCTCCTCGCGGGGCAACACCTGTCCGGCCGACTTGAGCAGCATCTCCAGGAGGTTGAACTCCAGCGTGGTCAGCACCACCGGTTGGCCGTCACGCACCACCTTCCAGGCATTCTTGTCCAGCTCGATGTCTCCCACTTTCATGAGCGGATGACGAACGTTTTCAGGATCGAGCTCTCTGCTGGGTCCGGAGCGGCGGGAAACGGCCCGGATGCGCGCAACCAGCTCGTGCGGATTGAAGGGTTTGCCCAGGTAGTCGTCGGCGCCGATCTCGAGTCCCACGATTCTCTCCACGTCTTCGGCTCTGGCCGACAGCATGATGACCGGGACCCGCGATTCAGCTCGGATGCGCCGCAAGACGTCGAATCCGTTGACTCCGGGCAGCATCACATCCAGAACCACCAGGGAGTAATCGCCCGAGAGGGCTCGTTCGATGCCATCCTGCCCGTGGTTGACGGAATCCACCTGAAAGCCTTCGGCTTCCAGATATCTGGTGACCAGCGAACACAGCTCGGTGTCGTCATCGACGACCAGCAAACGATCCATGGCGACCTCGACAGGGTGGATGGCGCCGTCCGGGGTGTCCCGGGACAATTAAGGGTACTGTTTTGGATCGGTGGACCTCAACTGTCAAGAAAACCGATTGACAAAACTCTACAGAACGCTGACGCACTCTTTACACCCCCTTCGGCGGGTGCGACGTATATATGGGTAAGAGTCAGGCGAGGAGCAAGGTTGCTGTGAGGCTCTTGAAAATCAAAAAAAAGGGGGACACTCAAATGTTTCAAGTTTCAAACCAAACACGATCGGGAAGGATTTTGGCAAGAGGCATGGTGGTTTCGGTCTTCGCACTGGCCTCGATTCTCCTGGCGGAATCCGCCTTTGGCCAATTCGCGGGCTTCGGAGGTGGAGGCGGTCGGGGGAGAGGCCCCGGAGGCAAGGGCAGGATGGGGATGCGGGGTGCGATGGTGGCCGAGTTCCTGGGATTGACCGAAGCCCAACAGGCCGACATCAAGAAGATCCGAACGGCTGCCCGGGATCAATCCAAACCTGTCCGAAAGCAGTTGAGGGACAACCGCAAGGCTCTGGGCGAAGCCGTCAAGGCCGGAGAGACGGCCAGGATCGATGCCCTGGCCACCGAGCATGGGACGCTCCGGGGGCAGTTGGTGGCCATCGGCGCCAAGACTCGGGTGGATGTCAAGAACGTCCTGACACCGGAGCAGCAGCAGAAGTGGACTTCGTTTCAAGAGAAGCGGAAGGACCGCCGGGAAGAGCGCAAGCAACGGAGACACCAGCGACGCGGCGGCCCCCCCGCCGGAGACTGATTCCGCGACATCACCTCAGTCAGGTTCGTCATACCGGAAGCGATGGGTTGGGCCCGGCTATAAGGTCGGGCTCAATCCATTTGGTGCGCGCTCGGACTGGAGGGGAATGAACGCGAATGATCGTCGGTTGACTGGAAGTGAGATCGAAAAAGGGAGGAAGCGATGGGAACCAGTAGAGCGATGGCGATATCGGTGATTCTGTTTATGGGGTTGTCCCTGGTGCTGGTGGCGGGTGAAAAACCCAACTTCTCCGGCACCTGGACGCTGGATCCCGAGAGGAGTGAGATGGGCAGGGAAGGCCGCGGGCCCGGCTCCGGCCGTTTCGGCGGCGGCAGAGGAGCCGGCAGATCCCGTGAGGGCGTCCGCCAGAGGGGCGGCGGTCCCGGCAGGCGCGGCATGGGTCGCATGGGCCGGGGAGGCATGAGGGGTCCCTTGACCATCGATCACAAGGAGGGGACGCTCGTCATCCGACAAACGCTGAATTTTGGGGGCGAAGAACAGGTCCGGACATCCAGGTTCGCCACGGACGGAAAGGAGTCCACCAACCCGGGATTCGGCGGCATGTCCACACCGTCCAGGACCCATTGGGAAGGGGACCGGCTGGTGACTGAATCCACCATGGAAACCCCCATGGGGTCCATGGCCGTCAAGGAGGTTCGCAGCCTCTCCGATGACGGCAAGACCATGACCGTGGTGAGAACCACCACGGGCGGACCGCGGGAGCGAACCCAGACGTTGGTCTACCTGAAGGAATCGGTTCGCTGACCCACCATCGATCGGGCAAGCCTGGTTCTTGACGAATCTTTACGAAACGTTGACCGACTCTTTACCTCGTTTGCGCCTCGATCGGCATCTGATCCTTTGGGCAAAAAATCTACGGGACCTGGAACCCGAGAAGGAGGAAGTCATGCAGTTTCTCAAGAAATATGTGCTCACACCCTGTTTGACCCTGAGCCTTGTCGGCGGTGTGCCTTCGTTTGCCAAGGACCCCAAGAACTCCGATTTGGAAGAGATCGGGAATCGAAATGTCAACAAGGGGAACTGGAACATCATTTCGATCGAGAAGGAGATCGCCCTGGGCCGGCAGCTCTCTCGGCAGATCGAGCGTCAAGTCAAGCTGGTCGAGGATCCTGAAGTCACGGAATATGTGAACCGGATCGCCCAGAACCTGGTTCGCAACTCCGACGCCAAGGTGCCCTTTACCATCAAGGTGATCGACTCCGAAGAGATCAATGCCATGGCTCTGCCCGGGGGTTTCCTCTACGTCAACAGCGGACTGATCACCGCGGCCGACAGCGAATCCGAGATTGCCGGCGTGATGGCCCATGAGATTGCGCATGTGACCGCCCGCCACGCCACCGAGCAGCAGACCAAAGCCACCATCGCCAACTACGCCATGATCCCCCTGATCTTTCTCAGCGGAGGGATTGCGTCGGCGATCTACAATGCATCCAGCTTCCTGATTCCGATGCAGTTCCTGCGGTTCAGCCGCAAGGCGGAAACCGAGGCGGACTACCTGGGTCTTCAGTACATGTACAAGACCGGCTACGACCCCAACGGGTTCGTTTCCTTCTTTGAAAAGCTGCAGGCCCAGAAGAAGAAAAAGCGAGGAAAGCTGGCCACGGCCTTCTCCACCCATCCTCCCACCCACAAGCGCATCGAGAAGACGCAGGCCAACATCGAAAAGATCCTCCCGGAACGCGACCAGTACGTGATCAACACCACCGAGTTCGATCGGATCAAGGCCAAGCTCATCGCCAGGGACAATGCCAGGAGACCCTCGCCGGGAGAGACACCGGAGCGGCCCAGCCTGAAGCGCCGAACGCCGGGTGAGGTTGGAGTGGAGGACGAGCCGCAACCGGAAGACGAGGACCGTCCCCGGTTGAAGCGCCTTTCATGATAGTGGAGAGTGAAGAGTGGAGAGTGAAGAGTGGAGAGTGGAGGGTTTCGGGAAGAGGGTGAAACCGGCGACATTGATGGCGTATCGGGAATAGCCCCATGTTCCGTCGAGGGGAAAACCCAATCGTCAAAAAAGACGAACCACGAATGAACACGAATTCACACGAATACGGGTGGACTCGCTCGAACGACAAGCGACACAGAAACGCTTCTGTAACTTCTGCTACCCTGCCATTCCTTCGTGGATAACCCCTCGATATCGATTGTCACACCCGCCAATCGACACCTCATCAATCCGTTTATTGGTGTTCATTCGTGTCCATTGGTGGTTCGCCGTTGTCCTTGGCATCCCGTCACGGTTAACCTCAACGCCTTGGTGGCCCTTCGTCGTTCTTCGTGTGTCTTCGTGGATAACTCTTTTTTTCTGTTTTTTCAGGCAAGCCGCGCCCCCGCCCCCCACGACGGGGCGGATCATTCGAGAGTGAAACTGGGGGTCTTTAAAGACGAACCACGAATGAACACGAATAGGCACGAATACGAATGGATCTCTTTCGGTTTTTTTTCGGGGCCTATCGGCAACAAGGACCCTGTTCGGTTGATCCGGTTATCTACCAATTGAACATGGATGCACAGGATGCACAGGATTAACGGGACGAGACGCTGTAACACGGGAAGCTGACTGGCTGCGTTTTCCCTCACCCGAACCCAAGGGGCGTTCCCTTTGAGTGGGTCAAGAACATTAGTCTTTCTTCGTGTGTCTTCGTCGTCCTTCGTGTGTCTTCGTGGATAACTCTTTTTCTCTGTTTTTTCAGACAAGCCGCGCCCCCGCCCCCCCGGCCCGGGCCGCGCCTGCATGGCGGTCAACTCTCGAGTTCCGGGCGCTGGGGGCGCTCGGGGCGTCCCTGGCGTCGATCCCTGCCGCCGAATCTCCCGCCCTCCCGACCGGGAGGACGGCCGCGCCTTCTCCCGCGCATCTGACTCATCGCCTCTCGGAACTCGGCCAGCGTCACCGCGCCGTCCCCGTCCGTATCCATCCTGCCCAGATTGCCGCGCATTCGTTCCGGAATCTCTTCGCCGCTCAGCTTGCCGTCGCCATTGGCATCGCGACGCTGAAAGATCCAGGCAGGATCGAAACCGCCGCGGCCCCGGCGCCGTCCCGCGAATCGGCCCGGACCGGGCGGTCCGGACGAAGGTGACGGCTCCTCCCGGACCTCCGGAGCGGGGGTGGCTTCAGCCTGTTGTCCGTCGGCGACCGCCTGGTCCTCCTTGAGCGTGAGGCAGTAGAGATTGCGGTTGGAACGCAGGAAAAGGCCACCTTGGCTGATGGCCGGCGTGGCGCTGAAGTCCTCGCCCTCTTCGCCCATGTGATTGACGGCCAGGAGTTCGAATCGCTCGCCGGCCTCGAGCACGAAGACCTGTCCGGAGCGGGTCACAAAATAAATCTTGCCGTCGCCGATGACGGGAGATGCGTAGTCGCCTCCAAAGCTGCCTCTTCTGGAGCCTCTCCGAGTTGCAGGGCCGGCCTCGCTGGAGTTCAGGCGGGCCTTGAAGATCTCGTTGCCGGTTGCGGCATCGATACAGGTAACGATCCGGTTCGAGAACGCGTAGAGCCGCCCCTGGTAGAGGATGGGCGTCGCCGTGCGGTTGGCGTGACGGGCCGACCAGACGACGCGGGACCCGGTGACGTCACCCTTTCCTCCTGCTCGGACGGCAATCCCGCCGGCGCCCCCTGCGCCGGATTCGACGGCATAGACGATGCCGTCGTGGGAAATCGCGCTGGAATTGGCGTTTCCGGATGACAGCCCCGAGGAATGCCAGCGCAGCCTGCCGGTGTTCGGGTTGAGGCCCCAGATCTCACTGGGGACGGCGATCACCAGGTCTGTCCGGTTCAGGCCGGCCCGAGCCAGTGCGGGAGTGCCCCAGGTGGCGTTCAATCCTGCCGCCTCCTGTCGCCAGACCTCTTCCCCCGTCTTCCTGTTCAAGGCTACCAGGGCTTCGCTCTCGGCCCCGGCCGTAACAATGAGCAGATCCTCATGGAGTATGGGGCTGGAGGCGGACCCGCGGCCTTCGGGATCCGATTCCACGCCGATGTGCCTCTGCCAGACCTGCTTTCCTTCCAGGTCGAAGCAAAACACTCCGCTCTTGCCGAAGAAGGCGTAGACGTGCTTCCCGTCGGAGACCGGTGTGTGCGAGGCATAGCCGTGTTCGGTGATCCTCCCGCTGTAGCCGATTTCCGGCAGCCGGGCCGCAATGGCAACCGACCAGAGGGTCTTGCCGCCGTGACGATCGATGCCGATCAGGTGACGGCGCAGTTGTTTCAGGTCGCCGGGGTTTCTGCGATCCATTCCGTATCCCGACCAGTAGGTCAAAAAGATCTTGTCGCCCACCACGATCGGACTGGAGGAACCCGGTCCGGGCAGCGGAATCTTCCATTGCAGGTTACGGGTCCCGCTCCAGTGGGCGGGGAGGGAGTGTTTTTCGGTGCTGACCCCATCGCCGTTCGGCCCTCGAAAACGAGTCCATTCGGCGTGAATGTCGGAAGACGACAGGATTATGGAAACGGCCGCCAACATCTGAATCAACGGTTTTCGGCACACTGGGAGGCTCCTTTGCCTGAAGGGGGAATCCGTCGGTGTTCTGCCGGCTGGTGGGGAATTCTCGGACATCTGAAGGTAGAACGACCGGTCTTCCTGCCCGGTTTCGCCGAAATTGCCGCAACGACCCCTATACCGTCACATGCCGAAGCCGTGGCGGTTTCGTCAGCTCGACCACAAATCTTTACACGGGGTTGACCGACTCTTTACATCGCTTTCGCCCCCACCTGCGTCTAAGGAAGTGTCAGTCGCACCGGGTGGCGAGTCAGCCGCCCGACTGCCCAAACCAACGGGCCTTGAAGCGATTCACCCTTGGTCGAAATCGAGGCCGAAATTCAACCAGGAGGACCGGAACGATGAAAACGAAACAGAAGGTCACGACATTCTTGGTGGCGTCGCTGCTGATCCTGCCGCTGGCGTCTTGGGCCGGTGACCTGGTGCCGGCCAAAACCGAAGTTGGGAGTGCCGGGATCCAGGACCAGAGGCCGCTGGAGGGCAAGATCCGGCACGAGCTGGTGATGCTCCCCTACTTCAGCGTCTTCGACCACCTTGCCTTTCAGCTCGATGGCGACGAGGTTCGGTTGCTCGGCCAGGTCACCAGCCCAGGCTTGAAGAATTCGGCGGGGAGAGTCGTTCAAGCCATTGAGGGAGTTTCCACCGTCGTAAACGATATCGAGGTGTTGCCGAACTCTCCCAATGACGACCAGATTCGACTGGCAGTCTACCGTTCCCTTTACAACCGGGGCAGCCGGCTGTTCCCCTACAGCCTGGGCGAATACGATGCCATCGGCATCATCGTGAACAAGGGGGATGTCACCCTGGTCGGCACGGTCATCAGTGAGTCGGACAAGCGATTCGCCTTTCTGAAGGCTTCAGGGGTCCCCGGGGTGTTCTCGGTGACCAATAAGCTGGTCGTGCAAAAGTCCTGAGCCTGGACCCGGTCAGGCGGAGGGTGGGGCGCTCGAATCTCGGGTGTCCCACCCTCGATTCGTCCCATCGGCGAGAGGCCGATTCCTCCGAACAATCCTCACCAGCCGGTTCCCCCCGATCCGCCGGTTCGTTCCGATAATCCCTCACCAGGAACCACGCCGATCCTCCATCGCTTCGAGTCCCGGTCCGTCAGCTTGGTGGCCCAGTGGAAATTGTGCTACTTTCAAGTCGCATTTGAGCAGCAAGCAAAGTCCCGGCGCAACGGTTCGGGAGAATCGTGGCTCAATCCGACTCACCAACCAGGCAAGCCCGAATATACGAACGACTGGGTCTGCGTCCCTTCATCAACGCGGGAGGCAGCTATACCCGGTACGGCGGCTCCCTCATGGCCCCCCAGGTGATTCGGGCCATGGAGGAGGCCTCCGGGCGATACGTTTCCATTCAGGAACTGCAAGAGGCTGCCGGAGAGCAGATTGCCGCCTGGCTGGGCGCCGAGGCGGCAGTGGTGACGTGTGGCTGCGCCTCGGCGCTGACCTTGGGGACCGCCGCCTGCGTGACCGGGTGCGACGAAGAAAAGATGAGCCGTCTGCCGGACACTCGGGGAATGAAGAACGAAGTCGTCCTGCAGAAGTCCCATCGGGTGGAATACGATCATGCCGTTCGCAACGTTGGAGTCCGGTTGATTCAGGTCGAAAGCCGGCAGGAACTGGAGGCCGCCATCGGTCCCGGGACTGCCATGCTTTTTTTTCTGAACATGGCCCAGCACCGGGGCCGGATCCAACGAAGGGAGTTTGTTGAAATTGCCGGGAATGCGGGGGTGCCCTGCCTGATCGATGCCGCGGCCGACATTCCCCCGGCGGAAAATCTCACGGACCTGATCGCACTGGGGTTCGACCTGGCGGCTTACAGCGGAGGCAAGGGGATCCGGGGCCCGCAATCCTCCGGTCTGCTGTTGGGCCGCAAGGACTTGATAAGAGCTGCGTTTCTGAACGCATCCCCCAATCCCGACCGCATCGGTCGAGTGTCCAAAGTCGGCAAGGAGGAGATCGTCGGTCTTTTGAAGGCTCTGGAACTCTACCTGAAAAGAGATCATCAGGCCGACTGGAATCTCTGGGAAAAGCAGCTTCAGTGCATTGCCGAGGCTTTTCGCGGCATTTCGGGTATCACGACCAGTCCCTTCGTTCCGGTCATCTCCAGTCAGGTCCCTCATTTGGCCATTGAATGGGACGACCGGATTCTCAAGTTCAGCAAGGAGCAGTTCCGGGAAGCGCTCCGGCAGGGTGAACCGCGGATTGAGATCTCCCCCGTCCCCACCGAGGGAAACCGCCTGGAATTGAGTTCATGGATGCTGGAGGCGGGCGAAGAGATAGTGGTTGCCCGACGCTGCAGGGAGGTGCTCCAGAACCTGGTTGGCCCGGCCGCCGCCCCAGAGGACGGCAAGGACCCTGCGGGGTGAAACAGGCAAGTGGAGAGTGGAGAGTGGAGAGTGAAGAGTGAAGAGTGAAGAGTGGAGAGTGGTCAACGGAGGATTTCGGGAACCGGTACGTGCCTGACGGCTTGGTTGCGTTTCTTGAACGACTGCGCCGAAACCGACAAGATGCTTAACGTTTGGGTCCAATCACTATCCACTATTCACTGTTGTTTCCGGCAAGCCGCGCCCCCGCCCCCCCGACGGGGCGGATCATTCGAGGGTGAAACAGGGGGGCGTCAATAAAGACGAACCACGAATGAACACGAATTCACACGAATACGGGTGGACTCGCTCGAACGACCAGCGACACCGAAAGGCTTCTGTAACTTCTGCACCCTTGCCATGACTTGGTGGATAACCCCTCGATATCGAATGTCACACCCGCCAATCGACACCTCATCAATCCGTTTTATTGGTGTTCATTCGTGTCCATTCGTGGTTCGCCGTTTCCCTTGGCATCCCGTCACGGTTAACCTCAACCCCTTAGTGGCCCTTTGTTGTTCTTCGTGTGCCTTCGTGGATAACTCTTTTTACCCCGTCGCATGCAGCGCGAAACCGGTTGTTTCAGGCAATTCCTGCATCCTTGGAAACGGAAACGGCATCCCAGCAGTTAATCCGGGGGCCGTTTCCGATGGCGCTCCGGACGAACGTGAGGCTTGATTCCAAGGAGAAGACCCATGACGCTCAGACTCTTTCCCGCCGTCCTTTTTCTGGTCTGGACGCTTGGCTTCAGCAGCTTGCTTCAGGCTGCCGAGTGGGTGGTAGTGCCCCACGGGACCCGCATCCGCGCCCAATTGGAGACGTCCCTTGACAGCAGGCAAAATCGCCAGGGCGACCGGTTCACGGTCAAAGTGGCTGAATCCATTCTGGTCGACGGCGTCGAGGCCATTCCGGCCGGCTCCATCATTGAGGGCCGGGTTTCCCGAGTCAAGCGGGCGGGCAGAGTGCAAGGCAGGGCGGAGATGAATCTGTCCTACGACCGCGTGGTCTTTCCCGGCGGAATTGACGAGGCCATGGTGGCCTCCCAGGCCGACCTGGACCACGAGGCCCGGATCGATCGCAGCGAAGGCACCATCAAGGGAGCTTCCTCTCGCAAGCAGGATGCTGCCAGGATCGGAATTTCCGCCGCCGGCGGCGCCGGAATCGGGCTGGCCTATGGAGGTGGCGAAGGAGGCGCCTTGGGCGCGGCGATCGGAGGTCTGGTCGGTTTGGTGGACAGGATGTGGCGGAGAGGCGAGCCGATTCGGATCCCCGCCGGAACACTCATGATCATTCGACTGGATCGCCCGCTTCAGATCGGGATTTCCGGGGGGCCGGCTCGCTGAACTTTCGGCACTGGCGCCGTCAGGCGCAGTAGCCGCCGTCCAGCACGATGTTTTCTCCGGTGATGTAACGGGAAGCCTCGGAGGCCAGGAAGAGCACCACCCCCTTGATATCGTCGTATTCCGCCATTCTCCCCAGAAAGACGCGACGGTTGTACTGCGACAGGAAGGGTTCGTGGGCCACATCCGGGTTGTAACCGCCGGGTGAAATGGCGTTCACTCGAACGCCGTGGGGACCGGCCCAGGCCGCCAGGTACTTGGTCAGGCCCACCAGGCCGTGCTTGTGGAACTGGTAGTCGGGCGGGGTGGTCATGTTGGTGCCGGCATAGTTGCTGAAGTCCGGCGCAACCACGCCCTGAACGGAGCCGATGTTGATGATGGATCCCTTCTTTCTCTTCATCATCGGATCCAGAAAGGCTCGGGAGATGGTAAAGAGTCCCGTGGCATTGACCTCCATTGACCGGCGCCAGTCCTCCAGAGGGGCTGCGTAACCACTCATGGAACGTCCAACCGAGTTGTTGACCAGAATGTCGACTGAGCCCTGTTGTTCCAGCACTCGCTCACTAAAGGCCAGGATCGATTCCTCGCTCCCCTGATCGTAACTTTCGCCGCTGGCCTTCAGTCCTCGGTCCACCAATTTGGCCGCCCATTCCAGGCAGCGGGACTTGTTGCGAGAAGCGATGATCACGTGAGCGCCGGCTTCGGCCAAGGCTTCCGACATGGGAGTTCCATAGAGTCCGGTGCCCCCGGTGACGATGGCCGTGCAGCCGGAAAGATCAAACAACTCTCGAACGTGCATGATATTTCTCCTGGGGATGGGATCGTGTGACGGTGCAACCGGGTCGTTTGATGATGCTGCTCCCGGGACGACAGCTATCATACCCCTGTTGTTGGCGGGTCAGCCCCCATTTCTCAGCGGACCAGCGCCAGCACCAGGGAAAGGGTCAGGATGCTGGAGAGCGTGGAGAAAAGCACCGCCCTTGAGACGAAAGAGACGTTGCCGCCGAGTTCTCGAGCGAAAACGATCGGCATGATCGCCGTAGGCATGCTTGCCTGCAGCACCACCACCTGACCCAACAAGCCTCCCAAGCCAACCAGGGATGCGACCCACCAGGCCCACAGGGGACCGACCAGCAGCCTGAGAGCAACCACGCCCCAGGTGTCGGGATGGTTCATCCGAAGCGGGATGCGGCCCACCTCCATTCCGATGGTGATCAACAATACCGGTATCCCCGCCCTGCCAAGGATGTCGATGGGCTCGAAGACGGAGGCCGGCAGGGGGATTTCAAAGGCGCGCAAGAACAGGGCGGCCAGAATGGCGTAGGGCACCGGCATCCGGGCCAGCTTCCAGAGAGACTGCCTGGTTCCGTGCACGCCCCTGGCAGCCAGAAACAGGCCGCAGGTGTTATGCGGCAAAGAGTTGGTTGCCACCAGGACAGCGGCCAGTCGCAGTCCTTCCTCGCCGAAGGCAAAGAGCACGAAGGGGAACCCCAGGGTGACGGCGTTGAAGAAGGTTGCCGCCATGACGGCGGCGCCGGCGGTGGGCCCGTCCATGCGGCGAAGCCTGGCATAAACCCACCCCAGCAGAGCCATGCCCGACAGAACCAGAAAGACGAACGCAACCACCTGCCCCGCCTGCGCAAGGGTGACCTCCACCTTCATGAGGGAAGAGAAGAGCAGTGCGGGCGACAGGATGTAGAGACACAAACGGCTCAGACTGCGGAGCTCGAAGTGCAACAGCCGGTCGGTGAGAGCCCCCAGTCCGGCAAAGAAAATGGGGGGCAGCAGGGCATCCGCGAAGGTGCGGCCCACTGCAAGCAGAAACGAGGTGACCATGAAGTTGGCGCGTGCGTGCCCCGGTGAGGAAGGGGGAATTCCACCATTTCCAAGCGGGGTTTCGGAGCGAGATTCGCCGCCCCCCGCTCCCGACGACGGGGCGGATCATACGAGGGAGAAACAGGTGGTCGTCAATGAAAGACGAACCACGAATGAACACGAATAGACACGAATACGGAGGGACCGCCTTCAACGACAAGCGACACCAAGATGTTTCTGCCATCTTCTTGCTTTGGGATCGCTTCGTGTCCTTCGTAGACACCCTCCTCGATATCGGCTGTCACCCCCAATGAACAACTCATCATGCAGTTCATTGGTGTTCATTCGTGTCCATTTGTGGTTCGTCGTTTTCCTTTGTGGATATCTTTCATCCCTTCGTCACCTTGCGATCCCGTCACGGTTCACCTCAACGCCTTGGTGGCCCTTCGTCGTCCTTCGTGTGCCTTCGTGGATTACTCTTTTTTCTGTTGTTTCAGGTAAGTCCCGCCGCTTCCGCACCGCCGTTTACTTCCCGGAGGGACTGCCGGCCGGCTCCGCCTCCGGCTCAAGCACGAAAAGCGGCTGAAGGTCCGGGGAACGCCAAACCAGCAGGCGGCCGTCCTGGTCTCCGGCCACCACCGTCCGTCCATCCCTGCTCACTGCCGACACGTGGACGAAGGAGGACACGCCGCCAAGCCGTCGTTCCCCCAGGCGTACGATGGGATCTCCTGAACTGATCAACAATCGGTCGCTGTCGGCAATGAAGCTCAGAGAAGTGATCTCCTTCTCGTAGCCGCTGAGGGTCTGTTTCTGTTCGCCCGTTTCGAAATCCCAAAGCTTGATGGCGCCGTCGGCGCCGCAGGTGGCCAGAATCTTGCCGTCCGCTTTCCAGGCCACGTCCAGCACATGGTGGGTGTGGCCCTCGAAGGTCTTGGCCAATTGGCGGCTCTTCACCTCGAAGACCCTGGCGAAACGATCGGTGGAAGCGGTAGCCAGGTAGCGTCCGTCCGGTGAGAACTCGATTCCGAGAATGGTGTCGATGTGCGCATCGGGAACTTCTGCCGCGAGTTCCCCGTTCTCCGCACGCCAGATCTTGAGTTCACCGCTCCTGGAAGGGTCTCCACTCCCGGTGGCCAGCAGTTGGCCATCGGGACTGAAGGCCAATGCGGTTACCCGGCCCAGCAGTCCCGATGGATCTTGCGCCGACCCGACCACCCGTTCCAGGACCCAGGACAATTCCTGCTTGCCTTGGCCCGGTTCGGTCGGGCTTGAAGCCGGGCCCGACGTCTGCAGGCGCCAGAATTTCAGGGTCCTGTAGCCGCCCGAAACCAGCAGCTCACCCTTGGGACTGAAGGCCAGCGAGTGAACCATGTCCAGGTGGCTGACCCCCGGTTCCGCATAGAGGCCGCCTTGGCTCAATGAGGGATCGGTGAGCTGTGCCGCCAGTCGGCCCGAGGCCAGGTGGTAAACGAGAATCCTGTTGGAGCGCCCGCAGGCGACGTAGTTGCCGTCGGGACTGATGGCGGCGCTGTAGACGGGGTTCAAGGTCCCGGGAATGGTCTTCCAGTTCAACTCGGGCACGAGGCTGGTCGGGTTGCCCGCGCGGGCGCCCTGGTCGATCCAGAGTTTCAGGAGACCAAGCTCTTCGGAGGTCAGGGCCTCGGCCTCGGCGGCATTCCCGTCGGGCGGCATGAAGGGTTGGCGTCGATGAGCGGCCACCTGGAGCAGCAGGCTGTCGGCGGCGTTGCCTGGAACCACCAGCGGTTCCGCTCGATCGCCGGAGAGAATCAACTGCCTGTCTTCCAGAACCACGTTTCCGAGGGCCAGGCTCTTGCTGTGACAGGCCAGGCACTTGGCCTGAAAAATCGGAAGGAGATCCCTGTTGAAGCCGACAGGCTCCTGTCTGTCCGGGACCGTGATGGGAATGGACCCGTTCCGCTCCCCGTCCTTCTCCTCGTCAAGTTGAGCCCCGACAGGGGCGGCCGCGGCGATCGCCAGCAGGGTCAGCCAGAG
This sequence comes from Acidobacteriota bacterium, assembly GCA_022826755.1. Taxonomy (GTDB): domain Bacteria; phylum Acidobacteriota; class Terriglobia; order Versatilivoradales; family Versatilivoraceae; genus Versatilivorator. Next base: position 104,350 of record JAJDUG010000027.1, read on the forward strand.
AATCACCGGATGTCCCGGCGCCGGCCGGTCGGGCCGGCCTCTGGGCCGGCGGCCGGAATCGAGGGTCTTGAGGAACCACTTCATGGACGGTGTCTGAGAGAGGTCTCCTGCAGGACGGGTTGCACCCGGATCGTCAGCGGCTCTTCCACCTGGATCTCCTGCTCGTTCAGTTGAAGGGTTGCCTCGAGTCTGAGTGGATAATCGCCGGGGTCCAGATCGGCAGCCAGCCGAACAAGCAGGGCAGAGGTGGTCTCGCCTTTCGGAATGGTCACGGACTCGGCCTCGATCCCGACGATGTGGATGGGAACCTTGAGACCGATCTCAACCGGGTCGGCGTAGTCGAACAGTCGCTCGATGGAAAGGGGCAATTCCAGGTTGGTCCCGGCTTGAGAGTGCCACACCCCCTCTTTTCCGGTCAGGAGAATAGGCGCCGGATGGATGGTCAGATCCAGGGCCCTGGAATGAGCCGACGTCCTGACCTTTCGAGGGGATGCCTTGGCCATCGCCTCCCGCAAGCGTTTCTCGGCTGCCCTGCGCGCCCTCTCGGCCTCCTTGGCTTGAGTGGCCGGATCCACCCCGGATTGGGGAGTTGTCTTCCCGGTGCTTCTCCCCGCCATGGCCGTCTTCTGTTCGGACAGTTGCTGCAGCCGCATCGTTTCCCGAAGGGCTTGGACCACCGCTTCGGGTTGGTTGCGATAGGTCATCTGGCTCGAGGCCACCGCGGAAAAAGTGTACTTCCCGGGTTTGAACTCGTTCCCCCGCTTGGTGACCTTGTAGACCAGCGTTCCCTCGCTGCTCTTGTCGTCGACCACCAGCTTGGTGGTGCCTTCCCTCAGTCCGTCGAGCGTTCCCAGGCGCAGCTTCAATTCGCCCGGCAGAAGGGAACGACGGGCGAGTTGAAAGGGAATTTCCAGGTTGCCTTCCATCGGGACATCCCACACCTGTTTCTCGATCCGGAACTCCGGAAGCCGGGGCGCCAACTCGCTTCGGCTCACCGCCAAGGTTCGATTCCGAACGACCCGGGATTGGGCGCCTGCCCGTCTCAGCGAGCCGGAATTCCAGACCAGGGTGGCGTGGCGCGCCTGCCGCTTCACCGCCCGCCCGTCGATACTTGCCCTGCCGATCACCTGCACGGCCCCGGTCCAGCCCGCCGCCTCGGGAGAGGCCTCGAAGTACAGGTAGGTTCCGGTGCTCTTTTCCGGGATGGTTGCTCCCGGGAAGCCGATCCCGGGGGGCAATCCCTTGACCTCGAGATCGATCCTGCCCTGGAATCCGTCGCGCCGGATGGCCATGACGTTCATGCGGGTCTTCCCTCCCAATCGCAGCAGGGGTTCCCAGATAATGCCGTCATCGTTGGAGCCTCCGGGATCGTCGGTAGCCACCAACAGGTGGAAATCGGGAACGGAGTGTCGGATCGACAGCCGGTAGAGATGGGAGGGGCGGCTTTCCTGCGTGGCCGCCAAATCGTGAATCTTGAGCCGGTAGGCGCCGGCGTGCTCGGCCTTGAATCGAAAGACGGGGTCGCGGCTTCCGGTGTTATAGCGCTCGTCGCCCAGGAAGGTCATGTCATCGTCCGATCGGGCCACCAGCTCCGGCTGCTCCGAGCCGTTGCCATCGACGGACAATCTTTGCAGCACCACTACCGGATCGGTGGGCAGTCCCAGCCGGTGTGAGAACACTTCAATCCAGTAGCTGGCGCCCTTCTGGGCTTCGAAGACAAACCAGTCCTGGTCCGCCCGGGGAAAGAACTGTCCCTGGATTTCGCAGGGCAGCGAAACCCTCTGGGCCGAATGGGGCTGATTGTTGGGTTCCAGTTCGCCGACCGGGGGAGCCGTGGCAAAACCAAGGCTGGCGGAGTTCGAGACTCCTGCGGGCGAGTTCAGTCGGAAGTCGATTCCTCCCGCCACGATCTGTCTCGGTTCCAGGAAGGAATTGACAGGCAAATGGTGAGCGTCCCGGGGAAGGGTGACTTCGACGGTCTTCTCCTCCAGGGGCACCCCTTGGGGATTGAGCACGGAGGAGGTCTTGCCGCCCGGGAGATTTTGCCCGTAGACCACGTAGGACTGACGACTCCCCGGCCGGCCGGCCGGGGGAAAGATGTAGGCGATATGGGGCTGGGTTCCCACCGAGAGGCGATAGGCATACTCGGGACCGCCTCGATAGAGGTAGTCGTAAATCTTGACGACGTACCGCCCGGCATCAGGGGCCGTGAAATCCAGGAACGGGTCCAGGCGGTAGGTATCCCGGTCGCTCAGGAGCTCTCTACCGGCGGCGTCGCAGAGCGCCAGGGTCGCATCCATCTTGGAGTCCATTCTTTGGGCCAGCACGTTCAGGACGATGCGCTGTCCCTGCTCGGCTTCAAATGTGAAATGGTCGGCGGCGCCTTCATCGCTGTGGCCGTTAACGGTTACACCCAATGGAATCGGCAGGGCCTTTGCCGGCGTGTGATGGTCGCCCTCCGGGAGCAGCTCTTCCTGATCCCCGACCATGAAGGCTCGCGCGTTGGAAACCCCGAAGTGCCCGGCCATGCGCAACTCGTAGACTCCGGGCGGCACGTCGGGGGCGATGGCCACCTTGAACTTGCCGGGAACGGGGCGTGGAGTCGGCTGAAGCCAGGTGCTCTCGCTCATCAGAGGGGAACCGGTAATTCCCGGGTGGGAGAAGAGGAGGCGGTCCACGCCGTCCATGTTGTTGCCTGTGACGGTGACCTCAACGGTGGAGGCCTGTTTCCCTCCGGCAGGAAAAGCCGTCATAAGCCGCAGAAAGGGCATTTGGCCCCAGGCGGGGATGCCGGCCGTCTGCCAGAGGCCGGCGACTCCCAACAACACCAGAGCCGTCAACCGCAGCCTCGCCGCAGAGTTTGAAGTCTTGGGTTTCATGGAGATTCCTCTCCCTCCGGGTGGGAGTTCGGCTAGCCCGCATTTCTCACCAGGGCATGCCCAGCACAGACTGTTTTTTTGCCACCCCCCAAAGGACCCATAACGGTTTGAAAATACACAGTCTCTAACGATACAAGTGCGTCCTGGTGAGAAATGCGGGCTAGAGGTTTCAGTGGTTGAAAAGGAACTCTTTGGTGTTGAGCAGAGCCCAGAGGGTGTCCTGATAGGCCTCTTCCACCCGGCTCCGCGAGGCTGCGGCAGCGTTCGATTCTCTAGTCCTTTTCCGTATGTAACCCAATGCGAACTCCATTTCCGACTCTTGGGGCAATCGCGACAGGGTCCACAAATAGAGTTCCCGTATCTTTTCTTCGTCGGTCAGGCTGGAATCGTTGGCCAGGCGGACGGCCCGTCCGCGCGGGTCGCTGACCTTGTCGTGAATCTTGCGGGAATTCAACAGGTGCAGGCTCTGGGCCAGGTTGGCGTCGTGGGTTCGCTCGGACTCGGAGGCGCTGGCATTGTTGGGCCGGCCAAACAGCGTCAGGAAGTAGGAGGCGGCGTTGAAGCTGTCGTCGGGTAGCTGCACGGCCCGCGTGCCACTGGGCTGACCGGGGAATTCGGATCGGACGTCGGTCACCTGGTCGATGGCGTCCAGCAGGACCTCGGCCGTCAACCGCTTGGGGTAGTACCTGGAAAAGTTCTGACTGTCATCCGCGTTCTGGTCATTGGGATGGGAACTGCGCTGATAGGTCCCGGATCGGCAGATGGTCCGGATCAACTCCTTCAGGTCGAATCCGCTTTGGATGAAATGGCCGGCCAGGGCATCCAGCAAGTCCGGATTGGTGGCGGGGTTGGTGCCTCTCATGTCGTCTTCCGGTTCCACCAGGCCGCGTCCCATGAAATGCTTCCAGTAACGGTTCACCAGCATGCGAGCAAAGAAGGGATTGTCCTTTTCAGACATCCAATCGGCCAGAACCGCCCGCGGATCCTGTTCGGGGGAAATGTCGAAGGTGCCCGTTCCCAGTCCCGTGGGCATTACCGGCAGCTTGGTCTTGGGATTGATGGCGGCTGCCGTTCCGCGATCATGGAAAATGACTTCCTCCCCGGCCTGGGTTCCCGGCTTGCGGGCCAGGCGGGAAAAGAAGGCCGCGAAACCGTAGTAGTCCTGCTGGCTCCACTGTTCGTAGGGGTGGTGATGGCAACGGGCGCACTGCAGCCGAACGCCCAGAAAGATCTGTGCCGCGTCCTGAACCTGGTCTTCGATGCTCTTGACTTCTCGAAACCAGGTCACGGCCGGATTGCGGCCTATCTCCCCGGAAGCCGTCACGATCTCTCGCATCCACTGGTCGTAGGGCCTGTTTTCCAGGAGGCTTCGGCGGATCCAGGCATGGAACAGAAAATTGCCCCGGGTGGACCGCTCGTCCCGCCGCTTGTTGCGTAAGATGGCGCTCCACTTGTTGGCGAAATAGTCGGCGTAGTCCGGACTCGCCAGCAACCGGTCGACCCATTTCCGCCGCTTGGCCGGATCCGGGTCCGCCAGAAACTCTCTGGCCTGGCCGGGCGTGGGCAGGCGCCCCGTGATGTCGATGGAGGTGCGGCGCAGAAAGGTGGCGTCGTCGCAGCGTCCCGAGGGCGGCAGTTCCAGCGTCCGGAGCTTGCTCAGCACCCACCGGTCGATGAAGCTTTCCGTCGCTGGCCCCTCCTGCACCCGACCGCCGTAGGGGACCGTCACTCGAAAGACCGCCACCTGGTCCTGGAACCGGACCATGACTGCCGATTGACCGGCCCGTTCCCCGACCCGGACCAGGCCCGAAGGGCTTACCTCGGCCAACTCTTTCTGGTTGGACTCATATTGGCAAAGACGGGTTACATCCTTGCTGGAACCGTCGGAATAGGTTGCCGTTACCAGGAGTTGCTGCTCCTGGTGGCGAGACATCAGCCGATGGGCCGGCAGGACCCGGATGCCCACCACGCCGGCGTCATCAGGCTCCCCGTAGGGCATGCCCTGCCTGATCCAGCGCGAGAGCAGGTCGAAGGCCGGTGAATTCCGCTCGACCCGAAGCCCGCCGCCGTGAGGGACCGACCCCGTTGCCTTGAGCAGGAGCAGGCTCCGCTCGGGCGCGGCCGGAAAAAGGCGGCGTCCCCGTCCCTCGATGACCAGAAATTCGAAGTCTTCCTGGGGCTCGAAGCCGAACAGCGACAATCTGAATCCGTTTTGACCCGAGGCCTTGCCGTGGCAACCGCCGCTGTTGCATCCGGACTTGGTAAAGATCGGAACGATTTCGTTGGGGAAATTGACGCGCCTCGATTGCCCGATCTCTCGAACGGAAAGGCGGGTGCCGGCGCGAAGTCCCTGGTCGACCCCGGCGGTAACCCGGACGGATCCGTTGGCCAACGGGGTCACAAAGCCGGTCTTGTCAATGGAGACGATTCCGGCAGGTCGGGACTGGTAGCGGACTTGGCGGGTGTAGTCCACCAGGCGCCCATCACGCAGGCGTCCCGTCACCAGGAGCTGCTGTCTTGCCTCCGATCCGCGCAGCCGCGCCACCGCGTCGGGATCGGACGAACCGGGCCGGCCGGTCTCCAGGGTCAACGCTACCAGCGGGTTGGCATCGGAAGCAGGGGCGGACTGAGGGGACTGGCCCCGAGCGGGAACAACCAGGAGAAGCAGAATCGATGCCAAGCTCAGGCTGGTGACCCCGAAAAGGCTGGACCGAGGGATGGTCACCATTGCTAACCTACCTTTGTAATCAGATCAGTTCCGGCATGGGCATGTGGCCGTCGACCAGGTAGTGTGGCCGATCGTTCAGATCGGTGAGATGGGTTCTGGCGGCGTCGATGCCCAGATTGTGGTAGAGCGTGGCAAAGATTTCCTGAACGTGGACCGGTCTTTCCTTGGGCTCCTCACCCAGTCGGTTGGTGGAGCCGATGGCCTGGCCGGCCCGCATGCCGCCGCCGGCCATCAGGGCGCAGGAGTTGCGCGGCCAGTGGTCGCGGCCGGCATCCTTGTTGATCTTGGGAGTGCGGCCGAACTCGCCCCAGGCGATGACCGAGACATCCTTGTCGAGTCCGCGCTGGTGGAGGTCTTCCACCAGGGCGCTGACTCCCTGGTCGAAGGCCGGCAGGTAGTAGCGGCCGTTCTTGAAATTGGTGCTGTGCCAATCCCAGTAGCCGAAGCTCACCGTCACGCAGCGGACACCCGCCTCCACCAGCCGGCGAGCCACCACGAACTGGTCCATGTGCATGGGAGCGGCGTCTCGCTCCAGCCTGGGGGAACCCCTGCCGTAGCGGTCGCGGAGCTTGGAACTCTCCTGCTCCACGTCCAGGGCCTTCAGCAGCCGGCTGGAGGTCAGGACGTCGAAGGCCTGCTCCTGGAAGCTGTCCAGACCCTCCATCAATCCGGTGCGGTCCACGTCGCTCCGGAAGCGGTCGAAGCTCTGCAGGAGCTGCCTGCGGTCCGAGAGCCGTTCCAGGCTGATCCCGTTCAGGGTCATGTCGTTTCTGATGTCCCCCTGCGGCTTGAAGGGAGTGTGGGCCACGCCCAGGAAGCTGGGTCGGCCGAAGTTGTATTCGCCGTGGCGGGACTTGTGGGACAGGTTGACGTAGGGCGGAATGGCCGGATCGGTCGGACCCTTCAGCTTGGAGAGCACCGACCCCAGTTCCGGCCAGCCCCCCGGAGGAGGATTGCCCCGGCGGCCGCTGATGCGCCCGGTCATGCACTGGTAGGAGGAGTGGGAATTCTCGGCTCCCACCACGGTTCTCACCAGCGCCAGCTTGTCCATGATCTTGGCCAGGCGAGGCAGGTGCTCGCAGATGTGGATGCCCGGGACGTTGGTCTTGATGGCCTGAAACTCGCCGCGGATCTCGGAGGGAGCGTCGGGCTTGATTTCGTACATGTCCTGGTGCGGTGGGCCGCCCGGCATGTAGATCATGATGATGGCCTTGTCGGACCGGCCCAGGCCGGACTGCTTTTCCGCCTGCAGCAACTGGGGCATGGTCAACCCGCCCATTCCCAGCGCGCCGATCTGGATGAAGTTTCGCCGCGACATGCCGTCGCACATCCGGTTGCCTTGCCCGTAGATGGTCAACATTGCTCTCAGCCTCCTCCAGACGATTGCTTGATCCGAGCCATTGAATACGGTGCCCGATAATGTACCACTTCCGAGTCGAAAGTGTAAAGACGCGATCGGCGCAAAACGGGTGAAGATTTCTCGTTGATGAATTGCTTCCGCTTGTCCGAAACAGCAGAAAAAGAGCTATCCACGAAGGACCACGAAGAATCACTCCCCCCCGTGAGGGGGAGTGGACAAGGGCGGAGCCCCCCCCGGGAACGCGGGCGTCCCGCCCGCAACCTTATTCCTGGCTGGAGGTGGTGGAGCGTCGGCGCAACGCTGCAGGCAGGCAGCCAGCCAGCCGGCGTGAACGGCATTGGCCAGTCAGAATGAAAGGCAAGGCCCCGTTACCGTTCCATCCCAGCGGCGCAGTCGGCCAAGGCTGTGCCGGGCAAATGTGCGGGCGGGACGCCCGCGTTCCCGGGTGGGCATCAACCACCCAACAAACCGGGAACCTGATTGACACCCCGCCCAGGAATGGGGCAAGGGGCCGATTGCAAGCCTCAAGAATCACCCCCGGGAACGCGGGCGTCTCGCCCGCAACCTTATTCCTGGCTGGAGGAGGTGGAGCGACAGCGCAAGGTTGCAGGCAGGCAGCCACCC
>JAJDUG010000043.1 GCA_022826755.1 Acidobacteriota bacterium
GATCAACGGGACAGGGTCCTTGTTGCCGATAGGCCACGAAGAAAAACCGAAACAGATCCATACGGATTCGTGCCTATTCGTGTTCATTCGTGGTTCGTCTTTATTTAACGCCCCCCTGTTTCACTCTCGAATGATCCGCCCCGTCGTGGGGGGCGGGGGCGCGGCTTGTCTGAAACAAATCTGGCGCCCAGGTAGCTGTATCCCGTGGAACCGATTGAAACCATGAGACTTGGTGGCTTCTTTCTTGAAACACGATTTGTTTCCCACTCGGATGATCTGCCCCGTCGTGGGGGGCAGGGGCGCGGCTTGCCTGAAACAACAGAAAAAAAGAGTGATCCACGAAGACACACGAAGGACGACGAAGACACACGAAGCGAGAGGCCGAGGGGAACCGGAACCTTTCCGTGCTCCCGATAGGCCATCCAGATCCCCTGTTTCTCTCTCGAATGATCCGTCCCGTCCTGGGGGGCGGGGGGCCGGCTTGCCTGGATCGGGGAGAATCTCCGTTTTCGGATGTTGTTCATGGCGAGACCGAGTTGAATGGGAGGGATGCCCATGAGGAGGAAACCGACGGCGGCGGGGATAGGGGTGCTGCTGGCCCTTGTATTGCTGCTTACGGGTATGGCCGAGTTGGCGCCGGCGGAGGGAACGACTGAAGAGGATGACGCCGTTGAGTCCCTGCGGTATCGGGCCGCGCGGGGAGACACCACTGCTCAATTGGAGCTGGCCGACAGATACGATCTGGGGGACGGTGTGCCGCGGGACGAGATTGAGGCTGCCAAGTGGATTCGCCGCGCCGCCGAGAAAGGAGACGTTTCCGCCCAGATGAAGCTCGGCGCCCTCTACGACCTGGGGCGCGGCGTCTTGAGGGACCTGAAGGAAGCCAGCAAATGGGTCCGCCGCGCCGCCGAGCAGGGTAGTCCTGCCGGTCAACTGGCCCTGGCCATCATCTACAACGAGGGCAGGGGAGTGCGCCGTGATCGGAAGGAAGCCGCCAAATGGTATCGATACGCGGCCGAGCAGGGTGAGGCCAGCGCCCAGTATGCCCTCGGCCATCTCTACTATAGCGGCAGAGGTGTGCCGCGGGACAGGGTGGAAGCCTACAAGTGGTTGAGCCTGGCTGCTTTCGGTTGGGAGCCGTTCGGAAGGGACCGGGATGAGTTGGCCGGGAGGATGAAGCCGTCCGGGCTCCTGGAGGCCCAACGGCGGGCGCTCGAATGGAAACCCAAGAGTTGGGAGGAGTTGAAGGGGGAGAAGGTGAAGGAGACAACGGGGAAGATTGAGCAGTAAAAACGGGAACCTGGAGGCGGGGAGTGGGGTCTGACATTCGGTATGGCTGCTGATGTTTGTCTCCCGGCCTGTGGTCAGGCCTCAAGGACACTCCAATCCCGTAAATGGATACTCCTGACGGTTGCGCTGGCAGCTCTGACATTGAGCCGCTGCAGCAGAGGTCCGCACCCGATCCATGAATGCCCGGGGGAAGCGAAAGTATCGCTGGAAGACCTGCTCGGCAGGGCTGAGCAAGGGAAAGTTGAAGCTCAGGTTACCCTTGGCCTCAGGTATAAGCACGGTATGCAGGCGCCACAGGATTTCGGGGAAGCCTTGAAGTGGTTCCTGAGTGCCTCCCGACAAGGCAACGCTTTTGCTCAGGCTCGTCTTGGCGCCATGTACCGGGACGGACTGGGCGTGGCGCGGAACTATGCAGAGGCCGTCAAGTGGTTTCGCAAGAGCGCCAACCAGGGAGACAGCACCGCGCAGCTTGCTCTGGGTATTCTGTTCAGGGAGGGCAAGGGGGTCCCACAGAGCGATGAGAAGGCTCTCGTGTGGCTCGATTCGGTTATGACCGGCCCCTCAGATCTTCCGTGGACGCCCTACGACTATTGGGAGATCCCTCCGATTGTGCCATCCCCGATTGCCCCAACCCAGGTTGGTTCGTCCCGGCTGCCGGCACTCGAGTGGAAACCCAAGAGTTGGGAGGAGTTGAAGGGGGAGGAGGCGGAACGGCAGCCATGAAGCACACCATCACCCTGGTTCCGGGAGACGGCATCGGGCCGGAAGTCACCACAGCCACCACCAAGGTAGTCGAGTATGGCGAATCAATTGTGGACAACACCTGCATGCAGCTGGTACTCGATCCCCAGCAGTTCGACGTGCTCCTTCTGGAGAACCTCTACGGTGACATAGTCACCGAGCTGGGCGCCGGGCTGGTGGGGGGACTCGGAATGGTGCCCGGCGCCAACCTGGGCGAGGATTGCGCCGTCTTTGAACCGGTACACGGGAGCGCGCCCTCGATTGCAGGCAAGAACCAGGCCAATCCGACTGCCATGATCCTCTCGGTGGTGCTCCTGTTCCGATATCTGGGCGAGTCGGAAAAGGCGCAGCGCGTGCACTTCGCCGTTGAGGCAGTTTACCAGATGGGAGAGGCCTTGACCTCAGACCTTGGGGGAAAAGCAAACACCACTGAATTCACTGAGGCGGTGGTTCAGCATCTGGTCAATTGAGGGAGAGCTTCTGGTGCCCTCGATCATGAGATAGGCGGGCCGGACATGAGGGTGCGTGACCCCAGCAAGCTCATGGGTCACGTGATGTCCGGACTAGGAAACAGTATCTACTTCGTTTACGAGGAGCACCATAGCCGCGGCTGTGCTTGAAACTGCGTATTGTGCAATGTGACGTTGCACAAAGCGTGGGTTGCTTCCTGCTCCATGGGAGCTGCTCAATCTATTGCGAATAGTCGCTATGAGCAGCAGAGGTTGTTCGAAGAATGAATCGAGTGAAGAGTTGTCAATTACGATCCTTAAGAGTGGGGCTGCAGTGGCCTGCTCGCTGAAGGACCACTGATTCCGTTTGCACAATACTTTCAAAACACTTTCAAATGCGCTGCCACACTTCGTCAAGCAATCCCCATATTGACCTTTACGATATTCGTCCATGGCTTCCCTCAATTCTGTATTGGCAGACTTGAAATGTGGTGCGCTCAGGGCAGAGAGTGCCGGTAAAACAGCTTCGCGATGCACAATTTCGTCTTCAGCACAAATGATCTTCGGATAAGCAATGATCTTAATGGCTCTGCCTGGAACACCTGGATGACTTTCCTCAAGCTCTTCGACGTATGGTGTAAGCTGATACCGCGTGTGCTCAATCCGAAATATCTCATTGACGGCATCAACAAATTGCTTCTTATCTTGAATTGCACGCCATGCAATATCTAGTTTGAAACTAAGTTCGATGAAGTCGAAAAAGTCGTCTGTGTCGCAGTTCATCAAGAACTTGAGCGAATCTTCAATGTAAATGTTGAAGTTGTTGTAGTTTTCTCTCCGCATTGTCCCAACATCGGAAAGCCACGGGCTACCATGCAAATGCACTAGAGAGTTATGCATCTGCTCCCAGAACACAATCGTATGATCCTCCCCACCACCCCACTGGCTCCACCTGCCGGAAATAACATCTCGGTACAATAGGAGTATCCGGTTCCGAAGGCGTTCCGGAATGACATCGGGCCTATTTTGCTGACCGGAGATCGGTCTACGTCGAGAAAAGACATCAAAAATGGAATTAATTCGATCCTTGATAAGCATCGGAATTGGCCCTCTCAAGTGCTGAATTCCGTTCAGTTGTCTGCACTCCTCGTTACCTCGTCAACGATGCATGACAGTCAGACTGCCATTCCGCTGTGGGTGCTGAACGCAAGGCAGGTTGACAGCTTCTACGATTTGATAGACAGCGCCTACGATTTGCCGTAGACCCTGGTCTTCAATGACAAAATAGGCTACGTATGGATCATTGACATCAAACACCGCAGGCGGCTGCAGGTGATATCGGAACGAAAACTGAAGCGCTGGCGTAGCGGCGTCTCGACCACCTGTCTCCTGAGGCGCGTCGCTTCTGCGAACGCTCCGAAGTGGAGCAGACGAACGGACGACTCAAGGACAATTCGACAGGCTGCAAGTGAGGGTGCGCAGCTTTGGCCATGTGTCTTGCCGCCTGATGTTCGGTATTCTCGCGCTGACAGTGGAACTCTCGTGGCGCCTGACTCTTTTGAAACGCCGCCCCAGATTCCAAATAGAGCCGAATCAACACCGCCTCAGGGAAGTGAGATGGCAAGCGCCCCGGGCGTGGCGATCAGCCCCAATTCGACCACCAGAGCACGGCCCTTCCGTTCGGTCATGTCGTTGCTTGCAGGTAGTCTCGGGCCAAACTTAACGTTTGCCACCAGGATTTCATTCCTCACTTCGAAATTTTCAGAAGGACTTCAGCTTACGGATTCTTGCTTCCTTCTTTTGATTTCACCACCGCATCGGGCTTGGCGTCACTACCACTGATTCCTTTCTTGAAGGAAACAATTCCCTCGGCCAGGGATTTTCCCAGAGACGGAAGTTTCTTGGGGCCAAACACCAGAAGCGCAATGACCACGATGATGACCATCTCGGTGATTCCGATGGGGCCTAACATGACTCACCTCCTCTCTCGGAATGGATAGTGTCTCCACCCCTGTCAAAGAATTTCCCCTCACCGCAGTTAATCGCCGCTTCTGGTCGTTCCGGTATCGCCTGCGGATGGATTGCAAACTGCTCAATCGGCTTGCTTTGTAGATGATTCCCCGATGCAAGCTGTAGAGAATCTTTGCTATTATGCAGCAGGCTGACCGCGCATTCAATGACTCAGAGCAAGTTGTGCAGCGCAATCGGTTGATCGGGAAGAGGGCCAAGATAGGCTTTTCCGGGTCCTGGTTCGCGGTCACCCACGACTGAAAGAGGGATCGGAATTCATGCCACGCAGGAAGACCACAAGAGGCGTTAGCAAGCAAGACGGTGGCGCTGCCGTCACGTCAATCCAGTACGCCGCCAAGCGGAAGAACATCCCGCCGGCCGGCCTCACAGCCCAAGGTCGGGTTCGGGAGACTGCGAAAATTCGACACGAATTTAACCCGCATCTGCCCCCGGCGCTACGCTCTTCCCCCAATGCGGCAGACACCGACCGATTACCCGAGTTGCTGAGCGAGGCGACGCGGCGGGCGCTTTCGGCTGATGAAGCGGAAGTTGTGGCGCAGGCGCTACGTCGCCACGAGCCATGGCTGGAGTGGAGCGGCAAGAGGGAACGGCCTTGGTTTGAGGTCGATCCGGTGGCTCTGCACATGCACGAGCGGGTTTCCACCCAGGCCATCCTGAGGGTGCTGGCCCGGCAGGACGTGCAGCGCGACCTCTTTGCCGACCCGCAGCTCGACTACGCCAGAGCTGTGCAGTTCTACCGCCACGACGTGGACTGGGCCAACCGGATGATTCTCGGCGATTCACTCCAGGTGATGGCCAGCCTGGCGCGGCGGGAGGATCTTGCCGGCAGAGTTCAGATGATTTACATCGACCCTCCGTACGGTATTAGTTTCAGATCTAACTTCCAACCTGATCTAGGTAACATCCAACCGCAGGACAAACAGAAAGACCTCTCACGAGAGCCGGAGATGGTCAAAGCGTATCGCGATACTTGGACTTTGGGGGTGCATTCTTACCTTGGCTACCTCCGCGATAGGCTGGCAATGGCACGAGAGATACTTGCCGAATCAGGCAGTGTTTTCGTCCAGATCAGTGATGAGAATATTCACCGTGTCCGGTGTTTGTTGGACGAAGTTTTCGGTCCCGAGAACTATATCACGCTACTCACATTCACGAAGAAGGGCAGTCAGTCAGGGGATTTCGTGCCGCCAATCAATGAGTACTTGCTTTGGTATGCACGTGACCGATCCAAAGCACTTGTGCGTTTCCGTCCTATCTTTGCGGAACGATCGGAAATCAACTCGCCGGATTTTCGTTATTGCGAGCTCAATAGTGGCGAGACGTTGACCGCCTCACAGGCTTCACACCTGAAAAAGCAAGATATCAGTAAGGTTCGACGCTTTAGTTCCAACGCCCTGTTCAGTCAGAAGCACGGCCCCAATAAGCATGTTGTGTTGCGTGGTCGATCATATCCGTCCGGTGGAAACTCCTGGAAAATATCGCCTCAACGAATTCCGTTAATCGATAGTGCGGAACGAATCCTCTATTCCGGCAATCGTGTTCGATACAAGCGTTACGCCGCTGACTTCGCGGCAGTGGAGTTGCCAAACGTCTGGACCGACCTCGCTGGAACACCGGACAAAATATACGCTGTCCAGACGAATCCCAAGATCATCGAGCGCTGCATTTTGATGACCACCGATCCCGGCGATCTGGTTCTGGACCCAACCTGTGGCAGCGGTACCACCGCCTATGTCGCCGAGCAGTGGGGACGGCGCTGGATCACCATCGACACCAGCCGCGTGGCGCTGACGCTGGCCAAACACCGGCTGATGACGGCCAAATTCGATTACTACCGACTCCGCGAGTTGAACGCGGAAGACGTGGCGCGCAACCCGGATGGGACCTGGATCGAGGGGACCGACCAGGAGGGGCGCTCAAACGGCAAGCGACTGACCTTCAATTGCCGGACGGTGCCTCACATCACTCTTAGGAGCATCGCTCGCAACACCTCGCTCGATCCGATCTTTGCACGCCACGAGCCGATCCTGGCCGACGCACTCGCGGCACTTAACCGCGAGGTCGACAAGGTCTCTCCGGAACTGAAGCGGAAGTTGGCGGAAAAACTCATCGCCAAGCATCGCCAGGAGGGAGCCAACGCCGTCACCGATGCCGACGTGCGCCGTTGGCTGTTGCCGGGCACGCATCCCGGATGGATCAAGGCTGTGCCTGCCCGCAGGCCGCTCAAGGGCGTCACGGCCAGGCAAGTCCAGAAATATCGAGAGAAGATTCCGCACGAGGAGTGGAAGGATTGGGAGGCGCCATTCGATTCCGATCCCGATTGGCCTCAGCCGCTGAGCCAGGTGCTGACCGCCTATCGCGCCGCCTGGCGCTCCAAGATGGCGGAGGTGAACGCTTGCATCGCGGCAAACGCAGAGGTTGAGGAACTGGTCGACAAGCCGGAAATCGGCAAGGACACCGTGCGGGTGGCCGGACCGTTCACCATGGAAGGGGTGATCGCAGTCGAGGAGGGGCCGGACACCCCCATCGGCGGCGCGCCGGAAGAACTCGACACTTTCGCGGAAGATGCCGATCTGGCGGTTGCCAACGCCGAGGCGCATCTCGACAAGATGATCCGCCTGCTCAAGGCCAGCGGCGTGGAGTTCCCGAGCAACCGGACCATAGAGTTCCACCGGCTGGACCCGACCACCGGGGCCGCACTCGTCCACGCTGAAGGCGAGTGGCTGAATGGCGCGGACGCCACCCGAGCTGTCGCCGTCAGCATCGGCCCGGAGGCCGGCAACCTGACGGCCATGCAGGTGGAGGAGGTGGTGCGTCATGCCAACCGGGCCGGCTACGACGACGTGGTGTTCGCCGGCTTCGGCTTCGATGCCGCGGCCCAGGACGCCATCCAGAGTTCGGCCCACCCTACGCTCCGCCTCCACATGGCACTGATCAGTCCGGATGCGGCCATGGGCGATTTGCTCAAGACGCAGCCGGGCAGCCAGATTTTCACCGTGTTCAGCGCTCCTCGAGTAAGTGGTCCGATTCGCTCGGACCATGATGAATACGTCGTCGAGGTCGAAGGGATGGATGTCTACGATCCGGTGAGCAACACCATCTCGCCCACCGACAAGCAGCGTATCGCGGCCTGGTTCCTCGACACCGACTACGACGGACGCACCTTCTGCATCTGCCAGGCATTCTTTCCCGACAAGAGCAAGTGGAACAGGCTGGCCAAAGCGCTCGGGGGCAAGGGATTGGTGGAGGAGGGCGCATTCGACAAGCTCAGTGGACTGACCAGTCTTCCCTTTCCAAGGCCATCCCGATTGGGAAAAGGAGAGACGTGGCGAATCGCCGTGAAAGTCATCGATCCGCGCGGCAATGAAGGCTTACGGGTTCTGACCATGAAGGAAGAATATCCATGATCACGCGCATCGTTATCGAGAACTTCAAGAGCTTGCGCAAGGTGGATCTGTCGTTGGGACGGATGAATCTCTTCATTGGCGCCAACGCCAGCGGCAAATCGAATTTCCTCGATGCGCTTCGGGTACTGGAAGGGATCGGCAATGGATTCACGATTCGAGAGATTCTCGATGGCAAGCCGAGAAGTTCGACTAGCGAGTCATGGGAAGGGATTCGCGGGGGAAGTGCCCATGCGTGTTTTACCGGCGCGGATGGCATAGATGAGATCACGATCAGGGTTTATGGGAGGTATGAAGAACCCTCTCCGTTGAAATGGAAATACGACATCGTTTTTTCAGCACGCGGTGAAGGGAAGGTAATACGCGAGTATATCGACACAGGCGAATTCGAATACCCGCCCAGCAACTTGTCACTGGCGAAGATTCTTGGACGACCGGATCGACAACCGGCTCTCGGAAATATTGTGGACGGTGTGGATCTGGACAAAGCATCAGAAACTATAAATATTATTGTGGAACCAAGATGCCGCCTTGCCCGGTCATTATCGAATGCGCAACAAATCGATCCCGCGCTTTCGAAACTGCGTGGTTACTCCCAATATAATCAAGCCTTTCGTATGGGCAATTATGGGGAGAATTTCTCGGCTCTAATCAAAACGATCTGCCAAGAGGAACAGACCAAGGACGCCTATCTGACCTGGCTGCGCCAACTTCGACAGGAGGAGATCGAAGACGTGGGGACGTGGTCCGGAGCCGTCGGGGAACCGATGTTCATGTTGCTAGAGAACGGGAGAGAGTTTCCGGCATCCGTCCTGAGCGACGGTACCTTGCGTTTCGCCGCAATCGCGGCCGCCTTTTTCCAACCTGACATGCCCAGCCTAATGACAATCGAGGAAATCGAGAACGGCATCCATGCCAGCCGCGTCCAGCGCCTACTGGAGTTAATGCGCAGTCAAGCTGAACATCACCAAACACAGGTCGTGGCGACAACTCATTCGGCGACGGTTCTGGACTGGCTCCAGGAGGAGGATTACAAGACCACCTTCTTGTGCCGGCGGGATGAATCGACAGGCGAGTCGAGGATCTGTTCCTTGGCCGACTTGCCTCACTTCGTGGAGGTCGTCAAGAAGAAACCTGCTTCGGAGTTGTTCTCGGAGGGCTGGCTGGAAATGGCGCCATGAGTTTCCGTGTGCTCGTCATTCCCGAAGATCCGCTGCAGAACGGGCACATTCTCAAGCCTTTGGTTCAGGCCATTATGGGAGATGTCGGCAAGCCAGCCGCAAATGTGACCGTGCTGACCAAGCCAAGAGTTCGCGGTTACGACCAAGCTGTGAGAGCCGTTCGCGATGAACTCCCAGACCGATACCACTTCATGGACCTCTGGCTGTTCTTCCCGGATGCAGACAAGGCTGTCATCAAGGCCATGCAGGATTTGGAGACTCACGTTGCCGAGAGAGGGATAACATTGCTGTGCTGCGCCGCGCAGCCGGAGTTGGAAATCTATGCCTGCGCGGCGTTTCGCGATGAAATCTCGTGGTCGGAAGCCCGTGGTAATTATCGGATGAAGGAAGAGGTTTTCGAACCCCTGCTAGCCACATACGGAGACCCTCGGCGGGCGGATCAGGGAAGGGCTCTGATGGTCCGCAGATCGCTGGAAAACCTGCCACTGCTATTCCGGCTCTGCCCCGAGTTGCAGCGTCTGCGAGATCGAATCGCAACCCACCTTCAAAAAAACTGATCCATGGCGCAAGTCGAGATCCCCATTCAGCCGGTCGACGATCCGATCCTTTGTTCTCCCTACGAAGAGCCCAAGCAGCATTGGCTGTATGACACGCACACCGGTGTGCCGTCGAAGAATCCGGGACGGCGGCCCGCCAGCTACTGGTACAAGAACGAGCGTACCGGAAGCGCACAGATGTCGCTTCTGGCCGAAGAAGAACGAGATGACCTGCCGCTCGTCAACGCGCTCCGTGACGACGTTCGGCGCTGGCGGAAAGCCGGCTGGCCCAATACATCGCAGACGACGAAAAAGCTGCTGCGCCACTGGTGGCGCAAGGACCGCCCCCGGCGTTTGTTTTTCTGTCAGCTTGAAGCGGTCGAGACCATCCTCTATCTCCGGGAAATCCTGGCAGTCGGCAAGAGTCCCCGCTGGAAGCCGCGTCTCCGGCTGGACGAATTCCGCATGCTGGAAGCAGGCCGCAATCCCAGACCCAGAGAATGGGTGACAAGGGTGGCGCAACATCCCAAACTGGCGGACATTCCGACCGAGCCCGGTTCAGCGCCCATTTCCCGGTATGCCTGCAAGATGGCAACCGGCAGCGGCAAGACGGTGGTCATGGCGATGCTCATCGCCTGGGCGTTTTGCAATCGCGGCACCAAACCGGGTGATCCCCGCTATCCCCGGCGGGTGCTGGTCGTCTGTCCCAACTTGACGATCAAAGAAAGGCTGCGCGTACTGCGTCCTGCTGATCCCGGCAACTACTACGAGCAGTTCGACCTCGTACCCTCTCCTCTGCGCCCGGAACTGGCGAAGGGCAAGGTGCTGGTAAGCAATTGGCACCGGTTCAATCCGGAACCGGAGGTGATTACGGTGGGCGGGGTGCCGGTGGGCAGACTCGGGGAAGAAACGCCCGAGGCGTTCTCACGCAAGCGCCTGGGCGACCTTTGGGACGATGAGCCCTTGATGGTGCTGAACGATGAAGGACATCACGCCTACCGCCCGGCGCCGGTCGGGGAGAAGACGAAGTTGTCTGCTGAGGAGAAGACGGACCGTGAGGAAGCGACGGTGTGGGTGAGCGGACTGGACGAGATCAACTCGGCCTGCGGCATCAGATTCTGCGTCGATCTTTCAGCCACGCCGTTCTACCTTCAGGGAAGTGGGTATCCTGAAGGTTCTCCCTTTCCCTGGATCGTCAGCGATTTCAGTCTGGTCGACGCCATCGAGTGCGGCATCACCAAGATCCCTCGCCTCCCGGTCAGCGACAACACCGGGCGTCCCCAACCAAAGTATTTCAAGCTGTGGGAACACATCACAAAGGAATTGAAGCCCGGCGAGCGGCTGACAGGAGGACGACCTAAACCGGAAGTGGTTTACCGCAAGGCTGAAGATGCGCTGCTTACCCTCGCCGGCGAATGGCGGGAGCGGCTCCAGCAGGTGCAGGCTGCTGCACCCGGGCAGGATCGAACCCCTCCGGTGGTGATCGTGGTTTGCGACAACACCATCTTGGCAGCTCACTTCCACAAGATGATTTCCGGGGAAGAAGTGGTGAAGGACGGGCTTGAGGACACCGGCGACGTGGAGGAGGACGATGACGCTACCAGGACCCGGCACAAGAAAAAATCGAAAGCCGTGAAGCACTTCGGTTCCGGACTTCAAGGATTTGGCGAGCTTTGGAACCGGGATGGGGCCGAGGTCACTCTCCGCATCGACTCCAAACTTCTCGAAGCTGCCGAAAGCGCTGATCCGAACGCCACCAGGAAGGACGCGGCCGAGGAGTTGCGCAGAATAGTCTCGACCATCGGAAAGCCGGGCGAACCGGGAGCGCAGATCCGTTGCGTCGTCAGCGTCAACATGCTGAGCGAGGGATGGGATGCCAACAACGTGACCCACATCCTGGGGCTGCGCGCCTTTCACAGCCAGTTGTTGTGCGAACAGGTTGTCGGCCGCGGCCTCCGCCGCATGGATTACACCCCCGATCCCGACACGGGTCTGCTCACAGCGGAATACGTCGACGTCTTCGGTGTTCCCTTCTCCCTGATTCCATTCAAGGGCCGAGAGGCGGGAAAGGGAACGCCGCCTGAAGATCGACCCAAGCATGAAGTGATGGCGCTGCCGGAACGCAAGGCATTTGAGATTCGCTTTCCCGTGGTCGAGGGATACGTCGTCTCCCTGAAACGCAACCGCATCGCCTGCGATGTCGGCCTGTTGGAGCGGACGGCCCTCGATCCGTCCACCACGCCGGTCGCCGCGTTCGTGCAACCCCAGGTCAGCTACAAGATCGGTCCTCCGACCGCTTACGGCGGGTTTGGGATTGAAACTGTCGATCGACAGGGGTATTACCGATCCGTCCATCCGCAGACGATCGCGTTCGAGATTGCCCGCGAAGTGGTGCGCCAGCTTGCAGAAGTGGCCGGCAACGGCGGCGAGCCGAATAGGGGCATAAGCCGTAATGCCCTCTTCCCCCAGGTGCTGAGGATCGTGCAGGCCTATATCCGGAATCGCGTGGATTTCAACGGCGTCCATCCATGCGAAATTGGCTTGCAGACTTATGCTCAGCGCATCGCCGGGCTACTCGTTGACGCGATCAGGCCGGACGAATCCGAGGGCGAAACGCCGCTGCTTCCCAGGTTGAACCGATACGAACCGGTGGGCAGCACCGCAAGGGTTCATTTCAAGACCGTGCGCCCCATCCAGGCGACCACGGCGAGTCATCTGAATTACGTGGCGTGCGACACTGCAAGTTGGGAACAGGCTGCAATGTTTCAGATTGAACGACTGGCCTTGGAAGGGGCCGTCGCCTGCTACACGCGCAACGACCATCTTGAGTTCAACATCCCCTATGAGCTTTACGGCGAGTCGCATGTCTACGAACCCGACTTCATCGTGCGCTTGAGGAACGGTGTCAACGTCGTCCTGGAGATCAAGGGGAAACCGTATGAGGACACCGATGCGAAACATCAGGCCGCAAGGCGGTGGGTATCCGCCGTCAACCACTGGGGTCGCCTCGGCGAATGGGACTTCCTGGTCTGTCGTAACCCGCAGTCGCTCGGGCGTGGCTTGTCAACGCTGATCGACGAGCGCCGCGCCCGCATCCGTAAAACGGCTTCGCTTTTGCACACCCAGGTGGAGCGCGACGTGAGCAGGCTGCGAGAGCAGGGCTGGAAGAAATCCGACTTCACGCGAGCGCTGCGGAAATTGCTGGTTGCCGATGAGGATGGCCCTGAGTGAGTGCAGCGATCCGCCGTGTTGTCCTCGATACGAACCAGATCGTCGGCGCCGGTTCGCGCTGGCTGCGGGCCTCCATCCCGGCACCCGATCCCAATCCGCACCGGCGGTTGCTCCTCTGCGTCGCACAGAGGCACACGGGTCTCTACTGTGACCCGATCATCCGGGAGTACATCGAAAAGCTGCTCGACCATCGGCATCCTCCTGCTCGGGTACGGGCCTTGGTTGCGTATCTCATGGGATCATTCGAATCGGTCGCCATTGTTTCTTCCGCGGCACCCGTGCCGCCGTCAGACCCTGATGACGAGATCTTTCTGATTTGCGCAATCGACGGTGATGCCGATTACCTCGTATCCGAAGACCACCACCTGCTGTCTCTGAAGAGCCGCTACGAGCGTCCCGAGATAGGACGGTGTTCAGAAATCATCAATGCGTTCGAAAGATAGCAAGCCGGCAGTCTCTGCATTCTCCGTCAATGACCCGGTCCGCTTCATGCACGGTGGCAAAAGCATCCAGGGGCACATTGCACGGAAGACGCCCCGGCGCGCGCTGGTCGTCGCGGCAGATGGAAGCGAATACCAGGTTCCGTGGCGCCTTCTGATGCGAAACGAGGGCGGGGGGAAGAAATCCGTGAACCTGCGCATCGACGCGCTCAAGACGCGCTTCCGCCCTGACGACAAGGTTTCTTTTCCCTTTGAGTCCGGCAGACTTCGCGGTGTCATTGCCCGGCTCGGCCCCAAACGCGCCCTGGTTGCTTGCGCCGGCGGCAAGGACTATCGGGTGCCCTACGCATTGCTTGAACCGGTTGCACCCGATTCCGGACGGGTTGACCAGGAGCGGCTGGTGGAGGTCTCCCGGCTGGCGAAGGGACTCATCCATCGACACGGTCTTGCGGGTTGGAGTTTTCAATTCAACGATGCCTCCAGACAGGCCGGACGCTGCGCTTACGACATCCAAGTGATCAGCCTGTCGCGCCTCTTTTGTCTTGAAGCACCCGCTGACGAGGTCAGGGACACGATACTTCACGAGATTGCCCATGCGCTCGTCGGCCCCGGGCACCATCACGACTCGATCTGGAAAGCGGCGGCCCGATCGATCGGCTGCAGCGGGAACCGCTGCCATGACGTCGATTTCGCTCCGCCCCGCTACATCGTTTCCTGTCCCCGCTGCGGTTGGAGCCGGCAAGCCAATCGACGCAGGCCGGGGTTCGTCTGCAAGGCTTGTTCGAAGCCGGTCACGTATCAGACCTATACGAGGCAGGCTTGGGACCGAATGGGCCACCCAAGGAGTGGACCCGCGTCCGGAAGACAACGTTGACCATGAACGGGCCGGTCCATCTCCAGTCGTCAGACCTGCCGCTTTGTGGATGGGGCCTTCACACTGAGGTTTCTGCTGAAGGTGGCGACGGCCGGCGCCATCGCCGGGAGCATTTTCGGCTACTATCCGAGGGAATTTCGCCCGTCTGAGGGGGATCCCGAGACCTGACTCGGGAGCGCCGGGGAGCAGGCCCACGATTTCGGGCTCACTCCGGATTGACCCGCACCCCGAAACCTTCCAGTTCCCTGGTCTGCTCCCCGGCGGCGTCGGTGCTCAGGGGGTTGCCGGCCAGGTAGAGCCGCAGGTAGGGAGCAAATCGTTTCTCGCCTTCGAAATCCTTCTTGCTCATGGCCACCAGCTTGCCGAGGTCGCTGATCCGGTTGTTGTTGAGGATCAGGTAGCGCAGTTCGGTCAGCGGCTCCAGTGGAGAGACGTCGGTCACCCGGTTGCCGGTCAGGTCCAGGGAGGAGAGGAAGCGCAACCGGCCGAGCGCTTTGAGGTCCGAGACCTGGTTGCCCGCAAGGTAGAGCGACCAGAGCTTGTGCAGGTCCGCCACGGCGCTGATGTCGCTGATTCGATTGTGGGAGAGGTAGAGGGAATTGAGAGCGGTCAGACCCTGGATCGGGGCCAGATCGGAAACCCGATTGTTCTCCAGTTGCAGGTATTGCAGCTTGATCAGTCCCGCCAGCGGTTGGATGTCTTCAATACGGTTGCCGGAAAGGTCGATGGTTTGAATGCCCTTCAAGTCCTTCAAGGGACTGAGATCGCTGATCTGATTGTCGGCCAGGTCCAGGGCGGCCAGGTTCAGACACTTCTCCAGCCCCTTCAGGTCCCGAATTTCGGCCCCGCGGACTTTCAGGGTGGAAAGGCGCTCCAAATCCTCTTGGGTGAGGGCCTCGGAAGCGAACACCGCCTTCTTGACGGCGGCTTCCAGCGTCTTGTCGGCAAAGGCGGAATCGGCGTCTTCGGCCGCCAGGCTTCCGGCGCTGGTGAACAGCAGCAATGCGGCGGCGAGTGTCGGTTGAATCCATCTGTTCATGCGAACCTCCAGAGCGTTCACCTGAGACGCCGGTCGGACCGGAGTGCAAGTCTAATCCCAATCCTCCCTCCCCGCAAGTCTTCCGGCGCCGGCCGATTGGCTCAGTCGGTTTTCAGAACTGCCAGGAAGGCCTCCTGAGGGATGTCCACCCTGCCCACCCTCTTCATGCGCCGTTTGCCTTCCCTCTGGCGTTCCAGCAGCTTGCGCTTTCGGGTAATGTCCCCGCCGTAGCACTTGGCGGTCACGTTCTTCTTCATGGCCCGCACCGTTTCCCGGGCGATCACCTTGCTGCCGATGGCGGCCTGGATGGGAACCTCGAACATCTGTCGGGGTATCAGCGACTTCATCTTTTCCACCAGCGCGCGCCCGCGGCCGTGAGCCTGGTCGCGATGGACGATGACCGACAGGGCGTCCACCGTTTCGCCGCCTACCAGGATGTCGAGCTTGACCAGGGGAGATGTCCAGTGATCCGAGAGTTGGTAGTCCCAGGAGGCGTAGCCGCGGGAAGCGGACTTGAGTCGATCGTAGAAATCCATCACGATTTCGTTGAGCGGGAGATCGTAGGTGATCAAGACCCTGGTTGGCGTCAAATAGTCCAGGGACTTCTGGACGCCTCGCTTTTCTTCCAGCAGCCTCAGCAACGGACCCACGTACTCGTGATGGGTCATGATCATGGAAGTGACCACCGGTTCCTCGATCTTGTCGATCCGGGACGGAGGCGGCAGCCGGGTGGGGTTGTCCACTTCCACCACCTCGCCTTCGTCGGTCGTGACCTGGTAACGAACTCCCGGCGCCGTCGTGATCAGAGAGAGATCGAATTCCCGCTCCAGCCGTTCCTGGACGATCTCCATGTGGAGGAGTCCCAGAAAACCGCAGCGAAATCCGAACCCCAGCGCGGTGGAGGTCTCCGGCTCGTAGAAGAAGGAGGAGTCGTTCAACCGCAGTTTTTCCAGCGCGTCCCTCAGAGCCGAATACTGGTTGGGCTCGATGGGGTAAAGGCCGGAGAAGACCATGGGTTTGATTTCCTGGAAACCGGGAAAGGGGACGCGAGTGGGGTTGGCATCCTCGGTGAGGGTGTCCCCGATCTGAGTGTCGGAGACCTTCTTGATATTGGCGACCACAAACCCGACCTCTCCCGCCGAAAGTTCCGGAACCGCTTCCATCTTGGGCGTCTGCACCCCCACCCGCTCGACCTCGTAGGTGCGGCCGTTGGAGACCAGCCGGATCCTCATGCCCGTCCTGAGTGTGCCGTCGATCACCCGAACCAGGACGATGACTCCGCGGTAGAGGTCGAACCAGGAATCGAAGATCAGGGCCTTGAGGGGATCGGTCCGGCTTCCCTGCGGGGCCGGGACCTCCCCCACGATTCCCTCCAGAACCTCCTGAACCCCGGTACCGTGCTTGGCGCTGACAAGCAGCGCGTTTTGGGTGTCCAGCCCGATGACCTGTTCGATCTGTTCCTTGACGCGGTCGGGCTGGGCTCCCGGCAGGTCGATCTTGTTGATGACGGGAACGACCGTGAGATTATTGTCGATGGCCAGGTAGGTGTTGGCCAGGGTCTGGGCTTCAACCCCCTGGGAAGCATCTACCACCAGCAGGGCTCCTTCGCAGGCCGCCAGGCTCCGGGAGACTTCATAGCTGAAGTCGACGTGTCCGGGGGTGTCGATCAGATTAAGGATGTAGTCGGCCCCGCGGCGACTGCGGTATTTCAGGCGCACGGCATGGGCCTTGATGGTAATCCCGCGCTCCCGTTCCAGCTCCATGTCGTCCAGAACCTGTTCGGCCATCTCGCGTTGTGAGAGGGTCCCCGTGAATTCGAGCAGGCGGTCGGCCAGGGTCGATTTGCCATGGTCGATGTGGGCGATGATGGAGAAGTTTCTAATGCGTGCGGGATCCATGCTCGGCTCGACGGCCTCCGGCGCGGCGCCCCCTGGTCTCGGAAGCGAATTCGGTGGGCTTTGGTAGCCCAGAGTCCTGTCTCGGGAATAAGGTTACCATCTCCGATGGAGGTTCCACAGGGAAAGGCTCGGTTCGAGAGAGCCCTTGCGTTTCAGCAAACAGGCGCCCTTCTGCTCCTCCCGGGAACCCCCATCGGCCCCAAGGGGTTCGGGCGGAACGGCACCGTCCTCGGCGTCGCTCCTCCTCGCAATGATTGGCATTGCTTCGGCGTCGTTGCTTGAATGCGGAGCCTTTGCGCTCCGAAAGACGGCGATCCTGTTTCCGTGACAGGACACCAGCGCGCCCGTGCTTGTCAAACGCTTTGCGGGTTTACGGTCCATGACCGCTGTAGAGCAGGTTTTTCTTGACAACCGCATGGGTATCGAATAGCTTCGGGGATTTGTGCGCCGGTGCGTATTGAACGCGGGATGTTCCATGTCGACCTATCAACCCAAAGCAGCCGAACTCCAGCGGAGATGGTACCTGGTGGACGCGCAAGACGTGGTTTTGGGGCGTTTGGCCACCCATGTGGCCACCTTGCTCACCGGCAAGGGAAAACCAACCTGGGCTCCCCATCTGGATACCGGCGATCACGTCATTGTGGTCAATGCCGGGAAGGTCAGGCTGACCGGTAATAAATGGGAGCAGAAGGTCTATTACCGCCACTCGGGCTATCCCGGAGGGATCAAGGCGGTGAAGGCCAAAGATCTGCGGGCGAAGCGGCCGGACCGAATGGTGGAAGGAGCGGTCAAGGGCATGCTGCCCAAGTCCCGGCTGGGCCGGGCCATGGCCAAGAAGCTGAAGGTGTACCGGGGAGAGGATCATCCTCATGAAGCCCAGCAGCCGGAGCCTTCGCAAGTGCCTCAATAGGTGTGCGAACGTTTAAAGGAGCCAATGCATGGAGGCCTTAGTTCAGTACTACGGAACGGGACGGCGCAAGTCCTCGACGGCGCGGGTCTACTTGAGGCCGGGTCAAGGCGAGTTTCTCATCAATCGTCGTTCCCTGGAATCATACTTCAAGAACCTGACTCTAAGGATGCTGGTGGGGCAGCCCTTCGAGGTCACCGAGACCTCGGGAAAGTTCGACACCATCGTCAACGTGAACGGGGGCGGGCCTTCCGGACAGGCTGGAGCCGTCCGGCACGGAATCGCTCGCGCCCTGCTCGAGTACGACGTCGAGCTGAGGAAGACACTCAAGAAAAGCGGTTTCCTGACCCGGGATTCCCGGATCAAGGAGCGAAAGAAATACGGGCAGCCTGGAGCCCGCAAGCGTTTCCAATTCTCCAAGCGATAACTCTAGAATGCTCGGGAGGTTTGTTTGGCATCTGTCTCGATGAAAGAACTTCTGGAGGCCGGGGTCCACTTCGGCCACCAGACCAGACGCTGGAACCCCAAGATGAAGCCCTATATTTTTGGGGAGCGCAATGGAATCTATATCATTGACCTGCAAAAGACCCTGCGCATGTTCAAGGAGGCCGCCCGCTTCATCACCGATGTGACGGCCCAGGGCGGGGCCCTTCTTTTCGTCGGGACCAAGCGTCAGGCGCAGGATGCCGTGGCCGAGGAGGCCCGCCGGTGTGGCATGTTCTTTGTCAACCAGCGTTGGTTGGGGGGACTGCTGACCAACTTCGTCACCATCAAGAAGTCGGTTGCACGGTTGAAGGAGTTGGATGAAATGTCGACCGACGGCCGATACGAGCTCCTGTCCAAGAAGGAAGTGGCTCGGCTGGAACGCGAGCGCCGGGGGCTGGAGAAGAACCTCTCGGGGATCAAGGACATGAAGTCTCTTCCCCGCATTCTCTTCGTGATCGACTCCAAGAAGGAGGAGATTGCCGTCCGCGAGGCCAACCGGCTGAAAATTCCGGTGGTGGCGGTGGTCGATACCAATTGCGACCCGGACCGCATCGATCACGTGATTCCGGGGAATGACGATGCTCTGCGAGCCATCAAGCTCTTCACCTCCAAGGTGGCTGACGCAGTGGTCGACGGTACGTCCGTCTTGAAGGAGAAGACCGAGGCCCGGGAGGAGGCGGCGAAAGATGGCAGCCAAGCCGCGCCGGAAGGCGACGCGGCCTCGGAGAAGGATCTTCCCCCGGTCGAGAGTGGCGGCGGGGCCCAGGTGGTGGCCTGAGGAACGGGGCGAACGGATAGCCGCAGGCCGGACCCGGCTGGAGTTTGCAGCCGGGATGTGATTTTCCTCTGTTCTACCTCAACACGAATTCTTTCCCCGGAAAACGTTCCCCGGTCCAACCTGAAGCACGCCAGGACAGAAACCCCAGCCAGCGGATGACATCAAGGCAGGCCCGGTCTTCCAGGCGCCCGCAGAGCGATTCATGAGCGATAATCTTGTTTGAGAGGATGTGGATATGGCCATTACTGCCCAACAAGTCAAGAGTCTACGAGAGAGAACCCAGGCCGGAGTGCTGGATTGCAAGTTGGCGTTGCAGGAGGCCCAGGGAGATTTCGAGAAGGCGACCGTCATTCTCAGGAAAAAGGGTTTGGCCGCGGCTGCCAAGCGGGCCGACCGCGTTACCGCGGAGGGACTGATTTTTGCCTACATCCACCCCGGTGACAGCCTTGGGGTGCTGGTGGAGCTGAATTGCGAAACCGATTTTGTGGCCAAGACCCCTGAATTTCGGGACCTGGTCAAGGACATCGCCATGCACATCGCCGCGCTGGCGCCCAGGTACGTGCGCCGGGAGGACGTTCCCCAGGGCGAGATCGATCAGGAAAAGGAGATCTATCGATCCAAGGCCCTGGCCAGCGGCAAGCCGGAGAAGATCGTGGAGCGGGTGGTTGAAGGTCAGCTTGGCAAGTTCTTTGGCGAGGTGTGCCTGCTGGAGCAGCCTTTTGTGAAGGAGCCCTCGATGACGGTGGGACAGCTGGTGGCCGAACGGATAGCCTCCACCAAGGAGAATATCAACCTGCGGCGTTTTGTGCGGTTCAAGCTGGGAGAAGGGCTGCAGAAGAGATCTGCCGACTTTGCCGGAGAGGTGGCGGCTCAATTGGACTGAGTTCATCCGAGAGCCCATGGCGGCGCCCGTGTACAAGAGAGTTCTGCTGAAGCTGAGTGGTGAGGCCCTGATGGGGAAACAGGCGTTTGGGGTGGACCCCCAGGTTGCCGGTACCGTCGCACGGGAAGTGCGTGAGGTGCACCGTCTGGGGGTGGAAATCGCCATCGTTATCGGGGGGGGCAACATATTTCGGGGGCTGTCGGCGACCGCTCAGGGGATGGAGCGGGTATCGGGCGACCTGATGGGAATGCTGGCCACTGTGATTAACGCCATCGCTCTGCAGGACGCCTTGGAAAAGGTGGGTGTGTTCACCCGGGTGCTGTCGGCCATCGAGATGCGCGAAGTGGCCGAGCCCTTTATCCGCCGGCGCGCCATTCGGCATCTGGAAAAGCGTCGGGTGGTCATCTTTGCGGCGGGCATCGGCAACCCCTATTTCTCGACCGACACGGCGGCGGCGCTAAGAGCCATGGAGGTCAAAGCCGAGGTGATTCTGAAAGCCACCAAGGTCGACGGGATTTTCGATGCCGACCCGATGAAGGTGAAAGATGCCAGCATGTTCAATCAAATCAGCTATATCGATGTGATCGGCAAGGGTTTGAAGGTCATGGACGCCACCGCGATATCGTTGTGCATGGAAAACCAAATGCCGATCGTTGTCTTCAACCTGGGGTACAGCGGCAACATCAAGCGGGCCGTTCTCGGGGAAAAGATTGGAACTGTCGTCAAGGTGTAAGCCCATGATCAAGGATGTGATCAAGAACACGGGATTTCGCATGGAGAAGGTGGTTGAGGATCTCCGCCGCTACCTGGCCACGGTGCGCACCGGGCGCGCCTCGGTCTCGCTGCTGGATCCAATCAGCGTGGACTACTACGGGACGGCAACTCCCATCAGCCAGGTAGGCACCCTGGCCGCTCCGGATCCGACCCTGCTCACCGTGCAGCCCTGGGACATCTCTCTTCTGCCGGCCATTGAGAGAGCCATCCTGGCCTCCGACCTGGGCTTGAACCCCGCCAACGACGGCAAGATCATCCGTATCCCCATTCCCCCGCTGAACGAAGAGCGCCGCAGGCAGTTGGCCCGACATGTCGGCAAGGTGTTGGAGGAGCATCGCACGGCCCTGCGCCACATTCGGCGGGACGAGAACGATGTCCTGAAGAAGATGTTGAAGGACAAGGAGCTCTCGGAAGACGACGAACGCAGGGGGTTGGAGGAGATTCAGAAACTGACCGACCGATACGCGGAGCGTCTGGAGGAACTGGCCAAGAGAAAAGAAGAGGAGATCCTTACGATTTAGTGGAGAGTGAAGTTTGAAGTTTGAAGTGTGAAGTTTGAAGGGCAGAAAGGGGGTAGCTGAGGGTTGAGGAAGGAGACAAGCGCCTTGTGACCTTGTTGCACTTTAATCGGTTGCACCGAGACCGACTAGATGCTTAACGTGTCGATCAAGTTAAGTATCCGCTAACCACTTTTCACATAGTGGCGCGATGCCCCATAGAAGGGGAGGGATCATTTGCGGCGAAACAAGGGGGTTTCGGACAAGTGGTCAGTGAAGAGTATTGGGACCGGGAAAGCGCCTTGCGAGTTGGCTGCGCCGTTCGATCAACTCAGCAGGGATCAACAACTTGCTTAGTGCATTGATCCAGCATTTTGATTGACAGCAGGAGATTGCCTTGCTATAGTCTTGTGGTTTTGCTTCCGGGGCTGTGTCGCCGGGCTATATTATTGATAATGCGTGAATTCTGGGAGATTAGGAGTTGCCGACGTTTAATCAGCTGGTGAGGTTGGGTCGAACCAAGGCCAGAGACAAGACCAGCAGTCCAGCACTCCAGGGCTGTCCCCAAAAGCGGGGTGTCTGCGTGCGGGTCTATACCTCGACTCCGAAGAAGCCGAACTCGGCCTTGCGCAAGGTGGCTCGAGTGCGGTTGACCAACGGCATCGAGGTCACGACCTATATTCCTGGCATTGGCCACAACCTCCAGGAGCATTCGATTGTGCTGATTCGCGGAGGCCGTGTGAAGGACCTGCCTGGAGTACGTTACCATGTCGTGCGCGGGACCCTGGACTCGACTGGTGTTGAGAATCGCAAGCAAAGCCGGTCCAAGTACGGGGCCAAGCGGCCCAAGTAAATCACCCCCGGTTTCGAATCCAACGGCTTAACCTGCGGCATTGTTCGCAATGCCCGTTTCAGGAGCAGCAGTCATGCCACGCAAAGGACATGTGCCGAAGCGCCAGGTCATACCCGACCCCGTTTACAACAGTCCCCTCGTCTCCAAGTTCATCAATTGCATCATGTGGAAGGGGAAGAAGAGCACGGCTGAACATGTGTTTTACGGCGCCCTGGACATCATCAAGGAAAAGACCGGAGATGACCCCCTCAAGGTCTTCAAGAAGGCTGTGGACAACGTCAAGCCTGTTCTGGAAGTGAAGTCCAGGAGGGTCGGTGGCGCCAATTACCAGGTTCCCATCGAGGTCAACCAGTACCGCAGGGTCTCTTTGAGTATTCGCTGGTTGATTGCCTTCACCCGCATGCGCAAGGAGAAGTCGATGCAGGAGAGACTGGCTGCCGAATTCATGGATGCCGCCAGCAATCGCGGCGCGGCCGTCAAGAGGCGTGAAGACGTGCATCGCATGGCAGAGGCCAACAAGGCCTTTGCCCACTATCGGTGGTAAATGAAATTTCGTTCACTGGCAGGATGGGTCGGGCGCCCGAGGCCGAAACCGCCGCAGGCCGCCCGCTTCCCGTCTTACCCGTGGCTGCCTGACCGCTCATGTCCCGTCAGATACCACTCGAGAAAATTCGAAACATCGGAATCATGGCCCATATCGATGCCGGCAAGACCACGGCCACCGAGCGGATTCTCTACTATACCGGCATCACCCACAAGATGGGCGAGGTCCATGACGGTACCGCCACCATGGACTGGATGGAGCAGGAACAGGAGCGGGGAATCACCATCACCTCGGCGGCGACCACCTGTTTCTGGAAGGACGTTCGCATCAATATCATCGACACGCCCGGTCACGTGGACTTCACTGCCGAGGTGGAGCGCAGCCTTCGCGTCCTGGATGGAGCCATCTGTCTGCTTGGCGCCGTGGAAGGGGTGGAGCCTCAGACCGAAACGGTGTGGCGGCAAGGAGACAAGTACGAAGTTCCGAGAATCGTCTTCGTCAACAAGATGGACCGGGTCGGCGCCGACTTTTTCGGCTGCATCCGGATGGTCAAGGATCGGTTGCTGGCGAAGCCGGTGGCGGTTCAGATCCCCCTGGGCAAAGAGGAGAACTTCGTCGGCGTTATCGACCTGATCAGCATGAAGGCCATCATCTACCGAGACGAGACCCTGGGTGCCGACCACGAAACGGCGGAGATTCCTCCGGAGATGCTTGCACAGGCGCAGGAGTGCCGGGAGCGAATGATCGAGGCCGTCTGTGAGACCGATGACCCGCTGATGGAGAAATACCTTTCCGGGGAGTCCATCTGCGAGGGCGACCTGAAGGCAGCCCTGCGCCGGGGCACATTGAGCCTGGCGCTGGTTCCGGTGCTTTGCGGCGCCGCCTTCAAGAACAAGGGAGTGCAGCCCCTGCTGGATGGCGTGGTGGACTATCTGCCTTCACCCGCCGACCTGCCTCCGGTGGTGGGCGCAGACCGGGAAGGCCGGAGTGAGATCGTCCGAGAGTCCGGGGATCAGGAACCCTTTTCAGCCCTGGTCTTCAAGATCATGACCGACACCTACGTGGGACAGCTGGCCTTTTTCCGGGTCTACTCCGGCGTCCTCAAGACCGGCTCCTACGTCTACAATTCGACCAAGGACAAAAGGGAACGCGTGGGCCGGCTGCTGAAGATGCATGCCGACAAACGCGAGGAGATCCGGCAGGTCTATGCCGGCGACATCGCGGCGGGCGTGGGTTTGAGAGAGGTGGCCACCGGCGATACCATCTGCGCGCAGGAGGCGCCGGTAATTCTGGAGTCCATGGAATTCCCGGTTCCCGTCATGGCCGTTGCCATCGAGCCCAAGACCAAGAGCGACCAGGAGAAACTGGGTTTGGCGCTGGGAAAACTGGCGCAAGAGGATCCTACCTTCAAGGTGTCCACCGATCAGGATACCGGACAGACCATTATCTCGGGGATGGGAGAATTGCACCTGGAGATCCTGGTAGACCGAATGTCTCGAGAGTTCGGGGTGGCCGCAAACGTGGGGAAGCCCCAGGTATCCTATCGGGAAACCATCTGTCAGGGCGCCGAAGGGGAGGGGCGATTCGTTCGTCAGACCGGCGGCCGCGGTCAATACGGCCACGTCAAGATCCGCGTGGAACCCAGGGCCGACACGGAGCGAGGATTCGAATTCATCAACGCCATCGTGGGAGGAGCCATACCGCGCGAGTTCATTCCGGCGGTGGAGAAGGGCATTGGCGAGGCGTTGGAGGCCGGCCCCGTGGCCGGCTACGAGGTTCAGGATATTGAAGTGACCTTGTATGACGGGTCCTTCCACGAGGTGGATTCCAGTGAAATCGCTTTCAAGATTGCCGGTTCCATGGCCTTGAAGGAGGCGGTTTCAAGGGCGGCTCCGGCACTGCTTGAGCCCATCATGCGAGTGGAAGTCGTTGTTCCTCGGGAGTTTATCGGGGCAGTCGGGGGCGATCTCAACGCTCGCCGGGGGCGCATCGAGACCATTGAATCCCGTGCGGGTTCGCAGGTGGTGAGTGCCGTGGTCCCGCTGTCCGAGATGTTCGGGTATGCCACCGACTTGCGGTCCATGACCCAGGGACGGGCGACCTATTCCATGCATTTTCACCAATACGCCCAGGCGCCCAAATCGGTGACCGAGCAGATCGTTGCCAGGATCCAGGGTCGCAGCTGGGACACGGCAGGGCGATGAGGCACACGGTAGATCGGCAGAAAGGATAGAAAGGCGATGGCGAAGGAGAAATTTGATCGAAGCAAGCCGCACATCAACATCGGGACGATCGGGCACATCGATCACGGGAAGACGACGTTAACGGCAGCGATCACGCGGGTATTGGGGAAGAAGGATCCGAAGGTGGCGTTTCGG
>JAJDUG010000020.1 GCA_022826755.1 Acidobacteriota bacterium
TTGGTCGTGTCGCTGCTTCAGTTGGAACATCCGGACGAAATATGGCACCAGACCGGCGGTCCCGGCGACGGCGGTATCGACGGGCTTGGAAGCAACGAGAAAGGCGAGGTGGTCGGGCTGATGCAAGCCAAACTTCGCACACGGTCAGCCCCAAAACTGGGAGGTCTTGGCCATTCCGATCGCGAGATCGTCCGCTATGCCGCGGTATTGGTCCTCGAAGGACACGATCGGGAGACCGATGATAAAACCACGCTGCTGGACATTGAGTGGATCGCCAAAAAGTTGCGCTGTCATTGGCATAAACTCCCTCAAGCAGTCGCTATGCGTGTAGGTGAGCCAAACGGCCGCTTTCGGTAGTTCAACATCAAGATGGCCGTCGTCGTCGAGTATGACGAGGCCATCTCCGCCTACATCGATCCTGGTTTGTCCGCCCGAAATTAGCTCCTTTGCTCGGGACAAGCCCACCGGCATCTTTGGGACAACCTCGGGCAGGCAAGCCGGAATGTCGAAGTCTTTACGGTCGCATGAGACCAGCACCCTCTCGACCGCGCCCAGCGCCTTCTCCAGCCCTGGACAAGCTGAGATCCGGGTGCGGCCACGCCAAGAGCGGCGATTCTTCGGCAAGCCATCGTTGGTGCCGATTTGGACACCGTCGCACGCCATGGAGGCCTCGATGTCGTCATGGAGAAGATCGTCCAATGGGAGCAGGTAAACCCGGCCTTCAACGGCTGAAGAATGATCGACGATTTCCGCCTCTGGGGGTCAAAGCGGTGGAGTCGGACCAACGCGCCACCCAAAAAGCCACGGTGGCGCACAAGGGTGGGCGCGTGACTTCGCCCCCCCCAACGCTTTTCTCTCAGAGGGCGCAGCCCTCGCCGTTGTGGTCGAATGCTTCGCCGTTGCGTCGCGCCATCGAGGGCTCGGTCATGGGAGAGGGAGAAGGGAGCGGCGGGGGTGATGGAGGGGCCGGGGGAGCGCTCTCCCCGGTCGGGGGTTCGAAGGGGCCGGAGCCCCTCGCCAGCCCCAATGTATTACATTGGGTAGGCTGGTTCCCCGGCACTACGCGTTGCGACACCGGCCCCGCTGTCCCCGCCTCACACGGCGTAACGGACGAGGGGAGGGGGACAGGCAAGACGCAGCCTCGCTTCGCTGTTTCGCAGCGGACGCGGAAAATGCTTGCCATTGCGCGTTGCAAGGAACCGAACAGACTCATCAATTGCTCACCGTAATAGTCTTTATTGTCACCCTAAAATCACGCCGATCCAATTATAATTCTTAGGTTTTGGCCGACCTACGTACTACTAAAATCCCAGGTACCAAGGGTCATCGGACCCATAGGAAACGCAGCACAGAGCAAATAGGGGCCTCTTATTCCGGGGATTGGCCCCAAAGTCTCAGGTTACCCACAGGGGAGAAATCATGCGACCCCTGAGAGGAAAATCGCGCCTGTGGCAGTATCTGGCCCATCTTTAACAAGGCTTCCGGCTGCACGCTTATTATCAACACGTTGCAAAGGGAAAAAGCGCAAGTGGCACTACAAACGCGTTGAAACCGAAGATTGCGGGGGCAAACGATCATCTTGCGGCCCCCCATGAGCGGGATCGATCCCCAGGGCGTCGTAGATGGCTTTCCGATCGGTTTTAGCCCGAGTGGCCTTGCTGCCGCTTTTCGGCGCCGGACTCGACATGCGCCCGCCGCTGACAGTGTCGTGTTCTGGTCAGGAGACGCTGCCAGCGTGAAAGGATTCAGAATACGTGAGTATTCCGTCTGAAGAACTTGGCAGGCAACAGTCGGCGGGCAGCCCCGATTCAGGAATGGAGGCCAAGAGACGATTACTCCAGACGTTCACGTTTTTGAAGGAGTTGGCTGCGATCCGGAATCCGGTGCAGTGTAGGTTAGATGACTATGACCAGTCCGATGTGTTCCGATTGGATTCGTGGCCCTTACACCCGTGCATCATAGTTCGGCGCGGCGACATGGCGAGCACCGAGGAAGAGAACCAAGATGCTTCCGGGAAGGACATACCCCCCATCATCCGCATCACCCGTGCAGAACGGACCCAATGCCCCACACCGCCCCCGGTGCTGCAAGGATGGCTGAAGTCTGGTTGGGAATCCATCGACACCGAAGCTGATGTGCTGGAAGCCCGAAACCTTCCCGAGAGGGGCGGGCAAACCGTCACGGTGAGATTCACTGACGACCATGAGCGAATTGTCCGCTTCGACAATTGGGTGGCCGCTCGGTCCCGCTGGGTTGACGCTGAACGACCCGCCGTGGAAGCACGCCGTCTCTTCGAGCGTGTCTACGGACTATGGACGCGGATGCAGCGCGACGGTGATCGTCTTGAGTTGGTCTTGGCTGACGGTTTGCTCTGTGTCGAAGAGCACCACCTCAAACACCCGGTATTGCTACAGCGCCTAACTCTGGAGTTTGACCCGACCGGCCCCGAGTTTCGCTTCTTCGCAGGAGTGGAGAAGATAGAACTTCAACGCGCCCTGCTTCGTCTCGTGCCGACGATTGAAGCGAGAATGATTGCTCACTTCGATGATCGACTTGAGAAGGAGCCGGTGGATCTGCTTGGTGGCGAGCGCACAGAGGGATTCCTCAAGCGGCTCGTGCAGGGACTGTTCAGGGATGGCGAGTTTCTTGATTCAGAGCCCGGCGGCACCACTGACCGACCGTGCCTGTGGCGAGCCCCCACGGTTTTCCTACGCCCCCGGACAGCGGGGCTCAGCGCAACTCTTGACCATATCATCGAGGATTTGCAAGACGAGTCAATCGATGTGCCCGAAGGGCTCGGCCGTATCGTCGGTGTGGAGATGGGTCCGACCGTCATCGACATGGGGGGAGAGGTACCGCCTGCGCCGGGCCCACAAACCGACATCCTTTTCAGCAAGCCAGCGAACGCGGAACAGCGTGAGATTGCCGCGCGCCTTGAGACGACCAAGTCCGTCGTCGTGCAGGGACCGCCAGGAACGGGAAAGACTCACACAATAGCAAACCTTGTCGGTCACCTGCTATCGGAGGGTAGGACAGTACTCGTGACTGCCCATACTACGAAGGCATTGCGGGTGCTGCGTGGAAAAATCGATGAGGCTCTTCAGCCGCTCTGCCTCAGCGTGCTGGAAGGAGACAGCAAGAGCCAAGGGCAACTGTCCCACGCTGCTCAGGAAATCGCTCACCGACTGTCGGTCTCGGACCCCCGGACTCTACGCCGAGAAGCCGCCGCGTTACGCAGCCACAGGAAGAAGTTGCTCGGTCGCGCGAAGAACGTACAGCGCCAACTCCGCGACGCGAGGTTCAGCGAAATCGATGAGGTCGTCGTGAGCGGCGAAGGCGTGGAGCCGATTGCAGCAGCCAAACTGGTGAAGGCAGGCGCACAGACGGATGCCTGGATTCCCGGCCCACTCGAACCCGGCGTGCTCTGCTCATTGGCGGACTCGGAGGTGCGAGATCTTTATGCCTTACAAGGCATCCTGACGCGCAGAGACGAGACACACCTGGCTGTGCCCCAACCGGGTCTGGACAGAATCGTCACTCCCTCGGCTTTTCGACCGCTTGCGGACCAGCAGGCGAACGAGAACGAGCGAGCCAAGGCACATCGCCCGGAATTCTGGGACGAGAATCCTGCAACCGACTACACGCCCGACGACCTCCGGCGGCTTCACCAGGAGGTGAGGGACGCTGCAGAGTTTCTCGACGAAGAGGAGAAGTGGCTCCGTGAAGCTCTCTATGCCGGTTGGCGTGGCGGCGAACTAAACTCCATGTGGCAGGACCTGATCGGGGTTATGGAGAACCTGTCCAGTCGGGCAGAGGCTGCTCATCGCCTAATGGTCGAGCATGGTCCCGAACTTCCGCCCGGCCAACCGGATCAAAAGATGGTCGGAATCCTCCAGCAGATAGTCCAGTTCACAGAACGCCGCGGCAGTCTCGGACGTTGGACCCGATTCACGAAACCCAAGTGGCGTCGACTCATTGACGGCTGCGCGGTCAACGGGCACCCGCCGCGGACAAAGGACGAGTTTCGAGCGTTGCTGGCCGATGCGCAATTGCGGCAAGGCCGGGAACACTTTCTTGCCCGGTGGCGTCGACTCGTGGAGACTCTTGGCGGACCCGCGGCTGACACTCTGGGAAGTGCACCCGAACGTATCGCTAGAGGGTACGCGCCGGAGATCCGCAAACGACTGGAGTGGAGAGCGAACGTGTGGACGCCACTGGAGGCCAAACTTCGGGACGTCGGATTTCGCTGGCGCGAATGGTTGGAGAGCCATCCGCCAACGGGCGGCAACCACGGTGATCTTGACCGTTTGCGGAGTGCGGTTTCCGACAGGTTGACCAACACGGTCGGAGCCCAGATCGCGCTGCTTCGGCAGGTCGAGCTCGCTGCGACACTCCAGGAGCAGAGGACGTACCTTGCGGGCTTCCCACAGAGCGACGTAGCTTCCAGACTCCAACGGGCTCAAGATGAATGGAATGTGGACGTGTACGAAGAATCGTACCGCGAACTCGCACGGCTTCACGGACTACAACCGATTTACGAGAAGCGACTCGAGTTGCTTACCAAGCTGGAGACAACCGCGCCCGCATGGGCGCGAGCCTTCGCCCGGCGGACGGCACCTCACGACGCCACGACACCGCCATCAGCTCCGGCCAACGCGTGGCTTTGGCGGCAATGGCAGCAAGAGTTGGAGAGGCGGGCCTCCACCTCCATGGATGAATTGCAGGATAAGCTCGACGACACAGACCGCGACGTTCAGCAGCTATCCGCCCGCATAATTGAATGCGAGACCTGGGCTGCTCAGTGCAACCGCACTGGCTTGGAGCAAAAACAGGCGCTCTTGGGCTTTGTGCAGACTATGAGAAAGGTCGGGAAGGCCACCGGCAGGGGCGCTCCCCGACTACTGGCTCGTGCTAGGCAACTTCTCGCGTCAGCACGCAGCGCGGTACCGGTGTGGATCATGCCCCTGAACCGTGTCTACGAGAGTTTCGACCCGCGGACGACGAGGTTCGATGTCGTGATCATTGACGAAGCCAGCCAGAGCGACGTGACTGCTTTGGCCGCTCTGTATCTTGCTCGAACTCACGTCGTGGTCGGCGATAAAGAACAGGTGACACCGGATGCCATCGGCCAAAGTGCCGACGACGTGCAACGTCTTATAGCAACCGAACTCCAGGACATTCCGAACAACCATCTCTATGACGGCCAAACATCAATCTACGACCTTGCCGAAGCCTCATTTGGTGGTACCGTGGCTTTACGGGAACATTTCCGGTGTGTGCCCGACGTCATCCAGTTCAGCAACCACTTGTCCTACAACAACACTATCCGTGCACTCCGGGAACCCTACTCCTCGAATCTCGGTACTGCTGTGGTCCCGCAACGTGTGAACGGGTATCGGGAACCCCATACTAAGACGAACGAAGTCGAGGCAGAGGAGATCGCATCGTTGATTGTGGCCTGCTTGGACGAACCTGCTTATGTTAAGAACGAATTGGGAGAACCAACCAGCTTGGGCGTGATTTCCCTTCTTGGTGATGAACAGGCGTACTTGATTGAAAGTATGCTCCGCCAACGTCTGCCTGTGGACGTTTTCGCCAAGCATCGGCTGCTGTGTGGAAACGCGGCGCAGTTCCAGGGCGACGAGCGAGATGTGGTTTTCCTGTCCATGGTTGATGGGCCTCCCCAAGATGGGAAGCTCTCGTTTCGGGGTGCTGGACCCAGGGATTTGTACAAGAAACGATACAATGTTGCGGTCAGTAGAGCACGCAACCAATTGTGGGTCGTGCACTCCGTTGATCCGGCCGGACACTTGAAGAGCGGCGACCTGCGGCGGCGACTCATCGAGCATGCGCGTGACCCGGTTGCGATATCGCGTGAGATAGAGGAGCAGGGCTCGCGCACAGAATCCAAGTTTGAAAAACTCGTGCTGGAAAGGCTCTTGAACGCAGGATACCGAGTACGACCTCAATGGCGGGCGGGCAGCTACCGAATTGACCTCGTTGTCGAGGGTGCTGAGCACCGGTTGGCCGTAGAGTGTGACGGTGAACGTTTTCACACTCACGAGGAACTCCAACAGGACCTTGAGCGCCAAGCTGTGCTACAACGACTCGGCTGGGTCTTCGTTCGTATTCGGGGCAGCCTGTTTTTCCGTGATCCCGATAGGGCCATGGAGCCGGTCTTTGGTAAGCTCAGAAACCTTAATATCGAACGACTTGGGCCGGCGGTGGACGAAGTTGCCCCGTCCTGGTGGGTCGAACGTCTGAGGCGACGCGCCGAGGTAATCCGCAGGCAGTGGGCAAGCGACGTGGAAGACGAGGAGGTGACGGCTCCACAACAGGACACAGGCATTGCGCGGGGAGGCAACGTAGCGTATGTAGCCGATTTGTGGGCTGACAGAACCAGCTTGAGCCGTGCGCACTCGGAGAAGAGTGAGAGCTAGCAGCTAGGGGGCGTCGCAAAGGCTGGATGTCCTGCCGCCCCGCGGGCTGCGTGTGTCCTTTGGACATCGTAGGCAGGGAGTAGACACCTCCGACGGAACCGGTGCTATCGGCCCTCGCGTCGGTTGCGTCCTGGTGTCCGGAATCGAGGTGTTGTCGACATGGTCAACGTGCAGCGTGGCGCCGGTCGGCGGGTCGTCGTCCGCTGAGCTTCCGGATCAACTCTGGAATATCAGCCTGCCTGCTGAGCCGCTCGTCAGCATCGTTCCGGCGAGTAGCGACGAACGAGAGCGCCTGCGAAGCATCGTACTTCGTACGCGCAGGGGTCGGAGAACCGGCAACACGACCTCTTAGTCTAACCGGCTTCTCACTAGCCGCGCCCGGCGCGAAACTGTCGATCTCCACGTCATGACCTGTGCGGCAGATGTGAAGCACTCGCGCGGCAGCCCGTTTCCCCCACCGCTCGGTCACCGGACCGTCAACCCACGGCGCAAGGTCTTCGGCGGCAACGAGCGTCTGTTCCCACACTTCGAGCCGACGCCTATCCGCCTGAACCGCATGAAGAGATGGCGCGATGCGTTTGGAGATCGTCTCGATCTCCAACCGTTGTCCGTGCCGTTCTCGGATTTCGATCCTGCTCTCGCCGATCACCATGCCGTTCGCGCACACGAAGCGGTACCAGCCGAAGAGCACGATGAGCCGTGATGATCCGTCGACCGCATTGAAGCATTCGAGCCGAAGTTCGACCTTCTCGCCATGCGAATCGCAGAGACCGAATTCGACGGGGAAATAGATGCGAAAGTTCATCCATTCGCCGAGTTGCGAGATGCCGACCTCGTAGCGCAGATTCTCCGGGTCGACGCCGGCGTCGACAAGTCCGTCGCGGCACCGCGTCGCCACGTCACGATGTTGTATGAGTGAGTAACGGTGTGACACGACACCGACCGGCATTGGTCGTTAAACGGCGGAGAGAGGCTTGCGCAATACCGTCAGGAGAAACGGATTCGGGGGTTCCCCCGAACCCGCACGAAACGGCACAGTCTCGAATTGTGGGAGAACGGAGAGGACTTTTTCCCAGACGCCAGCATAGTACCGCACCTCACGGGACCGCCAGCGCAGCGTCTCCCGTTGGATCTGTAACGTGCCGTTCATTTTGCCTCGATCCTCATCCGTCGACTGCCCACACCAACAAGGAAAGCAAAGATAAAGATCAACTTCCCTCTGTCGGCATTTCAGTCAACCATGATTCTCATCAGATACTCCCTATTTCCGCGAGCGTTGCAAGCCTGGCTGCTGTTTCTCGGCCTTTGGCATACCAGAGTACCCCAATACCCTCTCGCGGACCGATTTTTGTCTCAGAGACACCCAGTCTTACGGCCCGTGTGGAACCTGAGTATCTCAGACTGATCTCCGGAAAAAGGAGGCCCAGATTTACCCTGACCTGTATTTTTTGGGTCTGACGCCCCTAAGGACATGGGATGTTTGGAGATGTCCAGGGTCTTTTCCGATTCTGGAATATGAAACAGGAAACAAGAGCGCCAAGGCGATCTGCTTCCACATTGAGAATCACCCTCTGAGAGAAAGGCAAACGAATGGCTAACGACGAAAACTGGGAAACCTACCCTTATATAGGAACGGTTATGGTTAAAAAGGGTTATAGCGATGATCACGGAGAAATATGGACGTATGCGTTTGGAACGGCTGGTCAGTCAGACCAGTGGCCGGGTAAGAATTTATGTCAAGCGTTGGCATGGATAGTACAGCAACTACACCTCGGGAATTACGAGGTCCGCGGCGAAGAGGACGGCGAAGTCGTCTCTGTGTTGATCGGGCAAGGTGCACCACTTAATGGCGGAGTTGAAGATAAGGCGCTGGGAGAGTTCACCGAGGCACTGAACAAGCATCTCCATGAACGTTCAGAGGCGGTGAACTTGTGCGGCATATTCGCACAGGCGAGAGAGCAAGGAATCCAACCAAAGTTCGAGAAAACGGCAGAGAAGGTCAAAAGGGCCGCCAAAATTGGTATGTACGCCAATACTGAAATCCACTATGCGTTCCAACTCATCGGCATTCTCAAGAGGATTCGGGAAAG
Source organism: Acidobacteriota bacterium (assembly GCA_022826755.1). Classification (GTDB taxonomy): domain Bacteria; phylum Acidobacteriota; class Terriglobia; order Versatilivoradales; family Versatilivoraceae; genus Versatilivorator. Next base: position 8,531 of record JAJDUG010000020.1, read on the forward strand.
AAGTTTTGTGCTGGATTCACCCCCCATCTTGGGAAGAGCGCCCCGTCCTGTTGTGCAGTTGCTGGGAGAGGCCACACGCTGTCACTTGCATGGCTTCCATCAAGCTTGTGTTGCTATCTGCAGGGCTTGCCTCGAACAGTCGTTAAAAGAGCGGGTCCCTCAACACGAGTTGCTTCAGGAACGGTGGAACAATCCGAAAAGCGGAGAGTTGGAGTGTCTTATCAGCGGAGCACTCCGTGTGGGCTCTTTAGACGGTCCCCGCCGCCAAATGGCGGACGAGATTCGGAAAAACGGCAACGTTGTATTGCACCGCATGCAGGAGCCCGGTGAGGATTCCTGGGACATCTTGCAGCACACCAGAGGTGTTGTGTCCTACCTGTACCGGAACGCAGGTGAGGCAGCACAGTAGATTCTGGCGTGCTATGGTATGCCAGAGACCGGGGCAACGCATTCTGCCCGGCCAAGCTCACGGAGTAGGGGGTGTCTAATGAAACAGTGAGCAGCATTGATCGTCTACGCCGCCTCCGCTAGGGAAATGTCCCATGCTAATCTTGTCCTGGAACGTCCACTTTCAATCCCTGTCCAGTCAACTCGATAACGTCGTCGAGGCTATCCGGTCCGCAAGACCGGACGTCGTGACGTTGCAGGAGGTAAAGACGAGCCTGGCGGACGATATGGCGCTCCGTCTCGCCGAAATCGGCCTTGTCCACGCCCACTGGAGCGGCAAGAAGGCCCCACCCACGGCAATGCGGAGATTGCCGGCGATCGGCAGGTTGAAGCGGAAAACCTACCAGTGCCTGATTGCGAGTCGCTGGCCAATGAAAGCCAGCGGCAATCGTTGGCGCCGTCGCGCACCTTTTCCGGAGTTGCTGGCGCGTACCACGGTGTCCCTGCCCGACGAGCACAAAATCGACGTGTTCACCGTGCACATCCCCAACGGCTCCGGTCATGGCTGGCGGAAGATCGACACCTTCACCGTGCTGTCGGCAACGCTACGCCGTGCACTCGACTCGCCCCGCATCCTGACCGGAGACTTCAACGAGCCCAAGCGGTTCCGACAATCGGGACAGATCGTGCCTTTTGGAGAGAAAATTCACGAGGATGGAGGCACGTCCATCCGGGGCTGTAAGACCCAGTTTGGAGTCCGGCGCCGAAATATGGAGCGGGCCAATGGTGTGCGTTCGGTCCTGGCCGGGGCGTCGCAGCACGGTCTGCGAGATGCCTATCGCGACCTTCACGGCTTTGAGACAGCCACCCCCGTCACCCACTACACCACGCGTAAGAACCCGAGATGCTTCGACCATACTTTCGTCTCAAGGCACTTCGAGGTCGTGGCCTGCGGCTACTACCACGAATGGCGCAAACAGGGGTGGAGCGATCATTCGGCGATGTGGACGAAGCTCACCTTTCGCGACAAGATCCCGGAGTTGATTGAATGGGAGATGGAATGACACGCTGGCAGGTGTGGTAACGATTGGGAAACCCGTCCCACGTCATGGCAGCTTCGATGCCGTCGTTCAGAAAATCATCCAATGGGAGCAGGAAACGCCGGCGTCCACGGGCCGTGGAATGATCGACGATTTCCGCCTCAGGGGGTTCAAGCAGATGCCGCCGTATGGGTGAAACAGGTACAAAGTAGCGATGTTCACCCAGCCGTTTCATGATTTCGACACCCACAAAGCCCTTCTCTCGAAGGGCGGAGCCCTCCCCGTTGTGGTGCGAGACTTCCCGAAATGCCACGTCAGACGCGGAACGGCAAGCCTTTTCCGCGTCCGCTTGTAGCAAGCTATGCGAGGCTGCGCCTCGCGTGTCCCCCTCCCGCCCGGAGCGGCGGCCCGCCGCACGAGAGGGGTGCTGGTGGAGTGAGTGCGCCCCTCTTATTGAGCGCTGGTGCGGCACCGGGCAGGGGGAAGTGGGCCACGTCGCCCTCGCCTTTTCGGGGGTCGCTCCCTCCACCGTGATCCCTGCGGACGTTATCTTCCATTGATTTAACGCATTGTATACAGGTGAGTTATGGATTCTCAGACGGCAACTCGCCCCCCCCATTATGCCCCCAGAAAAAGCAGATTTCCTGTTAGTCTGATGCCAGCATCCCCCTGTTGTCTGTCAACATGGTAGGGATTGAACCGCGCGTCGCCGGCTCAGCGTTGCGGCATCTCGACTGTCCGCTCGAGCCGCGTCCGAGGAAGCACCATGCCGCTCCGATTCTTTGCCAACGCCGAGGAACTCAGGGATTGGTTCCGTGACCATCACGACAAGCTGGACGAACAGTGGATCGGTTTCTACAAGAAGCACACGGGGAAACCGAGTATCGACTGGTCACAGTCGGTCGACGTTGCGCTCTGCTTCGGCTGGATCGACGGTCTCCGCAAGAGTCTCGGCGCCACGAGCTACAAGATCCGGTTCACGCCACGCCGGGCGGGGAGCCGCTGGAGCAAGCGCAACCTCTCGCGCATGGAGGCCCTCATGGCCGAAGGGCTCGTGGAAGAGGCCGGGCTCGCGGTGTTCCAGGCCCGCGACACGTCCTTGCGGGACTACCGGACGGCCGCCTGGACCCTGCCCGCGTCGCTGGAGAAACGGATCCGAGCCCGTCCCAAGGCATGGGGCTTCTTCCGAGCCACCCGGCTGTCGTACCGAAAGGGCGCATCGGCCTGGATCAACAGCGCCAAGAAGGAGGAGACCCGTCTCCGAAGGCTGGACCAGTTGATCGAGTGCTGCGAGCGCGGTGAGCCGGTCCCCCCGCTGCGCTGGGGCGGCAGCTCGGTCAGCAAGCGGGACTGACCGGGGTTCAGGCCGTGGAGTCCATCCGCCGGCCGGGGGAGGCGCAACGAACAGAACTGACGGATCGCCTGTGATTGCAGGTACCTCCAACCGCAACCGGGTCGAGGCGGCCTATCCCTGCTCGGGCCTATTCGACCGCAGGCATGTCCTGATGGACGACTGGGCGCGCTACCTGGCCCAAGGGATGGGGGAGGACCAGGAGCTGTGCGAGTAACGAGGCCCGTGGATCTTGCCGCTGTGCGGTGCAGCGCGTCGAACAGACTCATCAAATGCTCACCAATATAGTCTCTCCATTCACACCAATCTCATGTAGATCCTGCTATATTCCTTAGCCTACCGTCGCCCAAGTACCAAAAGAGTGACTCCATGGAATGGTTTGGGATAGCGGTGATCCTCAGCCTGCTGGGGATCATCACTTGAACGTCATGCGATGGGTCGAAAGATGACTGACCTCTGGACCATTCTTGGGGCCATTCTTGGGGGTGCGGTGGTCGTGGTGGTCTACATCCTGGTTCTGTTCCCGGAGGCCATCCTGCTGGATCTGGGAGCGTGGTTTTCTTGGCGCAAGAAGAAAGAGTGAAAAGCGAGATCTTCCTGGACTGCAGGATGAGGGATCGCTCTACGGGCTGGCCGGCCGCAGATCTTACGCGACAACAACGCGAAAAATGGAGACACGCAAGTGATCTATCGGTTTACCCAAAGCGGGATCTCCACTTTTGCACCCGATACTTCAGGCGTGTACTCGATTATGAATAGTCAGGGAGGGACCATCTATGTTGGTGAATCTGCTTATATTCAGAGCAGGTTGTCTGACCACCACAACCGTACCTCCGACCAAGGCACCTGCATCTGGAGTTACTACCCTGCTCGATTCAGCTTCAGGGAGCTTCCCTCCTACCGGAGACTTCAGGTGGAGCGGGCAATGAAAAACCGCTTGAATCCGCCTTGCAACCTGTAGCCATCCCCGCTCCATCGATCTTCCCGATCAGCTTCGCGAAGTAGATGTCCAGCCCATTGACGGTGATCACGATCTTGAAAGATGGATACGGAAACGTCTTGACTATCGACAGGGGAAATTCCAGCCCTCTCCGCTGTGCTCGCAACCATCGTCAGAGAAACATTCAGCCAGTTGGCGTTGGCGCCGGAAAGAGAGCCACTGCATGAAAATCACCACTTTAGTGACTTGCCTGGCTTTCGTGTTCGGTTGGGCGACGGAGTTGCTTGCGCAATTCGTGCCCGTAATCGCCAAGCAGAGAAGCATCCACTATCTGATTCAGTCTGATGAAACCGAAGTGGAAGTAATGCGAGAGGAGGGACGTTACTTCCGACTTCCGGCAGGTTACAAGATCGATGACTCTACATGGATGGAAGAGACCGTCCTCGAGATCTACGCCGCCGGTACTCCGAAGCATGAAACACCGGCAGGAACAGAGGGGGAGGTGTCTCGGGGCAAACAGCGCGACACCCTGCCGGACGTGGCGCTCACGCGGCTCGACGGCGTCGAGGAACGGCTGTCCGACTATCGGGGACGAATCGTGCTGCTCGATTTCTGGGCCACATGGTGCGGGCCGTGTGTTGCGGCCCTGCCGAAGATCCGGGAACTGGTTGCCAAGCTGCCGGCCGACCGGTTCGCCCTGGTCGGGATCAGTGTGGACGAGGAGCTTGGGACGGTGACCCGATTTGTTGAGGATGAGGCGATGCCGTGGACGAACTGCCACGCGGGTGAGGGGAGCGAACTGGCGCGTCTCCTCCGGATCAGAAGCCTTCCGACCTATGTGCTGGCCGACGAGAACGGCAAGATTTTGACCCGTACCGGGGGGCTGATCCCCCCGTTCATTTCCCTTGTCGAAGAGGCAGTGGACCACCTGGGGAAATTCGGAAGCACCCGTAGACTTGATTTCGATGCCATGGCCCTGCGCGCCGGTCTGAGCGACCCCGATGCTCGGGGTGGGGGGGCAGGAGCCATGAGATTTTCCTTCTACAGGATGGCGGTCGTCTTTGGCGTGATGGCAGTCCTTTGCCTGACCATCGGTTTGCGCGGTCTTCTGACCAAACGACCTTTCCTGTTCCCGGCAAGGTGGCTGTTTCTCTTTATCATGGCAATGTTCCTTGGCCCCATGGTTACACTTTTTCCATTTTCGTGGCCCTTGCAGACTATGGATTGGATACCCCTTCTGATGCTGCCGATGATGGCTGTGTTCATGTGGATTCAACTCAAAGGCTACCTGGCGTTCGGCGTTACCGAGAGATCCTTCAGGGAGGGACTGCTGGCGGCGCTCGAGAAACTGCAGTTGCCCTGCGAAGAGAGCCTCTCCTCGATACGTCTGACCTCGCTGGGAGTCGATCTGCAGGTGGCTATTCAGTCGTGGATGGGAAGTGGACAGATCAAGGTCAGGAAGGGGCGCCACGGCCACCTGCTCAAGGAGATCGTCCAGGCAATGCACAAGCACTTCCGCACCTCCGCCGTGGAAACCAATATGATCTCCTGCGTCTTATACCTGATACTGGGGATCATGATGCTTCTCATGGTAGTGGCCACGTTGTTCCGTTGGGGCCCGCTTTAGACGGTTCGGCGAAGTGGATTCGCCAAGCAATCTCTTTCCTCAATTTCAGTTCCCAGACTGTCCGACACCCTCCCAGATCCCCAGCCCATCTTTAACAAGGGGACGGACGATTGGAGGTGTTTTGCCCCTATTTTGCCCTAAAATCACCCGTAATAAACGTGCGGTCAGCAACGTTGTTAAAGATGGGTTAGTCCCATATTGGGACTAAACTTTGCAGGCCTTGAGGTTGGACGGTGATTCCAGGGTCCCGCTTGGCCGTCGCAGTCGTGGTGACTCAGATCGGTGAGAGGGTCTGCAGGATGTCCTTGGCTGTGATAGCATTGAATGGGTTTACGCCGATGACGGGCCTTGCATGGGTCTTGATGGTGCCGGCCCATGGCCGCGGGCCTTGGCATTCCGCCGGCCGTGCCCATCGCCACGGATGCAGGGTGCGGCGCAGGCGGTAATCACAGGAATTCGTTTTGTCTCCATTCGGCCCGCCTCGACGGGGTCCACACCCTGGCAACCTGCCTGCGGCACTTGACAGCGGAGGTTCCGGCATCGGCCGGACCGATACTCGGATAGCTCCCGTAACCCATTTCCCGGCGCCTGCCGTGCACAGTGAATTTATGAATCGCCATTCCGTCCCCCTGTCAGACAAAAAGGACAGCCACCGTGCCCATCTATGAATACGAGTGTCGAGATTGCGGTCGTCAATTCGAAAAGATCGTCTACCGGACGTCCAGTGCCGTCACCTGCGACTCCTGCGGGAGTACCCGGGTGGAAAAGCGTTATTCAGCCTTTGCGGTCGGCGCCGGCAACACCCTGGGGTCGGAAGCAATGTCCGGTTGCACCACTTGTGGCGCTGAGCGCCCGGGGATGTGCCAGGAGATGAACTGAGTTGCGCCGGCGCGACAGGCTCAAGGCGTTGGCCAGGCGGGCAGTCCGATGGCGATTCCGAGACGTTAGCGAAGGAGATAGAGTTCTGAACAGTTGGCGTTCCATCACGGCCGCCCTGGTGTTGCTGCTTGGGTGGGTTCCATTGGGGCTGCCGGCCGATGCGCCGGTCCTGGTGGAAATCCCCTCCAAGGCGTTGGCGCCGGGAGACCTGCTGCAGGTCCGCCTGTACTCCCGGAGTCCGATTGGCCGGGTCGAGTGTTCCTTTATCGAACAACAGGTGCGGTTCTACCCCCTTGGGGACGGGAGACACTGGGAGGCTCTCGCCGGGGTTGATCTGGAGAGCAAGCCGGGCCTCCATTCCTTGACCGGAACGGTATGGATGTCTGACGGCCGGTCCAAGCCGATTCGAAAGAGCCTCAGGGTTGTGCCCAAGGAATTTCCAACGCAGCGCATACGAGTCCGGCAGAAGTTCGTCACCCTCAACCCGAGAGACTCGGAGAGGGCCGCCCGGGAACATCGGGAGTTGACCGAAATCTGGCAATCGGCGACGGATCGAAGGCTCTGGACGGACCCCTTCATCCGGCCGGTTTCGAGCAGGCTGACCAGTGGATTCGGCAGACGCAGAATCGTCAACGGGGAGCCTCGCAGCCCGCACTCGGGAGTCGACCTGAAAGCTACCACCGGAACTCCCATACGCGCCGCCAATTCGGGCAGGGTCTTGCTGGCGAAGGATCTGTTTTTTGCCGGCCAGACCATCATTTTGGACCACGGGCTGGGCCTCTATACCGTCTATGCCCACTGCTCGAAGATGCACGCCAAGCCGGGAGACCACGTGGGGCAGGGGGAGATCATCGGGGAGGTCGGCGCCACCGGGCGGGTGACCGGCCCCCACCTGCACTGGGGCTGCCGGATCAACGGCGCTCGCGTCAATCCGCTCGACCTCACCACATTGATGGCCGCCCCCGATGCCGGTCCCTAGCGGCATCTTCGGCGCGGAAAGGGCGGTCCGCCGGTTTCCGTTGGCGGATATCCGGGCGAGCCGTCGACCCACCGACTTGAATCGAGACCATGGAGTGGCGACCCGGCATTGGGAGCAACCCTGTCATCACGCTGACGACCGACTTCGGGGTGGGGGACCCCTACGTCGGCATGATGAAGGCAGTCATTCTCTCGATTGCTCCGGAGGCCAGGATTGTCGACCTGACCCACGGCATTCGTTCCCATGATGTCACCGAAGCCGCCTTGGTGATCGGGTCCAGCCACGCCTATTTCCCCAAGGGCGCCATACACGTGGTGGTGGTGGACCCGGGTGTCGGCAGCAGCAGGCGCCCGCTGCTGATCGTGACCGAGCAGGCCTATTTCGTAGCTCCCGACAACGGTGTGCTCAGCGAGATCCATGCCGGCTCCTCCCGGATGGCCTGGCTGGAGTTGACGGCCGCGCAGTACTTCCGCCACCCGGTGAGCCAAACCTTTCACGGCCGGGATGTTTTCGCTCCGGTGGCGGCCTGGCTCAGTCGAGGGGTTGAACCCGAGCGATTCGGGAGCCTGGTCGACAACCGGGTTACCCTTCGCCTGCCGGAGGCGAGAAGATCGGGGCGGGACGGTTTGGCGGGAACGGTTCTGCGCGTCGACAAGTTCGGAAACCTGATCACCAATCTCCGGGCCGCGAAATACCGGGAGCGGTTGCAGGCGGGAAAATTCATGCTGAGCATCGGCGGACACCAGGTCCACCGGCTGTGTGGGTCCTACCGCGAGGCCGGGGGCCCTGAGCCCTTCGTGATCTGGGGCAGTCTCGGCCTGTTGGAGATTTCCTGCAATCAGGCATCTGCAGCCGATCGCCTCCAGGCAGGCGTCCACGACGAATTTGAGTTGCGCTTCCAGTGAGGTTCGGATCGTTTGACCGGCGGGCGGGGACGGCTCCCATGCAACCAACACCGGCAACCGAAGGGCTGAAGAGCTTGCTGATTCAGCCCGAGGTCAAGTTGGACCTGGCAGCCGCGGCGTTGCAGATTGCCTCGGAAGAGTATCCCGATCTCGACGTGGCAAGCTACCTGTTGCGCTTGGACCGTCTGGCCGAGCGAGCGGCGGGCCAGCTCTCCCTTTCGGTGGAACCGGATGTCATCGACAGCCTGGATAGCATCAACCGGACCTTGTATCGCGAGGAAGGGTTTTGCGGAAATGCCGACGTCTACTACGACCCCCGCAACAGTTTCCTGAATGAGGTTCTGGATCGTCGCAGGGGAATTCCCATTACCCTGTCCATCGTCTACATGGAGGTGGGGCGCCGGCTCGGACTGAATATTCGCGGCGTCGGCTTGCCCGGCCATTTTCTGGTCAAGTGCATGGCGGCAAGCGGCGAGTGGCTGATCGACCCCTTTTTCGGAGGGAAGACCGTCACTGAAGCCGAGTGCCGCCAGCGCCTGAAGCGACTGCATGGTGAGGAGTTTCCCTTTCAGCGCTCCTTTCTGGATTGCGTCACCAAGCGTCAGATTCTGGGGCGTCTGCTGGCCAACTTGAAGATGATCTACCTGGTCCAAAAGGATTTCGGAAGGGCCCTCAACGTGATCGACAAGATCCTTCTCATCTTTCCGCAGGCAGCCGGAGAGATCCGGGACCGTGGCTCGGTCTCATTTCGGCTCCAACGTTTTTCCGCGGCCATACGGGACTGGAATCGCTACCTGGCCATGAAGCCCCAGGCATCGGACGTCCAGGAGGTCAAGCAGAACCTGAAAGTGGCCGCAACCCAAATCGGTCTTCGCAACTGAAGGGTAGCAGCCGAGGGGCAGTATTGGGTCGGGGAAGGGCGCCGGCCGCCGTTGAGGTGTGGCGGGGACCTGTCCGGCAAATGTCAATCGGATGGGAAGGGCCGGGAAGGATTGCCGGTTCCCTCACAACATCGGACCGGCGCGCCAGAGGGCGAACTCGCGGTGCCCGGTGACCTCGTTCTTGGCGTGTCTGCCGGAGGCTACGGCCAGGATCGTTTCAAAAATGTGCCGGCCCACCTCGTCCAGCGTTTGGGTCCCATCGATGATCGTGCCGGCATTGATATCCATGTTCTCTTCCAGGTGGTGGAACATGCGGCTGTTGGTTGCTATCTTGAGGACCGGGACGATGGGATTGCCGGTGGGAGTCCCTCGCCCGGTGGTGAAACAGACGACATTGGCGCCGCTGGACACCAACCCGGATACCGATGGGGTATCGAAACCGGGTGAGTCCATGATCACAAAACCGGATCGATTGATTCGTTCGGCATAGTTGAAGACTCCTTGCAGTGGAGTACTCCCTGCCTTTCGAATGGCCCCCAGCGATTTCTCTACGATATTGGAAATTCCCCCCGCGAGGTTTCCGGGTGAAGGATTCTCATCCAGTTCTCCTCCCAGGGCAGCCGCGTAGGCCTTGTAGCGCTCCAGAATTCGCCACAGGCCCTCGGCGGCCTGGCTGGAGGCCGCCCCCCTCATCAGCAGGTGTTCCGCCCCATAGATCTCCGGGGTCTCCGGCAACACGGTAGTGCCGCCGCAACTGACGATCAGGTCGCTGGCCCGTCCCAGCGCCGGGTTGGCCGATATGCCCGAGTAGGCATCCGATCCCCCGCACTGGAGACCCAGCAGCAGGTGTTTGGCGGAGACGCTGCTGCGCCGGTATTTTCGGGCCCGCTCCACCAGCTCCTCCACGATTTCAATGCCCTGCTTCACGGTCGGGGTGGTGCCTCCGGCTCCCTGGATGGTCAAATAGCGCACCCGGCCCCGGGTATGGGTCTGCAACTGAAGGGGCAGGCTGGAGTGGCACCCTTGCACGCATTCCACGTTGCTTTCCTCGCAGCCCAGACCCACCACCAGGACAGCGGCAACGTTGGGGTGGTACATGATGCCGTTATAGACGCGCATCAGTTGGGCAATGTCCTCCCCCTTCTCGCCGCCGCATCCCTCCTGGTGAGTAATGGGTATGACCCCGTCGAAATGGGGGTCGTCCTGAAACCGTTGCTCGAAGTGCCTGGCGATGAGCTGGCTCGGATGGCTGGAGCAGATCACGGTCGAAAGCACCACCACGTAGTTGCGGGTGCCCACTCCCCCCCATTCTCTCTGGTAACCCTGAAAGCTTGGAACCTGGCTGGAGGGCCGGAATCGGACCGGCTTGGGGTCGATTTCGGTTGCCTTCCGCCGGCCCCTCGTGTCCGGGACCATATTGTGATTGTGGACGGTGCCGCCCTGGGGAATGGGGCTGGTTGCAAGGCCGATCACTTCTCCGTAACGCAGGACGGTCTCACCGGAGGCGATCCCCTTCAATGCGATCTTGTGGCCCGGTTGCACCGTCTGGGTGACCAGCAGGCGAGTGCCGTTGGAACTCAACAGAGTCCCCTTGCCGATGGTGGCCTTGGCCACGGCCACGTTGTCGTCGGGATGGATGACGATGGCTTTGTCCGACAGTCTGGCTTCGCTCATGGACTTGGATCCTCAACCGAATAATGGAGTAACCCCTGGACCTCTTCGGGCAAGCGTTCGAATACCGACTCGGGAAGGGAAGGCACCTCGGCGTTGGCCCCACCGGTGGCATCGACGATATCGTGGCGATCTACGGTGCCCGGGCGGAGGGGGTCGAGGTTCAACCACCAGGGCGCATAGCGCACGATGACCGCAACCCGGTCCCGATCGGTTCGATTGGTGGCCACGGCATGCCACAGGCGCGCATCGCAGACGGCAACGGTGCCGGCGGACCCCAGCAGGCGACATTCCTCGGGGTGGGGGGCGTTGGGATCGACCCTTCCCCCTTTGCGGGGGTGGTCGGGCTTGCGGTGGCTGCCGGGAACCACGATGGTAGCGCCGTTTTCTTCGGTGAAATCGGTCAGCATCCAGAAGGTCACCAGGTGCATGAGCAGATCGGGGTAGGGAGCCGGAATGCAGGCAGCACTATCCTGGTTGTAGGGCCAGTCGGCGTGGAATGCCCCCCGGGAGATTCCCGGGCCATTGACCGAACCCGTCAGCATGGAAATGCGAACATGGGAGCCCAGGAGGGATTGAGCCAGCCCCAGGACCCGGGAGTGGGCCAGAAAGGGCGCCAGGGCCTGATTCACTCGCAGGAATCCGGGGACGTGCCCGATGGGCATGGGCATGTCGGTGTGTTCCCTGACATCCCTGGCAACGCTCCGCCGCAGGCCGTCCAGGTCACCCGGGGGGATCACCCCCGGAATGAGGCAGTAGCCTTGCTCGTCCAGTTGGGCCGCCAATGCGGTGTGGTTGGTGTTCAATCCTACCTCTTCCAGGTTGCAGTCGTGACCTGGGTATCCGGACGTCGAGTGAAAGGAAAAGGCGTGGGATTCGGGCTAAACGCGATGAGTGGCCTTGACGGCTTCCAGGACTTCTCGATCTTTCTCCAGGATGGCGGGGTTCTCATTGCAGCAGCTTCCGGAGGCGGCCGAGTCTTGAATCACCGGCAGTGTCAACTGGTGCCGGGTTGTCTCGAGGGGAACCTTTTTGCCCTTGGCGAAGATGTCGTGTCTCCCCCGGGTCTTGTGCCATTCCGCCAGGGTGGCGGTTTGGTGCATGTTTTCGATGATCTGCCTCCAGCCAACCCCGGTGTTGTAGGCACAGAAGGAAATTTCTCCCTCCTGGGTGCCATAGGGGATGACACACATTTCGGTGCGCCGGAAATCGTAGGTCCACAGGTCCTGGAACCACATGCCCTCCACGCACAGCACGCGCCAGTCGTCCTGGTTGCTGCGGGTCTTCATGCGGTCGTTGCGGTCGCTGTCCGAACGCGCCGAGCTGGGCTTGAACAGGTTGACGATCTGCGAGATGGGAAATCCCCGGGGAGCCAGGTCCGCCTTGAAGTTGCGCAGAATGGCCAGAGCAAGCTGGGCCCCGGTCAAGGCCTTGCCGCGAGCGGTGTCGGTAATGACCGCCACGTCCCGGATGAATTGTTCGTAGTCGAAGAACTTGAACAGGGGCGTCCATTCGCGGGTGCGGCGGTTGACCACCAGCAGGCTGAAGATGCCGCAGTTGGGATGGCAGTTGCAGGCGCTCCATCCCCAGGAGGCATCCGCTCCTTGCAGCAGATCCATCACGCTGGTGAAGGCGCTGTAGGACGACAGGGGAAACCAGTCGCGAAGGGGCTGCCAGTCGGCGGACAACTGGCTCTTGAGATCCTGGGTCATTTGAGACAGGGTGTAGCGTTGCGCGTATCGGGTGCTGTCTTCGACGTCCTCATCCCGACCGGTGAAGGACACGGGTTGGAAGGCGATGGTTTGAATCTTGTCGACGTTGCGTGCGGCGAAATCGACGATCGATCCGATTCCCTGGTTGTTGACGCCGTTGACGATGGTGGTCACCAAAGTGGTCTTCATGCCCACCTTGGCCATGTTCTCGATGGCCTGCAACTTGACATCGAACAAATTGCCGACGCCGCGGTGACTGTTGCTTTCTTCGCAGGTGCCGTCGAATTGCAGATAAGCCCCGTGAAGGCCCGCCTCGTGAGCCTGCTGGGTGAACTCCTCGCTCTGTGCGAAGCGAATTCCGTTGGTGGCCGCCAGGACCCGATAGAATCCGATCTTCTTGGCATAGGCGACGGCTTCGATGAAAAATGGGGAAAGGGTCGGTTCTCCCCCGGAGAAAAGAATGATCACCTGGCGCCGTGGCTTGTAGGAGACGGCACGGTCCAGAATGGCCTTGATGTCTTCAAACTCCGGTTGATGAACGTAGCCGACCTGATTGGCATCCATGAAGCAGGGATTGCACATCATGTTGCATCGGTTGGTCAAATCCACCGTCAGCACGGCGCCGCGTCCGAACTTGATGCTGGAGTTTCCATGGCGATGGACGTGGTCATCGTCGGAGCAGCGGAAATCCCGTCCGAAGAAGAGACCCTCGATTCGACGGGTGAATTCGGGGCTGGTGGAGAGTACGTCCTCGAAAGGTCCGTGCTTGTCGCACACCTTTCTCATGATCACCTTGCCACCCTCTTCCAGAATCTGAGCCTTGATTTCACCCGGGTGTCCCGACATCAGGGTGGAGAGGTCGGCTTCGCCGTTAATGATGGCATTGCGAACCTCGGGCACGCAGCGCGGACACAAGGAGTCGGTAATTCTGGGGAATCCCAGGGTGGGAGCCGAGCGTTCGCGACTCTTCAGCATCTTGCCCGGAGCCCAGCGGGGAGTCGGGAGTTGTCCTTCCGGGAGGCTTCGATTGACGGCCTGGAAGGTCTTCCAGGTCAGATCGGCTACACCGGAGAGAAAGGACGATCCCGAGAGCTGGTGCCACCAGCTTCGGTTCCGACCCTCTCTAAACATGTGGTCTGTGTACATCGATGCCTCCGGGACTGAGGGGGTTGAGACCGCACACTACCAAGGCAGGATGGCAAGGGCCGTAACCGAGTCACAGGCCTCCGGTTACCCTAGGACAGGCTACCAACTTCGAGTCGGCAATGTCCAGCAAAAACTGTCTACTGAGTGCTTTCCGGACAGTGACGGCCGGCCGTGGCCGGATTGGCAGTCGTCGCCGCGGTTGCCGGTCGGAAAATGCGGGTGACTGACCCTGGGAATGGAGCCGACGAGCGGGATTGAACCGCTGACCTGTCGATTACGAATCGACCGCTCTACCAGCTGAGCTACGTCGGCCCGAGCCGGATGCGCTTGCCGGCACAAGAAAATGCCCACCCCGAAGGATGGGCATTTTCAAAGAGGAGAGGGTTGACTAAACTAGCCAATACCCACCATTAACTGCAAACTATAGCGGGGTGAGGCATCGGTTGTCAAGCGGATTCTTGAAATTCTTGGAATTGAGCGAGGAACAAAAGAGAGTGTCTAAACGACGTGATATCTATGCCTTAAACTGTTCAATGGAAATCCCTACTTCATTTTTCGCACATCGTGGGGATTGAGTCATGACCCGGTTCGAGCAGGAGAAGTGGCAAGCCAGGTACGCCTCATTGCCTTCCGGCCGGCTCCCCGCCAAGCCTGCGGCTAGATGGCTGCGCCGTTGGAGCCGGGTTGTTCCGCGCGGACGGGTGGTTGATCTGGGCATGGGACTTGGAGGCAACGCCTTGTACCTGGCAGCCCGGGGAGCTTCAGTACTCGGGATCGATATCTCGGAACATGCCGTCAGGGCATTGCGTCAGACAGCCTTGAACCGTGGCTTGAGGCTCGAGCTGGTCGTTGCCGATCTGGATGTATTCCCGCTGCCGATGAATCGTTTCGATGCGGTCCTCTGCTTTTTCTATTTGAATCGCGCTCTCTTCCCTCAAATCAGGAACAGTCTCAAGCCCGGGGGTGTCTTTCTCATGGAAACCTTCGTGGCCGACCCGCAACGGCAAGACAAGGATCAACCCCGCCATCGACTCGCTGAAAAGGAGCTGCTCGCGGCCTTCGATGATTGGGAGGTTCTCGACTACGCCGAGGGCATCTACCCGGAATCTCCCCACGGGCAGGCGGCCACGGCCCGTATTTGCGCCCGGAAGCCGGAGTAGTTCGCCCGATGCCGTCGGTCCTGTGACGAAGTGTGGGATTTGGGGGGCTCAAATCATCCGGATTGGCCCCGGGTAGCGCGCGACAACTTCGTCCGCCGTCAAAAGCGTCAGCCCTTCGAGCTGGGCCTGCGCGATCAGGATGCGGTCGAACGGATCCTTGTGTATGGGGGGAAGCAGATCCACAGCCACTGCGTGAGCGCCGGTGACAGGCAGTTCCACGTAACCGTTCTCCAGCAACCCGCGGCGCAGCAGGCGCGGGTCGGCGCTGAACTCCTGTCGCCCGAGCCCCTTCTTGATGGCCACCTCCCAAAGCGAAGCGGGGCTGAAGACCAATTCGTTCTCCGGGTCTTCGATCAGCGCACGCGCATCGGCCGGCAATCGAGGCGACGCGCCCGCTGCCCAAAGCAAGACATGTGTGTCGAGAAGGAGAATCAACCGTCACCTTCGAACAGGGCTTCGATCTCTTCGGAACCCATGCGGTCGAAGTCCTCGGGTACCGGAATTCTTCCGGCCATGAATCCCACCCGGCGGGCGGACCCGGCACTCGGCGCTTCCAGGGCGACGACTTTGGCGACGGGCTTGCCCGCGCGCGCAATTATGAAGGGCTCGCCCTTGGCGGCAGCCTCGACGAGACGTGAGAGATGGGTCTTGGCTTCGTGCATGTTGAACGTACGCATAACCTGACTCCTTGAACCTAGTCTATATGACTTAGTTCACTATCGCAAGCTCCTACACCTGCCGCCGTGGATTGCAGAGGCAACGGGACAGAATGCGGGCGAGACGCCCGCGCTCCCGGGAGGCGCCTCCTCCCATCGTTCTTGCACCTCAAGAGGGGGCGCGGGCTGACCTGCCGGGCCCCGCCCCCACGACAGGGCGGATCATTCGAGGGTGAAACAGGGGGTCGTCAATAAAGACGAACCACGAATGAACACGAATTCACACGAATACGGGTGGACTTGCTCGAACGACACGCGACACCGAAACGCTTCTGCAACTTCTGCACCCTTGCCATGACTTCGTGGATAACCCCTCGATATCGATGGTCACACCCGCCAATCGACACCTCATCAATCCGTTTATTGGTGTTCATTCGTGTCCATTGGTGGTTCGCCGTTTTCCTTGGCATCCCGTCGCGGTTAACCTCAACGCCTTGGTGGCCCTTCGTCGTCCTTCGTGTGCCTTCGTGGATAACTCTTTTTTTCTGTTGTTTCAGGCAGGGTGATTAACGTATCGATCAAATAGCTCTCCACTCTTCACTCTCCACTCTTCACTCTCCACTCTTCACTCTCCACTCTCCACTCTTCACTCTCCACTCTTCACTCGGCCACACCGTCATCTCATGCGACGAGACGGCTCATTGCAGGCGAAACAGGTGCGCTCCGGACAAACCCCTTCCAAAGAGACCTCCCGATACGATATTTTGAGGCGGAGCGGGAACCGCGACACGGCCGGTGCGGTACTGGATCAGGGGAAGGGAATCGATGGCTGTGGTTGAAATTCTGCTGAATGGGGAGACCCGGGAGTTGAAGGCCGGGAGCACGGTGGAGGAGCTTGTCCGGGAGTTGGGTCTGGTTCCGGACCGTTTGGCGATCGAATACAACCTCCGAATCCTCAAGAAGAAGCACTGGGCGGCAACCGCCCTGAGCCAAGGGGATCGAGTCGAGATCGTTCACTTCGTGGGTGGCGGAGTCGACCCCGGTCCGCGACCTCGCCGCCCGCTTCATTCAACCGGCGCCAACAATGGAAAGGCATCGTCACATGCGCTATTTTGAAGTTCTCGGCAAACAGGAGTTCTCCTCGGAAAAAATGAAGAAGGTCAGCCTATTCGACACGGCCAACCTTTTTTGTGATCTCTATTGCCTGCGCCCCGGACAATCCCAGAGGCCCCATACCCATCAGGGCGCCGACAAGATCTATTACGTTCTGCAGGGACGGGGAACTTTCCTGGTCGGAGAGGAAGAGAAGGTGCTTGAGGCCGGAGAGATCGTGCTGGCTCCTTCCGGAGCAGTTCACGGGGTGACCAACCATACTCCGCAACCTCTCAACCTGCTGGTGGTGATGGCTCCCAATCCGAACCACTGACGGGGAAGCTCCCGGTGAGCGTCCGGCTGCGGCCGGGTGTCCACCTATTTTCCCTCCCCGCTACGTCACGCCGGACCACCTCATTTCGACCGGAGTCGTCTCCCGATCAACTCCAACGCCTGATCCAGCTCCGGCACCCCGAAAAGCCGGCAGCAAAGCGCGTAGATTGAGACTCCGGCCGTTACCGAGACGGCAAGGACCAGGGCTTTCCCGGTAAAACCGACCGGCAGGAAGGCGCCAGCCATCCATTGGTAGAGCTGGTACGTGCCCGCCGCCATCACCAGGGAGGCTGCCAGAACCTTCAGGAAAGTGGTCAGGATCTTTGCCGTCTGCAGGACCCCGGCGGTTTTCTGCAGCCAGTGGTAGAGAAGAAAAGCGTTGAGCAGGGCTGCCAGGGAGGTGACCAGCGCCAGTAACCGGTAGCCCATGCTGTCGATGAGCAACAAGTTGGCGGTGATGCTCAGGGCCAGGGTTGCGGCGCTGATAAGAACCGGGATGCGGGGCCGATCGAGTGCGTAGAAGGCCGGCACCATGAGCTTGATTGCCGAGTAGGCAGCCAGCCCCAGGGCGTAGTAGATGAGCGCCCATCCGGTCTCCAGGGTGTCGGCAGCGGTGAATCGTCCTCGTTCGTAGATCAGGGACACCACCGGATGGCTGAGGCAGATGAGTCCCAGAGATGCCGGAACGTTGAAGAAGAGCGAAAGGCGCAAGGAGGAAGAAAGCGTGTCGCGAAGTTGCCGGCCCCGATGGTGTGCGGCATGGGAGGAAAGAGTGGGCAGAGCCGCCGAAGCGATGGGCACTCCGAAGATGCCGATGGGTAGATACATCACGCGAAATGCAAAGTTCAGCCAGGTGATAGCCCCCTGCTGTTGGTAGCTTGCCAGCCATGTGTTTACCAAAAGGTTAACCTGGGTGGCGGCCAGGCCCAGGGTTCCCGGACCCATCAGCAGCAGGATCTTCTTGAGGCCCGGATGGTCGAAAGAAAAACCCGGGCTGTAGCGAAAACCGAGCTTGAGGAGGGAGGGGAACTGAACCACTGCTTGTAGAGCCCCGCCGAAGATCACCCCTATAGCCATTCCCGCCACCGGGTCGATTCCATAGGCCGGCAGCAGCCAGTACAGCGAAAGCGCCACCAGGATGGATCCCAGGTTGAAAACGGCCGGCGCCAGAGCCGGAATGAAGAACTTGCCGTGACAGTTCAGCATTCCCATGGCGACGGCAGCCAGGGCCACCAGCAGCAGGAAGGGAAGCATGATCCGGGTCAACAGCACGGTGAGTTCGGACTTGCCCGGTTCGTCCTTGAAACCGCCAACGACGGTGTCCACGATCCAGGGAGCATTGAAGATTCCAAGCAGCACGATCAAGCCCAGGACGATCACCAGGAAGTTGATGACCAGTGAGGCCAGACGCCAGGCGGCCTGGGGATCCTGACGCTGGAGGATCCTGGTGAAAGTGGGCACGAAAGCCGCACTCATGGCCCCTTCGGCGAAGAGATCCCTCAAGAGGTTGGGGATCCTGAATGCGGCGTAGAAGGCGTCGGTTTGGAAGCGGGTGAACAGAGCTGCCAGGATGGTTTCCCGTACCAGTCCCAGGATCCTGCTGATGGTGGTCGCAAGGCTGATCAGCCCGGCGGATTTGACTAGCGGAGGGGGCTCGTGGGTCATCAGGACAACTGCCGGGGGAGTGGATGCAAGTTACTTCATCAGGTCTTCAACTTTTCGTTGAAGTTGTCTGAGAGACTTGTTCATTTCCGGCAGCTTGGTGAAGATCGCCGAACACTTCAACCAAAGCCGGTTGTCGATGGCGGGATAGCCGGAGACCAGTTTGCCCGGTGCGACGTCGGAGGGGATTCCCGTCTGGGCGGTTGCGATGGCGCCGTCGCCGATCCGGCAATGACCGGCCACGCCGACCTGACCGGTCAAGATCACGTCGTCACCCACGTCGGTGCTTCCGGCGAGGCCCACCTGGGCGCAGAGAAGGGTGTTGCGACCCACCTTGGAGCCGTGTCCCACCTGGACGAGATTGTCCACCTTGGCTCCCTTGCGAATGCGGGTCTCGCCAACGGCCGCCCGGTCCACGGTGGCGTTGGCCTGAACCTCGACCTCATCCTCCAGAACGACGGGTCCTGACTGAGTGATCTTGGCGTAACTTCCGTCCTCCCGCTTGGCGAAGCCGTAGCCGTCGGCGCCGATGACGACGCCGTTCTGCAGGGTCACGCCACTGCCGATGGAGCAGTTCTCGCGAACGCAGGCATGGGAGTGGGCGGTAAAGTCGTGGCCGATAGTCACGCCGGAATAGATCACCACATGAGGATGCAGGACGACGTTGTCCCCGATGACCACATCCCGGTCGACAATCACGAAGGGCCCGATCGAGGGGTTGCTGCCGATCACCGCGGTGTCGGCAATGACGGCGGTCGCATGGATTCCCGGCGGCGGAAGCGGGGCCTTGTAAAACAGGTCGATCGATTGGGCGAAGCTCAAATAGGGGTTGCCGGAGCGGAGCGTGCTGACGGTCAAGGGGGGAAAGTCCCTGGAAACGATGACGGCTGAAGCCCGGGTGGAACGCAGACTCTTCTGGTACTTGCGATTGGCGAGAAAGGTCAGTTCGCCGGGCCGGGCATCGTCAATGGGGGCGACGCCGCTGATAGGCAGATCGCCGTCCCCCTCGAGGTCGCAGTTCAGAGCCTTGGCAATCTCGGCTAGGGTCATGGCGGGCAGGCTCGGGGCAGCTTCCGGCAACGGCTGAAATTATATTAGGATAACAGTGGCGTCAAGGAAACCCACGCTTCAATGATCAGCGAAATATCAGGATTCATCAACTACCTTGCGGTCGAAAAGGGCCTCTCCAGAAACACCTTGAACGCCTACAAGTCGGATCTGGCGAAGCTCCGGAAATTTCTGGAAGAGCGAAAACTTGCCCTGGTCTCCGTGACTCAGAGCCACCTGCAGGAATTCGTCCGGACGCTTCAGCGGAAACCGCGTGGCGGCCAGCCCATATCGGCCCGCTCCATTGCCAGAATTCTGGTCACGGTTCGCGGCCTCTGCCGCTGGTTGGTTCTGGAGGGAAAACGGACCGAAGACCCTTCCGAAAACCTGGAATCGCCCGCGGTCTGGAAAAAGCTGCCCAAGGTGCTGTCACTGGACCAGGTGGAGGCGTTGCTGTCCCAGCCCGACCGGAAAAAGCCTCGCCGCGGCCGAAACAAGGCCATGCTGCTCAGAGACAAGGCCATGCTGGAAGTGCTCTATGCGACGGGTCTGCGAGTTTCAGAGTTGGTGTCTCTGCAGGTCAGGGACCTGAATCTCGACGTGGGCTATCTGGACTGTCAGGGAAAAGGCGGAAAGGTCAGGGCGGTTCCTCTGGGCAACTCCGCCAAGGAGGCGCTGGAGCAGTACCTGGATCAGGCCCGACAGAGTTTTCTCAGGGGGAAGGGCTCTCCCATGATCTTTTTGACCAATCGAGGGCAGGGCATGACTCGCCAGGGGTTCTGGAAGATGCTCCGGCGATACGGCAAAGACGCGGGAATCCGGTCCTCTCTCAAGCCCCACGCAGTACGCCATTCCTTTGCAACCCACCTGTTGCAGCGGGGAGCCGACCTGCGTGCGGTTCAGTTGATGCTGGGTCACTCCGACATCTCCACCACCCAGATTTATACTCATGTATTGAAAGAACGCCTCAAACAGATCTACCGGGAACACCATCCCCGGATCTAGCCCGCATTTCAAAGTGAGTTGACTGACGCTGCAGCGAAGGGATTTCCCGAATCAGTGCGTTCAACACAGCAAGCAGGGTCTTCAATTAGTTGCTCCATGGTTTTGGGGATAGAACCACAAATGAACACCAATATGGAACACTTCTTTCTTTAAAAGAAATTTGTGTTCATTCGTGTCAATTCGTGGTTCGTTTTTCATTTTCTTGCACGGCGGTTCCTGCCAGGGGAATCGAGACCAGGAAGGATGTTCCTCGGCCAACCCGGCTTTCTACGGCGATGGTGCCCGCGTGGTCCTCGATGATCTTTTTGGTAATGGACATTCCCAATCCGAAGCCCGTGTGCTTGCCCTGAGTGAAGAAGGGCTGAAAGAGGGTGGCTTGCAGGTGGGCGGGAATGCCGACTCCATTGTCGCTGAGCAGGATGCAGGCCCGGTTTTCCCGGGTGTGGCTGCGAATGGAGAAGGTGCCCCGACCCTGTAGCGCATCCTTGGCATTGACCGCGATGTTCAGGAGAGCCCTCCTGAATTTGTCCTTGTCGATGGCAACCGGGGCATCGCAGTCGAGTTTCTGCACAAAATGGGTTTCGTTGTCCCGGAACAGGGCCTGGATCTCAATGCCGTAATTTCTCAGAACCTGGTCGAGATTGCAGGTTTCCACCGTCATGCTGGTCTTCTTTTCCTTGGAGAAATGCAGTATCTCATCCAGCATTCGTTCCATGCGTTCCACCTCAAAACGGATGAATGCCAGGCACTCCTCTTTTTTGTCGGACGATAGGTCAAAGTCGCTCAGAAGCGAGTTGAATCCCTTGATGACCGTAATCGGGGTTCGACAGTCGTGGACGATGGTGTTGACCATGGTGCCGACCGCCGCCAGCTTTTCGGTTTTGATTCTTTCCTCCTGACTCTGCCGGATGCGGTCCATCATGTGGTTGAAGTGGTTGGCCAATCCCTCCAGCTCATCGCCCGTCTGGACTTGAATGCGGTGAGAAAGGTCGCCCGCCGAGGCCCTCAGGGCTCCCCCGGCAATGGTCGAAACGGGGTCCGTGATGCGGTTGGCCAGGATGCGGGCGCCCAGAATGCCCGCCACAACCGCCGCCAGGCCGACCTTCAAAATGACAGCCTGAATCTCCCGGACCCGCTGCTTCATGCCGTCGGTCAAGAAGCCCAGGCGGACCGTACCCCAACGCAGCGCGGGCTCGGACGACAGGACCGGAACGGTGAAGTCAAAGACCGGAATGCCGGACGAACCGTCGCGCAAGGGATGATGGAGTTGACGGAACAACGGTTTCTCGGCCTGCAGGGATTGGCGGGCGGCGACTCCCGTCGGATGGGTATTGATCAAGGAAGCGTCTTCGGAATGGGCCGCCACCTTGCCTTCCTTGTCATAGACAATGGCGTAGAGAAGCCGGCTCTCCTGCCGAGCCAACTGCGCGTTGAGCTGGAGCATGCGGTAATTGTAGGTCTGCAAGTGGGTCAGATTGGCTCCGCTGGCGAAGATGCGGGCGATGGCGATGCCGCGCTGCCGGGTGTGGTCGCGAATCACCTTGCGCATGTGGTGACTCAGCAATGAGATCGCCAGCAGAAGGACCGAGGCGAGCAGGAGCACGGTTGCCAAGATCAACTTCGTCCGCAGGTCCAGTCTGGGAAGAGTGCGCAAATCGGCCTCCAACTAGAGGGAGTCCGGTATGGCGATGCCGGGGAAGGAGTCGGGGAGGGCGGTATCGTAGCACCGCCCATGAGGCCGGTCAACGAATCCGACGCCTCATCGCCCCCCCTGCCGGAGGGGCCGCGGGGTCTGTTTGGTTTCCCGGAATTCTGTGATACTTTTGGGCGCTTGTCCGACCGATGCCTCGGGAGGTCAGGCAGAGAGCGCGCCGGGTAGCAGGACCGGCGGCCAACCGTTTCTTGAAAGTGCCGGCACCTCGATCTCCGATCGTGGTTGGGTAGTCGATGGGGATTCTGAGTAGTGAAGCCATCATCCTGAGGACCTATCCGCTCAGGGAAACAGACAAGCTGGTGGTGGCCTATACTCGAAAGTACGGCAAGGTGCGTGGGGTGGCTCGCGGAAGCCGTCGGATCAAGAGCCGCTTCTCCGGTCGGCTGGAGCCCTTGTCATGGGTGGAACTGGTTGCCTATGAGAGGCGTAATCAGGAGTTGGTGAGGATCGACAAGGTGGAGTTGCTGAAGGGTTACGGCTTGGCAGTGCAGGATTACGAGGCCTACCTGCGTTCCTCCTATTTGTTGGAACTCCTGATGGAAACGGTTCCCGAACATGAGGTCAACGATTCTCTGTTTCGCCTGTTGTTGCATGTGCTACCGTTGCTTGGGGATAGCTGCAAATCCCGGCTGGCCTCCGTCTATTTCCAGATCTGGCATTTGAAACTGGCAGGATTGCTTCCCAGCCTTGTCGCATGCAGTGGTTGCGGCGGCGCCTTGAGCCCCGGCAGAAAGGCCTACTGCCAGCTCGATGCCCTTGGATTTTTCTGCCGGGAATGCCGCAAAGGGGCAGGGCGTCGGATCGACGGGGAGGTCCTGGAGTTGGCCGGTCTGGTGGTGAACAAGCCCCTGACCGAGTTGGCGGGCGGGCGAGTCGCAAGAGAGGCCGTTTCGGCGCTCCATGCAGTCGCTGAGGAGTTGGTTCAGTCCGGGTTCGAGCGGAAGTTCGATTCACTGTCTCTGCTGCGGCGGGAATCCGGGAATCGGTAGATCATGTGGTTCCAACAACTGTTCATGGAATTGTTGACCTTCTGGGGAGAGCAAGGGTGTGTCATCCATCTGCCTTACGACGTGGAAAAGGGGGCGGGAACCATGAACCCCGAGACCTTCTTCCGGGTGCTTGGTCCCGATCCCTATCGAGTGGCCTATCTTGAGCCCAGCAGGCGTCCTGCAGACGGCCGATATGGGGAGAATCCCAACCGGGTCCAAAAACATCACCAGCTTCAGGTCGTTCTGAAGCCCAGCCCGCCGGATGTGCAATCCATCTATCTGCAGAGCCTGGAAAAGATCGGCATTGACCTGCGTGGCCACGATATTCGATTTGAAGAGGACAATTGGGAGTCGCCCACCCTGGGGGCCTGGGGAGCCGGCTGGCAGGTTTTGCTGGATGGGCTGGAGATTACCCAGTTCACCTATTTCCAGCAGGCCGGGGGACTGGAATTGAACCCGGTGTCGGTGGAACTCACCTACGGGTTGGAACGGATCGCGATGTTCTTGAGCCACATGTCGGATGTCTTCGATTTGAAGTGGAACGCCAGTGTCGGTTATCGAGAACTCAGGCACGCGGACGAAGTCCAGTTTTCCCGTTACAATTTCGAGGTTGCCGATGTCGACCGGCACTTCGGCTGGTTCAACGACTTTGAAAAAGAGGCGGATCGTCTGATAGAGATGGGTTTGATCCTGCCGGCCTACGATTACTGTCTCAAATGCTCGCACACCTTCAATGTCCTGGATGCCAGGGGCGCCATCAGCGTCTCGGAGCGCACCCAGTTGATTCAGCGTGTGCGCACCCTTGCCTGCCGCATTGCTCAACAATATCTGACCGGCGAAGGCCACCCGTAGATTTCAGGAACCGGATACGGACCGAGAAACAGGGGTGTTTCCGAAGAGTGAAGAGTGAAGAGTGAAGGTTTTCGGGAACCGGAACGTGCCTGACGACCTGGTTGCGAATCTTGAACGACTGAGCCAAGTCCGACAAGATGCTTAACGTTTGGGTCTAATCACTATCCACTAATCACTATCCACTATTCACTGTCGTTTCAGACAGGACATTCCCTTTTAAGCCCATGGCAGCAGAGTTTTTATTGGAGATAGGCTGTGAAGAGATACCGGCCCGATTCCTGCCGGGGGCCTCGCAGCAATTGAAACAGAATATTCAACGGGTTCTCTCGGTTCATTCTCTGGATTTTGACGAAATCACCGCCTATTCGACGCCGCGACGCTTGATTGTCCACGCCAGCGGCGTGGCCACCACCCAGCCGGCCCGGAGCCAGGAAATCACGGGCCCTCCCTGGGCTATCGCCTTTGACCGGGACGGCCGCCCCACAGCCGCCGCCCAGGGATTCGCCCGCAAGAACCGGGTCGGGGTGGAAGCCCTCTCCCGGATAAAGACCAAAAAGGGCAGTTACCTCGCCTACCGCAAGCAGGTGCCCGGTCGCGGAGCCAAAGACATTCTGGCGGAGGAAATTCCCAACGCCATCAAGGGACTGGAATTGCCCAAGAGCATGAGGTGGGAAACGAGCCAGTTTCTGTTTCTGCGGCCCATCCGGTGGATTCTCTGCCTCTTTGACGGGCAGGTCGTGCCCGTCCAACTGGCCTCGGTCCGGTCCGGCGACCGTACCTACGGACACCGAATTCTGGCCGGCAACCGTGAAGTGGTGGTGACCGATTTCGCGGACTATCGGCAGAAGCTTCGAGAGGCGGATGTCGAAATCGATTCCATGGAGCGGTTGCGCAGGATCCAGGCCCGACTGGAGGCAGCGGCCCTGGAGCAGGGCGGCCACCTGGTCGAGGACCCGGGCCTGCTGCAGACGGTGGCCCACCTCAGCGAGCATCCCAGCCTGGTGTGCGGAGACTTTGACCCGGAATTCCTCAAGCTCCCGGCAGAGGTATTGATCACGGTGATGCGAGAGCACCAGAAGTATTTTTCGCTCCGGGACCGCGAGGGCAAACTGCTCCCCAAGTTCCTGGCGGTGGCGGATTCGGACGGGGCCTTTTCCCCGCAAATTCAGTCCGGGCATGAACGGGTGCTTGGAGCCCGCCTGTCGGACGCCGCCTTCTTCTGGGAGTCTGACCTGAAGGTTTCCCTGCAGGACCGCGTCGCTCTGTTGAAAAAGATCACCTACCAGAGAGATCTTGGCACTCTATTCGATAAGACTTTAAGAATAGAAGCGTTATCGGAGTTTATGGTCAGGAGGCTCCGGCGACCTGAACTCCTTGCGCCGGCGCAGCGGGCCGCCGAGTTGTGCAAGACCGATCTGACCACCGAAATGGTTCGGGAATTCAGCAATTTGCAGGGAGTCGTGGGTGGCCTCTACGCTCGTGTCCAAGGAATCGAGGCCGAAGTATCGGAGGCCATATACGATCACTACCTGCCGGTCGCCTCGGAAGACAGTGTGCCGCGCGGGCTTTCCGGGGTGATCGTTGCCATGGCCGATAAGCTGGACACGCTGGCGGGAGCATTCTGCCTGGGCCTGGTTCCCACCGGGTCGCGGGATCCCCTGGGGTTGCGCCGCCAGGCCATGGGGTTGATCCGTATCCTGCTGGTGAAGGAACTGGACCTTTCCTGCGACGCAATGCTGGGCAAGGCCTACGAGGGAGTTCGCAGGTTCGCCGATCGATCTCTGGAGGAAACTTCGGCGACTTTTCGGGACTTCCTGAAAGACCGGATGCGTTTCCTCTTCCGGGAGCAGGGGTTTCGCTACGATGAAATCAATGCCGTGCTGGAGGTGTGTTGGGATAATCCGGTGGAAAGCCGGAAGCGCTTGGGCGCCATCGCCGGCATGCGGGAAAGCCCTGACTTCCAGTCGCTGGCGACCAGTTTCAAGCGCATCAAGAACATTCTGTTGAAAGCCGGGATCGATCCTTCAACGGCGGGCGCCATCGATCCGGCACGGTTTACGACTCCGGAGGAGAATCTTCTCCACAGCCAGGTGATTGCGGTCGACCGAAGGATTTCAGGAGCGCTTCGCGAGGGGAGGCATGAGGCGGCTCTGGGCATGATGGCCTCGCTGAGGCCCGCGGTGGACTCCTTCTTTGACCGGGTGCTGGTGATGGATGAGGATCCGGGGGTGCGGAGGAATCGTCTTGCCCTGCTGGCATTTCTCCTGCAGACGTTTCTGAAGGTGGCTGACGTTTCCGAGATGGTGACGAGCTGATCGCGCAATGTCGGTGCGTCGACATTGCCTTATTTGAGAGTTGCCGGGACAGGAGTTCCGGCGAGCTGAATCGGAGAGTGATAATGGCTGAAGAGTCGGTTTACTTTTTTGGAGACGGCAAGGCCGACGGGCGGGCTGACATGAAGGACCTGCTGGGCGGCAAGGGAGCCAACTTGGCGGAGATGACCAACCTGGGCCTGCCGGTTCCCCCTGGCTTTACCATCTCGACCGAGGTCTGCGCACACTACTACAGGGAAAATGAGCAATATCCTGTCGGCCTGTCCGAGGAGGTTGCCCAAGCGCTCCATGAAATGGAATCGTTAATGGAGATGCGGTTCGGCGACGCCCGGAATCCCTTGCTGGTTTCGGTGCGCTCGGGTGCCCGGGCCTCGATGCCCGGCATGATGGACACAGTCTTGAACCTGGGATTGAATGACAGCACGGTGGAGGGGTTGGCCCTGCGAACCGGCAATGCCAGATTTGCCTGGGATTCCTATCGGCGATTCGTGCAGATGTACGGCAACGTGGTACTTGGGATGAAGCCGATTCGAAAGGATGAAGTCGATCCCTTCGAACGCATGATCGAGGAGAAGAAGGAAGCGCGCGGACTGGTTCTGGATACGGAGTTGACCACGTCCGACCTCCAGGACCTGGTGGCACTCTTCAGGAAGGAGATCAGACAGCGGGTGGGAGTGGACTTTCCCGACGATCCCCATCGGCAGTTGTGGGGCGCCATTGGAGCCGTATTCGGTTCCTGGATGAACCCGCGTGCTGAAGAGTATCGAAGGCTCAACGGAATCCCTTCCAGTTGGGGAACGGCCGTAAACGTGCAGGCCATGGTGTTCGGGAACATGGGATCCGACTCCGGATCCGGGGTGGCCTTCACCAGGGACGCGGCCACCGGTGAAAACGTGCTCTACGGGGAGTACCTTGGAAACGCTCAGGGGGAGGATGTGGTGTCGGGGGCCCGGACTCCCGCCTCCATTGCCGAATTGGCTCGGGAGAGGCCGGAGCTGTATGGCGAGTTGGATCGAGCGCGCAGGATATTGGAGAAGCACTATCGGGACATGCTGGATATCGAGTTCACCATTCAGCAGGGAACGTTCTACCTGTTGCAGTGCCGGGTTGGGAAACGGACAGCATTTGCCGCGATCAGGATTGCTGTCGATATGGTGGATGAAGGGCTGATCACTCCTGATGAGGCGCTCTTGCGGGTGGAGCCGGACCAATTGAACCAGCTCTTGCGGCCGGTGTTCGATCCGGAGGAGAAGGCGGCGGCCATGGAGCAGGGCCGCTTCTTGGCCAAGGGTCTCAACGCCGGCCCCGGCGCGGCCGTCGGCCGAGTGGTCTTCAACGCACCCGATGCCGAAGAGTGGAGGAATCGTGGGGAACGGGTCATTCTGACCCGCATCGAGACCTCGCCTGAGGATATCAAGGGAATGAACGCAGCCGAGGGGATCCTGACGGCGCGGGGAGGCACGACCTCCCATGCGGCTCTGGTTGCCAGGCAAATGGGCAAGGTGTGCGTTGCCGGCTGCAGCGCCTTGGCCATCGATTACTCTCAACGCCACATGCGAGTCAACGGACGGGTCATTCGGGAGGGTGACTTCCTGTCATTGGACGGAACCACCGGCGAGGTGATCCAGGGACCCATTGCGGCACGGGATTCGGAGGTCATACAAGTTCTCCTGCACGAGTTATCCGACAAGAAGGAGACCCAGGTTTTCCGGCAATACCGCAAACTGATGGAATGGGCGGACCGGGTTCGCACCCTGGAGGTCCGCGCCAATGCGGACCAGGCGGACCAGGCAGCGGCCGCCATCGCGTTCGGGGCAGGCGGGATCGGTTTGTGCCGAACCGAGCACATGTTCTTCGGCGAGGGGGAGATCGGCCCGATGCGGGAAATGATCCTGGCTTCAACCCCGGAAATGAGGGAGCGCGCCTTGTCCAAGCTCCTGCCGCTCCAACGGGAGGATTTTGAACACATTTTCGAAGTGATGGAAGGCAGGCCGGTCACCATCAGGACCCTTGATCCCCCGCTCCATGAGTTCCTGCCTCACGAGGCGCCGGCTCAGAGACAGTTGGCTTCGGACATGGGTGTTTCCTTCGAGGCGGTCAAGGCGAAAGTGGATTCATTTCACGAGTTCAATCCCATGATTGGATTTCGCGGCTGCCGTCTGGGAGTCGTCTATCCCGAAATCACCCGGATGCAGGCGCAGGCGATCTTCGAGGCGGCCGCGAATGTCATCGGTCGTGGGAAGAAAGCCGTGCCGGAGATCATGATTCCCCTGGTTGGCAACGTCAAGGAACTGGAAGATCAGGCCGGTATCGTGCGGCAAGTCGCCCGGCAGGTGATGGATTCCCGGAAACTGGAGATCGAGTACCAGGTGGGCACCATGATCGAGGTTCCCAGGGGGGCTCTCACCGCGGACGAAATTGCACGTTCGGCAGATTTCTTCAGCTTCGGAACCAATGACTTGACACAAACCACCCTGGCTTTGAGCCGCGATGATGCCGACCGCTTCCTGGTGCCTTACCTGCAGCGGGACATCTATCCGAGGGATCCGTTCCAGTCCCTCGATATCGCCGGGGTTGGAGAGTTGATGAAGATTGCCGTGGCGAAGGGCAGGGCCACCCGACCTGAAATCAAGATCGGCATCTGCGGCGAACATGGAGGCGATCCCTCCACCATCGAGTTCTGCCATCAACTGGAGCAGGACTATGTCAGCTGCTCTCCGTTTCGTGTTCCCATTGCCCGCCTGGCTGCGGCCCAGGCGGCGATCAGGCTCTCTCACCCTTCCGTCGACACGTCCGAGGAAGCCAGGGCAGCCGCACGCGGGTGAACGAGGACGGTTCCCCGAGCCCCATTACCGAGCAACCAACCCCAACCGAAACCGAGCCTGAACCATGCGCATTGGAATCCTGACGGGAGGCGGCGACGTTCCCGGACTGAATTCCTGCATCAAGGCGGTGGTCAATCGGGCTGGAGCCGAAGGTCAGCAGGTTCTCGGCATAAGGCGCGGGTGGCGGGGATTGCTGGTGCTCGATCCCGAGGACTCGTCCTCGCTGGCTGCCTCTACCCTGAAACTGGACAACTCCGTGGTTCGGACTATCGACAGAACCGGCGGCACCTTCCTCCACACCTCCCGGACCAACCCGGGCAGGGTGGTGGCTGACGGGTTGCCGCCGTTCCTGCGGAACGCCCGCCGGCCGGGGGCGGGGAAGAGTCCTTTTCTGGATTGCACTGCCCACGTCTTGAGAAACCTGGAAAAGCTGGGGCTGGATGCACTGATACCCATCGGGGGGGACGATACCCTGAGCTATGGGGAAAGGCTCCACCGCGAGGGTTTTCCGGTGGTTGCCATTCCCAAGACCATGGACAACGATGTTTTCGGAACCGACTACTGCATCGGCTTCTCTACCGCGGTGACCCGCAGCGTCAACTTCCTGCATCAGTTGAGGACCTCGGCAGGGTCCCACGAGCGAATTGCAGTGGTGGAACTCTTCGGTCGAAACAGCGGTGAAACCTCCCTTGTTTCCTCCTACCTGGCCGGCACCGATCGAGCCCTGATTTCGGAAGTTCCATTCCGTCCGGATCGACTGGCAGACCTGCTGATGGCGGACAAGCGCGACAATCCCAGCAACTACGCCATGGTCAGCATTTCCGAGGGTGCTCAAATGGTCGGAGAAGACCCGTTGGAGTCGGGAGAGGCCGATGCCTATGGACACAGGAAGCTGGGAGGGATCGGCGCGGCCACGGGGCGAGCGCTCAAGCGGATTACGGGGCAGAATATCATCTATCAGCAGCTCTCCTATCTGATGAGGAGCGGTTCGCCCGATTCTCTGGATCTCATGGTGTCCTTGAACTTTGCCCACATGGCCATGTCGCTGATCATGAAACGCCGCTTCGGACGGTTGGTAGCGATGCGGGAGGGGCGGTATACGAACATTCCTCTCAGCCGGATCAAGGACGGCTTGAAACGGGTGGATGTGGATGAGCTCTACGATCGTGACCAATATCGCCCCAAGGTCCGCCACGTGGACGGCAAGCCGATGTTTCTTTACTAACCCGAATACATGGTCTAAACTGATCATACCCACAGGAAAAAGGCGCAAGTAATCCGTCTGTTTGTCGATTCCAAAGGTTTTGCCGAGGAGCGATACCATGCTGCAACCAAAAACGTACCTGGGGCTGGCAGTCCTGCTGCTTGCCAACATTGGCGTGGTGAATGCCAGCGAGACATCCGCCTACTTCATCTCGGCCAAGTCCGGCATGATCAACTACGTGGAGGGCAAGCCCACGGTGAGCAACCCCGAACTCTCCGACCTGCGGCAGGTCGTGCCCCGGCACCAGCTCGTCCCGGGGGACGTGCTGCAGACCGACGCGGAACAAAGGGTGGAAATGCTGCTCAACCCGGGAACCTACCTGCGAGTGGCGGAGAACAGTCGGGTTCGGGTTCTGGCCACTCCCTTCGACGACATGCGTTTTTCCCTGGAACAAGGCGTGGCGATCCTGGAATCGCTGAGCCTGAGACGCAAGGTCCACCGACTGCGGGTAGTGACACCGTCCGGAGATTTGAGAGTACTCAAGAAGGGTTTGTATCGCTTTGAAGTCGATGCCGCGGGCGAGGTTCGGGTGACGGTCTTCAATGGCAAGCTGAGATGGACCAAAGACGAGATCAAGATCGCAGGTCTGAAGTCGGGCAAGACCTTCAACCTCAATCGGTCCGCCAAAGGAAAGTTGCACTTCAGCAAGGTGGGGAAGGAGCCCTTCGACGACATCGATCGCTGGAGCCGTAAACGGGCAGTCGCCTTGATTGCCGCCAACTCCAAAATTCCTTCCTGGATGTCTCGGTCGGCCTTGTCCAGGTATGGTCTGAGGTCGAACGGGGGGTGGATCTATGACCCGTTTTCCCGGATGTTCACGTTCATTCCCTTCCACACCCTTCTGAGGTCTCCCTACGGTCTTGCCTACGCCAACTACTGTCCCACTTGGCGGTCATACGGCCCCGTCTACGCATCCAGAGGCACCAGCGGTTCCATTCTCAATTCGCCAAGTACCACCTATGTGCCGGCTACGACCAGCGTGCACCGATCTTCGGCAGCCACTTCCACCTCCAGCAGCATTGCTGCCGGCTCGGCGGCGCAGCGGAGCCGAGGCGCAGCCAGCAGCAGCATTCGCGGGAGGTAGCCGCCGGACCGCGCTTCTCACCAGGTTGCCGCAGACATAGCAAACAGCATTTTTCTACCGTGTCACGTTCGACCCGTTGCGCTTTGGGATGCCTGCTGCCGATCATTCTGATCGGAGCCCCCTTGAACTATTTGACGGCCGAGGGTCCGATCAGCCAGGAGGAACTTCTGGCTCTGGTCACCACCACCCGCATCGGAGCGGTGACGTCGCAACGGGTGGTGGACTTGATCCGGGAGAGGGGGATCGGATTTCGTGTCAAGGACATCCTTCTGCAGGAACTGAAAGCTCGTGAGGCCGATCCCGCCATCATCCGGGCCGTCGAGGAATACCGTTCAAGCGGACCCCCTGAATCCGCCTTGAGACCGCCGCCGGGAGTCGAGCCTCCGCCGCCGGTCTTTATCCCACCTCCTGTCGCACCGTCCCCAACCGAGCCCTCGGCAACGGGGTCGGCGGCGACCCCCAAACCGGCAGTGCCCCCCGAGCGGACGGCAACTCCTGTGGCGGATCTCGCAACCGAGCCGGACGCGACCCCTGCGCGCTCCGGATTGCCGGACCGGGAAACCTGGCCGCAATTCCTGGAAGAGGTGCGCGGCACGGCGATGGCCTACACCGAAAACCTGCCGAATTTCATCTGCACCCAGATCACCCAGCGCTACCTTCGCCGCCTTCCAAAAACCGGTTGGGTCAGGGTGGATAACTTCGTGGCGGAGCTTACCTACTACGACAAACAGGAGCACTATAAGCTGGTGTCGGTCGGAAATCGCTCAGCGGCCTCCGACGCCACACTGGAATCACTGAAGGGGACGACCTCAACCGGTGAGTTCGGCTCTTCGTTGCACTACCTCTTCGACCCTGCAACCGGTACCCGATTTCGCTTTGAGGGGATAGACCACAGTCGGGGCTCGCCCACGGTGCGTGTCGGTTTTCGAGTGCCCAAGGATACCTCCAAGAGAAGTATCATCTTCAGAGACGGGAAGACGGAGTTGGGCGTGGTCACGCCTTATCGCGGACGATGCTGGATTGACCCGAGTTCACTTCAGGTCGTCCAGATCAAGGAGCGGGCCTATAGAATTCCGGACACGTTTCCCATTACCCGCTCCGAGGGTTCCACCGAGTACGATCGGGTGGAGATCTCCGGACAGCAGCACTGGCTTCCGGTCCGAGCGGAGGTCCTTCTGGAGAATCGTACCGCCAAACTCCACACCCGGAATGTCATCCAATTCAAGCAGTACCGCAAGTTCGGCAGCGACGTGAAGTTTGTGACTGACTGAAGGCAGCCAATCAGTCTGTTCCCGGCTTGCCTGATACAACCCGGTGTCGCGCTGTGTGCGACGGGGTAAAAAAGTTATCCACGAAGACACAGTGCGCCGTGGAAAGGCGCCTTCTTCTGGCGGGTGCGAATCCCGCCCAACAACTGTCGCTCCGGTTGGAAGCAGCCAGGGCGGATCATGGAGGCAACGATATGGTCTGAAGCACTCTGGTGTCAAAGGCCGCCATGGGCGGCTCAGCGAGCATGCGGGCCGGAACGCGAGTGAACGTCGAGCAGGCCTCGAAACGGACAATACGGAAGCC
>JAJDUG010000066.1 GCA_022826755.1 Acidobacteriota bacterium
CGACTATGGTGCGGGCGGGACGCCCGCGGTCCCGGGGGGGCTTCCTCCAAGAATCACTCCCCACGCGGGTGGGAGTGCCACCCGGGAACGCGGGCGTCTCGCCCGCATCCTTATTTCTTGGCGGAGGTCGCGGAGCGTTGCTACGACCTTGCGGGCCGGCAGCAAGCCTTTCGGGGTGAAACGCAACGGCAAGTCCCAAGAAAACCCACGGCGCCCTTGCCGGTCGGTCCCAGTGGCGGACACCGGCGAGGCCGTGGCGGGCTATGGTGCGGGCGGGACGCCCGCGGTCCCGGGGGGGCTTCCTCCTCCCAAACCGGCGTCTGACCAACGATTGCCATGGGCGCCCACTCTCGACTACGCTAAAGGCCCAGGCAGGCACTGATGAAACCTCAACCAGGGAGTCCGATTTGAAAAACGATATCCAGGACGTCCGCTACGAGCCGGACGAACGACCTCCGCTTGCTCTCACCATTGGCCTCGGGTTGCAGTACGCCACGCTGACGGTCGCCGGCATCGTGCTGACGCCGGCGATCCTGGTGGGAGCCGTGGGAGGTGGCGAGGCCTATCTGTCGTGGGCCTTGTTTGCGGCGCTTGTGGTCAGCGGCGTGACCACGGTGATCCAGTCCACTCGCATCGGCCGCGTCGGCTCCGGCTACCTCCTGCTGATGGGGAGCAGCGGCGCCTTCATCGCCGTCTGCGTGGCGGCTCTGGAACGGGGAGGCGGGGGGCTGATGGCCAGCCTCATCATCGTCTCCTCCCTGTGCCAGTTCATTCTGGCGGCAAAGCTCTCGCTGTTCAGGAAGATTTTCACCCCCACCGTGGCCGGAACCGTGCTGATGCTGATCCCGGTCACGCTGGGACCGATCATCTTTCGCAAGCTGAAGGACGTGCCGGCGGACGCCGAGCCCTCGGCCGCCCCGGTCACGGCAGGCCTGACCCTGGCGCTGATGGCCTTGATCTCGATGCGCGCCAGCGGGGCCTGGAGACTCTGGGCCGGGGCCCTGGGGATGGTTGCAGGCAGCGCCTGCGGCGGCTTCTTCTACGGGATCTACGACACCAAGCGTGTGCTGGAGGCTGACTGGGTCGGGTTTCCGCAGCTTGCCTGGCCGGGTCTCGACCTCGACTTCGGTCCCGACTTCTGGGCCCTTCTGCCCGCCTTCGTGCTGGTGACGCTGGTGGGCGCCCTGGACACCATCGGAGACGGCATCGCCATCCAACGGATCTCCTGGCGCAGGCCGCGCGCCATCGACTTCCAGTCGATCCAGGGCGCCCTCAGCGCCGACAGCCTGGGCAATCTGCTTTCCGGCCTGACGGGCACGGTCCCCAACACGACCTACGCGGCCAGCATCGCCGTGGCCGATCTCACCCGGGTGGCGGCCCGCGTGGTGGGCATATGCGTCGGGATCATTTTCGTCCTGTTGGCGTTTCTACCGAAGCTGGTGGCCGCCATCGTGGCCATTCCCGGTCCGGTGGTGGCCGCCTACTTCATCGTGCTGGTGGCATCCCTCCTCATCCTCGGCATCCGGGTGCTCATGCACGACGGCCTGGACCATCGCAAGGGCTTCGCGGTGGGCATCGCCTTCTGGCTGGGGATCGCCTTCCAGCTCGAGTGGATCTTTCCCGAACTCCTCCAGGGCCGTTGGAGCGATCTGCTCGGAAACAGCATGACGGTCGGCGGACTGACCGTGATCGTCCTGACGCAGTTCGTGGAGCTGACGGGGCCGCGCCCCCGGCGCCTGAAGACGGAACTGACCGCGGCCAACCTGCCCAGGATCGATTCGTTTCTGTCCGATTTCGCCGGGCGCGGCAAGCGCAGCCGGGAGCTGACCGATCGCCTCCGCGCGGTGGGGGAGGAGATGCTGCTCACTCTGACGAGGACGGAAGAGGAAGGCGGGGCGCCCGCGGGACGGCACCTCCTGCTGGTGGCGCGCAACGACGGAGATGCGGTCGAACTCGAGTTTGCGGCCACCACCGACGACACCAACCTGGAGGACCAGTTGGCGCTGCTGGGTGAACAGGCCACCGGTCCCCCGGTCGAGACCGAGGTCTCTCTCAGGCTGCTGCGCCACTATGCGTCGTCGGTGCGCCACCAGCAGTTTCACGATACGGACGTGATCACCGTCCGGGTGGGACCGGCCGCCTCCATGTGAGGTCTACCCCCTCAGCCGCCCAGCCAGCGGAAGGCCTGGGCCACGCAGAAGCAGACCACCAGGCCCATGGCGATGGGGAGGAGCGCCGAGGCGGCTGTCCACTTGACGCTGCCGGTCTCCTTCCAGATGGTGTAGAGGGTGGTGGAACAGGGGTTGTGCAACAGGCTGAACAGCATCAGGTTGACTCCGGTCAGCAGCGTCCAGCCGTCCGCCTCCAGCACGGCCAGGGTGGCCGAGGCCGAATCGAACTCGAACATGACGCCGGCGCCCTCCCCCACCCCCGTGAGGCCGGCGCTCACAACGGTCAGCATCAGCACGGTGGGGATGACGATCTCGTTGGCGGGGATGGCGATGATATAGGCCAGCAGGATGACGCCGTTGAGTCCGATGAGAAGCCCGAAGGGATTCATCCCCTGAATCAGGTGCTCCGCCAGGCTGGCGCCGCCCAGGTGAATGTTGGAGACCAGCCAGATGGCGGCGCCCGCCGGCACGGAAAACACCACCGCCCGCCAAAGCACGATCAGGGTGCGGTCGATGAGGGAGGTGTAGATGGTCTGCAGGATGCGGGGGGGCCGGTAGGGTGGCAGCTCCAGGCTGAAGGCCGAAGCCTCTCCCTTGAGCAGGGTGCGGGACAGCCCCCAGGAGACGAGGAAGGTGCACCCGACTCCCAGAAGGACCACCGCCATCACGGACCCCGCCGACACCAGTCCGGCCAGGGCCGGAGGGGCCAGGCTGCCGATGAAGATGGTGGCGATCAGGATCTGGGTGGGCCAGCGGCCGTTGCAGAGGGAGAAGTTGTTGGTCAGGGTGGCGATGAGCCGCTCCCGCGGACTGTCGATCACCCGGGTGGCCACCACCCCGGCCGCGTTGCATCCGTAGCCCATGGCCATGGTGAGGGCCTGCTTGCCGTGGGCTCCGGCCTTCTTGAACCAGTTGTCCAGGTTGAAGGCCACCCGGGGCAGGTAGCCGAAGTCCTCCAACAGGGTGAAGAGGGGGAAGAAGATGGCCATGGGGGGCAGCATCACGCTCACCACCCAGGCCATGGCCAGGAACATGCCGTCGATCAGCAGCCCGTCGAGCCACCAGGCCAGCCCGGCCGCGGCCGCCGCCTGCTTGAGGGCGGGATGCAGCGTTTCCAGGAACAGGGAGGAAAGCAGGCTGGAGGGAACGTTGGCCCCGGTGATGGTCACCCACAGCACCACCGCCATCAGCAGCATCATGATGGGAAAGCCCAGCCAGCGGCTGGTGACCAGCCGGTCGATGGTGCGGTCCAGGTCGAAGGCGGGCCGGGCGTCGTCGCGACTCAGCACCCGGTCCGAGATCCGGGCGGCATCGGTGTAGAGGGCCTCCATCAGCGAGTCGTGGAGGTTGGGCCCCACCTCCCAGCGCAGATTGGCCGCCGCCTCCAGCACTTCTTTCCGGGTGTTGACAGGGTTCATCCCGCCCCCTCGGCCGGCGCCGCCGCGCCCGTCCCGCCAGGGGCCCTCGCCAGGCCGGCCAGTTCCCCCGTCCTCACGGCCTCTTCGATCCTGACGTCTCCCTCCAGCAGGCGCAGGGCCACCCAACGGGCATTGGGAAGACCGGGAAAGGCCGACCGCAGCTTTTCAACCAGCAGGCTGACGGCGCGCTTGAGCGCCGGGGGCTCGCTCTGAATGCGGTGCGGCTTGCAGACGAAACTGCCGGTGGCGACCTGGTGGATCATGTCGATCAGCAGGGGGACGCCCCGCCCCTGGCGGGCCGCGGCGGGCACCACCGGGACGCCCAGCTCCCGCGCCAGGGATCGTTCGTCCACGGTCAATCGGTGCCGCTCGGCTTCGTCCATGAGGTTGAGGCAGACCACCGCCCGCCCGGTGATTTCCAGCACCTGGCAGACCAGGTTGAGGTTGCGCTCCAGCCGGGTGGCGTCCACCACGATCACGGTCACGTCGGGCTGGCCGAACAGGATGAAGTCGCGCGCGATCTCCTCGTCGGTGCTGGTGGAGAGCAGCGAGTAGGTGCCCGGCAGGTCGACCAGCTTGTATTGGCTGCCCTGGTAGGCGAAGCCGCCCTCGGCCCGGGTCACGGTCTTGCCCGGCCAGTTGCCGGTATGCTGGCGGAGGCCGGTGAGGCTGTTGAAGAGGGTGCTCTTGCCGGTGTTGGGATTGCCCGCCAGGGCCACCACGAAGTCGTAGCGGTCCATGTTCACCCCCAGCCGCTTCAGATTGGCCGGATGGTGGGCGGGACAGACCTCGCAGGCGCTTGGAGGATGAGGGGGTTGCATCAGGCCACCTGCCTTCTGGAACTGATCCGGATATTGGCCGCCTGCTCCCCGCGCAGCGCGATCAGCGCTCCCCGGATCCGGAAGGCCGTGGGATCTCCCACCGGGCTCCTCATCTCGGCGGCCACCACCGTGCCGGGCAGGAGGCCCAGGTCCATGAGGCGGCGCCTTTCCAGGCCCCGGCAGTTGGGAGACAGCCCGACCACGGTGGCTTGCTCGCCGGGCTCGAGGATGGCCAGGGTTTCCAGGGACTCCTCCACCGGCTGCTCCCGCGGCAGAGGGACTACCGAGACGTTGGCGGCCACGATGGGCGCCAGCAGGTGCTCCTCGCCCTCGGCCCAGAAGCAGATGCGCTCGGCCGAGAGGTGGGTCAACTGGACCACCATCAGGGGATGGAGCCCCTCGGCCACCAACTGGGCATAGACGGCCTCGGGCTCGTCCTCCAGGTGGGCGATCCTGGCCCGCTCCCCCACCGCCAGGCTGGTGAGCGGCTGCCCCCGGCGCGGGGGCAGTTGACCCTGTTGGGTGGGAATGGGGTCGCCGTGCGGATCGAAGGGCGGGTTGCCCATGCGGGCCGCCAGCGCGTCGGCTTCGCTGGAGGACAGGCGATGCTCCTGGTGCTCGGCGCGCTTGTGCCAATCCGGCTCCTTCAGTCCCGTTTCCTCCGCGAGGTAGCGCTCCCAGAGACGATGCGCCCGGATGATTCGCAGGGCGTACTCTCGTCCCTTGGGAGTCAGCCGCAGCGAGGCGCCTTCGGAAGTGGCCAGCTCACCGGCCTCGATGCGCTGGACCAGGCCGGCCACCTTTTCCACGGGTGTCCCCAGAGCGCCGGAAAGGCTCTGAACCGTCGCCTCCCGCTGCTCGTACTCGCAGTGGTAGAGATGCTTGAGGGCATCCTCGGACAGCACCCGGTCAGACAGGCGCAGCCACCTGCGCCAGCGCTCCAGCCAACCCCGGCCGGGGCGAAAAAGGAAATAGATCGCCAGGGCTGCCGGAACCAATGTCAGAATGCCGGTCAACTCGCTCATGGGAATCTCAGGATGCCGCCCTGCCCCGGCAAGGAGCGCCAGGGCCGACCGGGACGGCTCATCCCGCCTTTTCGTCCCCGCTCCGGCCGGCGTGGTCGCCCGCCATCCGGGAAGCCGGAGCGCGCGGGTCCGATTCGGGAGCGCGCGGACGGTCCTTCAGGGGCAACACGAAGATGCTCCCGGAGGCCTCCAGGCCCAGGTAGACCGGCTCCCGGCCCGATTGGGGGAGCAGCTTCAACGGCCCTTGAAACGGGGTCCTCTCTTGCAGGCAAAACCGGGTGGCAGGGCGCAGCCCCACCTTGTCCAGGTAGGCCAGGAACTCCGGGTCGCTGTTGGTGACCTTGCGGACGCTGTAGCTCCCCGGTTCGGCCTCGGCCAGGCAGAGGTCATCCTCCACCTGCCGAAAACCCCGGGCGTCGGGGATGGTCTCACCGTGGGGGTCCTGGGCGGGAAAGTCCAGCAGGGCGTCGATCCGGGAGATGAACAGGTCGGAGACGGCGTGCTCCAGGCGTTCGGCCTCCTGGTGGACCTGTTCCCAACCGTAGCCCAGGACCTGGTGGAGGAACATCTCCAGCAGGCGGTGGCGGCGCAGGATCCGCACGGCCATCCGGCGTCCCTTGGGCGTGAGGGCGGCCCCGTAGTAGGGCTTGTATTCCAGCAGCCCGGCTTTCTTCAACTTCCTCAGCATGTCGGTGACGGTGGCGTCGGCCACGTCCAGGTGGCGGGCCACCCTGGAGGTGCTGGCCCGCTGCTTCATGTCCTCGATCTTGAGGACGACCTTGAGATAGTCCTCCACCGTGCTGGAGACGGTTGCCTTCTTCTGCGATTCAGTTGCCAAGAGTGTGCCCTTTCTCTCCTCTCGAATTATTTTAGAGTAACCGAAAAAGAAACCCCCCGCAAGCTTCCAATGTGTTCTTTTCAGGCTGGCAAGCTCTCTTTGGAACTTTATTAGACTGGTCTAAAAATGAAGGTGGAGGGGGCAGGCCGTTCGGCGTGAAACGCAACGGCAGGTCCCAGGGAAACCCGCGGCGCCCACCCGGGAACGCGGGCGTCCCGCCCGCATCCTTATTTCTTGATGGAGGTTGCGGAGCGCCGGTACGACCTTGCGGGCAGGCAGCAGGCCGTTCGGCATGAACCGCAACGGCACGTCCCAGGGAAACCCGCGGCGCCCTTGCCGGTCGTTCCCAGTGGCGCAGACCGGCAAGGCCGTGCCGGACAATGGTGCGGGCGGGACGCCCGCGGTCCCGGGGGGGCTTCCTCCATACATTGAACCGGATACATGGTTTACATCTTGCCCGGGAATCGGGCAACGCGCCTGGTTCAGCGCTCAAGAATCACTCCCCCCTCGAGGGGGAGTGCCACCCGGGAACGCGGGCGTCTCGCCCGCATCCTTATTTCTTGGCGGAGGTTGCGGAGCGTTGCTACGACCTTGCGGGCCGGCAGCAAGCCTTTCGGCGTGAACCGCAACGGCAAGCCCCAAGGAATCCCGCGGCGCCCACCCGGGAACGCGGGCGTCTCGCCCGCATCCTTATTTCTTGGTGGAGGTCGCGGAGCGTCGCTACGACCTTGTGGGCTGGCAGCAAGCCTTTCGGCGTGAACCGCAACGGCAGGTCCTAGGGAAACCCGCGGCGCCCTTGCCGGTCGATCCCAGTGGCGGACACCGGCGAGGCTGTGCCCGGCTATGGTGCGGGCGGGACGCCCGCGGTCCCGGGGGGGCATCCTCCATACATTGAACCGGATACATGAATTTAAGCGGTGAGTTGGCGGCGCCGGCCCCTTACTTTCGGCTCTCCGGGTCATCCTGGTTGAATCGCCCCTGGATCCAACCCTCGATTCTGGCCAGGCCTTCGGAAAGTCCCGCAATATCGGCGTGAAGCTTCCAGAGAAACAGAAAGATGGCGGCAAGCCCCCCCAACTGGACAATGGACGTGGTGGCTTCCATGTGGATTTTTCTCCTTCCGTCCTACACGTTCATTCCCGAGATTTGCTGTCGAAATTTCGCACTTGCGTTCGACTTGTTCACTGTCTGAGGGAGCTACGAGGATTGTATCACGACCGAGCTCATGACGGACCGCGTGCTAGCATAGGAACCACGTGGGAAATGACCGCCCCTTGTCCCAAGAGACCGAGGAATCCTGCAATGTCCCAACATCATTTGGAGCTGCAGTGGCAGCGTGAATCCGAGGATTTTACCTACCGGAGCTACAACCGGGACCACCGGTGGGTTTTCGATGGAGGGGCAGAGGTGCCGGCTTCAGCCTCGCCGGGCTTTCTGGGGAACCCAGCCTGCGTGGACCCGGAAGAGGCCCTGATCGCCGCCCTGTCCAGTTGCCACCTGTTGACCTTCCTGGCCATTGCGGCCAAGCGGCGCTTCGTGGTGGACGCCTACAGCGACCGGCCGGTCGGCCACCTGGAGCGGGACGCGGAGGGGCGCTTCGCCCTGACCCGGGTCAGCCTGAGGCCCAGGATCGTCTTCGGGGGGGAGCAGGCGCCGTCGCCGGAGCAACTCCGGCAGATGCACGAAATGTCCCACCGGCAGTGCTTCATCGCCAATTCGGTGAAGACCCGGGTCACCGTGGAGAGCGAGTAGCGGCCGGGTTTGCCGGTTTGAGATCGAGCGCCGGGGAGGATTGCCGAGGCCGCCTTCGCGGCTCCACTCCCTTGTGAGACGCCGAGTTCCACGGGCTGACGTCCCGACTCAGCCGGCGACCGTCACCAGGGCTTCCGCCAGCGGCCCCTGGGAGACCCCGTCCACGGCGATCTCGGCGGTCATCAGGCGGCGCACCCCGTCGGCCGCCTCGGGGGCGGTGGCGGCCAGTCGGATCTCGCCCTTCCCCTCGGCCGGCAGGGTGAGCTCGGAGAACTCGCCGGCGGCGCTCCATCCCTCGGGAGGCACCAGGCGGGCCTGGAAGGTGGCTTCGCTTTCCAGGTTGTTGCGGAGCAGCAGCCGGTATTCCAGCGACTGCCCGGGCTTGACCTCGGCCAGGTAGGGCAGCATCCGCGCCCAGAACAGGTCGATGTACTTGTCGCTGGGCTGGCCTACCAGTGTCCGAAAGACCCGCTCCTTGCGGTGAATGAAGTCCGAGTACTCCCGCAGCAGCGAGGGGTCGCACTTCCAGACTCCAATGTGACCGGGGCAGATCAGGTCGGGGGCCACCTGGTTCATGACCTCGATGCAGCGCTGGTGCATGCCGAGTTGAAAGCTGTTGCGCAGCACCGTGGTCTGATAGGGCCTGGTCTCCACCTTGCCGCTGGCCAGCACCTCCTGCAGGAAGTAGTTGTCGCCGGTGAAGGCCACCCACTGGCCGTCGATCTCCCCGCTCAGGACCGAGTGGTACTCGGTCTGGCCGGGGGCGAAGTGAACGTCGAAGGTGTACTCCTCCCAGTCGAAGCGCTCCCGGTCGCTCAGGGTGCGGTCGATGCGGATGGGCTTGTGGAAGGTGCAGGGGGTGGAGCTCCAGGCGGCGGGGTCGGCCAGGACCTGGGCCACCGCATCCAGGGCCCAGCAGCGGGTTCCGTAGAACTGCTGCAGGTGAGGGATGCCGCAGGTGTGGTCGTCGTGGATATGGGTGGGAATGACCAGGTCCAGGGTGTGCACCCCGTACTCCTTGCGGAGCTGCTTGAGGTGGTGCTCGATGAACCGCATGACCTCCAGCCCGTTGTGGTCGGCGAAGGTGTGCATGTGGGGATGGAAGGCGTGGCCGTAGTCGACGAACATCGCCTTCCCCGAGTCGGAGAGGATCACGTAGAAGAAGGAACAGGTCCAGGAGCCCCCCCAGAGGAGATGCTTCGACAGCTCCACGAACCTGGGCTCGGGCAGGTAGAGCATCTCGGGAATGCTCTCCCTCCCGCCGACCCGCATTCCCCGGCCCAGCGAGACCAGTTGAAGCAGGGACTTCTCCAGGCGATCGATGTCGCCCGCGGGGTCTTCGATCGGCCCTCCGTGGGAGGGCAGCGCCAGGGGCGTCCCCGAGGCGGAGTGGGTGCGGCCGGCCACCACTTCCCCGCTGAGCGCGTCCCTCAGCGCCTGAATGGACTGCAGGGTGAAGAGGGCGCCGGTCATGTCTCCGTAGGTGTATTCCATGGCGTGGAGCTGGTAGAGCTTTCCCCCTTCCACCATCAGGTCCCCGCTGAAGACCACCAGCCGCCCGTCGATCTCGGCCAGCAGGGCCACCGAGCCCTGGGTATGCCCCTTGGCCGGGAGCACGTAGAAGCGGTAGCTGCGCCAGGCAAACTCCTCGTAGTCGTTCAGGGTGGCGGAGACCGGCAGATCCCGGGCCACCGCCAGGAAGTTGTTGCGGTCGTCGTAGTTGTCGTAGACGCGGCGGGTCTGCCAGAAGAGCTCGGCCTTCTCGAACAGATGGCGCTCGTACTGGGGGACCGCCAGCACGGCGCCCGCCTCGATCAGCCCGGGATCGCCCCAGCACTGATCGCGGTGGTGGTGGGTATGGAGCACCCACTCCACCCTGCGGCAGCCGATCTCCGCCAGGGAGTCCAGCACGGCGCCCGAGCCGGCGTCGATGAGCAGCGCCGACTCGCCGTCCTTGACGACGTAGACGTTGCAGGTGTCGGTGAAACGGTAGAGGTTCTCGGAAATTCTTTCCATGGTGGCCATGGGCGTCACGCTCCCTGAAGATCCAATTGGGCCGAAAGGACCCGCAGGATACCACCTTCTCCCAACGCCACCAAGGGGATGCCCCCCGGGAACGCGGGCGTGCCGCCCGCACCCATGCCCGGCACAGCCTCGCCGGTCTCCGCCACTGGGTACGACCGGCAAGGGCGCCGTGGGTTTCCTTGGGACCTGCCGTTGCGTTTCACCCCGAAAGGCCGGCTGCCAGCCCGCAAGGTCGTAGCAACGCTCCGCGACCTCCGCCAAGAAATAAGGTTGCGGGCGGGACGCCCGCGTTCCCGGGTGGGGCTCCGCCCGCGGTCGATCCGGTGGGGGGCCGGCGCGGCGTCCCGAGAGTGAGTGTCGCCGCTCGTTCCTGATCAGGAGAGGTTCAGCGCCCGGGACTGCTCCTCGATGGAGGCGTAGAGTTGCCGCTTCTCCGATTCGCTGGGGGTGTTGCGGTAGGCGCTGAGGAGCTCCTTCATGCTCACCAGGCCCTTGTAGAGGCCGGCGTTTTCCAGGGGGGGCGTGAGGTAGGAAACCAGCTCGGCGCTGGTGCGGCGCTTGGCGATGGTCCCTTCGGAGGGATTGTTGACGCTGTAGAGGTAGAGGTGGGGCATGGCCCCCAGCAGGCGGTCGGGCCAGCAGCCGGAGGAGAGCCCGACCTGCTTGCCCGGCATGAATTCAGCCGCCCCGTGGGTTCCCACGTGGATGAGGGCGTCGGCGCGATAGACTTTCTGCAGGTAGGAGTAGAGGGCCATGAAGCCGTGGTGGGGGGCGCCCCCCTGGGCCGCCAGCATCCGCATGGGATCGCCCTCGTAGCCGAAGCCGGGCTGGACCCCGATGAAGGCGTTTCCCAGCCGGGCGCCCAGGATCATCAGCTCCCTGCCGGAAGCATTGAGGACACCCGGGGCCGGACCCCACTCCCGCTCGATCTCAGCCACGTGGGGACACAGGCTGCGGTACTCCTCCACCGGCATCCGATAGGCCACGTTGGCCACCGTTCCCCAGGCCTGGGAGTTCCCCTCCAGCACCTGGCGGCGAAGTTCCTCCGGACCCTGCAACCGCGGGATGTCATAGCCCTCGGCCCGCAGCCGGGTCAACACCTCCAGCAGGCTGGCGAAGACGTCCAGGTCGGCGGCGGTGCCCAGGTTCCCCTTGTTGGGGGGAAAGCAGAAGATCACCAGGGCCAGCTTGAGGCCGTGGCGGGGAGCGGTCTGCAGGCGGTTCCAGCCCGCCAGCCTGGCGGCGATGAGCCGGCAGCGCTCGGCCAGCGGTTCCGGCTGGCGGCTCTTGTGGCGCACGCCCCCGAAGAGGCGGGACTCGGTGGCTCCGTCCAGCTCGGGGATGGCCACCTGCATGGCGGTCTGCACCGGATTGAGACCCACCCGGCTCTGCTCCCAGTTCTCGATGGTCTGCAGGTCGAGCGAGACCAGGGAGCGGAAGGGAACGCCGAGCTCCCGGAGAAACTCCACCGAGGCCTCGGTGTCGTTCATCACCGGCCCTCCCACGAAGCTGAACCCGGTCAGCGAAACGACCTGGCTGACCCGCGGACCCGGCCGTCCTTCAGCGCCGCCCGCGGAGGGCGTCGGGTCGCCGTTGCCCTCCTCCAGGAAGTAGGCGCGGCAGGCCTCGCGGTTGTCCATGAAGGTGGAGATG
The DNA here is from genome assembly GCA_022826755.1 of Acidobacteriota bacterium. GTDB lineage: Bacteria > Acidobacteriota > Terriglobia > Versatilivoradales > Versatilivoraceae > Versatilivorator. The sequence goes on from JAJDUG010000066.1 coordinate 11,704, forward strand.
GCCGCCACCACTGACAGGCCTTCCGACTCGATGGCCCCAATGAGGCCGTCGTAGTGCCGCCGGGCCTCTCCCACGATCTGGGGACGCATCAGCAGCAGGCCGACGGTGGCCCGGGGATCGAGGCTGCGCCCGGTGGCCGCCCGGTACCAGTCCCGATAGGCGCTGAAACTCTCGAACAATTCGGGGGCCAGCGGGTGATAGAGCCCGGTGGAGGGCCGCACCTCGGGCGGGTCGGGCGACGCCAGGGTGGCGTGGCCCGGGACGTAGTGCTTGACGGCGTGCAGCAGCATCGAGCGGATGTTCTTGGGAGTGGGTTGCAGGAAGTGGCAGTAGAGGATGAGGTAGTTCTTGATGTCCCTCAGTTTCCCGGCGCCGGGAACGAACTTCAGGATCCCGGGCAGACGCGCCGCCAGCTTGTGGTAGGAATTGAAGCGCCCGCCGCGGCTGGCGGCCCCGCCGCCCGACCGGGAGGCGGTTCGCCGGGACATCAGCTCCGACATCCAGGTTCCCAGCCGGTGAGCCAGGCTCAGCCCCGATGCCGGACGGGCGGCCCGGCGGCCCGAGCGCTTGAGGGTGGCCATCAGGCGGCCCAGGTCCAGCTTGCCCATGCGGGTCCGGCCCATCAGGTCGGCCAGGCAGTTGAACACGATCACGGCGTGGTGGCGGTGGCGGAAGCGGTCCAGGGCTTCCAGCAGGCGCCGGCTGTTGTCCGAATCGGTCAGGTGCATGACCAGCACCAGGTGGGCCCCGGCGAGGTCTTCCAGGGCCGCCTCCCACTCGGGCTCGGACCAGGCGGCCCCGCCGTTGTGGGCGGCCAGGTCCAGCTCCAGTCCGTGCTCCCGGATCTCGCTTTCGGCCCGGCGCAACGGAGCCAGGATGCTGGAGCCCACGTAGAACACCACCACCCGGACCGGACTGGGGGCTGAATCGTTCACGGGGCGACTCCTTCCAGGGCGTCCTCCAACCCGGCGAACACTTCCCGCAGTCGGCGCAGCACCTCGGGCCTGGCCGACCAGAAGCCCCGTCCGGAGGCTTCCAGCAGCCGGCCCACCAGGGTCTGGGCCGAGTGGGGGTTGAGGCTCTGCAGCCGCTCTAGCATGCGGGAGTCCAGCACGAAGGTCTCGGCCACCTCGTCGTAGATCCAGTCCTCGACGGCATCGGCCGTGGCCGACCACCCGAAGGTGTTGGTGAGCTGGTGCTCGATCTCGGCCACGCCGCTGAAGCCGTGCTTGAGCATGCCCTCGTACCACTTGGGATTCAGCACCTTGGTGCGGCTCTCCAGTTGCAGGGTTTCCTCGAGGGTGCGGACCCTGGATTGGGGGGTGAGCGAGTCGGACAGGTAGACCCGGGGCCGCTTGCCCGACCGTTCCTCCACGGCCTTGGTCACCCCTCCGAGGTACTCGAAGTAGTGGTCCACGTCGGAAATGCCCACCTCGGTGCTGTCGATGTTCTGATAGCTGGCTTCCACCCGGGAGAGGGCGCTGTCCAGCAGCGCCTGGGCCTCCGTCCCCTCCATGGGCCGGCCCCGGGCGTCGCGCCCGTAGGCGAAGCACTTGCGCTTGACAAAGAGGTCGCCCAGTTCCCTGGCGTCCTCCCATTGGCTCTGCAGCACCATGAAGTTGACGTTGGTGCCGTAGTTCCCGGCGGCGTTGGAGAACACGCGGGTGGCCGCTTCCTGGAAGGTGGACCGGTCCCGGGCCATCTGCCGTTGGACGTGCTTGCGGACGAAGTTCCGCTCCGGGGGCTCTTCCAGGGCGGCCACCCGCTTGACGGCGCGGTCCAGCAGCTCCATGGTGGAGGCGAACAGGTCGCGGAAGATGCCCGAGACGGTCATGACCACGTCGATTCTGGGCCGTCCCAGCTCATCCAGGGGAATGGCCTCCACCTCGGTCACCCGGTTGAGTCCGTCCCGCACCGGACGCACTCCCAGCAGCCAGAGAACCTGGGCCACCGCTTCTCCCTCTTTCTTGATGTTGTCGATGCCCCACAACACCATGGCGATGGACTCGGGGACCCGGCCGGCCTCCCGCCGGTGGCGTTCCAGCAGGGCCCGGGTCAGGGGCTCGGCCCGGCGAAGGGCCAGGGCCGATGGGATGGCGTAGGGATTGACGGCGTGGGTGTTTCTGCCGGTGGGCAGAATGGCGGGGTTCTGCAGCAGGTCCCCCCCGGGTCCGGGCGGCAGGTAGTTCCCTCCGAGGGCGGCCACCAGACCCTCCAGTTCCCGGTTGGACTGCAGGCGCAGGTTCAGCCCGGACAGGAAGGCCAGGACCTCCAGGGAGGTATCGGCAGGCACCCCGGCGCGCTGCTGGAGCCACAGCGCCGCCTCCCGCTCGGGCCGATCACCCCGCGCCGGCAGGCGCCGCACGGTCTCCCGGGTCAGCCTCTCCACCGACTCCCGCTCCCGCATCCGCTCCCCGGAGGACTGGCTCTCCTCCAGCAGGCGGGCATAGGGCGGCAACCCCAGTCCCGCGGCTATGAGATCGGTCAGGGCGGGAAGGCCGAGCTCGGGACGGGGAAAGGAGGCCACCATGGCCAGCAGGTGAACGGTCTCGGCCGCGACGCCGGGTTTTCCGAAGGTGTGCAGCCCGGTGGGAATGAGGCGCTGCTCGATTTCCAGCACCCGTTCATAGAGGGCCAGCACCCGGCGGTCTCGTTCTTCGCTCGTCATCGATCCCCCGAACAGCTTGAAACGACAGTGAATAGTGGCTAGTGATCAGTGGATAGTTATTAGACCCAAACGTTAAGCGTCTTGTCGGTCTCGGCGCAGTCGTTCAAAAAAACGCAACCAAGTCGTCAGGCACGTACCGGTTCCCGAAATCCTCCGCCGACCACTCTTCACTCTCCACTCTTCACTCTCCACTCTTCACTCTCCACTCTCCACTCTCCACTCTCCACTCTCCACTCTCCACCAAAAGCTCCGCTCAGCCTCCTGTTCCAGCCCGGACGTCGTCGGCCACCGATTTCACCGCCTGAAACAGCGCCCCCTGGTCCGTCCCGGGCAGCCGCAGGTAGCGCGCCCCGGTCCAGTCCGCCAGGGTCCGGCCCTCCTCCCCGGCCAGGAAGGAGGGTCGGGTATCCACCACTACCGCGGTCAGGGCTTCCCTGCGGATCTCGGCCCCCAGCAGCCGCAGTTCCTGCTGCAGGGCGGCTGGGGTGGGCCCCGGACCCGAGGGAGCGGGACGGGCCGGACGATTGGCCCGACCGTCGGTGAGAATCAGCAGCACCGGCTGGGGAGAGCCGCGCAGCCGGGCCGCGCGCGCCACCGCCAGGGCCTGCACCAGCCCGGCGGCCAGAGGCGTGGCTCCGCCGGCGGGCAGCGCCTCCACCAGCCGCTTGGCCCGCTGCACGCTCCGGGTGGGCGGGAGCAGCGTTTCCGCGCCCTCGCCGCCGAAGCGGACCAGCGCCACCTGGTCGCGAAAGACGTAGGCCTGCTGAAGGAGCCGGGACAGGGCCCCCTTGGCCTGGGCCATGCGGTTCACGGCCATACTACCACTGGCGTCCACCACGAAGACAAACAGGATCCCCGCCTTGCTCCGAAAACGGCGGAAGCGCAAGTCGGAGGCCCGGATGACCATAGCGGCGCCTGCCTTTCCGGCTCCGCCCAGCCCGGCGGCGGCAGGACGACTCGCCCCCCCCGCGGCGGCCGCCTGCCGCCGGCGCCAGGACTGCCAGGGGGCCGCCGCCCGCAGGGTGGCCGCCACCGCGATGGAGCGCCTGCGGTCCGGCCTCGGACCGGTGCGGAAGGCCCTGCCCGGCGAACCGGGAAGCCTCCGGGGACCGGGCCCTGTCCGGCGGCCGGCGGCCCGGGCGGCCGGGAGCCCGGCGACCAGGTCATCGGGAAACTCTCCGGGAAGGGGGTCCACCGGCATGGGGGGCTCATCCGCGGGACTCGAGCGGTCTTCGCCCGGGGCGCCGGGCTCCGAGCCGGGGTGTTCGGCCGGGCCCCCTTCCTGCGACGGGGCCTGCGCTTGCCGGGGGCCGGCGGCCGGTTCCTCATCCTCCGGCAGGGCGCGAGGCCACAGGACCAGTCGGGCCGCCATCTCCAGGTCCTCTTCCGACACCCGACCGCGTCCGCACAGGGCCGCGTGGGCCCGGGCCGCCAGCATGGCGAACAGGTCCAGCCGGTGCCCTTCCAGCCCCAGTCGAGCGGCGGCGGAGATCAGTCGGCGCAGGTCGTCCTGGCGGAAGTCGACCCGGCCCAGAAGGCGCCGGGCCTGCCGGATGGACTCGGCCGCGGCGGCGGGTTCCGGACCCCGCTCGCTCTGTTCATGACCCTGCAGGAGTTCCAGCACCTGTCGCCGCTGATCCAGGTCGGCGGCAGGGGCGCCCTCCACCAGCAGTCCCACCCGGGCCCGAACGATGGCCGCGGCAGGGCCTTCAGCGGGGTCGTAGGTTCCTACCAGGGTGAGTCTGGCGGGGTGGGAGGTGCTCACTCCTTCGCGTTCGACCCTGACCCGGCCCGAATCGAGCGCCGAGGCGATGGCGCGAAGGGAGGATTGCGGCAGCAGATTGATGTGATCCACCTGAAGAACTCCCTGGTCGGCCCGGGCCAGCAGTCCCTCGCGGTAGCGCCAGCCCGGCCCGGCCGCCGCCGGCTCCGGACTCAAGCCCCCCAGCAGGCGGTCCTCGCTTACGCCCAGGGGAACCTTCACCAGAGGGGCCTCCCGGCCCCCCGGGCTCAACGCCTGCAGCAGGGAGGCGAAGGCCTTCACCAGCTTGCGCCTGCCCGTCCCGGAAGGCAAAGCCATCAGCAGGCCGCCCAGGCGCGGCTCCACCGCCAGCAGCCGCAGGGCCCGCTTCGCCAGCGGCTGACCCACCACGGAACGGAAGGGATCATCGGAAGCGGTCATTGAAATCCGTTGAAGAGTGATCCATGAAGGACACGAAGGACCAGGAAACTGCAGACACAACTTGTCGTGATCGCCCGCCGCAATCCGGTGGCGCGGCGTTGGCCCCCCTCCGCATCAGCCAGGAATAAGGTTGCGGGCGGGACGCCCGCGTTCCCGGGGGGGCTTCGCCCTTGTCCACTCCCCCTCACGGGGGAGAGTGATTTGCCGGCTTGCAAACGGCGCCTTGCCCGATTCCTGGGCGGGGTGTAAATCTTGTTCCCGTTTTGTTGGGGGGTTGATGCCCCCCGGGGAACGCGGGCGTCCCGCCCGCACATTTGCCCGGCACGGCCTTGACCGACTGCGCCGCTGGGATGGAACGGCAACGGGGCCTTGCCCTTCATTCGGACTGGCCATTGCAGTTCACGCCGGCGGGGGGACTGCCTGCCTGCAACCTTGCGCTGTCGCTCCATCTCCTCCAGCCAGGAATAAGGTTGCGGGCGAGACGCCCGCGTTCCCGGGGGGGCTTCGCCCTTGTCCACTCCCCCTCACGGGGGGAGTGATTCTGTGGCTTGCAAACGGCCCCTTGCCCCATTCCTAAGCGTGATGTAAATCATGGCCCCGGTTTGTTGGGTGGATGAGGCCCACCCGGGAACGCGGGCGTCCCGCCCGCACATTTGCCCGGCACAGCCTTGACCGACTGCGCCGCTGGGATGGAACGGCAACGGGGCCTTGCCCTTCATTCGGACTGGCCATTGCAGTTCACGCCGGCGGGGGGGGGCTGCCTGCCGGCTACGTTGCGCTGCCGCTCCGCCTCCTCCAGCTAGGAATAGGGTTGCGGGCGGGACGCCCGCGTTCCCGGGGGGGGCTTCGCCCGTGGTTCTTGACTCCCTAGCCGCCGGCGGCCTGGGCGTCTCCGGTCTCCGGTGGAAACACCCGGTCCAGGGCCTGCTCGATTCGGGCAGCCGACTCCAGCGGCTCCAGGGGATCTTTCTGCAGCCGGTGGCGAAGGGACATGACGGCCACGCGCCGGATGTCCTCGGGCCCAACGGCATCCCTTCCCCGCCAGGCGGCCAGGGCCCGGGAGGCGCGATAGAGGGTCAGCTCGCCCCGGTGGCCGGCCACTTCCAGGCGCAGGCAGAGCTCGGCCATGCCCCGCAGCAGCCCGGCATCCACGCCGACCCCGGAGACGCGGGAAAGGGCCGCCTTCAGCTTGCGCCGCAACTCCTCCTGGAGGAGTTCCGCCCGGGCGCAGAACCCGGCGGGATCCTGTTCGAAGCCCTGGCGCCGCCGCACGATCTCGATGCGCTCGTCCAGGTCATCCAGGGTCTTGACCTCCACGAACAGGCCGAAGCGATCCAGCAACTGGGGCCTCAACTCCCCTTCCTCGGGATTGCCCGAGCCCACCAGCACGAAGCGGGCGGCGTGGCTGACCGAGAGCCCCTCCCGCTCCACCTGGTTGCGGCCGCTGGCGGCCGCATCCAGCAGGAGGTCCACCAGGAAGTCTTCCAGCAGATTGACCTCGTCGATGTAGAGAAATCCCTGATGGGCCCTGGCCAGCAGGCCCGGCTGGAACACCTTGGCCCCCCGGTTCAAGGCCTGTTCGATGTCGAGACTGCCGCAGACCCGGTCTTCGGTGGCCCCCAGGGGCAGGTCGACCACCGGGACGGCAAAGGTCTCCCGGGGCAGCTTCCTGCCTTTTCCCCGTCGCTGCCGGCACTCCCGGCAGTGGTCCCGAGCCCGGTCCGGGTCGCAGTTGAAGGGGCAGTCCTTCACCCGGACCTTGGGGGGCAAAAGGTCGGCCAGGGCCCTCACCGCCGTGGATTTGGCCGTGCCGCGGTGACCCATGACCACCACGCCCCCAATGTGGGAGTCCAGGACCGTCAGCAGCAGGGCCAGCTTCATGTCTTCCTGGCCGACGATGGCCGAAAAGGGGTAGACGGGAGGCGCGGTTCCACGGGGCGCCTTGGCTTTTCCGGGCTTGGTCGGGCGAGTTTCAGACTGGGTCACGTGTCAGGGAGTGCGGTCGGGCGTCCGGCTCGTGGACCTAGCCGCGGCCGGGACGACCGGGAGGAATCTTCAAGCAGTCGCCGACGCTGCTTGCTGCCTAACCCTAATGGGAGACCGTCGGGGTGTCAAGGGTGCGGCCGGGCGTTGCGCCTTGGGGTTGGGGGCAGGCAGTTCTTTAAAGGGACGGAAATCGGATATCGCCAACAAAACAGCCGGTCCCGGCTCCCGGATTTGGTATGCTCAGCCCCGTCGGAGCGCATGCCACCGGCGTAGCTGGGACCAAATGGAGCAGGCTTGAAGCCAAAGAGGAGAATCGCCGATGACCAAGGACTGGGAACTCAGGGAGTGCGACCGGGAGTTCTTCGACAGAGAACTGCGGAGCTTCGTGCCGGAGAAGATCTTCGACGCCCACGCCCACCTCTACGAGACCTGGCACTGGGGACGCGGCGAGGATGGATTCCAGGGGCCCAGGGTGGCGACCCTGGCCGAGTTTCGCCGCCTGATGGAGTGGATCACGCCCGGCAGCCATACCACGGCGCTGTTCTTCGGAGTGGGATTCAGCGACGACCGCCTCCGCCCGTCGAACGAGTTCGTGGCGGCTGAGGTGAGCCTGGATCCGGAAAACCGAGGGCAGATGGTGATCTCCCCCCGCATGGATCCCGAGGAGGTCCGGCAGGAGACCAAGCGGCTGGGCTTCACCGGCCTCAAGGTCTACCACACCTTCGTGCAGGGAGAAGTGAGCTGGCATGCCGACATTTCCAGGTTTCTCACCGAAGAGCACGTGCGCGTGGCCCACCAGGAGGGCTGGACCATCACGCTCCACATGGTGAAGGATCGGGCCATGGCGGATCCCGCCAACCAGGAGCGAATCGTGGAGTACTGCACCCGGTACCCGGACATGAAGCTCATCCTGGCCCACGCGGCCCGGGGCTTCAATCCCTATCACACGGTGGAGGGCATCCACGCTCTGAAGGGACTGCGCAACGTCTGGTGCGACACCTCGGCGGTCACCGAGGCCGGAGCCTTCGAGGCCATCATCGACACGCTGGGCCACGACCGGCTGTTGTGGGGGTCCGACTTCCCGGTCAGCCACGGACGCGGCCGCTGCATCGCCATCGGAGACCAGTTTTTCTGGCTGGGAGAGGACAGCCTGGACTGGGACGGCGTGGCGGCCCAAGCCTCCATTCAACCCGTGCTGACGGGCCTGGAGTCCCTGCGGGTCCTGAAGCTGGCCGCGCGGCATCTGCGGCTGAGCGACAGCCAGGTGGAGGACATCTTCTACACCAACGCCCGGAGGATGCTGGGAATGGACGGGTGAGGCCATGATGACTGAGCGAAGAAGCGCAGCCATTTCTCTCGTTCTTCTGTCCGGTTGGATCAACCTCAAGATCTTTTTCTTCTGCCCCCTTACCATCTACATCACCAATGCGGAGGAAATGAGAGTCGGATTCCAGACTCTGGCGTGGCTCTACGTCCTCCCGTTCCTGGCATGCACCGCCCTGATTGCCGTCGCGGGAGTGGTCCTGCCGCGCGGTCCGCGCCAATTCTACGGGGCCGTTCTGGCCGCCATCGGCGTTCTTCTCTGGCTGCAGGGTGACATTCTTCTCTGGGATTACGGCCCGCTGGACGGGACCTTCATAGACTGGCAGCGGGAGGCGTGGAAGGGCCACGTCGACACCCCCATCTGGGTGGCGGTCATTGCGGCCGCCGTCTATTGGCGGCGCCGAGTGCTCCCGCTGGTCCGTCCACTCTGCCTGTTCCTGCTGGCGGTTCAGGCGGGTTCCCTGTGGTTCCTGGAACCGGATCCGCGAACCGAACCGGGTGACAGACTCGGGAGCGCTCTGGTCTACGCGGATCCTCCCGAGAGGCTGTTCCGGTTCTCGGACAGCCGGAATGTGATCCATATCGTCCTGGACGGATTTCAGTCGGACATCTTCGAAGAGATCGTGGCGGACTCCCAGCGCTATCGGGACGCCCTGCGGGGCTTCACCTTCTTCAGGGAAGCGATCACCTCGTCCACCGTCACCTACTTGAGCGTTCCATCTTTCATGACCGCCACCACTTACCTGAATCACACTCCCGTCTGGAAATTCAAGCGGGAGGCGCTGGAAGGCAGGAACATCGTCCAGGTTCTGGCCGACGCCGGTTACCAGGTCGATATGGCTTCGGCCACCAACTTCTCCTTGAACTTTCATCAAGACGGAAGCTATTACCACATTCCGCGACCCTTTCGAGGGAAAGAGGAGACAGAGAAATGGCACGCCGGCTTCATGTTGGACCTGTCGCTGTTTCGATGCACCCCCCATTTCGTCAAGGGAGCGATCTACAACCGCCAGGCCTGGTGGATATCGTCGACGATACTGGACCTGTCGGGCCTGGTGCATAATCACTTCTCCGGAAACGAGTTCCTGCAGCATTTCACCGAGAGGTCATCGCCGGGACGGGAGGGGGCCGTCTACAAGTACATTCACCTCATTACGCCCCACCCCCCGCTGGTGGTTGCCGAAGGGGACGTCCCGGCCGAAAAGCCGCTGGAACGCAACCGGGAGAACCACAAGCGGCAGTCGGCCTATACTCTCGACAGGATCGTCGCCTTGCTTGACAAGCTGCGGACCCTGGCGATCTACGATCCTTCGCTGATCATCATCCAGTCGGACCACGGCAGTGGAGAATCGTTCCGGATGCGGGAAGCCGGTTCGGATCGCTGGATCGACTCTCTGAAGTCCGAGCTTCGGGCATGGGGAGCTGTCCTGCCCTTGCTTCTGGTCAAGCCGGCCCATGGCGGCGAGCCGCTGAAGGTGTCGGAGGCTCCGGTTGAACTCAACGACATCCCCGCGACGTTGACCGGGCTGCTGGGGTTGCCCCGTGCCTTTGGCGGCAGGAACGTGTTCGCGGTCAAGCGCGGAGAGGAGAGGCAGCGAAGATACTATCGGGAGATGTCGGAACGGCGTCGGGCTGCGAGAACCGGGTATTTCGAGAGCCTGCAGGAGTACATCATTTCGGGAAGCGTTTTTCGGGAATCCTCATGGCAAGTGGGAAGGGTCTATCCCAAGCCGACCGCCTACAGCAACCGAAAGTACGCCTGGGGAACCTCGCTGCGCTTCGGGTCCAAAGGCAACGTCCTTCCGTTTCTGCTGGACGGGTGGAGCACACCTGGCGAAAACGGGACCTGGACCGCGGCCAGGACGGTCGGACTGGGGTTCGAGGTGGATCCTCCCAAGAGCGACACCGTGAGCCTGAGCGCGACACTGTTCCCCTTCATTGTGCAGGACAAGCTCCCGCGCCAGCGTGTTCTGGTCCGCATCAATGACACGCCCGTCGGTGAATGGATGCTGACCGATCGGGTGCTTCAAACCCATTCCGTCGCCGTCCCGGCGACTCGTTTCAAGGGAAACGACGTCGTGATCGGTTTCGGGTTTCCCGATGCGGCCTCCCCCAAGGAGATGGGCGTGAATCGCGATGTCCGCACTCTGGGAGCGATCGTTTACGACGTCACCCTCCACGACGGCCCTGCGCCATGACCGGGGGCGCCCAGCGCGAACCGGTCCTAACGGGGATGAACGGCGAACCACCAATGAACACGAATTTACACGAATTGATCTTGAAAAAAGAAGTGTTTCAGGTCGTGGGTTGCGCGATGGAAGTGCTGAATACGCTAGGGCATGGCTTTCTTGAAAAGCCGTACGAAAACGCACTGGTTGTGGAACTCGGGCTGAAAGGGATTCCGTTCAAGCAACAGCCCCATTATGACATCATCTACAAGAGGATCCTCGTTGGGGAGTACATTCCCGACCTGATCGTGTTCGATCAGATCGTTGTCGATACCAAGACGATTGACCGAATCACCGATTTGGAACGGGGACAGATTCTCAATTACCTGAAGATCACCCACCTCAGAGTCGGACTACTCCTTAATTTCAAGCGTCCTACGCTTCAATGGGAGAGGTTGGTTCTTTGACATCATTCGAGTCCATTCGTGTGAATTCGTGGTTCGCCGTTTTCCTGCGTGGATTGAGCGCTGACTTCGCGGGAAAGGCTGGGGCTAGAACAGCGGCCGGCCGACCATGGCGGGTTCCGGGGGGAGGCCGAACTCGGCCAGGATGGTGGGAGCCAGGTCCGTCAGGCCCGGCTTCTCCAGTCGGATCTTGCGGTTGCTGATCAGAATGCCGGGGACCGCATCGGCGTGGATCAGGTGGTCCCCGCTCCACTTGTCGAGGTTGTCCTCCAGCACCGTCTCGGGAAACCTGCCCAGGGTGGTCTCCCAGGAGGCCCGGTAGCCGCGGTGGTAGCCGAGGACCAGGTCGGGGCCCTCCCGCCGCCGGGGGCCGCTGTAGATCGAGTCCGGCCGGTGCACCCGGGCCAGCACCGCCTCTCCGGATTCCGGATCGCGCAACTCCAGCAGCCGGGTCTGGATCTCCTGGAGAAGCGCCTCCTCTTCCGCTCCCCTCCGGACGATTCCCCTTGGTTCCCTGCCGTAGAGGTTGAGGTAGAGTCCGTTGAAGCCGAATCCGTAGGCGCGGGTCCGGCTCCAGTCGACGTTTCGCAGCATGCCTTCCTCGGAGCCCTGCAGCACGGTGATGTAGCCCTGTTGCCGGAGCCAGGTGTTCAGATGAAAGGCGCGGTAAAAGGGGGCGAACCCGTGGTCCGACATCACCAGCAGGGTGGTGCGGTCGTCGACCTCCTCCAACACCCGCCCCAGGACCCGGTCCATCTCGAGGTAGGTGTCGGGAATCGTGGCGGCGTGGGGTGAATCCGGCTGGAAGCCCGGATGGCGGGGATCCATGGCGCTCCAGAACATGTGGCTGAGCTGGTCCAGCCGGCCCAGGTAGAAGAAGAACAAGCCCTCCCGAAAGTCCCGCAAACCGGTCTCCAGCATGCGCAGCTCTTCCTCGAAGACCGAATCCGCCTGCTGCAGGAACTCTTCCTCGTCCAGGATCCCGGAGGAAAGGGCCTTGGTATCTTCGGGGATGCCCAGAGTGGAATAGAGGCCGATCTGCTCGCACAATTCATGGCTGTAGTCGGCCGGATGGGAGATGGGAAGAGCCGGGTGGGAGGGGTGGATATTGACCGGGGTCACGTAGATCTGCAGGCGGGGAGCGGCCTGCTTCAGATAGAAGCGGCAGATCCCCCGTACGCTGTGCAGCAGGGGCACCAGCTCGAATTCGACCTCGATCCACTGGCTCCAGATCCCTTCCTGCAGCAGAAACCGGCGGTCTCCGAGCTCGATCCGCACCACCCGGCTCTCGGGATCGACAGTTCCCTGAAAGCTCGTCCAAGCCTGTTCGACATCCGTCCTGAAGGGATTGGGCGGCCCCGCTATTCGGGCCTGGAAACTCCGGTTGCGGACCGTCAGAGGAATGACTTTCCCTCCGGAGACCTCTCCGGAGGGAAGGTCGGGATCCTCGGTGTAAAAGGAGAAGGTGCCGTAGGTCCCCTGAAGATCGGGGGTTCCCATGCCCGAGAGCTGGTGGCCGGACTCGCCGGCCGGCGGGAAGTTGGCGGGCGCCCGCAGTATGGCCGCGGGGATTCCATGGCCGCCAAGGATCTCCCAGAAGGCTTTGCCGCGGCGCAGGAGCGTCACCCGTCCCGCCGAGAGCGGCACTCGCCAGGAACCCATCGACAGGGCATAGGCGCCTTCCTCGCTGCGGGAGGTGGACAGGTAGGGCGAGAGGGTGGCCGGGTCCCGGTGAATGAAATCGAAGATTCCGTGCCCCCCCGGGTTCATGCCGGTGATGAAGCTGGACCAGGCCACGGGGCTTTGAGGAGGGGTGCTGGTCCGCAGGGGGCGGAAATGGTCTTCGTCCATGAAGCGGCCGAAGTTGGGCATCCGGCCTTCTTCCACAAAGCGGGCCAACAGGACCGGGTCCATGCCGTCGATGCCCAGCACGATCACCCTCTTGTGGGTGGTCGTAGCGGTGGGAGGGCCGGATTGGCAGCCGGCCAGTAGCAGGGGCAGGAACAGGCCGGGCAGCCATGCCCATCTTCGCCGTCGACCGCCGGGCGGCCTGCCGCATCCGGCTGGAACCATGGTGCTCCTCAACCCTTTCCTGCCCGTCCGGACCCAAACCAACGGCCCTCCCCAACGGGGCGGATCATCCGAGTGGGAAACTGGTGGTCGTCAATAAAGACGAACCACGAATGAACACCAATAGACACACATAGGGATGGACTCCCTTCAACCACAAGCAGCCCTGAAATACTCCTGCAATTTTGCCCCCTTGGTGTGACCTTGTCATGGGATGAGGCCCCCCCGGGGGCGTTCCCTTTGAGCAGGTCAAGAGCACCGTCTTTCTTCGTGTGTCTTCGTGGTCCTTGGTGTGACTTGGTGGATACCTCTTTTTCTCTGCTGTTTCAGACTGGAAATGGCCGCCTGTCGGGCCCCCGCCGGCTGGGCGCACCCGGTTGCTTGCTGTATACTACCCGGCACGACGCCGGGGGCCAGTCAGCGTGACCGATCCAACCGATTTCTTCGACCTGACCCAATTCGAGCACCGGGATCTCTGGCGCCGCGGCGATCGGGTGTGGGACGCGCTCAAGCGGCTGCACGCCTGCCTCGAAGCCCTGGTCCCGCCCGGGACCATGGATATCCAGGGGGAAGTCTCCCGGGGCGCCACCCTCCATGGAACCGGAATCCGCATCGGTCCGGGCACCGTGGTGGAAGACGGCGCCTACATCGCCGGACCGGCCGTCATCGGCAGCGGCTGCCGCATCCGGCACGGCGCCTACGTGCGCGGTGGAGTGGTCGCCGGAGACGGCTGCGTCATCGGCCACGCCACCGAGGTGAAGGGCGCCATCCTGCTCAACCGGAGCAAGGCCCCCCACTTCGCCTACGTGGGGGACAGCATCCTGGGACAGGAAGCCAACCTGGGAGCCGGCACCAAGCTCTCCAATCTCACCCTGGTCAGCTCCAGGAGCCCCGAGACGGGCCGGCGGCCCACGCTGCGGATCCGGATCGACGACCGGACCTACGACACCGGCCTCGCCAAGCTGGGGGCCATACTGGGGGACGACGTCCAGACCGGCTGCAACTGCGTCACCCACCCGGGCTGCCTGGTGGGCCCTCGCACCCTCATCTACGCCAACGTGGCCCTCCGCAAGGGCTACACCCCGGCCGACAGCCTGGTCAAGCTCGGCCAGGCCACCACCGTGGTGACCCGCCTTCCCGCGGACTGAACCAGGCTACAGGTAGATCTCGCGGGCGTGGCCCCGCAGGTCCATTTCATAGTCGATGTCGACAATGGGCGGGCGGGCGTAGTGCCACACGAGGCCGCGGAGGCTGGCGGCCCCCATCCGGGAGTGCAGGTCCTCCTCGATGAAGGGGTGAATGTCGAACACGGTGTAGACCGTGACCGCCGTCACCTGGGACCAGTCCTTCTCCAGGTCCACCAGCCTCTGATCCAGGATTTGCATGACGGCCGCGTTCTTCTCCCGGATCGCCTCCGGCGACGTGTCTCCGCGGCGGACGATGGCGCTTCCCCCATCCGGCGAGGCGGTAATTTCGCCCGCCCCGGCAGCCACGAAGGTGGGCCGTTGCAGGCCGGGCGCCGGAGCGGTGAAGGCAAAGCCAAACAGCGAGGCCTCGGCGGGAGGACTCACCACCGGGGCCACGTTGGTTCTGGCCATGGGGTTGACTCCGTCCACCAGGATCCGCCAGTCGGTCACCAGGGATCGGTACCCCTGATTGAATTCGCTGAAGCCCTCGGCGGTGAAGGGGCGGGCGCAGCGCAGCTCGACGGCGCACAGCGCCTGGCGCGGCCTCCCCTGTTCCTTCAGAAACGCATCGATGAGATCGAAACCCTGCCGCCAGGGCAGCAACTCCTTCAGCGTGACGCGCACGATCTCGTAGCCCGGCGCCGACACCACTCCGTCCGAAAAGGCTTCCCCTCCCGGCGCAAAGAGATAATTCCCTTCAGGATTATTGACAAGCATGGCCACCTCCCTCAGTTGGATTGAATACGCAAGCCTTGAGCGCCGCCCTCCTGCAGGGCGGGCAATATCTCCAGAATTTCCGCAAGTGTTTCCTTTTGAAGGCTTCGAAGCAGGTTGAGCCGCCCGTAGAGAACGCTTCCGGGGGAGGGCCCGCGCAGGGCCCGGCTGATCGGCCCGTCGGCTTCGACTCGAATGAACGCCCGGGGTCGGCTCTGGTGCGCCAGCCGGTGATGGCGGAGAATGGCCCCCAGGGGCCGCCGACCCTGCAGGATCTCCTCTCTTGCCGGGAGGGGGAAGGCGTCCAGGTGCATCCGGATAGCCCCGAACACCACCGGAATCCTCTCCCGGTCCAACTCCAGCAGAACCTGGCGTGTCAGCAGGTTTCCGGAAACCCACTGCTGCATGACACGCAGGCGTATGGTCCGGCCAAAGGCCGCCTCCAGGGTCGGCGTCATATCCCGGTCGTGAACCAGCAGCCGCCGGTAGGGCTGGGGCATCTCCTCCCCGTCGAGGCGGGCGATCGCGGG
Source organism: Acidobacteriota bacterium (assembly GCA_022826755.1). GTDB lineage: Bacteria > Acidobacteriota > Terriglobia > Versatilivoradales > Versatilivoraceae > Versatilivorator. Next base: position 26,996 of record JAJDUG010000066.1, read on the forward strand.
CGGCGGCGCCCCCATTCGGTCGTAGCATGCTCGGAGCGGGTACAGCAGGTCAGCGCGTTGATCCATTGCAGAGGCCCGATGCGCCGAACAGCCCGATCGCGGCTCCGCGGAACCGCCGCCTTCGATTCAGCCTGTGGGAGTCCTGCGACCAAAAGGATTCGGGGCGGCGCCGGGCAAAGTGAGAACCCACTCCAACAGGGCGCCGCCGCAGGAGGTATCCTAGCACAAACAAGCGTCCACAACTTGAATGGGAGAGGCTGGTCTCATGACATCATTCGTGTCCATTCGTGGTTCTTGGAAGTTCTTGGTGCCCTTCGTGGCCAACTCTGCAAAAAAGTCCCCGGGCGGGCGCCCGGGGACCTGTGAATCGGCGCGGGTTCAGGGAAGGGTGGCGGCCAGGTAGAGAGTGACCGCCTCCCCGGTGGCGGGTTGGCCCCGTTTCACCAGGAACAGGACGTCCGTGCCCGGCTGAAGCTGTCCAGCCAGTTTCGCCAGCCGTGCGGGGCCGGCGACGGCCGTCCTGTTGAGCTCCAGCAGGACGTCCCCGGACCTCAGGCCGGCGTCATCGGCCACGCTCCCGGGCTCCACCTGCAGGACCAGCACTCCCTCGGCCCCGGCGCCCAGGTGGCGCTTCCATTGGGGTGAAAGGCCCTGGACGCGCAGGCCCAGCTTCCGGCTGTCGGACCCCTGACCCGGCCCCGATTGGGCCACCGGCTCCTCGGCAAAGACCTCGGACCGGTCCCCCACGGTCAGCCTGGCCGTGCGCTTCTTCCCGTCCCGGAGGTATTCGACCTCCACCGTCTCTCCGGGGGCCGTTTCGGACAGCAGGGGATAGAGGTCGGCCGGCTCGCCTATCTTCCGTCCCTTGAGGCCGACGATGACGTCGCCGGGCTGCAGCCCCGCTCGATCGGCCGGGCCGTCCTGGGGCCGGACCTGCTGGACGATGACTCCCTTGCCGTCGACGGCCCCCAATGCCTTCAGGGCCTGGGAGCTGGCCTCGTTCTGCATGCTGATCCCCAGGGCTCCGCGGGTGACCCGGCCATGCTTGACAAGCTGGTTGTAGACCCGAATGGCCGTGTTGGAGGGAACCGCAAAGCCGATTCCGGAGTTGTCGCCGGAGGCGCTCAGGATGGCCGTGGCGACCCCGATCACCTCTCCGGCCAGGTTCACCAGCGGCCCGCCGGAATTGCCCCGGTTGATGGCGGCGTCGGTTTGCAGAAAGCGCTGCCAGTGGGACCGGCCCCGGCGGGCGGTAGCGCTGATGATTCCGGCGGTGACGGTGCGCTCCAGGCCGAAGGGGCTGCCGATGGCCAGGACCCAGTCTCCGCGCCGCATGCCCTCCGAATTGCCCAGCCTGGCCGCCTCGAGTGTCTTCCCGGCATCGATCTCGATCACGGCCAGGTCGGTGTAGCTGTCGCTGCCGACGACCTTGGCGGGAAACTCCTCGCCCGAGGCCAGTTCCACCCGAATCTCATCGGCGCCGTTGACGACATGATGGTTGGTGAGAATGTACCCCTTGGAGTCGACTACGAACCCCGAGCCCAGAGACTCGCGCTTTTGACTTCGACTCGGCGGCAGTTCGCCCCCGAAGAAGCGGTTGAAGAAGTCGAAGGGGTCCTGGAACTGTCGTCCCCCTTCGCCGCCCCGGCGAGGCAGCCGGAAGCGATGCCTCACCACGGTTTCGGTGTTGATGTTGACCACGGCCCGATCGACTGCGTCCGAGACCTCGGAAAAGCGGGAGGACAGCTCGGCGGCCGTCGGCACGTTGAGGGTGGCGGCTGCCGCCGGTGCCAGGCTGGCGCCGAGAGGCTGTTGCATCAACCTCCCGGCAACCTGGCCCACGACCAGGGCGGCTGCGATCACGCCCGCGGTGATGATCTTGTTGGTGTTCATTGTTTCTTGGTCCCCTTTCCATAGGTTGTTCCTGAATTCCCGACTGGATCTCAGGAAGCTTGGCAAACTCCGGTAGCCAATGGAGCAATCGGCGTGCCAAAGTCTCCCAGGATTTTTCGGGGACAATAACCTGCCTGTTATTATGGTTTTATGGAGACATTCCCGCGGCTGCAAGGATTGGAGGGTCCCGGCCGGACGCGCCCTTTTGGCACGACTGCAGCCACCATTTGCGCCGATTCTGCAGAAGAGGACGGCTGTCGGCGCGAAATGGCTTGACTGAAACAACCAAAAAAAAGAGTTATCCACGAAGACACACGAAGGACGACCAAGACACACGAAGAAAGACTAATGTTCTTGACCCACTCAAAGGGAACGCCCCTTGGGTTCGGGTGAGGGAAAACGCAGCCAGTCAGCTTCCCGTGCCACAGCCTCTCGTCCTGTTAATCCTGTGCATCCTGTCTATCCGTGTTCAACAGGTAGATAACCGGATCAACCGGACAGGGTCCTTGTTGCCGATAGGCCACGAAGAAAAACGGATAGAGACCCATTCGTATTCGTGCCTATTCGTGTTCATTCGTGGTTCGTCTTTATTAACGATCCCTTGTTTCACCCTCGAATGATCCGCACGGCGCTTCGGACAATCGTTGCCGCCACGCTACACACACTCCTCACTCCCTGTTTTCTTCTCAAGAGTGCAATTCTCGCTGAGAAATGCGGGCCGGTGGCTGCCGCCCCTGTGATATAAGGCCCCGCAGAAAGGTGACCTCCCATGGACGTGGTGGTGCAGAAATACGGCGGAAGCTCGGTGGCGGACCTCCCCAGGCTGGAGGGCGTGGCCGACCGGATTGTCGGCAGCGCCTCCAGGGGCGAACGGATCTGCACGGTGGTGTCGGCCATGGGTCGAACCACCGACGACCTGCTGGCCCTGGCCCGGCAGGTGACCCCGACGCCCCCGCGGCGCGAGCTGGACATGCTGATCTCGACCGGGGAGCGCATCGCCATGGCGCTGCTGGCCATGGCCATTCAGAAGCGGGGCCTGGAAGCCATCTCCTTCACCGGCTCCCAATCGGGAATCATCACCAACGACCGCCACGCGGACGCCCAGATCATCGAGGTGCGCCCGGTGCGCATCCAGGACGAGCTGTCCCGAGGCAAGGTGGTCATCGTGGCCGGCTTCCAGGGGATGTCCTACCGCCGGGAGATCACCACCCTGGGCCGCGGGGGCTCCGACGCCACCGCCGTCGCCCTGGCTTCGGCCCTGGGCGCCTCCTACTGCGAGATCTGCTCGGACGTGGACGGCGTCTACACCGCCGATCCGCGGCGGGTGCCGGAAGCCTTTCTGCTGGAGAAGATCTCCTACGAGGAAATGCTGGAGCTGGCCGCCCACGGAGCCCAGGTTCTCAACGTTCAAGCCGTGGAGTGGGCCCGCAAGACCGGGGTCGCCATCCTCACCAGCGCCGCGCACCGGGAGGGAGGCCACTCCCGGGTCACCACCGAGGGAACCGGCCTGCCGGCCTGCGGCGTGACGGTCGCGGAGAATCTGGCCCGCCTGCATCTGCGGGGAACCGGCGGGGAGCTGAGGACCCGGCTGGGGCAGTTGGGGCTTCCCTTCAGGCCCTGCCGGGGAGAGGCGGAAGCGGAAACCTCCTGCGTGGTCGCCGCCAACGAGCTTCCCGAGTGGCCGTCGCTTCGAAGCGAACTGACCGGCAGTCTTGGCTCGCGCCTGACTGTTCAGGAAGGGATATCCGGATTGTCGGTGGTTGGAAAAGGCCTGCCGGCCGACGCCGCCGGCCAGGCCCTGGAAACGGCCAGGCTGTCGGGGGTAGAGGCCCTGGGAGTGGAATCCTCTCCGCGGCGGATCACCCTGCTGGTGGCTGAAGGCCAGGCCACCCGCCTCACCGCCGCCCTGCACCGGACCTTTATCGAGCCTCCCGCGGGTTCCCGAGAAGGTCTTCCAGGGTAACCGCGGAAAAGGACCCCGGTGCCGCCTCCTTCAGGAAACTGATCAGGTCCAGCAACTGCTTCATGGTATAGCGTTGGCCGTAGCTGTCGGGCATGGGGGAGCCGGGTTGCGGCTCCAGCGATCGAACCTGATCCCGGCGAAGGGTCCTGCGGACCGGCGGCAGCGCGGTGACGTCGTAGAACCGGATCCGCTGCTCCTGCTCGCCGGCCTTCAGCACCATCAGGCGCTCCCCGGCCACGGTGGTGAGCTCGAAGAGCGCCGCCTGGCTCGAAAGCCGGGCCCCCGGCAGGAGGATGTCCCGCAGAATCTGCCGGGCGGGCCGATCCGCCAGCCCGCTGAGATCGGGACCGACCTCCGCCCCCATCCCCCGCGTGCGGTGGCACTGAGCGCAGTTGAGGTCGTCGGCCGCATCGAAGAACAGCTCCCGCCCCTTGTCGGGCTCGCCCGCCAGGCCGGCCGAGGCCTTGCCGCCCTCGGGGAGCGGCTCCGGCCGGCCGGCCGTCTGCCCCGATTCGGGCGCCGACTCTCCCGGCCCGGGCGCCGTAGCCGAGGCAAGCTCGCCTGCCGCGGACCCCTCCGGATCGGAGAGCGACATCACGTAGGCCACCACCGACCAGATCTCATCCTGGCTGAGCTTCTCTTTCCATCCCGGCATGGAGGACCGCGGAATGCCCTCCGCGGTCACCCGATAGAGGTAGCCGGGCTCCCACTGCTTGCCGCGCAGGCGGGGGCCGCCGCCGGCCCGGCCCTCGGCCCCATGGCAATAGCCGACCGAACAGCTCCGGGCGAACAGGGTCCGGCCGACCCCGATCACTGCCGGGTCGGTGAGATCGACGGTGGGTTGCTGGGCCCAGGGCACCCACAGAGGAGCGCCCGCCAGCACCAGGATCCCCACTAACCCGACCATATTTTCTGCTCCCGCGGGGGGCGATCGCTTCTCGAGCTGCCCTGCCGTAAGGATTATTCGAAGTAAAACCGCCGGTCGTCATCAAAGACGAACCACGAATGAACACGAATAGACACGAATGACCTCTTGCAAGAATCGAAGTCGGACGATTCTTTTGCAGATCGAGGGTTTTCCCTCCCGAGTCTGCCAAGGATCAGGTGACACTGAACCCGTTTGCCGTCTGAAGCTCGATGGCCACAAAGGGCACAAGAAACACAGAAACAACTATCGGACCGGCAAGACTCGAAATCAAGAAACTCGTTTTGTGCCTTTTGTGCTTTTTGTGGTTTCTGTTGCCTCTTGTGCTTTTCGTGGTGACTGCCGGAGCTTGGAGCACATCACCTTTTCTGCCTCAATGTCTTTCCCGATTGCAAGTTTTGCAAGAGGCTCAACTCATCATGCAGTTCATTGGTGTTCATTCGTGTTTATTCGTGGTTCGTCTTTCCCTATTGTGGACATCTATTTCCCCTTTCCAACCTTGAGCGGATCCCTCCGGAGCCTTCTCCAACCCCTTGGTGGCCCTTCGTCGTCCTTGGTGGCACTTCGTGGATTCCTCTTTTTCCTTATAACGCTGAACATGCAGTCCCAGCCGACCGTCATTCGGGCAGGGCGAACACGATCAGGGCGCTTCCGCCCGGGAAGTCTTCCACCTCGGGCCAGAGCTGGGGCATCAGGCCGGCCACCGCCGACCCCCAGCCCGCCGGGACCGCGATGTACTGCCGTCCGTTGACCGAATAGCTGATGGGAGAGCCCCGGTGGCCCGATCCGGTGTTGAAGCTCCAAAGCTTCTCGCCGGTTTCGGCATCCAGGGCGAAGAACTCTCCCTCGGGATCGCCGGTGAAGACCAGGTTGCCGCCGGTGGCCACCGCCGAGGCCAGCAAGGGATACTTGGAGTGGTAGCTCCATTTCTTCTCCCCGGTCACCGGATCCAGGGCGTCGAGATGGCTGCCCGGCTCTCCCTTGGGAGTAGGCTTGAGCTCGAACACCCCTCCGAAAAAGGTTTCGCCCGGCCTGGGATCCTCCTTCTGCACGGTGAGGGTCTGGCACCACTCGATGCCGGTGTTGTAGAACAGCCCCGTCTTGGGGCTGTAGGCCCCGTGGTTCCAGCTTCGCGCCCCGCCGATGGCCGGGCAGACCAGGGTGGGCTTCCCCACCTCGGGCTCCATCCGTCCCAGCAGCTTCCCGGTCGAATCGATCCCCTCGATCCAGTTGAGGTTTTCGACGAAGCGCCAGGCGCCGATGAACTCGCCGTTGGTCCGGTCCAGGACCCAGGTGTAGCCGCCCTTGTTGGGATTGATCAGGAGCTTGCGTTTCTTGCCGTTGACCGGCAGGTCGACCAGCAAGCATTCGTAGGCGGTGTCCCAGTCCCAGACATCGTGCGGAATCTGCTGGTAATACCACTTCAACTCCCCGCTGTCGGCATCCAGGGCGACGATGGAATCGGTATAGAGGTTGTCCCCGGTCCGGTCTCCGCCGTAGAAGTCGGCGGCAGGATTGCCGACGCCCCAGTAGATCAGGTTCAGCTCCGGATCGTAGGAGCCGGTCATCCAGGTGGCGCCGCCGCCGTACTTCCAACTGTCCCCCTTCCAGGTTTCGTGGCCCTTTTCACCCGGCCCGGGGATGGTCCAGAACCTCCAGGCCCGCCGGCCGGTCCTGGCGTCGAAGGCGTTCAGATAGCCCCGATGGGCCGAATCGCCCCCGGTGACCCCGACCACGACCTTGTCCTTGACCACCAGGGGGGCGCCGGTGATGTTGCAGCCGCACTGCTGCATGTTCTCGATCTCGACGTTCCAGACCTCCTCCCCGGTCTTGGCGTCCAGCGCCACCAGCCGGTTGTCGATGGTTCCCATGAAGACCAGGCCGTGGCCCAGGGCCGCCCCCCGGTTCCAGGGGCCGTAGAGGAGGCCGAAATCCTTGGGCTCGGGATGGTAGTAGTGCCAGATCTCCTTGCCGGTCACGGCATCCAGCGCAAAGACCCGGTTCCAGGGCGTGGTGATGTACATGACTCCGTCCGCCACCAGGGGAGTGCAGGAGAAACCGCCGTCCACCTTGCCCGTCTGAAAGATCCAGACCGGCGCCAGCCGCTTCACGTTCTCCCGATTGATCTGGTCCAGCGGACTGTAGCGCCAGGCGTCATAGGTCCCGGAATAGATCAGCCAGTTGTGCGGCTCCTTGGCGGCCTCGATCAGGCGCTTGGAATCGACGGTTTCGGCCGAGGCGATCGGAATCACTGCAATCGACAACAGCAAGAGGATCGAGGCGCTGAGCGCCCAAGCGGGTTTGGCGGGCATGGGGACCTCCAATTTCCGAAACGTGGCCGGAGAGGGGTTCAACCGGTGACCTCATCTGAGTGGCTATCACTAACACTTCCGGGTCGAAGCTGTCAATGAAGGGGGGGTGCGGTGGGATTGTCGATTGTGGATTTCGGATTTCTGATTTGAGGCAGGATCGGTCGTCCCGGCCGCCAATCGAAAATCAGAGATTCATCGGGACTGTGGATGGTGGATTCAGGGCGGAATCCGTTGGCGTCGCTCCTCGATCAACCATCAGAAATCGACAATCAACCATTCATTAAGTGGTAGCATGCTGGGCTTGGGCCGCATGCGCGACCGACCGAAGGAGCACTGACTCATGGCCGAATTGGGCAGCTACCTGATCCTGCTGGTTGCCGGCTTCATAGCCGGCACGCTGAACGTGGTGGCGGGAGGGGGGTCCTTCCTGACGCTTCCGGTGCTGATCTTCCTGGGACTGCCGGCCACCGTGGCCAACGGGACCAACCGGGTGGCGGTCCTGACCCAGAACGTGGGGGCCGTCTGGAGCTTTCATCAACACGGGCTGATGGACTGGCGAACCAGCCTCCTGTCGGCGGCTCTGCCGGCGATGACGGGAGCGTGGCTGGGTGCCGAGATTGCTCTTCGGATCGGGGACGAGACCTTCAAGGACACTCTGGCCTTCCTGATGGTGGCGGTGACGCTCTGGACACTCTGGGACCCGCTCAAGGGAAAGCTGGACTCGTCTGCGGGCGGACGGCCCCGCTGGATGATCGCCTTGGCCTTTTTCGTGGTTGGCGTTTACAGTGGATTCGTCCAGGCCGGGGTGGGGTTCCTCATCCTGGCGGCCACCACCCTGTCGGGACTGGACCTGGTCAAGGGAAACGCGGTGAAGGTGCTGGTGATCCTGGCGACCATGGTCGTCTCCTTGTGGGTCTTTGCGAGCGAGGGGAAGGTCGATTGGCTTCTGGGGTTCGTCCTGGGCGCCGGAAACCTGGCGGGAGGATTGGTGGGGGTCAGGCTCACCGTCCTCAAGGGGCACGGGTGGATCAAGAAGGTGGTCACCGCCACCGTCATCCTGTTCGCCCTGCGGCTGTGGTTCTTCGAGTAGCCGGCCGAACCCCGGGCAAGGTCCGCCCCCACCCCCCCACGACGGGGCGGATCATTCGAGGGTGAAACAGGGGGGCGTCAATAAAGACGAACCACGAATGAACACGAATAGGCACGAATACGAATGGATCTCTTTCGGTTTTTCTTCATGGCCTATCGGCAACAAGGACCCTGTCCCGTTGATCCGGATATCACCCTATTGAACATGGATACACAGGATGCACAGGATAACCCATCAACCAAAAATCCTGTCCATCCATGTTAATGATGCAGTTAAATCAGAGGTCGTAGCCACGCCCCATTGGAGGAAACCTCCGTGAGCACTCCCCCAACTGGTTCATCCCCCCGCAAGTGGACCCTGCGGGGAATCCTTCCGGCGGCCATCCTGCTGTCACTGGCGGTGGTGGCGGTCCTGCTGGTTCTGACCTATCTGAAGCTGACCGACCTGAACCGGGAGATGGCCGGGCTCAGGCGGGTGAGCAGAACCGTGGCCGAAACCGCCGAGAGCGCCAGGCGGCAAGCCGGACGGGCCGAGGAGAACGCTCTCAAGGCGGCTCTGGGGCGCGCCCGGGCCGAGGAAGAGGCCTCGGAGGCGCGGGCGGCCGCCGCCGAGTCGAAGGCCGAAATGAGGGAGGCCAAGCAGGAAGCCGAGCGGGCACGACAAGAGGCCGCCCGGATTCGCAAGGAGCGCGACGAAAAGCTGGACGCCATGCAGCAGGCGCTCAGCCAACTGGTGGAAACCCGGCGCACGGCCCTGGGCCTCATCATGAACCTGGACAGCAAGGCCATCCAGTTCGATTTCGACAAGGCCGACCTGAAGCCCCACAACAGGGAACTGCTCAGCAAGATCGCCGGAATTCTGCTGACCTCGAAGGGGCACCACATCTTTGTCTACGGCCACACCGACGACGTGGGCACCAAGGCCTACAACCAGGGACTCTCGGAGCGGCGGGCCAAGGCCGTGCGGGATTACCTGGTGGCCTCCTTCATCGATCCGGACATCGTCACGGCCGAGGGCTTCGGCAAGTCCAGCCCCCTGGTGGAGGGCACTTCGACGGAAGCCCGAACCAGGAACCGGCGGGTCGAGATCGCCATCGTGGACACGGTGCTGGACTACCAGCAAAGGACCCGCAAGTAGATATTGTCAGATTGCGGATTGTAGATTTTGGATTTGAGGCAAAACCAGTCGGCATGGATCCCAAATCGAAAATCCAAAATCCGAAATCAACAATAAGGCAGTCTCTTCGTGCCTTTTCCTGAATATCTGTTCAGGAAGCACAGGTTAGCCCCCCTTGCCTTCGATCAGGGCAAAGACGGTCCGATTTCTCCAGTAGTTGTCGAAGTGAATCTCCCGGATGCGGGCGCTCCTCTGCCGGAGGTAATCGCCCCCGAATTCCCAGATGACCGGAAATTCGCGGTCGCAGCCGTGGAAGCTGGGAGGCAGGCGGGAAACCAGCCGCCCCGAGGCGTCCCGCGTCATCCGTTGCCGGGTGACCCGGGAGAAGAGCAGCGGTATCGTGTAGACCTGGATCCCTCCGGGCTTCAACACCCGCCGAACCTCATCGAGAGCGCGGTCGAATTCCAGCAGATGTTCCAGGGTTTCGGAGTGAACGGCGAGGTCGAAGCGGTTGTCCTCGAAGGTCAAGCGCGACATGTCCTGGTTGATCCTGCCGTCGACTTGGGATCCCGGCGGCCTGTCGGATCGATGGACGGTCTCGGTGACGCTGCCCAGGTTCTGCAACGCCGGCGCCAAGGCGTTGGTCTGATTCAGGTGCAGAATCTGCAACTCCGGGCCGGGCGGACACCGGCGCCTGATGCTCCACAGCAGCATGCGGACCCGTTTGGACATGCCGCAATTGCCGCAGCAGTTTCCTTCCCGCTGGTTCAGCCAGCGCCGTTCGCGACCCGAGAGCTCCCAGGCGACGGCCAGGGGGTCGTCGATCACGGCCTTCTGCTCGAAGTCACGGCAGCCGCAATGGATGCATCCGCGACGGTCGATTCGACAGTAGCGGTAGGTCTTGCCCATCAATCTCTTTGGGTCGAGTCGCCCCCTTTGCGGCGGATGGCGCCGGCGACACCCCCTCCCGGGACGAACTCCCGATTGGCGGCATTGACGATGGCATCGCTGTCCTGCTCGATAGTGTCCCCCTGAATCAACAGAAGCTCGGTGCCATTGACTTTCACCCGCATGCCGTCACTTCTTTTGCTCTACCAACTCGCCCCGGGTGAATCCTTCGAACAGTCCTTCCAGCCGGGCCATGCGTTCCCGGAGGTCGGCCACGTCCCCTCGGAGATCCGCCACCTCCCCTCGGACACCGGCCACGTCCTCTCGGACATGTTGAATTTCCAGCTTGAACTCCTGTCGGATATCGGATGAGACCTTCCATCCGAGGCTGACCAATGCCACGCCCAGAATGCCGATGGCGATCAACTCCGCGCTGATAATCATTTCTGACGCTCCTTCCGCTTTGACGAGCCTGCCGAGAGGGAGATCAGACCAGGCAAGGGGTTTACTTGTTGGCAACTCACTCGGTTAGTGTAGCACACAGGCCGGGCTTGCAATGGGTAGCGGGCAGGGGTGTGCCCCAAGGCAAATCACTCCCTGATCGAGAACGGACTGATCCCACCGCGGGAGGCCCAAACGCCACCCTGCCTGGACTCGCTGGATTTTTCGGGATTTTGGCGTGTGTAGCAGGGGACGCGTTACTTCTGTTGCTCTACCAACTCGCCCCGGGTGAATCCTTCGAACAGCCCTTCCAGCCGGGCCATGCGTTCCCGGAGACCGGCGACGTCCCCTCGGACATTGGCCACGTCCTCTCGGACATGTTGAATCTCCAGCTTGAACTCCTGTCGGATATCGGATGAGACCTTCCATCCGAGGCTGACCAATGCCACGCCCAGAATGCCGATGGCAATCAACTCCGCGCTGATTTTCATTGCTGACGCTCCTTCCGCTTTGACAAGCCCGCCGAGAGGGAGATCAGACCAGGCAAGGGGTTTACTTGTTGGCAACTCACTCGGTTAGTGTAGCACACAGGCCGGGCCGGCAATTGGTTGCGAGCAGGGGACGCCGTCGAACTCCTGTTGCTTGGCGGAGTCCCCTGCTCACCCTCCCGAGGCGCCGCGTTGGCCCCCCTCCGGCTTGCAAACGGCCCCTTGCCCGATTTCTGGGGGTGGTGCAAATCATGGTCCCGGTTAGTTGCGTGGAGGATGGCCCCCCCGGGAACGCGGGCGTCCCGCCCGCACCATTTTCCCGGCACAGCGTTGGCCGACTGCGCCGCTGGGATGGAACGGCAGCGGAGCCTTGGGTTTCTTTGCACC
>JAJDUG010000007.1 GCA_022826755.1 Acidobacteriota bacterium
TGAAATCCTGCAAATTCTCAGCATTGGCCTCTTCGAGAAAACCCCTTTATTTCAAGCACTTACAAATGAAGGCGTCGCTATTTCAGAAGGCCTCCCCTCTAACCAGTTGATTTTGTTCGACTTTTAACGGGACAGCACTGACCGTCAACCAGGAATTCGGGGTCGATATTTCTCCCGAAGATGCCAGTGGTTTCCGCAGTTTGAGGGACTTGATCAACCATCTCGATAGTTGAAACCAACAGTTCCACCAGGAGGGCCTGCAGGGCCGTCGGGGTCGTGGTCGATCTTGTGGTAGCGGGTGGGGCCCCAGGAGGGGGCGTGGTCGAGCCGGTTGAGGGTGCTCTTGCCTGCCATGGGAGGCGAGTCGCCACGGTTGCCTTGGTCTGATACCAAGGCCATGAGGGGATCGTGGCGGAGTTGGTCGTGGTCGATCAGGGTCAGGTTGCTGCGGTTCTCCTCGTTCTGCTGCAACCCGTCCACCCAGGCGTCACCGGTGAAGCCCATCCCCTGATGCACCGCCGTGTAGAAGACGCCGTACCGCCCCTTGGCCCTGTGGTCCAGGTCCGCCGGCGCCACCACCCGGGCTCCGGTCACGATGCCGCCCTGTCCTGCTCTTCCGTACTCCGAGACATCCGCTTCCTCCTCTCTCATGGACCCCGGATGGATGGCTAAACTACTGTCCAGAGAAATCGGGGGCACTATAAGACACCCTTTCCGGGCGAAGTTCCTTCCGCGCAGATCGTGCAGTACATCGAATCGAGAGAGGTATCGAACGATGGTGCGCATTCCGCCGATTTCGATCACCTGTTCCGCCGATTTCGATCACCGATTCCGGAGGATTCGGATCAGTGATTCCGGAGGATTCCGATCACCTTGGTGAAGCGAAGGTCCGCAGCGGTGCTGGAGGCTCGGGTTACGGGGTTGAAGTCTAGCCCGCATTTCTCAGTGCGCCGTGGAAAGGCGCGCTTTCCTGGTGGGTGCGAATCCCACCCAGCAACTTTCGCTCCGGCTGGTAGCGGCCAAGGCGGTTCATGGAGGTAACGACATGAATTGAAGCTCTTTGGTAGCGGGCCGCCATGGGCGGCTCGGCGACCATGCAGGCCGGAACGTGAGTGAACGCTGAGCAGGCCTCGAAAAGGGCATCGCGGAAGTCGACCCTCCTGAGAATAGGGGAAGGCCGCCGACCAGCTGGGAAGCGAGCGACGCGAGCACCGGCCGGTTTCCGCCGGGGTATTGGCGCCGGCATGCTTGGAAGATGGAAAGCGCAGCAACACGGGACGCCCTGCCGGTGCCGTGCACGCGGCAACCGGGACCCCGCGAGGGGCAGGCTGGGCCGACAGGGTGACGGAGAGGCTCGTAGTACTGAAGACGCGGGGTAATGCCCGTCGAGGAAAGGAGCCTCAGGTGTGGAGGGGTGCCGGAGGACCGAAGGCCCGCGGGAGTGGCTTCGCCTATGAACCCCGCGTGAACGGGCGGAGAGTTCCAAAGCATCACATGCGTAAGCGAAGGGACCGGGCCGAATGGGTGGGCTCGGTGCCGCCGGGGCGTAAACAGGCCCGGTGGGCCAGCGGCGAGGGACACCGCGCGGGTGAAGCCGTGCAGCTTCTGGAAGCCAGGGGCATGCAAAGCCAACGGTACCGTGAGTGTGACCCCCGAACCGCGTTCCGTGTGCGAGAGGCATGATCCCACTGGAGAGCCGGATGCGGGAAACCCGCACGTCCGGTTCGGGGGGCAGGGGGTGGAGACGGACCTATGGGAGCCGGACTGAGCACGACCGCGAAAGCGAACGGATACATGCACCGGACCCTACGGGCACCGCGCCACCTCCTGACTCTACCACTGGTAGGCTGGAGGCTCGAGAGGGCGGGGTTTGAGGGGTGACAGGAGTGGTCAACCGTGCTGGAATGGGTGACAGTGGCCACCGGCGGCTGTTTTCGGGGGGGGTGGCGAAGAGATCGGTGGGCTGAAGAGGGCCAGATCGGTTCCGGGACGCAGTGGTCCCTGGGAACGTGGGGTGGAGGAAGCTGATGGGGAGCGGCCGGCGGTCTTACCCCGGTAGTCGAGCGTGGACCCGTGCGAAGGCTGCGGCGGAGGGGTGTGAGGAGTCCATGGCGACCTTTACGACGAGTCGTCCACCAATACCCTGATGGGTGATCCCGTGGCCGCCTCCACGATGGCGAAACCCATCCCACAAAGGTCTTTGCTCAGGCACTGCTCCGCTCGCAGTGATTCCAGCAGTTCGGTCGTTGGGCTCAGGCTGTCGATTGGGACGAGGTGAAACTCGATGCTCTCGGCAGGCGCTGCTCCCGCTTCCACCAACGCTCGCCGCAGCTCCGTCGGCTGCCCACCGAAGTATCGTTCATGCTTTTTGATCTCATGAATGAGCTTGAGACTCCATATGCGGCACCAAGCACTCGACCCGTTCGCCGTCACGCCCCACCCGATCGGCCCGATGGCCTTGCCTCCGAACTCACTAACGTGATTGAGGTTACGCTTTCTCAGTAGCTGCTTCGTCTGGTCCGATAACCTGTCTCCCGTCACGCCACGAAGCTCGTGACTTTCGACCAGCGCTGGCCAATTGGAGTGGACGATGCGCAGGAGGTCCTGCCGAACCCACCCGAGCCCCTGGGGATCGCGGTGCTTTCTCACATCCACGAAGTAGGCAGCATCATCTGCGATGATAACGAACAGCAAGTAATCTGAACGTTCCACGAACCTCCCTGAATGTTCGAGCCGACGGCGAAGATGGAAGTGGTGCATTCCGAAATCCCACAACGTTCCGTCTTGGCTTGTCGCGTCCGCGACTCCCTTGCCAAGGAACCGCGTGACCTCTTCACCGCTGACAATTAGGTGCCTGAGAGTGAAGACCGTACGCCACGCTTCCAGCGCCCCATCCCTCTTGTCCGCTTCCGCCTCTCGTGCGAGCCTTCCCAACGAAGAGTGGATCTCATCGGAGAAATGCACCTCCCGTGGCCTCGGAATGATCCTTCGGATTTGAGTTTCGCAGTAGAGCGCCGCCAACTCTCCGGGATCCCCGCTGCCGCAATACTCGATGCCCTCGTCCGCGAAATACCCTCGCACGATGTCGGCTAGATCAGCTAGGAAATCCACGTTTTCCGTTCCATTTGATCGACGAATGTCGGCTCCGGTCCCCGACCTCAGCTTGTTGAAGGTATCAGCAGAGCACTTCGAAGATCCGCGCTAGGCACTCACGCGGGACTGGCCTGCCGCACCCGCCCGCTTCGCTGGACAAGCCGGCGGTGGCGGGCGGGGCGATACATCTTAGCGGCTGGCCGCTCCGTGTTCCCGGCGGTTCCGAGGAGGTCCTTGAAGCGTTATTCCGTTCCTCTTGGAATGGCGCCGATGGCGGTCCTGGGGCTTCTGGCCGACGGGATGAGCGGTGTGGGATTGGATCTGGGGTCACTATGGATTGCCAATCCCCATAACTCGTTGCTGCATAGCAGGTTATGAAGTATCGTCCAAAGTGCAGGGAATTCGCGGGGCTGGTCGGCTCTGTGACGAACGGCCACAAGAGACGCCCCTACGGGTTCACCGGATGACAAAGAGATCGGTGGTGTCCATCAGACGGGTCAGGATGGTGGGCCCGGCTTCGGTGACGACGAAGAGGTCCTCGAGATGGTAGAGGAAGCCCTGAGCGTCCAGGACAGCCGGCTCTATGTTGAGCACCATGCCGGGTTGGATCGGCGCGGTTTCCCGGCCGTGCAGGACCGGGAACTCATGCATGCCGATACCCAGCCCGTGCCCGGCTGCCTGGCTGGTCATGGACAGGCCCCGCTGCTCCAGTTCCCGACCGCAGGTGAAATAGAGGTCGCAGGCCCTGACGCCGGGGCGGGCGGCCTCGATGGTCTGCCGCTGTGCTTCCCTGAGCCGGTGATAAACGGATTCCTGCTCGGGTGTGACGGTCGCGATGGCGGCGGTGCGGGCCACGTCCGATTGATAACCCTGAAACGTCCCGCCTACGTCCACCCGCAGGATCTCCCCCGGAATCAATGGCTTGGAACTGGGAAAGGGGTGGTTGACGGGGGTGTTGGCGCCCACGGCCAGCGTGATCCATTGCGAGGTGGCTCCGGCGTGAAGGACTCGGCCCGACAGGTCATCGGCCACGGCTTTTTCGGACTGGCCCGGGCGGGCGGCCTGGAAGGTGGCCTGGATGGCTCCCTCGGTCACACAAGCCCCGCGGGTCAGGATCTCCAGCTCGTCGGGCGTCTTGACGGCCCGCACCTGGTCGAAAAGCCGATCGGCGCCGCGCAGCCTGGCTTGGGGCAGATCTCGGCCAAGCCGGTCGACGTCGGCCGCGGTCAGGAAATGTCTTTCGATGCCGATGTCGGCCTTGGACAGTCCCATCTCCATCAAGGCCTCGGCCAGGGCCGTCATGGGGTGCTCCCGGAATTCCAGGTAGGTGCGAATGTCGGTTATCCAGGAATCCTGACGCATTTGCCGCTCCTCGCAGTAACAGACCAAAGCCGTTGGGGAGCTTGCTCTGCACACTATCGTCAGACAGAGGCGGCTCGGAATGATCTGTTGAGAGAGAAGAAGGCAGTTGGACAGGTAGAAGAAGTTCTCGGGAGATGCGGCAACCACGGCCTCCAGGCCTTCGGCATCCATTGCCTGCCGCAGGCCGGACCAGTTGATTCGTGAGACGGGTTGAGGTCGTGTGGCCTTGAGGTCCGCGTCAGCCATGGATACCTCCTGCCGGTCGCTCATTGGAACTTACGCCGGTCCGTCCGGACCGTCCATGCGGCGAACCCGCCGGGTCTCGGCTTCGTCCACCCTCCAGGCGGCAGTGTCAACCGCAACCCCGTAGACGCTCCGGGCCCTTTCGGCACCAACCTTGCCTTCCCGAACGTCCTGCAGCACAGCCTGGGGTGGACGTCGGTGAGGTGGACCGTATCCGCCGCCGCCGCAGGTGCGGTAGCTGACGACCTGGCCCGGCTTGAGTTGCAGCGTCTGCTTTGACCCCAATTCAACCTCTTTTCCGCCGGAGTTGAGCAGGTAGCGGGCCCTGCGGCCCGGGAGTCCGCCGAACAGGCCGTGCGGGCCCCAGCGTTCCCGGTCCGCCAGAATGGTGAACGAGACCTCGTGGTCGGTGAACAGGTAGTCCCGGCGCAGTCCCAGTCCTCCTCGGCAGGTTCCCGCGCCCTCTGAATCGTTGACCAGTTCGTAGCGCAGAATGCGTACCGGGTAGTTGGACTCGGTCTCTTCTATGGGCGCGTTTTCGGTGTTCTGACCATGAGTCTGAACGGCATCGGGTCCATCCATGGTCGCCCGGGCTCCGTAGCCGCCGCCCAGGGTTTCCAGGAAACAGTAGTACTCGCCGCTGACGGGATGGATGGCGCCGAACCCGGCATGGCACTGCATGGCCTTGGTGCCCGCCGGCATGGTTCCGGGAAGGGCGGGAGCCAGGGCCTTGAACATCACGTCCGCCAGGCGGGTCTGGACTTCCCATCCCCCGACCACCGGGGCCGGCGGCTTGCAATGGACCACGGTGCCGGCCGGAGCCACAATCCGCATCAGGCGGTAAAAGCCGTCGTTGACCGGCAGGTCCGGATCGATCAGCGATTTCAGCACATAGGCGCAGGCCGAATAGGTTTGGGCATAGGTGGAATTGACCGGCGCCCGCCTCTGGGGGTCGGAGCCTGTCAGATCGAATCGAACTCCCCGGGCGCCCTCAAACCGGATTCTGGCGACCAGGCGCACCGGGCGGTTGGTGAAGCCGTCGCTGTCCACCACGCCCTCGGCGCTGTATTCGCCCTGGGGAAGCCTGGCCACTTCCGCTCGCGTCCGCCGCTCGGTGTATTCGAGAAGTTCCTCGGTATAGTCGGTGATCGTCTCCAGTCCGAGCCGCTCGATCAGCGCGGCCAATCGACGGATGCCGGTGTGATTGGCGGCCACCTGGGCCCGAAAGTCGCCGCCGGTTTCGTGCTTGGAGCGAATCTGAGCCAGGACCAATCGAAAGACATCCTCCACCAGCTCTCCATTCTCCACCACTTTGACCGGAGGGATGATGACGCCCTCCTGAAACACTTCCCGGAAGGCCCCGACACTGGCCGGGGCCCCGCCCCCGACGTCCACGTGGTGGGCCAGATTGGCGACATAGCCAAAGAGACGGTCCCTGCAAAAAAGGGGCGAAACGAAGGTAATGTCGTTGAGGTGGACTCCCCCCTGGTAGGGGTGGTTGGCGATGAGTGTGTCCCCCGGTCCGAGGCGGTCGGAGCCGTAGGAGCGCACCACGCTTGGCACGCTGTGAACCAGTGAGCCCAAATGGTTCGGTTGATTGAAGGCCTGGGCCACCGCTCGCAGGCGGCGATCGAAAAGGGCGCAGGAAAAGTCGTTTCGGGTCTTGATGTTGGTGGAGTAGGCGCTGCGGCGCAGCGAGATCGACATCTCCTCGGTCGCTTCCATCAGGGCGTTTCGGATGACTTCGAATCGAATCGGATCCAGCCGGGAAGAGGAGGCCATGGTTCGGGGTCGAGGTCGTGGCATGAAGGACACGGGGGTTGGGTCCGGTCCCCTCAGCGAACGGCGATCGGATTGCCGGGGGAGCCGGTGGCGCCCCGCAGCCGCAAGGGAGCAAAGATGAAGGCGAACTCGTAGGCCCGGTCGCCGGCCAGTGCAGCCAAATCGAGATTCTCCAGATTGAAGATGCCGTGCCTGACCAGCAGCCACTGATGGATTTCAAAGGGCCGGTCGGGGTCTTCAGTGGGGACCACCTCGATGCCCCAGGTGTCGGCCCCCACCAGGACGATGTCATGCTGGATGAGCCACTTGGCGGCCTTCCGGCCGATTCCGGGCTCTCCCGAGCCGTAAGTGGCGTTGTCCTTCATCCACAGTTGTCCGTGCCCGGTGTGGATGAAGACCGCGTCGCCCTGCTGAATTTCCATTTGCTGGAACCGCAGCGTCCCCTCCAGGTCCTCCACCGTGATGACGTAACCCGGTTCCAGGCGCTGCACCGACTTGTAGCCGGCAACGTCCAGCAGAACCCCGCGGGTAAAGAACACGCCGATGTTCTCGACGCCCAGTTTTTTGAGGCCGTAGGCGTTTCCGAACTCCGATCGGCGGAAGCCGTTGTAGAAATAGTCCTCTTCCTTCCAGCGCACGCCGACATGTCCCAGCCCGTCGAGCTGGGTTCCCACCTGGCCGATCTCCCCGGAGAACATTTCATCGTGAGAGACGATCTGGTTCTGTCCGCTGGGCCCGTCGGTGGGTGAGCCCGGAATGGTGAGGCTGAAGTGCCGCTTGCCCGGGAGGGGCATGCCGTGCTCGTAGATTCTACCGAGCTGGTAGACCTGGCCCTTCCGGATGAGACGCGCCGCCTTCAGCGCCCGCTCCGGGGTCATCAGGTTGGCGGCGCCCCGCTGGTCCTCGGCGCCCCAGCGGGAGGGCCACCACTTGTCTCCGATGGGGGTTTGGGCCTGGGTGAAGATGCAGGCGCCGGCAAGCGCCGCCGCGGACCAAAGGATCGCTCCAAGTTTCCGGTTGAGCCTCATAGCTTGCTCCTTTTCTGAGTGATGACAGGCTGCATGATATCACCATTGCCGGCCTCCACTTTCCACCTCCACGCAAAACCGGGACCGCTCGACTGATTCCAACAAGTCCGGTGCCTGCCCTGGTGGGTAGAGCGCTAATGAACTTTTGAAATCCCGCGGTTCCAAACCGATGGTGAAAGCGATAGAGTTGGAGGGTACCGGTCTGTCCCAGCCGCGGCGGCGCCGGTCCTCAAAATCAACGGGCGCCGGTTGGCCGGTCAGGCAATGACCGGCCTTCATAATCGGGCACTGCCCTGTACTTCCCCTCAGGAGCGCACCCATGATCAAAGGTCTCCATCACACCAACATCGTGGTTTCCGACATGGCCAGGACCAAGCGGTTCTACACGGAAACTCTCGGACTCGAAATTTCCCTGGAGGTATCGATCGACGACAGTGAATTCAGCCGCGGGGCGGGTTTTGCCGACACCAGGGTGGTCGCCACCTTCTTCTCCGTTCCGGGGGCCAACACTTTGATTGAAACCTTTCAGTACCTCAATCCCCCCAGCCGCCCCATGCCGTCCGATTCCAAGGCCAACGACATGGGATTCGGCCATATCTGTTTTGAAGTCGACGACATCCAGCAGGCCTGGCGTTCCCTCCGGGACAAGGGGGTGGAATTCGCCTCCACCCCGGTAACCATGGCCAACGGAGTTCGCTGGTGCTACTTCTACGGTCCGGATGGGGAACGGCTGGAGCTGTTGCAGTTGGCCCCGGAAACGGATTGAGACTGCTTCTCAGTAGTCGAACAGATAGTTGAACTTGACGAACAGGGCCCGGGTCAGCGTCCTTCGGGGGAGATGATGAGAGTCGGGCAGGGGCGTGGTGGAATTGCTGGTGTTGTAGACCACGTAGAGACCGGTGCTGGCCGACGAGAGCAGTCCCAGGCGGATATTGTGCCCCAGCGTCTGCGACACGCTGTTGTACTGACTGAAGGTCTGCAGGAAGCTCTTGGGGGTGAAGGACCAGTTGAAGCGCAGCCCCACCAGGTCGACGTTGAAGTCTCCCGCCGGAAGCCTGACCATGTTGCGAAGGTAGGAAACCGTCCAGGAAAGTCTGTGGCTGTGCCGGTAGCCGCCGTTCAGGTTGACGCTACGGATATTGCCGTCGTAGAAGCCGCCGGCCGCGGCGGTGCCGCTGAGGAAGAGCGGCGCGCTGGGGTCGGTGCGGTAGTTGGCGATGATCTCGTCGTAGCCATACCGCCCCACCGGAATGATGACCCCGGGCACCACCTCCAGGGGTTCGTCCAGGCGCTCGAAGTTTCTGTTCCAGGCGACACCCAGGCGGGCGCCGTTGTGCCACTTGGAATCCAGGTGGTAGTGCTGGAAGTCGGATTCGAGGTCGCTGTTTTCCAGCGAGTACCAGGCCCGTCTGGAGGCGTGAGGTTCCCAGCTTCGGATCGGGCCGCTGTTCGGATAGTTGTGGAATCGGTAGAAGTAGTTGGTCTTGCGGTATCCCGTTCTGGGAACAAAGCCGACCTCGGGATTGAAATGGCCGCCCACCTCGAGGTAGCCGAGCCTGAACTCGTGGATGGAATCGTCGTACGCCAGGAGGGAGGAATAGGCGTGGTTTCCGCCCTCGATCCCCGGGGTTTGTGTGAAGGCGGCGTAGTTGTACCAGTTGGCGAATCTTCCCAGGCCGAGATTGGCGTCGGTACCGAAGGTTCGATTGTAGGGGCGGTCACCGTCGAAGGCGGAGGTCGAACTCCGGTTGACCCCGATGACCCCGATGGAGGAGCGGTTGGGGAGCTCGCGGCTGAAGCGCGCCACCGAATAGTTGTTGGCGGGCACCACGCCGTCCACTTTGCGGGTCTGCATGTTGAGAAGGCCCACCTGGTAGGGGCCGGCCTTGCCGCTCAAACGCGCTCCCCCGTCGATGGGAACCTGGCGCTGGTCGTCGTCGATGCCGATACGCCTGGAAAAGAAAATCTCCACTTCCTGCGGTGTGCCGAATTCGAAGAAGCCGGAGTTTTCCAGGAAGAAGGGGCGTTTCTCCGGGAAGAAGAGATCGAAGCGGGTGAGGTTGACCTGTTCTTCGTCGACTTCAACCTGGGCGAAGTCGGTATTGACGGTGCCGTCCAGGGTGAGGCTCGGAGTCAGGCTGTACTTGAGGTCCAGTCCGACGTTTCGCTCGAATTTCGACGGGTCCTGCGGCCGGCTGTAGTCCTGGCTGAATCCTCCCAACACGTAAGGCAACAGCTTGAGACTGCGGTGGTTCCGGATTTCCAGCCCGTTCAGCGTCCCTGCCAGGTCGACGTGGATGAAGCGGAAAGCCCGTGACACCGGAGACCAGTGGGACAGCTCGTTGCGGCGACGCAGGTTTCGCTCGATGTTGAGGCCCCAGGACCGGTCCCGTCCCGGCCGGTAGCGCAAGGTCCGGAAGGGAATGGCCATCTCGCTTTCCCAACCCCGCTGGGTAATCTGCGACTTTACCTCCCAGACGCCGTCCCAGTTCAAGCTCAGCGCGCTGGAGCCTCCCCTTTGGGCCCCTCCACCGCCACCGGCGCGCGAGGGGCCGCCCCCGCCTCCACGGGTCTGACCCGCCTTGGAGACCTGGGCGTCGTGCTCGATGCCGGTGGGGTTGGTGCCGAAAACGAAAGCGTTCTGCCGGTCGTGAAAGGTGTCCAGCAAGACGATGAGGTAGTCCGAGTCGTTTTTCAGCCCGTCCCGCCGGTTCTGGTTGATCACGATCTCTTCGGGTCGGGAATCGAAACAGATGATGCCCAGGTAGAGATTCTCGTCGTCGAAGGCGATCCGCACCTCGGTGTTCTCGCTGGAAGGTTCCCCTTCCTCCGGGTTCTTTTGGATGAATCCGGTGGCCGGCGTGATCGGCTGCCACAGGGCTTCGTCGACCCGGCCGTCCAGTCGAGGCGGCTCTGCAACCCGATGGGCCTGGAGCGTCATTTGCGAACCGTTTCCGTCGGGGTTGGATTGTGCCCCGGCCTCGGGCGGGACGGTGACCGGCAGGGCCGCCGCCAGCAGGGTGATCAGGGAATGCGGAAAACGCGGCATCGAAAGAGGCGGAGACTGTGAAGAATAACCGGGTCGGCTGCTACTTCTTGGGGTTGGCGCCGATCGGATGCGATTGGGGAAGTTCCCGGGCAAGGTCCTGGACCGGGACCCCCGCGCAATCGTGAGGGTGACCGAAGCCTCCCTGGCTCACCGCCAGGCCGGTGGCGGGATCGGCCTTCATGTCAAAGATGATGTTGTCGTCCCCGGTGGGGCTGATGCCGACCGGCACGTGGTCCAGAGCCAGGGCGTCCCGTACCTTCCAGGCGACCACGTGATCGGTGCAGGAGGTATCGCCGCTCACACCCAGGCCGCCCAGCAGATCGCCCTGGCTGTCATAGAGGCCCAGTCCCCCTCCGGTGACGTCGATCCCCCCCACCCTTCGTCCGACCATCGGGTCCTTGGGCTCGCCATGGTTCTTGGGGTTGCCGCGATAGGCCACCCGGGGATCGACCGGAAGGCTGAACTGCAGACCGAAGAAACTGCCTCCCGGCTGCACGGCAGCATAGAGGTTGGCCGTGGATAGCGCCAAGCCCGGCAGGGCTCCTCCGGCTCCCTTGGGAAGGCTGAAGGCATTGGCGGTTGTGGCTTTCTGAGCCGAGATCACCCGGCTCCCCGGCCACTGGCTGCCCCGTTCTTCGCCGGAGAATGTGACCATGCAGACGACGCCGTCCCGGTTGACGATGGTGGCCCACAGGTCGTTTCCCAGTCCTCCATTCCCCAACGGATCCTTGACGACCTCCTTGAGGATCTCGGTCAACTGCTCGTGATCCGGCAGGTCCTTGCACACCCGGTTGGCGTCAGATTCCTCCTGAGACCAGCCGGGATGGACCGCCCAGAACAGAACGATCAATGTTGCGGCGGCAAGAATCCTCGCATAATGCCGTCCGGTTGAAGCCATGGCCACCTCCGCCCTCGTTGGGCGACGGTGAGCACTCTACCATGTGACCGGGCATGTCGACTAGTTTGGGGAGTATTGAACCGTGTTTGGCGGGATCCCCGCCTTGCAGTGCCTATCATTTGCCTGAAATCAGCCGATCTCCAAAAAAGACGAACCACGAATGAACACGAATAGACACAAATGCAGATGAACTCTTTCATTGACAAGCAGTGTCCAAATGCTTCTGCAACCTTGTTCCCCTGGCATGACTTCGTGTCCTTTGTTTAATGAATCCTCGATTTCGTTTGTCACATCCCCAATCAACACCTCATCAATTCGTTTATTGGTGTTCATTCGTGTCCATTGGTGGTTCGTCGTTTTCCTTTATGGAAGCCTTTCCGGCCATCGTGACCTTGCGCTTCCGTCGCGGTTCGCCACAACCCCTTAGTGGCTCTTCGTAGTTCTTCGTGTTCCTTCGTGGATTACTCTTTTCCCTTGCGCTCTTCCTGGACCTCTTTTGTGGATGACTCCTTCCATGGGTTTCCGGCAAGCCGGCAAGCCGGAAATTGACAATGGCGAGGCCCGAGCGGTATGGTTTTGCTGGGATCAGACTTTTCTGGATTCATGTAGGCCCGGGCCCGCGCGGCTGCAAGTGCAATGAACGTGTTTTGGCCATGGAACAGGATCGCCGTATTGGTGGCGGCGGTGCTGCTGGCAGTTGCGTTTCCGGCAGGCCGGCTGCAGGCCCAGGAATCGGCGCCTCCCACCGAGCCTACCGTTCTCTCCGTCCATCCCCTGGGCGCCCGGGCGGGCTCTACGCTCGAAGTCGAAGTCCAGGGATATCTGCTGGAAGGCGCGCGAGCGGTCTGGTTCGAGCAGGGCCGGCTTCAGGGCCGGGTCCGGGACGTGCGAGCGGTCCCCGCGGAGGGGAACGGCGATTCCGAGGGTGCCGGTGAGGACAAGCCCGTGCTCCTGGGTGTCCGGGCCGAGCTGGAGATTCCCTCCGACGCCCTTGTCGGCGTCTATCGGTTCCGCCTGGTTTCCACGCACGGAGTTTCCAATGCCCTGATGTTTCGGGTGAACTCCGGTGCCGTCCTGGATGAGACCAGCCAACCTCACCAGACTCCCTCGACGGCCCAGCCGGTCGCCGTTCCGGCGGTAGTCAACGGCCGGGTGACCCATGATGGGGAGGAAGACTTCTATGCCTTTGAGGTGGATGAAGCTCGAGAACTGCGCTTCGAGGTATTCTGCAAGCCGCCCGGCAAACCCCCCGATGTCGTCGGCCTGGATCCGGAACTGACCCTCTACGAGCCGACCGGAAGTTGGTTCGACAAGGAGCGAACCACCCGGCTGGCCTACAACGACGACCCCAGTTCCTATCACGTTAGCCGGCTTCCCCAATTGACCTACCGATTCCTGAGGAAGGGGCGCTACCTGGTCGGTGTGGGGGCGTTTCTGGGTGGCGGCAGCCCGCACTTTTCCTATCAACTGAGAATCAGCGACTCCAGCGCCCCCACTTTCGCCCAACTGGATCGAAACGGACGCAACCGGGTTCCAGCTCCCTGGAACGAGCGCGCTTTTCGGCGCCCCATCGGCTCCGGCCGGCTCGGTCTCCTTCGGTCGAGGTCCGCGGGCTCGAACGGGACCGGCAGAGATGGCCCGTTGACCAACGGCGCAGCATCCAGCCATGCGGAAACCGCACAGCCTGTCCCCAATGGTCGAGGCAGCCCGGCGTCGATCATCCTGGTGAAAGAGCAGGAGAACGGAGATGGGGAAGGGAACACCCTCTCCGTTTCCATTCCAGGCCTGGTGGAAGGAACCATCGACCGTCCCGGCGATGTGGACCGCTACGCCTTCAAGGCCGAACGCGGCCAGCAGGTGGCTTTCGAAGTGGAGACCCCGCAGGTCGGTCCTCCGCAGTTCAACCCCCGTTTCGGCATTCTGGATGAAGAGGGGAGAGAACTGTTCAGCAACGTCTACAAGCGCTTGGGCAGGCAATTGACCTTTTACCTGAAGACGGTTGAGCCCAAGACCCTTTACACCTTTGAGCGTTCGGGGGAATACTCGCTGGTGGTCGGCGACCTGACCCGCCGCTTCGGAAATGCCGGGTTCCGCTATCGCCTGCTGCTGCGGCCGCAGATCCCTCACGTGGGGAAGGTTGGCACCGATACCGATCGCTTGAACCTGGTTGCCGGACAGGCCAGCAAGATCACCGTGACCACCGACCAGGAGGAGGGGTTTTCGGGGGACATCGCCCTGGTGCTGGAGGGGCTGCCCGAGGGAGTGGAGTTCTTCCCTGGCACCGAGGTCAAGGCCTACCAGGGCCCGGTACCGGAAGATCGGATGAGGCTGCGGTTCTCCCCCCAGAGCGAGAGCGTTACCATACTCCTGCTGGCCGGCGCCGACGCTCCCGCCACCTCTCTGCCCGTGAAGCTGCGGCTGCTGGCCCGTCCGATTTCGGACGAAGGTCCAGGACCGGGCCTGTTGATCCAGGAGATCCCCGCCATGGTGGTCCGTCCCACCGGGAGGGCTGAGGAGAGTTGATGTTCAGAAGAGTTGCTCCAGAAAAAGCGCAGCGGGTTCGCCTGGGTCGGCTCGGCGCCTTGACGCTGGGGGTCCTCCTGGCGGGGGCCGAGGTTGGTTCCCTGCTGGCCGGCGGTGACCTGTCCGACAAGAGTGCGCGGCCCTTCAGCTTCGCACGGGACGTGGGAGGGATCCTCACCAAGCGGGGGTGCAACAACCAGGAGTGCCACGGCAGTGTCAAGGGTCGCGGAGGGTTCAAGCTTTCGGCCAACGCGCTCTATCCCCGGGACGACCATGAGTGGATCGTCCAGGGAGGCACCTACCAGGTGCTGAGTCCGGAGCCGCTGGGGCCGCGTCAGTCCAGGATCGACCTGAAGCAGCCGGAAGACAGCCTCCTGCTGACCAAGCCCACCATGCAAGAGCCCCACGGCGGAGGCGAGCGGCTGAGCCGCGACTCGGCCGACTACCGCACGCTGGTGGAATGGATTCGCGCGGGGGCCCCTTACGGCAGCGAGGAAGACCATCGAGCCAGGGAAATCCAACGGCTGGAGGTGTCGCCCCGCCAGCCGGTGATGGGGGTGGGCGGGGAGCAGCAGCTTCTGGTGACGGCCACTCTTGCCGGAGGGATTCGGGAAGACGTGACCGGCCAGGTGAACTTCGAGTCCAACGACCCCGAGGTGGCCGAGGTCAGCGAGGGCGGCCTGGTCCGTGCCAGGCACCACGGCGAGACCGCTGTCGTCATCCGGGCGGCGGGGCGGGCCGCAACCGTGGTCATCGGGGTGATTCGACAGCCCATGACCGACTATCCCCGGGTTTCCCAAAGGAACTTCATCGATCGGCTGGTGCTCGCCAAGCTGAAGCGGCTGCACATCCTGCCTTCGGAGCCTTCGGACGACCAGCAGTTCCTGAGGCGGGTCTGCCTGGATCTGACGGGAACGCTCCCCCCGCCGGAGAGAGTGAGGGAGTATTTGGCCGGCGATCATCCCGACAAGCGGGACCGGCTGATCGAAACCTTGCTGAATTCTCCCGAGTTTCTGGACCATTGGACCTTCAGGTTCGCCGATCTCTTTCGGGTCGGCAAGTCGGTGCAAGGCTTTACCAAGTACAGCCGCCTCTACTGGGAGTGGATTCGGGACGGGATCGCCCGCAACAAGCCCTACGACCAGATGGCCCGCGAGCGCATCGCGGCTCAGGGCTACGGCGGTCCGGCCCTGCACTACTACCTCATCGGAGGCGATCTCCCCTCTCCCCAGGACATGATGGGCGAGCAGGTGCGGGTCTTTCTGGGCCGGCGGCTGGACTGCGCACAATGCCACAACCACCCCTACGAGCCCTGGAGCCAGAACCAGTTCTGGGGCATGACGGCCTTCTACGGTCAGTTGACCCGGGTGGGAGACATCAATACCGGCACGGCCCCCTACAACATCATCATGGATGATCCCGAAGGGCACGGCGTCCTGGGAAAGGGCGGGCCGGTGGTCCACCCGCGCAACAAGACGGAGGTTCGCCCGGCCTTCCTTACCGGCGAGCCGGGCGGGCAAAACGGGCTTGAGGATCCACGGGCCAGCCTCGCGGATTGGATGACCTCACCCGACCGGCCCGAGTTCGCCGAGGCCATCGTCAACCGCATCTGGGGCCATTTCTTCGGACGAGGGATCGTGGATCCGGTGGACGATTTCAAGCTGGCCAATCCCGCCACTCATCCCGACCTGCTGGCGGCTCTGGCCGAAGATTTCAGGGACGGCGGCTACGACCTGAGACAACTGATGCGCAGAATCGTTCGGTCCAGGGTCTATCAGCTTTCCAGTTTCCCCAACGCCAGCAACCGGACCGACCGCACCAACTACTCCCGTGCCCATCCCCGGCCGCTGGATGCCGAGGTGCTGCTGGACGCCATTTCCCAGGTTACTGGTGTCCCCGAACGTTTCGGAACCAAGCCTGAAGGGACGCGGGCCATCAACCTGGTCTCCAGCGACATGTACCCCTCCCGCTTTCTGGATCTCTACGGCCGGCCCAACCGGCAGATGGTGCCCCAGCGGAAGGTCGAAGCCAGCCTGGGTCAGGCCCTCCATCTCTTGGCCGGCCCCACCTACACCGAAAAGCTGTCGGGCAAAGGAAGCCGCATCGGTCGCTTGCTTGCCGCCGGGGCTTCCAATGCCGAAATCGTCGAGGAGCTTTATCTGGCGGCGCTTTCGCGGTTTCCGACCGCCCAGGAGCTGGGGGAGCTGGAAGGCTGGATCGAGGGGCAGGATTCGCGGCTGAAGGCGGTGGAGGACCTGGTCTGGGCTTTGGTCGGTTCCCGCGAATTTGCCTATGTTCATTGAAGTTCGGATATATACTTGACAAGGGAATCCGATGATTATTTCGGGAGCGATGTCATGAAGTGGTCAGGCTGCTTGCAGTGCACAGGGGAAAATCTTGGGCGGCGCGATTTCCTGCGGGTCGGCTCGCTCAGTCTGCTGGGCTTCAAACTGAGCCAGTACCTGGCCCTGAAGGACTTGATGGCCAAGGCGGGGCCGCCGGGGAAAGCAAAGGCCGAGTCCTGCATTCTCCTCTGGCTGGAGGGCGGACCGAGCCAGGTCGACACCTGGGATCCCAAGCCCAACAGCGGGTTCAAGGCCATTCCCACCAACGTGGCCGGCATCCAGGTGTCGGAGCTGCTGCCCCGCGTGTCGCGGCACATGGACAAGCTGTCCATCATCCGCTCCATGCACACCGAGGAGATCGACCACCCCGAGGCCACCCACTACGCCATCACCGGACATCGGCCCAATCCGGCCATGCAGTTCCCCAGCCTGGGATCGATCATGGCCAAGGAGCTGGGCCAGCGCAACGGCATGCCCGCCTATGTCCGCCATGGCGAGCACGACGACTGGAAAGGTTACGAGCGCTATTTCGGCTCGGCCTTCATCGGTCCGAAATATTCTCCCATGGTGGTCCCCGATCCCGACCGCAAGGACTTTGCCGTTCCGGATCTCTCTCTGCCCAAGGGGATCTCGGTGGAGCGCATTCAGGATCGCCGCTCGCTACTCCGGATCGTGGACCGGCTGTGCCGCCGGAAGGAGGAAGTGGCCGAATACTCCAGGATGGACAGCTTCACCCAGCAGGCCCTCAGCCTGATCCTCTCTCCCGAGGTCAAGAAGGCCTTCGACCTCTCTCATGAAAGCGAAAAAACCAAAGATGCCTACGGCCGCCACGGTTTCGGCCAGAGTGTGCTGCTGGCCCGGCGGCTGGTCGAGCACGGATGCCGGTTCGTGACGGCGGCCGGCTACAAGTACAACCAGTGGGATTCGCACTCCGACAACAACCAGGGCCATCGGGACAAGCTCTGTCCTCCGCTGGACCAGGCGCTGGCAGCCTTGATGGAGGACCTGGAGCAGAGGGGCTTGCTGGCCTCCACCCTGGTGCTGGTCATGGGCGAATTCGGACGCACGCCCCACATCAATCCCAACAACGGCCGGGACCATTGGCCCCATTGCTGGTCGCTGGCCCTGGGAGGCGGCGGCATACGCGGCGGCCAGGTGATCGGAGCCAGCGACGAACGTGGGGCCCAGGTGGCCGAAGGCATGGTCACGGTGGGCGACCTCTATGCAACGCTCTACAAGGCCTTCGGGATCGATTGGGAGAAGACCTACATGACGCCGGTGGGGCGCCCCATCAAGATCGCCAATTCCATCGGAGACGCCACCGGAGTGCCGATCGAGGGTCTGGTCTAGAGGTCGCGGGTGTGACGTAGTGGGGGCGTTCAAACCGGAATCCGATCGAGCATCGAAAGCGGATTAGGAGAGAATCATGAAAACGCATCGAATCGCCTGCAGTATCCTGGTTGTGGCTTCGCTGGCACTGGTCGCTTCCGTCCCGGCGTGGAGCAAGGAGAAAAAGGCCAAGCCCCGCGTCTTCATCAAGGAGAGCCAGTCCTGGGAAGTTGAGGGCGGGGGGGGCGGCGGCAGCGTGGGTGAGGTCGGGGCCTTCGGAGGAAAGTTCGGTGGGGGCGCCCGTCCTCAGACAGCCGAAATCATCAAGACCTTCCACAAACGCTGCGGTGATTGCATCGTCACCATGAAAGAGGAGCGCGCCAACTACGTGGTGATCCTGGAGCACGAGGGCGGCAAGGATCTCCTGCGAAAAGACAACAAGTTCGTGGTTTTTCGCGAGGACGGC
Source organism: Acidobacteriota bacterium (assembly GCA_022826755.1). Taxonomy (GTDB): domain Bacteria; phylum Acidobacteriota; class Terriglobia; order Versatilivoradales; family Versatilivoraceae; genus Versatilivorator. The sequence goes on from JAJDUG010000007.1 coordinate 18,119, forward strand.
GATGCCATCAAGAGCGGATCGACCCGGTCGCTGGGAAACGCCGTCAAGGAGGCCTGCCGTGCGCTGATGCGCGACTGGAAGGAAAGCAGGGAGGAGAAAGAGGAATAAATCTCTCCCTGGTCCTCGTGTCTGCGAGATGCCCCCGAGGCGTGAGCCCGGGGGCATCCGCATTTCTACCTCAACACAACTCGCCGGCCCAAAGCCGCTTCAGGAATGACTGCCAAGGCATGATTTCGATGTCGTCCTCGGTCTTTCTTGGTCGGGGCGCGCGGCAGACGAGCAGGCAGCGGCTGTTCTTGTGCTCGGTCTTCCAGGCCCGCAGTCCCTTCATGTGGTCGCGGGTGGGGTTGTCGGTCGACTTGACCTCAACGGCCAGGGTGGCGTCCCCCAGGACGAAATCGACTTCGAAGCCGGAGGAGGTGCGCCAGTAGGCAATCGAGGGCCGCCCACCCTTGTAGCTCGTGTAAGCTCGCAATTCCATGAAGATGAAGTGCTCGAAAGCCACACCGTATTCAAAGGAACCTGGCTTCAGAGTGGCGCGATGGGCGAGTTCGTTCACCAAACCGACGTCGAAGAAATAAAAGCGCGGCGAATGCGTGACTCGCCGTTTGGCATGCTTGCGCCACGCGGGCACCCAGCAGCCAATGAGAGTGTCGACCAGGATCTTGAAGTAGCCACGAACGCCGGGCGCCGAGAGGCCCACTTCTCTGGCGATGCTGGCGAAGTTCACCGTCTGACCATTGGAGAAGGACGCAACTTCGAGAAAATGCTGGAAGGCCGGAAGATTGCGTGTGAGAGATTCGGCCAGGATTTCTTCCTTGAGGTATTCTCCGACGTAAGCCTCGATGAGAGGCTCGGGGGCGTCGGACAGATAGTGGCTCGGCAATAGCCCGTGGTTGAGGGCTCGATCGAGCGAAAAATCCGGGATCTCCCCACTGGTCAACGGAAACAGCTCGAGTCTAACGGCGCGACCGCCCAGCAGGTTGCCCCCTCCACGGACGAGCCGGCGCGCGCTCGAACCACACAGGATGAAGCGGAACCCGTCGCGGCTGATGAGGGAATGCACTTCGTCGAGCAGCTCGGGCAGCTTCTGAACCTCGTCGATCACGATCGGTCCCGATTTTCGACCTGCGGCAAGGCATTCCTCGCGCAACAATCCGGGATTGGCGGACAGGCGCCGAAATTCGGACGCCGTGAGCAAGTCGTATGACGGAGCGTCTGGAAATCGTTGCCTCAAAAGGGTGCTCTTACCGGTCTGCCGAGGCCCCCACAGGAAGCAACTCCGACTCCCAACTCGTGAGAAACTCAGTAGGCGATCGAACATGCAATTATTAAACACTAGTTTTGATATACATGTAAAACAAAAATTATACTTGTGCCGGAATGGATGCCCTGGTGCCCTTTTCGTTGGTTTCTCCCGCAACCTCTTCCAGATTCGAACCAGATTCGAGCCCGGACGGGATTTTGCTTTCGGAGTAATTGACGCAATGGCTGACCAGTGCGTCTCCTGAGCGACTTCAAACCCGGCCTCGTCCCGCACAATCCGTTTGTTGTCCGCTGGCAAGTGTGTTTAAATCGCCGGACAAAGTTCAACCGGCAACCGGGAGTGGCTCATGCGAATTGAACCCGTGGAAATGCTTGTTCAGCGCAAGGACAGGACCGAGAGGAAAATCATTCCCATCGGGTCGGTGGCGGGCGCCCGGTTCTCGTCCCGGGACGTGGCTGGCATGCGCAAGGAGCTCGACGCCGCGCTGGCCAGAGGCGAATCCGGCACCAAGACCAATCCGGCCATCTTTCACATCGGACGCTACCTGCTGACTCAGGCATCGGAGTTTGAGGTCCAGGGTCCTCTGACCGGCGGCGAGGCCGAAATCGTGGCCATTCGGGATGGGAACGAGATTCTCATCACGACGGGGAGCGACCAGTGCGACCGCGAGCTGGACCCGCTGTTTCAGGACAAGCCCAAGCAGATGTGTCCCCATCCGATCGCCCGGACCGCCTGGCCCTACAGCGAGGTGTGCGACCATTGGGATCAGCTTCGAATCTCCAGCGAGGTGACGGTGGGAGGGCAGGTGGTTCCTCTTCAGGACAGTGCGGCCTCGGCGCTGGTGGACCTGGAATATCTTCTGGCCATGGAGGATGTGCAGTCGCTGATACTGCCCTCCATTCTCTATTGCGGGTCGGTGTCTCCCATGGATTCGGTGGCCCAGGCCATCCGCGACCATTCGCTTCCCGAAGAGACCAGCCACGGCGTGGGCGACGCCTTTCTGGCCCGGCTGCACGACCCGGTGCTGGGACGGACCATTGAGCATCGTTACCGGGCTGTTCCGGTTGGAGACGATCTGGCGGAACGGCGCTGACGGGCGCATGCGGATGAAGTGCCCGTTGGGACCGTTCCACCCGGAAGGAGGGTTGGGGTGAAAATCAGTTGCCGGACACTTGCCGGATTGGCAGGGCTGGGTTGGATGGCGGTTTCCTGTTCCACGCCCGGACCGTCCGGGTCGCAGGCGGATCCGCCCCTCATGGAGGTGATCACCGACCCGACGGTGATGACCCGCGAGCTGGGAGGGGTCCCGCCGCCCTCCAAGGAAGCCCTGGAGAGCATGCACCGGTCGGACACCATCCTGCATGCCAAGGCGGGAAAGCTCACTCGGGTTCCGGTCAAGAAGGTTCTGCTGCCGCATGCCCAGCCCATGACTCCCCAGGGCGGCACCTCGGTCGACCAGGGGCCGGACGGGACCGTCTACGTCCGCCAGGCCAACAAGCTGTCCAGCTCTTCCGACGGCGGGCTTACCTGGATGGAGAAGGAGGTGAATGCCCCGGCGGGGTTCGAGATCCACCAGACCGGCCGCTGGAAGGTCTTGAGCGACGGCTCCTTCATCTGCGTGGCGGTGGTCACCGGGAAGGACGAGCGGGCGCCGGCCGAGGTGTGGACCTCGCAGGACCAGGGCCAGTCCTGGAACAGGACGGCCCGGATCGATCTGGACCTGAAGATGCCCGGCACGGGCTCCCCTTACGATGAGCGCTACTGCCATCGGGGGCTGGATCGGGTGCAGGACGACACCCTGCTGTGGACCATCGACGTTCGAAGCGACGCCGACCCCGAGACCGGGCTGCCCAGGCAGCACGGTCTGTTCCTGTTTCGGTCCCAGGACAAGGGTCGCACCTGGCAGGGGCCGACCTTGATGTGGGATTGGGGTTCGGAGGGGTCGGCAACCCGGCTCCCCTCGGGAGAGATCCTGGCCACCATGCGATACCAGCGGGACAAGCATCCCCAGGACTCGGCGACGATCGTCGAGCACATGGGAGCCTACCCCGGCACCCCGGAGAACGTCGGATTCAAGAACGTCTTCCTGGTGAACTCCAGCGACGACGGCGCCACCTGGACCCGGCCACGCATGCTGACCACGGTTTACGGGCAAACTTTCGGCTATCCGGCGGTCCAGAGCGACGGCACCGCGATTGTGGTCCACGATACCCGCTACGGTCCGGGGCCGCCGGGAAGCCGCGCCATGGTCAGCCGGGATGAAGGACAAACCTGGGAGGATGAAGTCTACTACCTGGACTCCACCAACTTCACCGGCAGCTACAGCGCCAGCCTGGTGCTGGAAGACGACACCATTCTGACCATTGCCGCCTCTTCGGTGGGCGGCTCCTGGGATGCGGTCCGGGACAAGACCGATCTCTACGCCATCCGCTGGAAACCGGTCAAGGACGGTGAAGCGTCGGCCAGATAGTCGGAACGCTTCCGGAGGCCGCAGATGGAATGGGAATGAGCGGCGCCAGGAAAGCCGCCGCCGTTCCGGCCTCAGTAGTTGGTGAAAGCGCCGTCGCGGCGCCGGAAGTGAGGCGCCTCCCAGGGCAGCGGGGGATAGCGGCGGGCGGCCTCTTCGTCGAACTCGATGCCCAGCCCGGCACCCTGCGGCAACGGGAAGCCGTCCCCCTGCAGTTGAAGCTGCTTGGGGAACAGGTCCTCGGGAAGGTGGGGCATCTGCCAGTTGTATTCCAGAATGGCGAAGTTGTGGACGGCCGCGCACAGGTGCACCGAGGCGGCCAGGCAGATCGACCCCTGAGGAGTGTGGGGCACGATGTCGAGGTAATGAGCCTCGGCCATGGCGGCCACCTTGCGGCTGGCCGTGAAACCGCCCACGTTGCAGACGTCCAGGCGAACGTAGTTGGCCAGCCCGCGTTCGATGAAGGGAGCGAAGGGATAGATTCCCGAAAACTCCTCGCCGATGGCGAAGGGCATGGGCGTCATGGCCCTGAGAGCCGCGTAGGCATCCGGGCTCTCGGAGCGGATGGGTTCCTCCAGGAACATGAGATCCACGTCTCGGATGCGCTGGCAGAAGGCGGCGGCCTCGGCCACGTTGAGGCGGTGGTGGTAGTCGATGGCCAGGCGGATCTTGGGTCCCACCCGCTTGCGGGCCTCCCGGATCTGGTCGGCCGTCCAATCGATGGACTCCCAGGGCTCGAAGATGCTGTCCCGGTCCTGGCGGAAGTCGGGGTCTCCGGTCTCGGGGGCGAAGCGGATGGTCCTCCAGCCCTTCCCGACCAGGTCCTCGGCTTGATCGGCGTAGCTGTCGCCGGCCCCGGCCGGTCCGTCGATGTAGCAGGTGACCTGTTGGCGGGTGGCTCCCCCCAGCAATTGCCAGACGGGCGTGTTCAGGTGCTTTCCCAGGATGTCCCAAAGGGCGATGTCGATGGCGGAGGTGACGGCGGTAATGATGGTTCCGCCTTCATAATACTGTCCCCGGTACAGCTCCTGGTTGATGTCCTCGATGCGGCGGGGGTCCTGGCCGACCAGAAAGTGGCGCATCTGCTCGATGGCTCCGGTCATGGCCAGCTCGCGGGTGGTGGTGCCACCCTGGCCGATGCCGTGGATGCCCCGGTCGGTCTCGACTTTGACCACCAGCAGGTTTTTGCCCTGGACCCCCACGAAAAAGGTCTTGATGTCGGTTATCTTCATGTCTGTTCCTTCCCGGGCCGCGGCCGCGGATCGGCTGGAGCGTCCATCATAGGCCAAGCGCGGTTTCAAGGGAAGAGAGGCTAAAGAGGAGTTGACGGCGTGGATCTGGACAGCCGGCGATGGGACGCGCGGTACGGGTGGAACCTGATCTCCGGGCATGCCCCCGGGTTTCAGGATGCGGTGGTGGTCTCCTCCCCCAGCGCCATGGCCCTGGTGGAGCCTCTGCTGGTCCACCGCCCCCTCCAGGTGCTGTTTCAGCGGGGCATGCGCGAGCCTGTCCTGGACGAGATGCTGGCAGATCTTCCCGAGGCGCAGCGGATGCTGGCGATCGGCGGCGGCAATGCGCTGGACGTGGGCAAGTACCTGGCCTGGAAAAAGGACTGGCCCCTGGTCATGATTCCCACCATCGTCTCCACCGGGGCCGTCTTTCAGTCTCCGCTGGCGTTGAGACGGGAAGAACGGTTCGAGTGGATCATGGGAACGGTCGCGCCCGAGTATCTGCTGTTCGACTACGGCGTTATCCGGCAGGCGCCGGCCCACCTGAATTGTTCCGGCATGGCCGAGTGCATCTGCTATCTTGGCCAGGTGGGAGCCTGGAAGTGGTGGCTGGACCAGGGTCTGGAAGCCCCGGACTGGGACCAGGGCGTGGCCGACGAGGTTCTGGACTGGGTCGACAGCCGCGTGCGGGTGTTCCGCGGGAGTCTGGACGAAGGAGGCCGGCCCGGCGAAGCCGGCATCAGGGTGGCGGCCGAGGTCAACCGGGAGCGATACGACCTGAAGCTGCACACCCTCGGCGTGGGGCACAGTCTGGACCACGCCTTTTGCATCACCTTCGAGTGGGTCCACGGCCGGGAACTGCTGCATGGGGAAGCGGTGGCGCTGGGCTCGTTGATCAACGGCTATCTCTACGGTTGGGGGTTCGACCGGACCAAGGAGCTGCTGGAGGAGTGCCGCACCCGTTTTCGGCCGTCCGAGATCGGATGCACCCGCCAGGAGGTGCTGGAGGCGCTGAACCATCTGGCGGCCTTCGCCGACCTGGTCGGCCATCCTCGGAATTATTTTCACTATCGCGGTCTGGACCGCAAGACCTTCGATGCCATGATGGCTGCAATCGAGGCGTAGCCGCATAAGCGCCGGTAGGGGCCGGCAAGCTCAAACCCGCCCTGGTCGCGGCCGGCAGGAAGCAACGGATGGATGCATCCGGGAAAGGAGCAGCGGAATGAAACGACGTGAATTCGTAGGGACCGCCCTGGCTGCAGGGCTGGCGTCGGGTGGGGCGCCCTCGCGGGCGCTGGGCCTGGCACCGCCCTCGACCGGGCCCAAAGTGCACGGGGCACGGAAGAAGCCCCGGGTCATGTTCTACCACGACAGCCGCCACCCGGCCGTCTACATGTACGAGCCTCCCATGGAAAAGGAGGAGTTCGAGGCGGCGGTGGACGAGATCGTGGGGACTCCGGTGGATGCCCTGATGTACGGGCTGGCCGACGGGCGAACCATGTTTCACGACACCAAGGTCAGCGAGGTCCTGGGGGACCCGGTCAAGAAGTGGCCCCACCTGATCTTCCGCCGGGCCCACCAGAACGCCCGCATGATGCTGGACTCGGGGCGGGACCCTCTCCGCATCATCTGCGAGCGGGCTCGAGCCAAGGGGGTGGCCATCTATCCCACCCTGCTGGTGAACCAGGGCAGGAGGGGAACGCGGGAAGACGATGTTCGCAGTTCCAACTTCCGCTGGGAGAATCTGCACCTGGAAATCGGGGCCAAGGGGGATTTGAAGGATCTTCCGGGAAGCACCAACCTCGATTTCAAGCACCAGGAGGTGCGCGACGAACGATTCGCGGTGATCGACGAGGTGCTGCGGAACTACCCGGTGGACGGCTTCGAGCTGCAACTGAACTACAAGAGCCCCGCGGTGCTCTTCTTTCACCCCGGGGAGGTGGAACAGGGGCGTTCCCTGATGACGGCCTGGATCAAGCGGGTCTACGACGCCGTCAAGGCCAGCGGGGAGGGAAGGGAGCTGGCCATCAGGGTTCCGGCCAGCATCGAGACCTCCCATGCCCTGGGGCTGGACGTGCGCGAGTGGATCCGGCAGGGCATTGTGGACGTCCTGATCGGCGAGACCTACCAGCACACCATGGATCAGCAGGCCGATTTCCGGCCCCTGGTGCAGGCGGCCAAGGGCTCGAAGTGCCGCATTCACGGAGCCATCGGCCTGGCAGTCAATTCCGACAGGCTGAGAGACGGTCCCATCGAAGTCACCCGGGCCGTCGCCTGCAACTGCTGGGATCAGGGCGTGGACGGACTCTACCTGGCCCAGTGGTTTGCCGCCTGGCCCTACGAGCCCAGCTTCTATGAACGGCTGCGGGAAGTGGCCGATCCCGACGTGATGGCGCCCCGGGACAAGTACTATTACGTCTCGACCCAAAGTGTTTTCAAACCCAACCCTTCCGAGCCGAAACCGGTACTGCCCCACACGCTGAAGATGAATCGGCCGGTCCAGGTGCCGTTGCCGATCGCAGACGACCTGGATCGTTGGGACAAGGTAGGACGGGTGCATGAGGTGCTGCTGCGCTTGAGGTTCATTAGTTCCACCGAGACCGATCAAGTGAGATTTCGTTTCAACGGAAAGGAGCTGCCCGATTCCGGCTTGAGAAAGATCAATCGGTACTACAGTTTGCGAGCCCCGCGCTTCCGGGTGCACAGCTACTGGTTCGTGTGGCGTCTTCCCCGGGAACACTGGCCCGAGAGAGGCTCGAACGAGCTGGAGGTGACCCTGTTGCGGCGCGATGCCGACATCGTTCCCGAACTGATCCTGAGGGACGTGGAAATGGAAATCAAGTATCTCGGAGGAAAGAACTTTGCCCGCGGCCAGGGCGGCCAGGATCCCGACGCCGGTTCCTACGTGGTGCACATGTCCTAGCCTGAAGGAGCCGGGAACGGGTGGTCCCTGACCTGGTTCGGAAAAGTTCGACGATCTTTGGAAAGGAGTCTTGAAAAATGAAGCGACGCGAATTCGTGAGGACGGCGCTCACCGCAGGCCTGGCTTCCACTGCCGCATCCGCCGGGGCCGCCGTTGCGGCGCCATCGGCTTCCGGCCCCGGAGGTCAGGGTTCGGGCAGGAAACCGCGGCTCATGTACTATGACGACAGCCGCCATTCGTCCATCTACATTTATGAGCCCCCGATGCTGAAGGAAGAGTTCGAAGCCTCGGTGGACGACCTGGTGGGCACGCCGGTGGATGCCTTGATGTTCGGTTTGGGAGATGGCCGGACGGTGTTGCACGATACCAAGGTCGGCGAGCTTTGGGGGGATCCGGTGAAGGAGTGGACCCACATAATCTTCCGCCGGGCCCACCAGAACGCCCGCATGATGATAGATTCCGGAGGGGATCCCCTGCGCATCGTGTGCGAGCGGGCCGGGGCCAAGGGACTGGCCATCTATCCGTCCCTGTTCCTCAACCGGGGGAGAGGCAAGGAGCGCCGGAACGACGTCCGGTCGGCCAACTTTACCTGGGAAAACCAGCACCTGGAAATCGGGGCCGGGGGCGATCTGGACGAGAGCTTTCCGGGGCTGCGGAAACTGGATTTCAAGCACCAGGAAGTGAGGGACGAGCGCTTCGCGCTCATCGAGGAAGTGCTGAAGAACTACCCGATTGACGGTTTTGAGCTGTTATTCGGCCACTACCACTACTTCCACCCCAAGGAAGTGGATGCCGGCCGCCCCCTCATGACCGCCTGGGTCAAGCGTATCCATGACGCCCTCAAGGCCGGCGGCGCCGACCGCGAGTTGGTGGTTCGGGTTCCGGTCAGCCTGGAAGAGGCCAACTCCCGGGGCCTGGACGTGCGGGAGTGGATCGATCGGGGGATGGTGGAGGTTGTGATTGGAGAGAGCTATTCCCACAGGATGGATCAACTGGCCGATTTTCGTCCCATGGTGGAAGCGGCCCAGAACAGGGATTGCCGGGTGCATGCCGTCATCCAGCCCGAAGTTCATTCCGACCGGCTGGACAACGGCACCATCGAGTTCATTCGAGCCGTGGCCTGCAACTATTGGGCCCAGGGCATCGAGGGACTCTATCTATCCCAGTGGTTCACGGCCTATCCCTACCGCGCCGAGTTCTACGCCCAGTTGCGGGAGATCAGCCACCCCGATATCATGACCGCCAAGGATAAGTTTTACTACGTCCCCACCAGACAGAGGGCGACCGGGCCTCAGATGCCTCTGCCCAAGACTCTGAAAGTGAACCAGCCGGTTAAGACCCACCTGCTGGTCTCGGACGACCTCCCCCGCTGGGACAAGATGGGCCGGGTCCACGAGGTCCTGCTCCGCTTCCGGCTGAGCTCGGCCACCGAAACCGACCGGGTGGAGTTCCGCTTCAACGGCAAGAAGCTGCCCAAGTCGAGCCTGAGAAAAATCAACCGGGTCTACCGGATGAGGGCCCCGCGTTTCCGCGTCTTCGGCTACTGGTACATTTACCGCCTGCCCCGGGACCACTGGCCCATGCAGGGCAAGAACCAGGTGGAAGTGACGCTGCACCACCGCGACGACGACATCATCCCCGAGCCGGCCCTGAAGGACGTGGAGATCGAGGTGAAATACCTGGACGGCAAAAACTTCGCCCGCGGCCAGGACCCGGACACGGGCCCCTACCGGGTGTGGTCGACGTAATGAGGAGCCGAGGCGCTGCCCGATTCGCCCTGGCGGATCATGGGGTTGGAACGGGGGTGTTCCTGGCATGTGGCTTTGGGGAGGCCGTGTGGAATCGGAACTCGGTTCTTTCTCGCTGCCTACGCGGCTGACGTGGGGAGACTGATCCGACGTCCATGGGCTGACGCCCACGGCTAAGTGCTGGCGCGGCTGCGCCGCTCTATAAGGAGGGCCTGTAGGGAACGTCTCCTCGGACGACCCACGCCAACCGCGATTTCACCGCTCTCCCTGAATTCACGACACTGCCGGGAGAAAGGATTTTCCAATGATCAACTCCCGGGCGTTAGCCCGGGATTCCAGTCAGCCGCGAATGCGGCGACAGCACTTAGCCGTGGGCGTCAGCCCATGGGAAACGTCTCATACAGGAGTTGAGCCGCGAAAGCGGCGGCAGCAAATGCCTGTAAACAAGAGTCAAGCGCCGGCCAACGCAATGACGTTACTCAGTTGCACATAGGCTGCATGATCCGGACTCCTTGACAGCCGCGAAAGCGGCGACAACGCTTAGCCGTGGGCGTGAGCCCATGGGAAGCCCCCCGAATAGAAACGAGGTGCTTAAGTGGCAAAGATTACCCAGTACAAGGGCTATCAAAGTGGTGAGGAGCCGCCGATCCCCAAGCCGGCGGAACCGGTGCAGCCCAACGTGGTGACCGTCCAGGACGGGCTGCCGCTCCAGTTTCCGGGAAGCGAAGGGGTCGGGGTGCGGGTGCTGCATCCCACCAATCCCAAGGCCCCTTCCAAGAACTTCGGGCTGACCATGTACTATCTGCCGCCTCACGTGACCTCGGAGACGGCCAGCCACTATACCGAGGAGTGCTACCTGGTCCTGCGGGGCAGCGGCGACATGATCCTGGCGGGCCGCAGGGTTCCGGTGAAACCGGGGGTGTTTGTCCACCTGCCCGCCTGGTGTGAGCACGCGGTGGACAACACCGGCGAGGAGACCATGGAGATCCTGGTCTGCACCGCACCCACCAATCCTTGAGCGCCTCGTCGCCTCTCTACGGGGCGGAGTGGGCGGCGTCCCTCCTGCCGGCCGGCAGCAGCATGCTGGCCAGCCAGCCTACGGTGAAGGAGGCGATGTTGCCCAGGCCCATGATCATCCAGGGGTGCCAGGGAAAGCGCACGCTGTCGGTGAATCCGGACGAGGCGCCCAGCATCTCCAGGATGGTGTCGGCTCCCCCCCAGACCGAGATCGCGATTCCGGTGAATACCCCTATCCAGACGCCGCGGGTATGGGCTCTCCGGACGAACATCCCCAGCAGGAAGAGTCCCAGAATTCCGCCTCCGATGAACGAACTCACGGTGGCGCCGAAGTAGTAGGCCCTCTCCACGCCGGCCAGCATCAACAGCCCCGCGCCCATTCCCAGCAGTCCCCAGAAGCCTGAAGCGATCCGGCCCAGCAGAAGCTGGCGGCGGTCGCTGGCCTGGGGACGGAAGTGAAGATAGAAGTCCCGCACCGTGATCATGGCCAGGCTGTTGATGGTGGTGTCCAGGCTGGACATGGCGGCCGCGCACATGCCGGCCAGGATGAGACCGGAGATTCCGGGGGGAATCGTCTGCATCACGAAGAAGGGGAAGATCTGGGTCTCCCTGGATGCGATCTCGGGCGGAAGCTGGCCGGGGTGAACCTGGTAATAGGCATAGAGCAGAGAGCCGATCAGCAGGAAGAGGGTCCAGGTGGTCACGATGCTGAGCCCGCCGCACAGGAGGGCCTTCTGAGAGGAACGAGTGCTGGAGGCGGCCAGGTAGCGCTGGACCACGTCCTGGCTGGTGGTGTAGTAGGTGCCGTGATGCGCGAAACCGTAGAGAACGATCACCAGGATGGTGGGTTGGGACAGGTCCAGAGACCAGTCCACCAGCTTGAACTTGCCGGCCTCCCCGGCGACCTGAAACAGGTGAAGGGCGCCGCCGTCCGAGCCGAAGGTCAGAAACCAGAGACAGAACAGCCCGCCGCCGAACAGGGTGACCGACTGCAGCACGTCGGTCCAGATCACGGCTTCCAGGCCTCCCAGAATGGTGTAGAGGATGGCCAGGATGCCGCACACTATCAGAATGGCCACCGGGTCCCACCCCGTCATGGCGTTGAGCGCCTTGGCCATCAGGAACAGGATCATTCCGTTGCGGAAGAGGTGGTAAATGACATAGAGCAGCGAGGCGTAGCAGCGGGTTCCGTATCCGAAGCGCTGTTCCAGGAACTCATAGGCGCTCATGCGGACCCGGCGCCGGTAGTAGGGAATCACCCACCAAGCGGCCAGCAGAGCGACGATGGGGAAGATCAGGTGGGAGAGGTGGGGAATCCAGTCGCCCCCGTACCCCTGGCCGGGAAAGGCCAGGAAGGTTCCGGTGCTGATGGAGGAGCCGAAGAAGGAGAAGCCCACCGCCCACCAGGGGACGGAGCGCCCTCCCAGGAAAAAGGCTTCGGTGCTGGTCTGGCGTCGCGCAAACCAGCCCCCCATGAAGACGATCAGAACCAGGTAAGCCGCCAGGATCAACCAGTCGATCGTTGCCATGGGATGCCCCCCGGGAGCGCGGGCGTCCCGCCCGCACAAGTGCTGGCACGGCCTCGGCCGTCTTCTCCACCCGGGTCGACCGCCAACGGGGCCGGGACTCTGCTTCGGCCGAATTCATGCCGTTCCCGCCGACAGGGTGGCCGGTTGCCACATTGCAGGGAAACTGAGCGGCACGCGACGGGATAGCATGCGGGCGGGACGCCCGCGCTCCCGGGGAGGGGCCTCCTCCCATCACTCTTGCTTCTCAAGGGGGCGCGCGCCGGCTTGCCGGGCCGCAGTCGGTGCCGATGCGCCAGAGCCGTCACGCTTGATGGCCGTTCGTCGTCCTTCGTGTCCCTTGGTGGATAGCTCTTTTCACCCCGTCACATCCAACGCGAAACCGGGTTGATTCAGCCAAGGCAAGTCAGGACTGCATCCACCAGGAAAAGGCCAGGGCCGCCCCGATCAGGCCCAGGCACCAGAGCGTGATCGACACAAACCCCCTGTAGAACCACTGCAGCCCGGCTTCCCGCCGCAGCTCGATGGCGCTGGAGGGTCCGTAGATCTTGTCCCGGGCGTAGAAGCGGTAGAGCTCATGGATCTTCTCCGGGTCCGGCGGCGGAGGCTGGGCGGCATCGCTGCCGGCCATGGCGGGGAGTCGAATGCCGGCCGCGAGCAGCGTCTCGTCCTGGCCCACCGGCGTGCTGAGGATGGCATAAAAGCGGTTGAGCAGGGTCTCGTCTTCGGGCGGTGTGCGAAGGCTGACCAGCCAGGTGACCAGGGCGCAGGAAAGCGTGGGGATGAATACGGTGTATTCGAAAGATGCTTGCAGCCACACTTTGAGGATAAGGAAGAGCAGGGCGCCGGTCGTCACTCCGGCCCAGAGCGCCTGGCGATTGGCGCGTCTCCAGACCAGGCCGAAATAGAGGGGAACCGAGATGAAGGAAATCAGCGACCAGCCCAGCTCGATGTATTGAATGATGTTCTCCAGAAAGCGGGTGGTGACGTACCCCAGGAAGACGGCGATGAACCCCCAGATTCGGGCGTGGGTGATGTAGAAGCGCGGCGAGCGGTTGCGGAAGAGACGCTTTCGGTAGAGGTAGTCGACCATCAGCCCCGAGGTGGTAGTGGCGAAGGTGTCCACCGAAGACATCAGGGCAGCCGCGAAGCTGGCAACCAGCAGTCCCAGCACTCCGGCCGGCAGCAGCGACTTCATCAGCGTCCCCCAGGCCAGTTCCGGGTCTTCCAGGCCGGGGGTGTAGATGGCGAAGAGAATGCCGTAAAGGGCGAAGAGGATGGTGATGAGCCGCTTCCAGACGTGAGCCCAGCCGCACTGGGTGCCGGTCCGCTCGTCGCGGGCGATGGCGATCCAGGTCAGGATGTTGGGCGCCACCACCGAGCCCACCGCGCCGGAAAAGAGCAGGGCGATCACGTAGGTCCAAGGGATCTCCACCGACTGCAGCGACCAGGTCGACTCGGGCAGGGCCGCCAAGGCCTCGTAGCCGCCGGCGGCCTTCCAGAGGAAGGGCAGCAGGCCGAAGCTCAGCACCACCAGGCAGAGGATTCCCTGAAACAGATCGGTGAGCAGGGAAGACATGGCGCCGCCGGTGGCCACGTAGAGGGCCACCAGGGTGCAGCAGATCAGCACGGCCGAGTCCACCGAGAGGGTGGTGATGGCGGCCAGGACTTTCCCGCCTCCGGTGATGAAGATTCCGATGAAGTTGACCGAGATGAGCAGCCCCAGAACCGAATAGAGGGTGGCCACGCCGGGACCGAAGCGCAGCTCGAAGAATTCGGCCATGTTGAAGACGCGGGCCCGCTTGTAGACCACCGAGAAGAGGTAATACATGGGGGTGGCCAGCAACTGGGACCACCACAGCCAGATGCCGGACAGCCCGCTGCGGTAGGCGGCGGCGCTCACCACCACCGCTTCGGCCCCGGCCAGAGCCGAACTGAAGTTGAAGAGGAAGGCCGGCAGCTTTCCCCAACTGCCCCCGGCAATGAAGAAATCACCCAGGGAGTGGGTCTTACGGGCCCCCAGGAAGAGGCCCAGGTAGGCCACGATGCAGATGTAGATGATCAGAATGGCCCAGTCCAGGGCCTGGAGTCCCAGCATGGGTGCTCACTTTCGTTGGATGGAATTCCCGGAGGTTCTTTAAGCTGGCTGGCGGCGGTCAGGATGTCGAAAGCGGTGGTTGGCATGGGTCATTGCCCCTTCGCGTCTCAAGTCATCATACCGGAAGTTTTGGTTGCCGAAGAGGAAAAGACCATCCCGCGAGTGTCACCACCCCATGAACAAACGGCTGATTGCCGAGGTTGGCTGCTTGTCGATTCGGCGCCGATCTCACCCTTGCTCAGCAATCTCTGCATGCGGCGCTTCGTGCTGGAATGGAAGGTGCCGGGTATGCCCGGAGCTTCTGTAATGAGGGTAAAATACCTCAAAATCGGAAGACGTTTCCGATGAAAGGAAGGAGAACCCCATGAAAGCATTCCTGATGTTGACGATTACACTGATGGCTGCCGTTGTCCTGGCAGGCTGCACCGATGCGGATGTGGCGTCGCGCAATCTTTCAAGGGCCGCCGAAAACTTCGAGATCGACCGGCGTATCGTGTTTTACAACGGCGTCACCGGCGGCTATATGCTGACGATTGAGGGCCGCTGTGCCATCGAGGATCAGAAGACTCAGTTGGAGGTTACGTGCCAGACGGGGCCAGGAGACTACCGCAAGCACTTCCTGGGCCTGTCGGACAACGTGACCTATTTCGCGGAGCAACTCAGCCCGGGTGACGTGAGCGCCTACCATTACCGGATCACGTTCAAGCCACAGGTTATCGTGCCAGACTTCGACTTCAGAGAAAGCTCGGATGCGCTGAGGGACAACACCTCAGAGGCGATGCAATAGCACCCATGCCGCTTGTAGTGCCACTTGCGGGTTTGTGCCTTTGTAACATGTTGATAATAAAGGTTCAGTCGGAAGCCATGTCAAAGATGGGCTAGACTCCCGGGATGCCTTCCACCGCCACCACCCGGACCGGACAGGAGTCCAGACCGTGAATGGGCAACGGGGTGAAGGTGATCATGAAGGTTTCCGCCCTGAGCTGATCGATGTTGCAAACCACCTCCAGCAGGAGAATGTCATTCCCCAGCATCAGCTCATGGCAGGCGATGCAGCCCTGGACGTGGTTCTCGATGGCGATGCCGTCACCCCAGCCCACGCACTTGACCTTCTTTTCCAGAAACCAGCGTCCGACTTCTTCGGACATGTCGGGCCGCCGGTCGTCCGGAGAATGGACGAAAGGGGTGCTGTGAAAGGGAGAGTCCAGCAGAACCGTATCACCGGGGCGTACCCGGCCGCGGTCGGCCATTTCCAGGTCCTCGGTCCGGATCAGCTCGCGCGGACGGGCGGTTTCCAGGTTCAGCAGGATGCCACGTCCCAGAAAGCGCTCGATCGGAAGCTTCATGCCGTCCTTCCACTCGTCTCTGAAGTGGTAGGGGAACTCCAGGTGAGTGCCCAGGTGGGAGGTGATGTCGATGTGAGCGTGGTATCCGTCCACCCCGCCGATGAAGGTGTGATGGCGATGCAGCTTGCAGCGCCGCTTTTCGGTGGCGGGGTCCAGCGGCTTGGAAAGGTCGACGACTCTCAGCTTGTCAAAATCCAGGTTGGACGAGGTCATGGAAGGGGCTGTCCTTTTTTCAGGGAACGGGTTTTGAAAATGAGATCGGGCAACAACGGTTGTCCTTGATCATTTGTAGTCAAATGACTACAATCACAAAAATGACGAAGGTTGTCCACTACGTTTCGGAAGACGGTACTGACCCCTTCGATATCTGGTTTGTCAACCTGTCCTCCGAGGCACGCGCCCGTGTCCAAACACGTATTGACCGAGTGGAGCTAGGGAACTTTGGTGACTACCGGAGTGTCGGCCACGGAGTCTGCGAGATTCGGATCGACTTCGGACCTGGATACCGAGTGTACTACGGCCGTGACGGTGAGAAGCTTGTAGTCTTGTTGGGCGGCGGAACCAAGAAACGTCAATCCAATGACATCGTGAGGGCTCAGGCATACTGGAAAGCCTACAAACAGGAGAAACGGGATGCCCACTAAAGAACATAAGGCCAGCCAATACCTCAAAACACCCCAGGATATCGCCGCCTATCTGAATGCGGCGATCGAAGAAATGGACGACGATCCCCGCTTGCTCATGAAGGCGTTTCGCAACGTTGCCGAGGCACAAGGCGGTGTGTCCGCGATTGCGCGGCAGGCAAGATTGGACCGAGTTGCGCTCTCCAGGGCGCTCTCCGGGCGAAGAAACCCTCGCCTTGACACGCTGGCGAAGTTGTCCGCCGCCTGCGGCATCAAACTTCGGTTTTCCGTGTAGGGCCGATTGCCCTGCAGTATCAAGTCGTGCCCGTGGCGAATTACCTCAGTCCCTTCGTGGCCCTTCGTCGTCCTTGGTGTTCCTTCGTGGATAACTCTTTATTTTCACACGATAAACGACGGCCTCACCCATCTACCGGAACCAATCGTAGAGCAAACCCAGGGACCGATCCTCGAGCGGCAGGGAGACCCGGGCGCCGCCCTGGGCCGAGGACTGCTTGAGGGCGACTTCGACCTCGATGGCGGTGGCCACCCGACGGCCGGAATTCTTGGGTTCGTCCATTTCCCCGGCCAGGCACCTCATCAGGTCGTCCAGGCTGTAGACCGCCCCATATGGGGGGATGAACCGGGGCGCCGGCCAGGGCATCTCCACCATCTGCTTTCTGCCCGAAGGCGGGGTCACTTCCTGAAACAACTGCCAGCCGGGGCGGAAGCTGAACTGGATTTCGCCCTTGGTCCCGCTGATCCGCACCCCCGGGGCTCCCTTCCGGAAGTGGACCACTTGCCCCTTCTCGGTCACCAGCATCCCCTGGCCGCCAAACTCGGTGCTGCCTCCGGGACGGCGCTCCGTGTCTCCCGTGCCGCTCACCCAGGCCGGCGGGCTGTCCAGGAAGTAGGACCAGTTCTGATGCTGGGCGCCGGGACCTCTGGCTTCGATGGAGGTCACCTCGCCGATGGCGCCGCCGGTTACCAGCTCCTTGGCCTTGGCGAAAGAGGGGTGGGTGGTGGTGATGGCCCCGCAGGAAAGGGGGATCCCCCGGTCGGCGCAGACCTTCACCATGCGGTCCGCCTCCTCCAGGGTGAAGGCCATGGGCTTCTCGGTGAAGATGGCCTTGGCGCCGGCCTCGGCAGCCTTGACCGTCAGGAAGGCCCGACCCTTGGTGTTGGTGCAGACGGCCACGATATCCAGCGCCTCCTTCTCGTACATTTCCAGGGCGTCGGTATAGAGGGCCTCGATGCCGTAGCGATCCCCGAAGATCTTCAGGCGGCTCAAATCCCGCTCGGCCCCGGCCACCAGCTCGACCTCGGGGCGGTCCCACAGAGCCTCGGCGTAGGAAGAGGGCAATCCCTCGTTGCCCGGGTGGTCATGGTGGTGGAACTTGCGATGGGCGTCCACCTCCGGGGTAATGCGCCTGGTGTCCTCCACCTTGTAGGCCGGATCCCACCAGGGGCCCTGGCGGTGCGAGCCGTCCCGTTTGGCGACGTCGTAGAGGACCCCCGTCCATCCCAGGCCGACCACCCCGGCTCGATACTTGGGCTTGGAGGTCTTCTTGGCCGCCGCAGGCGTCGCCGTTCCCAGAGTGAGGCCGGTCCCGGAGGCAGCCCCCAGGGCCAGGGCAGACCTCATGAAGTCGCGTCTAATCATGGTTGTCCTCCTTTGTTCCCGGTCCATGGTCCTTCCGGGCGAATGTCGGGAATGGGTACGATTGGTGTCCTGTATCCGAAACCCGCCTGGTAAGGATTAACGGAACCAGTCGTAGGTCAGCCCCAGGCTGCGGTCCTCGAGCGGCAGTTGGATGCGCTCGCCGCCCCGGGCCGAGGACTGCTTCATGGCCAATTCCGCCTCGAGAGCCGCCCTCACGATGCGTCCCGAGTTCTTGGGCTCCTTCATGCGGCCTTCCATGGTGGCGATCAGGTCGTCAAGGCACCAGGGGGTGCGCATGCTGCCCCACTGGGGATCGGGCCAGGGCATCTCCACCCGCCCCTTGCGTCCCGAGGGAGTGTCCACGTCCTGCCACAGGATCCAGCGCTTGCCGTCGAAGACGATCTCCCCCGTGCTTCCCGAGATTTTGACGGTGGGGGCTCCGTCCCGAATGTGGACCACCGTGCCGTCCTTGGCCACGATGATCCCCTGTCCCATGAACTCGCTGCTGCCGCGCTCCCGCCGGGGCTTGTCGCCGATGCCGCTCACCCAGTCCAGTTCGCTGTCCACGAAGTAGCACCAGTCCTGGTGCTGGGACAACAGGGGGACACGGGCTTCGATCGACCTGACCTCCCCGATGGCGCCGCCGGTGATCAGTTCCTTGGCCTTGCCGAAGGACGGATGGGAGGTGGTGGTGGCGCCGCCCACCAGGGGCACGCCGGCCTTGGCGCAGGCGTTGACCATGTCGTCGGCCTCCTTCAGGGTGAAGGTCATGGGCTTGTCCACGAAGATCCCCTTCACACCCGCCTCCACCGCCTTGACCGTCAGAAAGGAGCGGCCCCTGGTGTTGGTGGCGATGGCCAGGATGTCCAGGTTCTCCTTTTCGTACATCTCCAGGGCGTCGGTGTAGAGGGCCTCGATGCCGTAGCGCTCGCCGAACATGGCCAGCCGCTTCTCGTCGCGGTCGGCGCCGGCCACCAGCTCCACCTCGGGCCGATCCCAGAGGGCCTCGGCGTAGGTGGCCACCAGTCCCTCCTTGCCGGGATGGTCGTGGTGGTGGAACTTGCGGTGGACGTCCAGCCAGTCGGGGGTGGGACGGTTGGCGCTTTCCAGGTCGTACTTGGGGTTCTTGTAGGACCCCCCGATGTTGTCGTAGTCCCGCGTGCCCATGTCGTAAAGCACACCCATCCAGCCTAGACCTACCACGCCGCCTCGGTATTTCGCCTTTCCCTTCTTCTTGGGCAGGGCAGCCGGGGCCGCGCCCAGGGAAAGGCCGCTTGCCGAGACCGCTCCCAGGGTCACGGCCGACTTCATGAACTCACGTCGAATCATCTTGGTTCTCCTTATCTGTTATTCATTGCAGATCGCGCCGACCGCGGGAATGCGGACGGACTCGGCGCACGGCTTCCGATCAACCGATTCGGTGCGAGGGATGACCTTCTCCTCAACGGAACCAGTCGTAAGTCAAACCCAGGCTGCGGTCCTTCAGGGGCAGCTCGACCCGCTCGCCCCCTCGCGCCGAGGACTGCTTCAGACCGACCTCGGCTTCCAGGGCCACCGCCACCAGGCGGCCAGAGTTCTTGGGTTCCTTCATGCGGCCTTCCATGCAGGCGATCAGGTCGTCCAGGCAGTAGACGGTGCGCATGCTCAGGCCGAACTGAGGGTCGGGCCAGGGCATCCGGACCCGCCGCTTGCCCGCGGGTGTCTCGCTGTCCTGCCACAGCCGCCAGTAATGCCGAGACCTGTCGAAACTCATCTCACCCTTGCTGCCGGAGATTGTCACCATGGGCGCACCGGCCCGGATGTGGACGACCGTGCCGTCCTTGGCCACGATGATCCCCTGTCCCGTGAACTCGCTGCTGCCGCGCTCCCGGCGGGGCTTGTCTCCGGTGCCGCTGACCCAGGCCAGCTCGCTCTCCACGAAGTAGCTCCAGTCCTGGTGCTGGGACGAAATGGGTGCTTGCGCTTCAATGGAGATGACGTCTCCAATGGCGCCGCTCGCGATCAGCTCCTTGGCCTTGCCGAAAGATGGATGGGACACGGTGGTGGCGCCGCCCACCAGGGGCACGCCGGCCTTGGCGCAGGCATTGACCATGTCGTCGGCCTCCTTCAGGGTGAAGGTCATGGGCTTGTCCACGAAGATCCCCTTCACACCCGCCTCCACCGCCTTGACCGTCAGGAAGGAGCGGCCCCTGGTGTTGGTGGCGATAGCCAGGATGTCCAGGTTCTCCTTCTCGTACATCTCCAGCGCGTCGGTGTAGAGGGCCTCGATGCCGTAGCGCTCGCCGAACATGGCCAGGCGCTTCTTGTCCCGGTCGGCGCCGGCCACCAGCTCCACCTCGGGCCGGTCCCAGAGGGCTTCGGCGTAGGTGGCCACCAGTCCCTCCTTGCCGGGGTGGTCGTGATGGTGGAACTTGCGGTGGACGTCCAGCCAGTCGGGGGTGGGGCGGTTGCCGCTCTCCAGGTCGTACTTGGGGGTCTTGTAGGATCCCAGGATGTTCTCGTAATCGCGCGTGCCCATGTCGTAGAGCACGCCCATCCAGCCCAGGCCCACCACGCCACCTCGATACTTGGCCTTCCTGGTTGTCTTGACAGTGGCCGCGGCGGTCGACACCCCACCCAGACTAGCAGCCGTCCCGGCCGCCAGGGCCGACTTCATGAACTCGCGTCTGATCACGAAAAACCTCTCTGCTTAGGGGCCATTCCGCGTCCGGGCCGAAATCCTTCGTCCTTCCTGCCCGGGCGAGGCTTCCCCAGCCTGCTTGCCCGGCAGTCACGGACTGCCG
The DNA here is from genome assembly GCA_022826755.1 of Acidobacteriota bacterium. Classification (GTDB taxonomy): domain Bacteria; phylum Acidobacteriota; class Terriglobia; order Versatilivoradales; family Versatilivoraceae; genus Versatilivorator. Next base: position 38,806 of record JAJDUG010000007.1, read on the forward strand.
GCAGTCACCGCTCCGCCTCGGCTTCGATCTTTCGGTACACCTGCTGTCCCTTTCGGAACAGTTGAAACATGGCCTCCTTGTCGGCCGAATCCCTGAAAACCCCCCGGGTCTCGAGTCTGTGGATCATCTGGTCGATTTGGCGGACGAAGAAGGCGGCCGACTCCCGGATAGCGATCTTCCTGTCTCCCCGGTAACAATACACGGGACCGCTGTGAGCGTAAAGAGACGTATCGTTGGGAATCAGCTTGTGGGGTCCGCCATAGACCCGCACCGCCACCCAGGCGCTGTCGGAGATCTCCATTTCCCGATTCAGGCGAATGAGCTTCCCGCCCTCTTCGGCCTCTTGACTGGCCGTGACCCGGCCGTTGACGATCAGGTCCATGCGGGTCATGGGCACGTGGGAGACGGCCTCGGCCTCTATCTCCAACGACAGGCTCCCTGCCTCCCAGCGGATTTCCTCTCCGGCTTCCTTTCCATTGACCCGGAACTTCAGCAGCGGACCGTTGGTGGCGAAGCTGCGCCCCTCGCGGTAGGCCTTGAGCCAGCCCTCGTAGGTGAGGGGGGAACCGGACCGGACGTAGATCCGCCCGGCGCCTGCGATCAGGTGGTAGGGCGTGTTCAGGAAGGCATCGGTTCCCGCCGAGATGGGGCACTGAAAGCCGCAGTTGAGCAACTGGTACCAGTGTTCGGTGTTGGTGTCCTCGTTGCGCTGGCACATCACGTCGATGGTGTCGGCGGCCCCCAGCGCGATATCCACGGGGTATTGGGAAGGCAGGCCGGGATGCACGTAGGTGACGAACGCCCCCTGGGCCTTGGCCGCCAGACCCATCCGGTAGTTGGGAGGATAGTCGAAGGGGAGGGGAGTCCCGGGCCAGCCCACGTAGGCCGGCTGAACCAGCGTTTTCAAGCCCAGGTAGCCCACGTGGTTGTTGACGTCCCCGGCCCTCATCTCCTGGTTCCAGTAGAGGATGGTATTTTCCTCGGAGAGGCGATGGGGCCGCCCCTGGAAATACTGCCGGTCGTTGATGTGGGAGGAGACGTCGTTGCAGACCAGCAGGTGGGGAAGGTTGAGGTCTTCGGCCTTGGCGATGAGGAGGACGTCGGCGGGCCGCATGAGACGATCGTCGTAGACGTTGGGGTGGATGTGGGTGTCTCCGGAGAACCAGCCCTGCCGGCGCAGGTCGAACGGCTTTTGCAGCCGGATTTCCGCTTTGCTGGAACCACCGGGCGCGATGGCAACCGCCTGGGAGACCGGCTGGTATTCGAAGCCCTTCACCACCTCCAGGGTGGCTTCCCCGGGAGGCAGGTCGACCTGGAAATCCCCGCCGCTGTAGAAGTAGTAGTCCCCGCCGAAGGCCTGCCCGTAGTCGGCGTTGGATACCCGCGCCAGCGCCTCCGCCGGCCGGTAGGCCCGCCCGTCGGAACCGGTGAGGTAGATCCGGGCCGGCGTCACCGAGCCCTCCTCATCCAGCACCCGCACCTTCAGCCGGCCCGCCCGGACCGCCGAAACCTCCAGCGGGATGGGCCTGGCCTTGCCTTTGACTTGCACTTCCAGGCTGGGCACTGCCTCCGATCCGACGTCCGTGCGCAATGTCAAGTAGGTGCCCGCCGCTCGTCCGGGCTTTAGACGGAAAGTGCTAGTCTCCGTTCCCTTCCAACTGGTCGTTATAAGGGTGATTGCCAGAGTGGAAGAGTCACCGTTTCGCAGCACCACCGGAAGCGGAGAGGGCTTGCCTTGCAGCAGGCGCAATTCCCGCGGCCCCTGGATCACCTCGATGTCGTCCCCAACCTGGATCCTGACCAGTTGGGGGCTGCGCAACGACCAGTAGCCGTCGCCGGCCATGCGGCCGGCCTCGGCCAGGGTCGGAGTCCTGGCTTCGCCACCCAACGCGGTCTGCTTGTAGATTTCCGACTTGAGCCATCGTTGCGCCTTGATCACGGAGGGACGGTCGGTGCCCTTCCACTGCAGGAGCCGAATGGAAAACTCCGCCAGGTTGGCGAAGCGGTCGGCCACCTGCCGGTCCCGGGCGAACCGGGCGATCTGGGGTATCTGGGTCATGGGGACTTCCGGGGGCGGTTGCCCCCAAAGCGCGGGGCCGCCGCACCAGCAGAGCAGCAGGAAAAGGATCGTCCCCCGTTTTGCAAACGCACACATGCTGTCTGCTCCTCTCGCTAAATTCCCCTCACCTGGATTTCTCGCCAAAGGCAGCTCACGTCGGGTCCATGAATCTCTTGACATGTTCCTGTGCGACCATTGGCGGAACCTCCTGAGCCGTCTCCAACCCCTTGGTGGCCCTTCGTCGTCCTTCGTGGACTCCTCTTGGGAAATGCTGGCTAGGCGCGCGGCCTGGAAATCGCCGCTGGGCCGAGATCGGTATCCTCGCTGCTGCGGTAGTAGTTTCGGCCCATCAGATAGCGGGTTTCAATCTCGATGTCGCGGAGTTGCAGCGGGGGAGTGATGTCGGGGTCCCGCTTGTTGAGGGTGACCTCGATGGTGTTTTTACCCTGCTTGGGCCAGTTGTCCCGTTCCAGCCGGTAGATGTACCAGTAGCTGTTGTTGACCCTGAAGCGGGGCGCATGCATTCGATAGAGGTGATTGATCTTGCGCGCCTGGGATTGGGGCAGCTCGGTCCCGTTGAGCTTGAAGGTCACTTGATCGAGCTCGGTGCTGTCGGCCAGGCGAATTCGCAACAGAACCTCGTGAACCCGCTTCTGCTTGTCCCAGTAAGGCAGGTCGTCGGCGATGGGCAGTTCGAACTTGACGGGCCGGTGTTCCTTCAGCTCGACAGGGAGGGGAGCCGTTTGCGTCGGAGGCCTGCTTCGAGTCTGATCGGCCGTGGGGACCATGTAGAACTTGTCCTTGGGGGCCATGAGCTTGGGATAGGCGACCTCCCTCAACTGCTCGTAGAAGGGAGCCTGGTAGGGCCAGTTGGTGCCGGCGAACCACTGGCCGAGGTAGAGGCCGTCGACTCCCTGGGCCCAGTAGTTGCAGGCCACGCCGCGGATCATCTCGATGGTGCCGCCGCTCACGCGGTCCGATTTCAGGATGGCGTTGGTGCCGGCGTGAATGCGGCAGGAGGTGCCCTTGGCAATCTCGAGCAGGGGCCGGAAGTCCGCCAGGTTGTCGATCTTCTGGTAGTAGTTCTGGCCGTTGATCACGTCCACGATGCCCTGGCGGATCCACTCCGGCACATCCAGCCCCAACGAGCGGGCCCACTCGATGTTGGCGGGGACCAGAACCGCCAGTTCGCGATTCTTCCCGCTGGCCTTGACGGCCTTATGCACTCGCTTGACCCAGGCGGTCATGGTTTCCAGTCCGGCTTCCACTTCCTTGGGGTGGAAGAAATAGTGGTGGCCGAACCACAACTCGAACCCATCGATGGGGTAGTTCTTCAGCACTTCCTCGATGAGCGCGAAACGCTCGTCCTGCACTTCCCGGTGTTTGAAGTCCAGTTGCCTCGACCCGGTGAAGCTCTCGTCCAGGTCGCCCCCGGCTCCAATTTCCAGGTGCCGGTTTTCCCAGGTGAAATTGGCCGCGCGAACGTCCCGGTGGCGGTCCGCTCCCCGCCCCCGGTTGAGCAGCAAAGACGGGTAAAGCATCAGTCCGTTGGCCCGGGCGTGGTCGCACACGATGCGCAAGGGGTCCCGTCCCGATTCCAGCATCATCTTGGCGTTCTGGTGGGCCCGGCGAAAGATCAGGTGGGGCCACTTCTTGACCGGATCTCCCCACAGCTCTCCCACCTCGGTCTTGTGAAGAACCGTGCGCCCGTCGCCCAGACCGAACACCAGGGTGTCGACCGGAGTTCCCAGCACTTCATCCACCGCGGCTTCGAACTGCTCCTTCTCCATGGGAGGTTCGTACATGTAGATGGCCGGATGGCGAGCGTCGTTATAGAACATGATCCGGGGCTTCTTCTTGCCCCCGTGGCCGCCGGCTCCGGGGGCCGGCCGTCCCGCGCCCGATGCCGCCGGGATGGTTGCCGAGGTCAGACCGGCAGCCAGGGCTGTTTTCATGAATTGGCGTCTGATCATCGCGAGTCTCCTTGCACGGAGCGGACCCGAAGCCACGAGGTTGGGGCAAGGGGCTTCCAGTTAAGGCTGTCAGCGCGGCTTCCCGGTCCACAGAGGTTTTGAGGGATGTGCAGGATATCATGAACCCCTCTTGCCGGGAGACTTTTGGCTCCGGGTTTCGTCCCGCTTTTTGCCGACAATCTACAACCGGAATTCGCAAACCTTGACCCATCCGTCAATGTCGTTTCGGTGCAGGAAATCTAGTCGTATACTTATGTCCATTCTGGTAAGGAGAAGTGAGATGAAGACCATTGAAGCTGCAGAGTTCAAGCAACAGTGCTTGTCGTCGTTGGACCGGCTTGACGCAGATGGCTTGATCGTCACCAGGCACGGCAAGCCGGTCGCGCGCGTAGTACCTTTCTGGCCGGCAGCATGATGACCGGCAGTGCGCCGACCTGATCGGTAGTCTGCGACACAAGATCAGGATTCGGGGAGATATCATGGCGACTGGCCTCGGCCCAAAGACAACTGACGGGCCGGAGACGAACCCATCCAAGCCCGGGCAACCGGCGGAAACTCCGGAGGAGCAGAAAGCATGAACACGTTGAACAGAAGGGAATTTCTCATTCAATCGGTATCGGCAGCGGTAGCCGCTGGAGGACTCTATCCTCGAAAAGCTTCGGGCGCCGCGTCGAAGGACAGGCTGAGCGTGGCCGTCATCGGCTGCGGCCGCCTGGGCCAGCAATACGCCGAGATTTACCGGGCTCTGCCCCAAACCGATCTGGTGGCCATCGCGGAATGGAACCCGGAGCGGCGCAAGGTGGTGGGGGAGCGCTTCGGAGTGAAGGCTCTCTACCGGGACGCCGACGCCCTGCTGAAGGAGGTGGTCCCCGACCTGGCGGCCATCATTACCCCCACCAAGTACATGGCGGATGGCGTGGTGGCCTGCGCCGAGGCCGGAGTCAAGGGAGTCCAGACCGACCGGCCCTTCGCCGCCAGGCTGTCGGACGCCGACCGGATGATCGAGACCTGCAAGCAGCGCGGGACCGTGCTGGCCGGCGGCGCCCTGGAACGGGCCAACTGGGAAGTGGAGGAGGCCGGCAGACGATTGGCGTCGGGAGAGCTGGGGAAACGCCAGGGGGTGGCGGTTCACAGCTACCGCGGCGAGATCCTGGCCGGCGGATCGGCCCGTATCCTGGTTCTGGAGCACTTCACCCAGGCCCGGGTGGAGGAAGTCATCGCCTGGGGAACCCCGCCCGAGGCCCTGGACGATGCCGCCACCGACTATGGACTGAACATCAACGGCCGATTCCGCCTGACCTCCGGGCTGGAGTGCCAGGTCTTCGGCGCCGAAGCGGTGGCGCCCCACCGGGGGGTGGAGGTCTGGACCGAGGATGCGCTGGTGCGATGGGACCGCCACGGAGAGCCTCTGACCCAGATCTTCCAGGGATTCGACGCCAAGGGCGCGCGCAAGGAAGTGGACCACGGCTATCGCCCCTGGTCCTGGGACCCGGTTTCCAAGGAGCTTTCGCCCTTATTGGAGCGAATCGGCCACCACGGCTCGGAGCGGCATTACGTGCTGGCTCCCATCAGTTGCCTGATCGACGCCGTGGCCAAGGGGATTCCGCCCCGTATCACCGGAGAGACCCAGCGCCACGCCCTGGAAGTGGCCATCGCCTCCAAAATGTCGGCCCGGTTGGGCAGCGTGCCCGTCAAGCTGCCGCTAGAGGACCGCTCCCTGGCCCTCTACCCGCGCCCCTACCGCTGGCTCGGTGGCGACGTCTCGGGCCGTCCCCAGTCGTCCGCCGAGGCCGCGGGGAAGAAGTAAGCCTTGGTCGTCCGGGAAGCACTTAAGCGCAGCGGTTGTCTGAGGATGTATTGGCCTCAAGTGGAGGAGAGAGTCCATGGCGATAGTGAAAGAGAAAATGAAGGAAGTCATTGATTCGCAGCCGGATGATGCGACCTATGAGGAAATCCTGCGTGAACTTGCGTTCGAACGCATGGTGGAGCGTGGTCTTACGGATTCCCGAAAAGGCTGCGTGATTTCCGATAGAGAGATGGGGCACCGTATCCGCTCATGGCAGAAATAATATCCACAATTCGTGCCGGGGGAGCAGGGGGCAGTCGAAATCGGCTGAAACAAAAGAGCACAAGAGACAACAGAAACCACAAAAAGCACAAAAGGCACAAAACGAGTTTCTTGATTTCGAGTCTTGCTGATCGGAGGGTTCTTTTTGTGTTTTTATGCCTTGCGTTGTCATTAAGCTTCAGCCGGCGAACAGGTTCCGTGTCACAGGATCCTTGACGGACTCGGGAAGGAAACCCCTCGATCTGAATCAGGATCGCCCGACTCCGATTTTTGCAAAAGGCTCAGTGGATAGTATTTTGAGTTCGGAAGCCATCTTTTCAACCTACTTCAAAGATCTGGCCGCCGTGGCCCGTCAAGGCGACGCCCGGGAGGAGAGCTTCTATCCGGCACTTGGGAAAATGCTGGGAGGCATCGCCCAAGAAACCGGCAGGAGCCACGTACACGTCACCACGCTTCCCAGGCCGACCGAGGGGGGAAACCCGGATTTCCGCCTCTGGAACGGCAAGGACCGCATCGTCGGCTACGTTGAGGCCAAGAAACCGACGGAAGAGCGTCTGGACCTGGTCGAGGATTCCGAGCAGCTCAAACGCTACCGCTCCACGTTCCCGAATCTCATTCTCACCAACTTTCTCGAGTTCCGTTTGTACCGGAACGGCCAACGCGAGCAGACGGTCCTGGCTGCCCGGCCCCTGGTCCTCAACGTGTTGCGCCTGACGCCGACGATCGAAAAGCCGGATGAGCTTTTCGGCCTACTCGACCGCTACCTCGATTTTGCTCTTCCCCAGACGTTCACGGCCGCATCGCTCGCCGTCGATCTGGCCAAACGAACGCGACTCCTTCGCGAAGTGATTGGGGAGCAGTTTCAGCAGGAAAAGGACACACCTGGTGTGCTCTCCGGTTTCTACGAAGCCTTCCAGACCTACCTCATCGGCTCGCTGACGCGCGAAGATTTTGCCGATCTGTTCGCCCAGACCATTACCTACGGATTGTTCGCCGCCCGCACCCGGGCCGGGGACGGCTTCAACCGGCGCGCCGCCTTTGACAACATCCCCCACACCATCGGCGTCCTGCGAGACCTGTTCCGCTTCATCTCGCTGGGAGATTTGCCCGTGCCGCTGGCCTGGTGTGTGGACGACATCGCCGAAGTTCTGGCCGTGGCCGACGCTCCCGGCATTCTCGATCGCTACTATCAGGAGGGCAAGGGCAGCGACCCGGTCGTCCATTTCTACGAGACCTTCCTGGCGCAATACGATCCCGAGGAGCGCGAGCGCCGGGGAGTCTATTACACGCCCGAGCCGGTGGTGGGCTACATCGTGCGTTCCCTGCACGGCCTTCTCAAGACGGAATTCAATGAGCGCGACGGTCTGGCCTCCGACGGCGTGACCTTGCTCGACCCGGCGGCCGGCACCATGACCTTTGTGGCTCGCGCCGCCCAACAGGCCGTCGGCGAGTTCGAGGCCAAGTACGGCAGCGGCGGCAGGGAGGACTTCATCCGCCGGCATATTCTCAGGAACTTCTACGCCCTCGAACTGATGATGGCGCCTTACGCAGTCGGCCATCTCAAGATGGGTTTCTTTCTGGAAGAACTCGGGCACCGTCTCGCCGACGACGAGCGCGTGCCCTTTTACCTTACCAATACCCTCGAAATGACGGAACTGGGACAGACCCGCATGCCCTTCTATTCCGCCTTGGCCGAGGAATCCCGCTTGGCCAGCGTGGTCAAGAAGCAGACCCCCATTCTGCTCATCTTGGGCAACCCTCCCTATTCCGGCCATTCCAGCAACTGGGGCGATTGGATACGGGAGTTGATCGAGGACTACAAGAAGGTGGACGGCAAGCCTCTGGGCGAGAAAAACCCGAAATGGCTTCAGGACGACTACGTCAAGTTTCTCCGATTCGCCCAGTGGAAAATCGAGCAGGCCGGACGGGGTGTCGTCGGCATGATCACCAACCACAGCTACCTCGACAATCCCACCTTTCGCGGCATGCGCCGGAGCCTGATGCGCACCTTCGACGACATTTATATTCTGGACCTCCACGGCAACGCGCTCAAACGCGAGACTTGCCCGGACGGCAGCCCAGACATCAACGTCTTCGACATCCGGCAGGGCGTGGCCATCGCCTTCCTGGTGAAACGCGGCAATTCAAACAGGGATGGGCAGGATGAACAGGAATGCCGAACGGCCAGGGTCCACCACGCCGAACGCTACGGAACCCGCGGGAGCAAGTATTCCTGGCTGGACGATCACGACCGAGGCAGCACCAAATGGCGCCAGTTGAACCCGGTCTCTCCGTTCTACCTGTTCGTGCCCCGCGACGCCGCGCTCGAAGCGCAGTTTCGAAAGTTCACTCCCATCCCTGACGTTTTCCCGGTCAACAGTGTCGGGATCGTCACCGCCCGCGACCGATTGACGATCCACTGGTCGCAGGAGGGCGTGTGGAACACCGTCGTTCCCTTTTCGGGAATGGACCCGGAATTGGCCCGGGACGGCTGGCAACTGGGCAAGGATGCGCAAGACTGGAAAGTGACGATGGCGCAGAAGGACTTGCGGGATTCCGGCCCCACCCGCGAGAGGACGGTCCCGATTCTCTACCGGCCCTTTGACGTGCGCTACACCTACTACACCGGGAGGTCACAAGGATTTATCTGCAGGCCTCGCCCGGAGGTCATGCGCCACATGCTGGCCGGAAAGAATCTGGCGCTGTGTGTTGGGCGCCAAGGGCATGTTGTCGGTTCTGGGCAATGGAATCTGATCTTTTGTTCACAGAGGATAGAGGACTTCAATTTGTTCTATCGCGGTGGAAATGTAAACTTCCCTCTCTACGTCTATCCCATCTATCCCACTGCCGATCACGGAGACCTTTTTACCGACCATCGGTCTTCCGAACGAGAACCGAATCTGAACTCCAGGCTGGTCGCCGCTCTGACAACGGCCCATGGCCGAGCTCCCTCACCCGAGGCGATCTTCCACTACATCTACGCTGTGTTGTACTCCCCGATCTATCGGAGGAAATACGCCGACTTTCTGCGGATCGAATTCCCCCGCATTCCGTTTACCACGAACGGGGAGTTGTTCGCCGAATTCGCGAGACTCGGCGAGCGATTGAGTGAGTTGCACTTACTCAAGTCACCGGAACTCGATCCGCCCACCTGTCGGTTCGAGGGCCAAGGCGACGCAAGAGTCGCAAAAACGAAGGCGCAGGGATTTCGCTTTGAACCCGATGAGGAACGACTACACGTCAACAGAACCCAGTATTTCGGTCCTGTTCCGCGGGAAATCTACGAGTACCGTATCGGAGGCTACCAGGTCTGCCAGAAGTGGTTGAAGGATCGCAGGGAACGCCGCCTCGGACTGGATGACATCCGCACCTATTGCCGGATGGTGACGGCCCTCGGATGTACGCTCACCATCCAGCACCAGATCGACGCCCTATATCCCGAAGCCGAGAGCGCACCATTGTAAGAAGAGTCATGTACCGCGATCCTATCGTTGAAGAAATACACCGGACGAGGCAGAAAATCCTGGACGAGTGCAATGGCGATCTCGACCAACTGCTGGACCGATTGAAGGCCGCAGAAGTGCAAGAACGCAGGCTTGTGGTAACTACTACATCCTTCGATCCCAAAAAAGGAAAGCCGGGTTCAAGCGGAGGCGTCAATGAGTAAGAGAAAACGGACGAAACTCGTTCACGAAGGAAGCTACGTTGCGGAAGTTGAGGTAGAGCTGTTGGACGAGCCGGAAGGATGGTCACCCTGCCTTTCTCTTGAAGAGGCGTATCGGCTTGACGAGGTACGGCAGGCTCTCCGTCGAGGTGACCTTAAGACCGCTACGAAACATTCCCGCGTGTTCAGTCTCACGCCTGTCTCTGGGTAAGGCCACAAAGCAAATGCCGCACTGCGTCCCCAGATCGAGACAGCCTGTCGCTCCTACGGTTATGAACCGCCAACAATCTGCACGCCCCCAGAACTCATGGAGGTATAGCATCATGTGGCATGATTCCATCGTTGAAGAAGTCCGCTGTAATCGGCAAGTGTATGCAGCAAGGTTTCATCACGACATCAAGGTGATTTGCCGTGCTGCCCGCCAGCAGCAAGAAAAGAGCGGTCACAAAGTCGTTTCGTTGTCACCACGAGCTGCCCCAACAGCCATGAAAACCCATAGTACCAACGCGGTGTCGACGAAGGAGTTACATGGCAACAGGATTCCGTGAGCCCGAACCCTATCTTTTCAACCTGCTTCAAAGATCTGGTTGCCACGGCACATTGACGAAGCGCCCAGGAGGACTACGCCAAGTCCCTGCGTTTCGCCCAATGGTTCGGCATCGGCGGGAATGAGTGGACATCGAGCAGGAAGTCAGATAATATGATTCTCAGTTTTTCATGGAGGATCTCCGATGGCACAGACACTCTCTGTTACTGAAGTCTCTCGTCACTTCGCCGAGTACATTAACCGCGTTTCCTATCGTGGCGAGAGTTTCGTGCTCGTGCGTGGAAATAAGCCCGTGGCGGAGCTCCGCCCGCTTCCTGCGGGCAAGCGACTTGGGGAACTCCCGGCGCTATTGGCGTCGCTTCCCCATCTCTCCCCAGCCGAGGCCGACGAGTTTGCCGATGACCTCGAAGCGGCTCGGCAGGCACTCGCTCACGCGGAGGTCCGAGACCCGTGGCGGTCTTGATTGATGCCAGTATCCTGATCGAATATGAGCGGGGGCGTCTCGATCTGGAGCGTCATCTCGCGCAACGACAGCAGGACGATTTCTATCTCTCGGTAGTCACGGCCAGCGAGCTCCTCCACGGAGTACATCGTGCAGTGCAATCAGGGGTTCGGGCGAAGCGTTCGGCCCTGGTCGAGGCGCTGCTGGGGCGCTTTCGACTGTTGCCGGTAGATCTGGCTACCGCGCGGGCGCATGCGCAAATATGGGCGGATTTGAGCGCAGCAGGCAAGTTGATCGGGCCGAATGATCTCTGGCTGGCAGCCACCTGCCTTGCCCACGGCTTGACCATAGTGACGGCCAATGTCCGCGAGTTTTCCCGAGTTCCAGGTTTGATCGTTGAGGTATGGGAAGAGCCTGCCCAGCCATAATCGGAACTTCCAGCTAATTTCACGTCATTTTGGCTTCTAACGGTAGCACTGGCAAGGAGTTAGGTGTTTTTTGTCGCCTGCAAAACATGTCCATGTAATTATGCAAAATATTATGTGTTTCTCTCTTGAGATAAATGTATTAATGACTTATAATCCTGGTCATGTATATAGACGTTGTCCCCAACCGCAGCTCCCCGCCCGCCATCCTCCTGCGCGAGTCCTTCTGGAAAGACGGCAAGGTCCGGAAACGCACCCTCGCCAACCTCTCCAAACTCCCGCCCCACCTCATTGACGCCCTGCGCCGCCGCCTCAAAGGCGCCCCCCCTTCCGACACCCCCCTGCAGGACGCCTTCGACATCGTCCGCTCCCTGCCCCACGGCCATGTCGCCGCCGCCCTCTCCTCTCTGCGCCACTGCGGCCTGGAATCCCTCATCGCCAGCCGCCGCTCCCGCCAGCGCGATCTGGTCGTCGCCATGATCGTCGCCCGCATCCTCGATCCCCGCTCCAAACTCGCCACCGCCCGCGGCCTCTCCTCCCAAACCGCCACCGACACCCTGCCCGAGATGCTCGGCCTCGCCGATGCCGACGCCAACGAACTCTACCAGGCCATGGACTGGCTGCTCCAGCGCCAGGCCGCCATCGAGACCCGCCTGGCCGACAAGCACCTCAAGGAGGGCGCCCTGGTCTTGTATGACCTGACTTCGACTTGGTTCGAGGGCCGCCACTGCCCCCTGGCCCGCCACGGCTACTCGCGGGACCGCAAGCGAGGCTATCTGCAACTGGTCTTCGGGCTGCTGTGCACCCGCGAAGGGTGGCCCCTGGCGATTGAAGCCTTCCAGGGCGACACCGCCGATCCCTCCACTCTGGCCTCGCAAGTCAACAAGCTGCGAAAACGCTTTGGTCTGTCGCGGGTGGCGCTGGTCGGAGATCGCGGTCTGCTGACCGAGGCCCGCATCCGCGAGGACCTCCAACCGGCGGGACTCGACTGGATCAGCGCCTTGCGCGGTCCGGCGATCCGGGCCCTGGTCCGGCAGGATGCCCTGCAGCCCTCCCTGTTCGACCAGCGTGACCTGGCCGAGATTACCTGCCCCGCGCTCTATCCTGGAGAGCGCTTGATCGTCTGCCGCAATCCGCTGCTGGCCGAGGAGCGAGCCCGCAAGCGGCAGGAGCTTCTCGCAGCCACCGAGGCCAAACTCGTCCAGGTCCTCGAAGCCACCCAACGGGAGCGGCGGCCCCTCAAGGGTGAGATCAAGATCCGCGAGCGGGTCCACAAGGTCGTCGACAAGTACAAGATGAAGAAGCACTTCCTTCTCGAGATCACCCCGGACCGCTTCTCCTACCGCCGCAACCCCGTCAGCGTCGCCGCCGAGGCCGCCCTCGACGGCTTCTACGTCGTTCGTACCAGTCTCGCCAAAACCCAACTCGACAGCCAGGAGACGGTGGAGGCCTACAAGGGGCTCAGCGTGGTCGAGCGCGCCTTCCGCTGCTTCAAGACCCTCGATCTGCGGGTGCGCCCCATCTATCATCGCCTCGCCCCCCGGGTCCGCGCTCATCTGTGGCTGTGTCTGCTCGCCTATTACGTCGAGCATCACATGCGTACCTGCCTGGCGCCGATGCTGTTCGATGACCAAGAGGGGCCTGAGCGCTCCTCGGTGGTGGCGGCCGCCCAGCCGTCGGCCTCGGCCCGGAAAAAGGCCGCCTCCAAACGCTGCCCCGACGGCTTACCCGTCCACAGCTTCCAGACGTTGCTGGCTGACTTGGCCACCATTGCCCGACAGCGCATCCAGCCCAAGGACGCCGGATCGCCACCCTTTGACCTGGTGACCCGACCGACGCCCCAACAGGAGAAGGCTCTCAGCCTCTTGAACGTGCGGCTCGGGCCTGGCCGCCAACCCTCTACCCAGTAGCGTGCACCCGGATTCTTGACGATGTCCTGGTGATACAGTAACTTACGTCGATAACTCGCTGGAAGTTCCGCATAATGAGACAAGATGCCGGCCATGAAAGATTTTTGATGAAAAACGAGTTCACGGCGATAATTGAGCAGGATGGGGAATGGTATATTGCCTACTACCCTGAAATTCCCGGGGCCAATGGTCAAGGCAAGACCAGTGAGGAAGCACGCGAGAATTTGGCTGAGGCCATAGCACTTATTCTCACGGACCGCCGGGAGGAGGGGTTGCGCGGTGTGCCGCCAGAGGCCATCCGGGAAACGGTCACCATCCCGTGAAACGGGTCAGTTTGCTCCGACACCTTCGGCGGCACGGTTGTTGCCGCAAAATGGTGTTGACGCCCAGCTATCCCTTCCCCCCGTCACTTTACCCCCAACAGCCCAGCCGCGTTGTTCCAGAAGATGTCTTCCACCTGGGTGTCGCTGAGGCGTTCGGACCAGCAGGCCCATTTTAGCGAGCGCAGGTGCTCCAGGCCGGTGAGCACCGGCTTGAGCTGTTGATGTTTTTCCCGCCAGTGGGGGGAGTCTCCGTCCAGCCAGAGAAAGGAATCCTCGACTGAAAGCGAGCGGCCGCGGGCGTGGGTCACCGGCAGGTCGCCTCCATAGAGCAGCTTGTCGTGTCCGATGATGCGGATGATGGCTTGGTGGGCCATGGCTTCGCAGTTGGCGCTGGTGTCGAACCAGAGGTTGTCCAGTCCCTTGAGGTGAGGCAGTCCCTCCAGGTTGTGGGCCGGCTGGAAGCCCCGGGCCGAGTGGGCCAGGATCAACTGCATGTCGGGATAGTTCTCGCAGTAATGCCGGATCCAGTGGATGTTGCCCGGATCGGCGGCCGCGCGGGCCTTGACCATGTGCAGGGTGATGGTCCAGCCCTCTTCGTGGGCCACCCGGATGTGCGACTCGGGCAGGTAGTCGGGGATCTCGGCTTCCCAGGTGGGGTCCGCGTTGCGGGCCAGGGTGTGGTAGCACTTCAGTCCGTGCAGCTTGAGGCGCTTGACCTCCTGGCGCACCCACTCGGGATCGTCATCGGGGGTGATGAAGAAGTGCCCTCGGCAATTCGCGTCCTTGGCGGTCTGGTCTCCCGTCCACTGGTTGGCCGCGGGGATATTCACGGGATCCCGAAAGGTGGGGATGAACAAGCCCTTGGCGACTCTGCCGGGATAGATGTCTTCCATCAACCGCAGGTAGTTCTCGTAGTCCACCAGGGGAGGGAAACTCCCCGAAAAGACGTTGTGGTCCGGGTGCCAGACGTGGGTGTGGGCGTCGAACACCTTGTCGGGCACAAACGATGCCAGTTCGCGCTGGAAGAACTCCCGGTCTTCCTCGCGAGGGATATATTCGGGATGAACGGATGCCATGGGCGCCTCCTGTGGCCTTGTTCTTAGTCGACTCCGAAGAGTTCGGCCGCGTTGTTCCAGAAGATGTCTTCCACCTGGGCGTCGCTGAGTCGCTCCGACCAGCAGGCCCACTTGAGCGAACGCAGGTGCTCCAGTCCGATCAGCACCGGCTTGATTTGGGAGTGTTTCTCCCCCCACACCGGTGAATCCTGGTAGGCCCAGAAAAAGGTATCGGCCGCGGCGGCCGACCTTCCGCGCAAGTGGCTGACGGGGATATCGGTGCCGTACATGAGCCGCCGGTGTCCGATGATGCGCATGATGGCCTGGTGGGCCATGGCCTCGCAATTGGCGCTGGTATCGAACCAGAGATTGTCCAGCCCCTTCAGATGGGGCAGGCCCTCCAGGTTGTGGGCCGGCTGGAACCCCCGGGCCGAATGGGCCAGAATCAACTTCATGTCGGGGTAGGTGGTGCAGTAGTGGCGGATCCAGCCAATATTGCCGCGATCGGCGCAGGCCCTGGATCTCACCATGTGCAGCATGATGGCCCAGCCTTCCTGGTGAGCCATGCGGACGTGGGATTCGGGGAGGAAGTCGGGAATCTGGGCCTCCCAGGTCGGTTTGACCCTGGAGTAGACGTGGTAGCACTTGAGTCCGGCCAGTCCCAGCCGCCGCACCTCCTGGCGCAGCCACTCGGGGTCGGCCTCCGGGCCGGTCAGGAAGAGGCCCCGGTATTGGGGATTGCAGGCCACCTGGCGGCTGGTCCAGCGGTTGGCCTCCTCGAAGTGTTCCGGCGGGCAGATGCGGTGAAAGACGTTGGCCGCGCAGGTCCGTCCGGGGTGCAGCGCCTGCTGCATGCGGGAGAACTCCCGGTAGTCTCCGTCCCTGGGCAGGGAGGCGATCCTGCGCCCGGGGTGCATGGCGCCGTGAGCCCACACGTGGGCGTGGGCGTCGAACACCCGATCGGGCAGGAAGGAAGCCAGCTCCCGGTTGAAGAATTCGCGGTCTTGGGGTTGGATGAGCGCCAAGGATTTTCCGGAATCGGTTGGGGGCTGCCGCCCCGGACTGGTTTGGATCTGGGAGCCGAGCGAGGCAAGGGATGATATCCTCATGCCTGTTCCATTTCAACCCGTGCAGGCGCCGGCCTCGAAGCCAGGAAGGCAGGTCGGGCGCCGGATGCCGGAACAAGGGAGAATGTCGAATGAGATCTAAAGGATTTGGCAGTTTGGCGGGGGGAATGGCGGCCTTGGTGCTGGCCTTCCCGGTAGCCGGTGATTCCCAGGCGCTGTCGCTGGGCTCGCAGCGGCAGCTCTTTGTGGACCGGTACCTGGTGGACCGGTTGGAGGGACTGGAACTCAGGCTCCAGCAACCCAGACCGGAGGACATCGCAATCAAGTATGACCAGCCCTGGGAGGATAAGCTGGCCTTCTACACCACCGTCCTCAAGGATGGCGATGTCTACCGGATGTACTACCGTTGCCGACTCGACAGGCCCCGCCTGACCTGCTATGCCGAGAGCCGGGACGGGATCCACTGGACCAAGCCCCAGTTGGGGTTGGTGGAAGTCGACGGCTCGACGGCCAACAACGTCATCCTGCCCGTTTCGGGCCAGTTCTGCGCCTTCCTGGATACCCGTCCCGGCGTGCCCCGGTCGGAACGCTACAAGGCCAATGCAAGAGACGTCGAGGCACCCTACAGCCTGGTGGGCTACGTTTCGGAAGACGGCGTTCGCTGGCGAAAGATCCGGGAAGCCCCCATCGTCCCCTATGCCATGGAGAACAACTTCGATTCGCAGAACGTCATGTTCTGGTCGGAAGTGGAGCAGCAGTACGTGCTCTACGCCCGCCACATGGTGGGCGGACGCCGGGCCACGGCTCGGGCCACCTCCGGTGACTTTCTCGACTGGAGTCCGCAGACACACATGAGCTACAGCGACACGGGCACCACCACGCCCTCCCAGCACCTCTACACCAACCAGACCCAACCCTATTTCCGTGCCCCCCAGATCTATATCTCGCTTCCGGGCCGCATCCATTTCGGCCGGCGCCTGCTGACGCCGGACGAGCTGAAATTCCTCGATTTGCGCCACAATCGCATCAGCGGGGGCATGCGGGACGTTTCCGACGCCGTGCTGCTGTCTACGCGGGCGGGCTCAACCCGCTACGACTTCACCTTCAAGAAGAGCTTCGTACGGCCCGGACCCGGTCAGAGCAACTGGTCCACCCGAACCAACTACCCGGCCCTGGGGGTGGTGCAGACCGGTCCGGCGGAGATGTCTCTCTACCTGCAGCGGGACTACGGCCAGTCCACCGCCCACTTGCAACGCCTGTCGCTGCGCCTGGACGGATTCGCTTCGCTGCATGCTCCCTATCACGGGGGAGAGATGGTGACGAAGCCCATTACCTTCGAGGGGAGCCGGCTGGAGATCAACTATTCAACCAGTGCCGCCGGCAGCATTCGGGTGGAGATCCAAACAGCGGATGGGAAACCGATTCCAGGTTTTTCACTGGCGGAGTGTCCGGAGATCATCGGAGACGAGATCTCGCGTATGGTGGCTTGGGGAGAGGTGCCGCCCCCGCTGAGCACCGGCCGGGACCCCAAAAGCACGGCCGCCGAGAGCAACGTCAGCTACCAGACCCCGATAGTGGCCTGGGAGGGCAGCCAGGACGTAAGCCGGTTGGCGGGCAAGCCGGTGCGCATCCGTTTCGTAATGAAGGACGCGGACCTGCATTCCTTCCGCTTTCGGGATTGACTTGCAGGGACGAGGTTGGTGTCGAAGGCGCGCACGGATCAGCTTTTCCCCAGGATGTCCAACAGCTTATCCCGGTCGAGCACGTCGGCCCCCGGAAGTTCCGCCGCGTCCCAGCCTTCCAGCTTTAACCGGTAGTCCAACCGCTGCGGTCGCATGTCCAGACTCTGCCTCAACAGATCGTTGGCAGTCTCCTGAAGAGTGCGTCCCTCGCGAGCCGCCTTCTCCTTGAGACGGCGGAGAAGACGGTCTTCAATGGCAAGTGTCGTCCGTCGCATACATCAAGATGTATCGGTTGAGCATCAAGATGTCAAAATGATCGGTATAGGTTTGGGACAAGAGTCGAGCCGTGTAGGCGGAGATAGCTGTTAGCCCTCGGGTGCAAGCCCGAAGGCGGCGGCGATAACATCGGAAGGAAGAGGATGCGGGCGGGACGCCCGCGCTCCCGGGGGGCACGACCCTTCCCGGCAGCAAGTCCCGCACCCTCCCGAATTTTGTAAGAGGCTCTGTTGTTTCAGGCAATTCAGAGCCGACAATGCCTTCGTGACCTTGCTTTCCCGTCTCGGTCAACCTCAACCCCTTGGTGCCCCTTCGTGGAAAACTCTTTTTTGTCGTTGGTTTATCCCGTCGCTTGCCCCACCGTGTCGCTGGGGCCGCTGAAGCCGGGGCCGCCGGCGGCCACGAAGCCGTGGCTGGCTCCGGTCTCCTCGGAGCTGACCCAGAACGAGTAGAGCTTGCCGTCGGTCAGGTGAAAGCGGAAGCGGACGGGCCGGCCGGCCAGCCGGGAGAGATCGGCGGCCTCCTTCCAAGCGACCCGGCTGAGGGTGCTGTCTCCGGTCACCGGCAGGCAGTCTTGCCTGGAAAAGGGGGCAATCGGTACGCCTTGCGCGTCAAGAACCTCGGCTTTCAGTTGTCCCTTCGGCGCCTGCAGGTTGACGAATAGATGACGTCCCCGGAAACGCAGCGGCCGGGTGGTAACCGCTCCTCCGGATTCCGGGGCGTCCAGCGAGGCGAAGCCGTCCCGCCGCAGGACGGCCAGTCCGGTGCTGCCGCCCGCATACATGTGGCCTCCCAGCTTGGGGGATTCCCCGGACCAGGCCCCGAAATAGAAGTAGAGTTGGTCTCCCACCACCAGGCAGCAGCCCCCGGCCGAATGGAGGTAGGCCCGGTTCCAGGCGCCCTTGCGACGGGAAGGGGCGATGAAGGAGCGCCGGTCGGGGCGGTGCCAGTGAAAGCCGTCTCGACTGAAGCCCAGGCACAACTCGGTGAGCTTGGGAAACCCTCCCTCCAGGCAAATCTGGTTGGGCGGTCCCCGGTGGATGGCCAGCAGGCCGATCATCAGGCTCTCGTAGCCGGCAGCGTCCACGTTGTAGAGCTGGGTGGGGTGGCCTAGGTCGGGCGCCGGCGGGTCCAGCTCATCGGCGCCGGCCCAGTAGTGGACGTCGCTCTCTTGCCAAGCGGCTCCACCCACAAAGTCGGGATGTTCCCGGTAGCCACGCAGCCGGCTCAGCCTGGGCTGGAATTGGAAGGTGCGAATGCTGTAGACCCAGACCTTGCGAAAGGGATTGTAGAAGAAAGTGGTGTTGTCGCCGCAGGGGCCGGTGGGTGTGGGCTCGCCCCAATGAATGCCGTCCGCCGAGGTATAGACCTCCCCCCTCCGAAACTTGTCCGGCCCCCTGAAGAAGGCAAACATCTTGAATCGCTGTTGCCGGTCGGCAGTCTCCTGGTCCAGCCAGATTCCCACCCCGTCCCTTTCAAATCCCTTTCCTCGAGCCAGGACCCTGTTGGTGCCCGGGTCGACGTCCAGGCGGGGTCGGGTCCAGTGAATGCCGTCCCGGCTGGTGGCGTAGGCGATGCCGTCGAACCAGCCGGCGTGGTACCACATCTTGAACAAGCGGTCCTCGGGGTCGTGGAAGACGCCGTCGTTGAAGGGGCAGGCCACCGGCTGCAGGCCTCCGTTCATCTCCAGGGCGGTCTCCGGCTTCAGGACCGGGTTCTCCGGGTGCAGGCGAGCGGTGTGAAAAGAGCGCCTGAGGGTGCTTTCGGAGATGAGGAAGTCGTCCACGAACAGTTGCCGCCCCCGGTCAATGGGGATGACCTCGGGAATTTCCGTCAGGTAAGGGGGGGCGACAGGAATGCGGAAGTCCTCCGGAGGATAGCGGGGAGGCCAGGCGGCGGGGAGTCGGATGCCGTTGTAGAGGGTCTGTCCTTTGGCGGCCTCTTCGGGATCAGGCCGGGCTGAAGCGACGGGCCCGGGGGACGAGGCCGGCGCCGCCAACCGAGGCAGCGCCAGGCCGCCGGTGAGTCCGGTGAGCTGTTTCAGAAACCGTCGGCGGTTCAAGAATGTGCTCCTGACAGGCAAGACAAGCTCGAAATACTGGGTCGCGGGCGAGCGGTCCCTAAACGTCCAGCAGGTACAGGGTCGCCTGGCTGAGTCGTTCAGAGGTGGCCGGTTGCAGAGCCTCCCGCTGGTCGGTCTGCTGGGGTTGATCCCTCCGGCAGAAATAGGCCGTGAGGGACCTCCGCGGCGCATCGGTCCGGTTTTTGACGCCGCTGTGCCAGGTGTGTCCGGTGAAGACCACCACCGTGCCCGCGGTTCCGGTGGCGCATATTTCCCCGGGATGCGGCTGCTGCATGTCTTCCATCTCATCCTCGGGGAAGGTCAATCCCAGGTGGGATCCGGGCACAATCCGGGTGGCGCCGTTGTCGGGCGTGAAGTCGTCCAGCATCCAGAGAGTATTGCAGGAAAAGTGGTCGCTGGGCTGCTTGCGGTCCCTCCACCAGGCGGGATGCCAGTCGGGGTGAAGGTCCTGGTGTCCTCCCCCGGGGAGCACGGCCCGGGAACAGAGAGAAGAGAGGCGAAACCCCTTCGGCAGGACGCGGTCCACGGCCGCCAGAATCCTCGGATGGCTGATACAGATGTCGAAGACGGGGTCCTTGTTGACCAGGTCCAGCACCACGACGGTGCCGTGCTGAAAGCCCTCCTGTACCCGGCCGCCGTTTTCCTCCTTCTCGGCCAGCGCCGCCAGGTGATCGTTGAAGGTGCGGACCTGATCCCGGGTGAGGATCTCGGGAAAGACCAGGTATCCATTCTCGTCCAGAAAGGATTTTTCCTCGGCCGAGAGCAGGTCTTCCCCGACTCCCATCCGATCCAGAGCCGCGCGCATGTTCATTTCCGCTCAGCCTCCAAGTTCTTTGCGAGCAGGAAGTCCTGTCGTCGGCCATTACCGCAGAAGCAAGACGAATTGTTGTCTACCGCATACTTCATGTCAATCAGGCAGCCGTCGTATCTGCCACACAGTGGCCCTGGCGAACCGGCCCGCGGGGAGGACGGGCTGCGAGGGATGCCATGGCCCGGGCGGCCTCCACGTCATTGACCCTGACGGTCGGCTTTTGACCGGTATCCGATGCCGACGAAAACAGGTTGCCATCACGAACTCCACGGCTTCAACTCGTCCCCGGTCAGCCTCCGAGTGCGTCGGGCAGCAGGTGAGCGAAAGCGCCCCGGTTGCGGTGGGGCCGGAACCGGGGGGCCGGCGCCCGCCCGCTGCGACGCTTCACCCTGACGATGTTGCCAGATGCCGAAACGACTCTCCATACCCTCCCTCCCAGAGAGAACACGTCATCGAATACGCCCGCGATGGTCCCGATCGCCCTCCCCGAGTCGATGTCAACCACTTCGTAAGACTGCGTATCCGGGATGTTCGAATGAACTTTGCCCCGCGTCCCCAGGTTCATCAACCTGAAGGCCGCGTACCAGCGGCCCCTGACCTGGACGATGAACTCCTTGCGGCGCAGGTGGTCAAGGAGCGATTTCACACTCTCTTCCGGGCATAGAGTCGACAGGAGGCCGATCAGGGTCGACTCCCGAACTCCTTCAGGAGACTGGAACAGGCGGGAGAAGATCTGCTGGACGGCTACGGACAGATCCGCCTGGTAGCTCTCCTGGGGAGGCTGTCCGCAAGCGGCCCTGGTGAACATCAATTCCAGGTGTTCCCTCTCTTCGTCCGACCTGGCGATGGCGGCGGCCCGGATGATCTCTTTCCGACGGCTGCCTCGTCCAATGCGCTGAAGCAGCGACGAGAGGCTCCAGGGCGTTTCCGCAATCACGACCAGGTCGATGTCGCCGACGTCGATGCCAACTTCCAGAGTCGAGGTTGCGACACAGGCGGCGACCTCCGCGCTCTTCATGGTCGCCTCGGCTTCCTCTCTGATGCGGCGGTCCAGGCTGCCGTGATGGACAACCACGGGGTAGGGACGCCACAACCCCGTGAGTTCATCCCCCATGCGCTCCACCGACTGGCGCAGGTTGCAGAAGACAAGCAGCTTTTTCCATCCTTTTTCACGCGCCAGTCCAATCGCTTCATCCAGAGAATCCAGGATATGGTGGTCGATCGGCCGCTGTCCCGGCGAGGTCACCACCTCGAAGTCGTCGACGTATCGTGAAGCGACTTCCCGGGGGGACGACAGCGTGGCGGACATCAAGTGAACGCTGAAATCCGCCGGAGAAGCCAGGCTCCGCAGCCGTTGTATCAGCAGGCGAACCTGGTCGCCGCGACCAGTGTTGTCCAGAAGATGGATCTCATCGACGATCAGCGCCTGCAAATGACGGAAGGCTTCCGGTCTGCGGCAGATCAGGGAGTCGAGAGACTCCGGGGTGGTGATCAGGAAGTCCGGCAGGCTGCGAGACAGATAGGGCCGGTCTCCGTGTTTCAAGACAACGCTCAGTCCCATGTCCTGAAGAGGCCCCTGGATGCGCGTCAGGGCGTCGTTCGCCAGCGCCCGGGTGGGAACCAGGTAGAGGACCGACAGCTTCCGCCAGCCCTCGCCGGCGCAACGCTCGGCCAGCGGCGCCGCCACCGCTTCGGTCTTGCCCGAGGCGGTGGGCGCTGTGATCACCACGCTTCTGCCCTGCAGGATCGAGGGAATGGCCTTGCCCTGTATGGGCGTGAGCCGGCCGAAACGGGCAAAGAAGGGGGTCCAGGCGCGCCGCAGCCCGCGCCTGGCCTCGGATTCCTGGCGGTAGGGTGTCATCTCAAGTCGGCGGGCCGGAACCCTGGCTCATCAGAGGTTCTGAAAACCCTGAGATTGAAGGAGTCGACTCCCCACGAGGCGGCATGGCTCATGTCCTTGGGTTGAGCCCGTCCTTCAGGGGCTTCCCGGGATTGAAACGCGCCCAGTCCAGCACCTCCACCGATCCCTTGATGAAGGTCCTGGTGTGGTTTCTTCTCGAATTCAGGCTGGCAAACAGCCTGCCGGCATCGAAGTCCCCAGCCGGGTGATAGGCCTCCCGGTACCGTTCGCAGACCTGCTCGAACACCTCCCGCAACGCCCGGACGGACAGGGAATTCAACTCCAGGCGCGGCGTTCCCTTCAACTCTGAAATCCGGTGCCAGTCATAGTCGGAGGCGAACGCCAACAGCAGCTTCACGCCGCAGGGGATGCGGTAGAGGAAAGGGATGTCGTTGGCATGGCGAGCGTAGGGAAGGCCGGAGATTCCGGGGTGGCGCAACAGGCGCCGGTTGTTTCCGGCCATCCGTGCCAGCGCGGTGAGAAAATGGCGTCCCCGCTGGGACTGGTAAGGGGTGTGCCGGGCGGCGAGGGATTCGGCTTCGTCAAAGAGCAGCAGCAGTCCTTTGAGCCCCAGAGCCTCGCGCGCGGCCGAGCCCAGCCCGCTGATCAGGTAGCAGTAGACGTTTGCGGCCGTGGAAAAGTCGAACAGGGATTGGTAGCGCCGGTAATTGGGGTCGTAGGCCGGCACGGGGCGCGGGGCCGCTTCCCGCGCCTCTATCCAGTTCCACAGATCTTCATCCGGTTGGGCGAGCCGGCTGAAATAGTGGTGGTCATCCAGGAAACCGGCGTCCAGCGCCTCTTTCAGGAAGTCGCGAAAGCCTTTCTCCCTTTGATCAGCCCTGGAAACATAGCGAAAGCTCCGAACCAGCCGGGAATAGACCCGCTTGGGCTTGTGGAAGGGATTTTCGTTGGGGTCCATCTCCACCGAGGCCACCGCAAAGCCATCCTGAAGAGCCCGCCCGCGAGCGTAACCCAGAAGATGGCTCTTGCCCGTCCCGTATTCGCCGACCACCCGCAGCGTCCCTTTCGAGGGCGCTCGCAGCCAGTTCCGCAACTTCTCCATTTCTTTGCCGCGCCCGAAGGTGAAGTCCTCCACCTGGCTGCAGGGCACGATGCCCAGGCGGAAGGCCTCGACAAGCTGGCGGGCTCTCATCTTTTCGTCAGGGATGGGCTGAAATTTCGGGCCGGTGAAGGACTTCGGCCGCCGGCGGGTCACGTCCTCGAGGTCGTCCAGCCTGACCCAGCGTTCCAGGCCGTCGCGGAACGCCACCCGCTTCTCGAAGCCCCCATGCCGCTCGGCGACAACTCTTCCGGCGCCATACCTGGAATGCGAGGTCTCTTCTTCAGGACGTGATTGCCCGGAGTCTTTCATGAGGTCAGTTGGAGCTGCTCCGGTGACGGGGGTGACCCCGTGCCTCGCAGGATGTCCAGCCCCCTGACGAGTTTCTGCATGAACAGGCGCTTGTAACCGGTGTCGCCAAATCGCAGCTCGTGGGCCCCGGATGCAATCAGGCTGATGGTCTCCCGGAGTTTCGCCTCCTCGAAAGAGTGGCTGTAGGCGCAGGAATAGACCTTGGCCAGCTTGCCGCCGACCTCCCGCAGGAACTCGACCGGATTGGGGATCATCTTTTCCAGATCCATCTTCACGCCAGAGGGGTTGGGGACTTCAAACACGGTGGAGACGCGCTGGCGCAAGGCCTCGTAGGTCTGGGTGCGACCTTCCAGGAAGGCCTCATCGGGAACAGCGTAGAGAATCATTACCCGCTGAAAATTCGCGTGCCCGCATTCGTCGATAATCTCACGCAGATTGCTCAGGTGCTGCTCGCGCTGTCTTGCCGCCAGGCTGGGGATGCGCTCGGCTTCGTCCAATGCAATCACCAGGCCGGAATAGCCGATCTGGCGAATCCACTGGACCAGGGAGCGCAGCAGGGTGAAGGCGGTGGTCCGGTCGAGACGCTGGAGAATGCCGTGCCGTCCATGGGCGCGGCGGTCGTATCCCTCGCCGCTCAGCCATTGGCAGATGTCGGTGAAGTCATCCTCCCGGCGGTCCAGCGAGGCTTTGAAGGCCGCCTTGACGGCTCTGGAAAAGCTGATGCTTTCAATTCCCGCGATATCGTCGACATAGTTGACCATCTCCTGGCGTACCTCATCCCCCAGTCCCATGTTCTGGAACTCCTGGAACTTCCGGACGTACCAGGTTCTGAGAAAGCTGACGATTCCCGGCTCCTGTTCACCGCTTCCCGGCAGGGAACCCCCCTGCGGAATGGGCGGCATGATGCGCCGCACGATGGCCCTGTACACCAGTTCCAGCCTGTGGAACGGGCTTTCACCCCCTCTGAGGTCGACGTATGACACCACGAAGTTGTTCTTCCAGGCGAGGTCCCGGACGCCGTAGAGGAAGTGCGTCTTGCCGCCACCGTACACCCCAACCACCATCTTGAAGGCGGAACCGCCCTGCCGGACGAAGCCGGAAAGATATTCCCTTTCGATGACTGTCAGGTAGGGCTCCAGTCCGACCGTGAACAGGTGAGAACCATACTCGGGCGGCTGGCCGCTTCCTCCGACTCGTTCAATGATCCCGCGGGCGACCTCGGGGGCGATTTCGGTCAACTCACCGCCTCCTCTCCGAAGGTGATGTGGGAGTAGGCCGAGCCTCTGCCGTCTTCACTTTCCGGAATCCAGAGGTGTCTGGCGCGCTGCTCCGTCTGGGACCGGGTAGCTATGGCAAGGTGCAGCCGCTTTGTCTGCGGGAACTGTCCCGCCTCTCGTTGAAGGCGATACAGGTCGTAACTGAAGTCGGCTCGGCCATATCCCTTGTAATATTCCTTCTTGGGGTCACTCCTGAAGTTCGGCGTCTGGAGCAAAAAGGAAAGTTGGCAGAGAACCTGGATGATGGGCGCCTTCCTGCTTCTTCGCCCTTCGACGCAACTGAGCCAGGCTTCTTCCACTCGCGTCAGGAAGTCTTCTGCCGGAAGCTGTGATCCAAGGGTTCGCTCACTTTTCTGGACACGACTGGAGACTTCCCGGGGAGACAGGCGGTATCGTCCCAGTTGCTCCTGCCTTGGACCGAACCAGAGGAGTGCATGACCGCGATCGAAGTCGAGTTCGACGGTGAAGAGGCCGGTTCTCAGTTCCGGGTAATGTCCTGACAGGGAACGGCCCATCTCTTGCAGGCGCTGCTCCAGTTCGACTCCAAAGCGCCTGCCCAACTCGCCCCGCGCCTCTTCCAACTGCTTTGCGTACTCATCCAGCCATGTCCCCAGGCTGGCTGCCTGCGGGCTTTCCGGCTCCATCTGGCCCTTCATGTCGCTGATCTTGACCATGCGCGACTGAATTTGCCGAAAATTGGCGGCGCGGTCCTCATCCAACCTGGAAATTTGCCGGAGAGTCCGAACGATCGTGTCGGTGGTTTTCTTCGTGTCCGTAAACGTGTCTACGAGCTTGTCAAGGTCCATGAGCGTCCCCGTAAATGGCCTTTGCTTCCCTGCAGGAATGTGGTCCGCCGCAAGAATACCACATGCACGTTCCGGCTATCGGTCAAGGTGGACGAGTCGAGGTCGTCTGTCTCATCTTCCCAGCAGCAGGATCAGGAAGATGATCCCGTTGATGGCGTGAGAGGTGAAGCACAGCACACAGCGTATCCGGGTCAGGTAGAGCAGGGAGTAGCTGAGAAAGATCCCCAGCGCCACGGTGAAAAAGCTGGCGGAGAGAAACAGCCAAATGTAGGGTTTCGGAAACAGGAGATCGGCGAAGACCGCCGCCAGGATGGCGAGGTAGAAAAGCTGGCCCAGCAGCGAATTGGGGAGCCCGAAAACACGAGCCCTGGGGGAATGAATCACCCGGCTGCAGGTCTGCTCTCCCATGCGGCAGAAGGAGGGGATCCACTCTTCGGTGGGATCGATCCAGCCGTAGGCAACGGCTGTAAAGTAGCTGGAAATGGTCAGGCCGACGGCGGCCAGGAGGACGAGGATCAGCGAGATCAAGGGAATCTCTCTGGAGAAATGGTAGCGGAACTGCCGTGCCGCCAAGCTCGCGAGGACGGTGAGAACCAGGAATTCGACCGCCGTTTGCCTCGAATCCGCCGTTGCCGCCCCGTTTCCGGCGCCGACAGAGGACCGAGAATCCTGGATGAGCCGACGCTCCTGTCCTTCCGACTCTAGAGCAGACCCACGGCGTGCAGGAATACCAGCAGGATGGCGACCGGAACCGGAACCTTCAGCAGGAACACCCAGCCCTGGTAGAACAAGCGCAGCCGGCTGCCCGAGAGGAATTCCTCCTGGCGTAGCCTCCGGTCCATGCGCCAGGCGGTAAACAGGGCTATTCCCAGTCCGCCGAGCGGAAGCATCCAGTTGGTGGCCAGGTAGTCCAGGCTGTCGAACCAGTTCCTGCCCAACATGGACTCCATGCCGGAGCCGAACAGCCGGGTCCCGCCGCTGAGCGCCGAGGGCAGACCCAACAGGGCGGTGGTCAATCCCGCCGCCACCGCCGCCCGCCGGCGATGCCACCCCCGCTGGTCGATGAGGTAGGAGGTGGAGACCTCCAGCATGGATATGGCGCTGGTCAGGGCGGCAAAGACCAGCAGGCCAAAGAAGACGGTTGCCAGAAAAGTCGTTCCCGGCATCTGGCTCAGGGCGATGGGCACGCTGATGAACACCAGTCCCGGGCCCGCCGCCGGCTCCATGCCGTAGCTGAAGATGATGGGGAAGAGCATCAGCGAGGCCACCAGGGCGATACACGTATCCAGGGCGGAGATGGTGACGGAGGCTCCCACGACGTCGTCCTGTCGGCGCAGGTAGCTGCCGTAGGTAAGCATCGCCCCCATTCCCAGGCTGAGGCTGAAGAAGGCCTGTCCCAGGGCTTCCAGGGCCCCGCCGGCCGTGAACTTGTCCTGGTGAAAGCCGAACAGGAACTGGAACGCTTTTCCGAATCCATCCAGCGTCAGGGAGTTGATCAGCAGCACCAGCATCATGATCAGCAGGGCCGGCATCAGGATTCGCGACCAGCGTTCAACCCCCTTGGAGACGCCTCCGTAAACCACCGCAATGGTCAAGCCCATGAAGACCAGGTGCCAGAAGAGGTTCGCCCCGACCGATGCGTGGAGGCTGCCGAATACGGGAGCCACGTTCTCCGGCCCCAATCCCGCCAACTGGCCGCTGATGGAGAGCCAGGCGTAGTGGAGAGACCAACCGGCCACCACGCTGTAGAAGGATAGGAGTACGAAGGCGGACAGGACCGACAGCCATCCCATTCCTACCCATGGGCTTCGGGTTCCTGCCAGAGACTGGAAGGCTCCCACCGGTGAGTTTTGGGTGGAACGCCCGATAAGAATCTCGGCGATCATGACCGGCAGGCCGACCAGAAGCACGCAGGCCAGGTAGATGAGGACGAAGATGCCCCCGCCGTTCTCACCGGTCACGTAGGGGAATTTCCAGATGTTGCCCAGGCCCACCGCCGAACCGGCAGCAGCCAGGATGAAACCGATCCTGGATCCCCAATGGCTTCGCTTGCTCGATGTCGCGTTCACAGGCAATCACCCGGCGGAAGACAGGCGACACGATAGCACAAATTTCCCCTCAGCGAACGTGGCCGTTGGAGCCGGCCCTCTTGGCGGCGACCCCGGTGCCGCGCAGCCGGGGAAGATTTTCGCTGAAGTAGGCGGTGAGGATGGCCACTCTCTCGGTTTCACTGCGTCCTTCCAATACCCGTTGTTTGACTTTCTTCGGGAACGGGAAGGCGGCAGCCATCCGAAAGCTCAGTCCCCGATTACCCGGCGAGAGCTCCACCTTTTCGGGCTCGCTCCTCTTCAGGATTCGGGCGGTTTCCCGATAGAGTTCCAGCAGCCGCTCCACTGCCTTTCGGTCGGGTGACTCGGCGCCCTCCCGGTCGGCAAAAGGCTCCGTCCATCCCTGAAGATAGGAGGCCGAAGTGTCGAAATGCAGAGTCTCGAAGCGTTCGCCGCCCTGGGTCAAGAGATCCATTCTGCCGTCGTCGTATTTCTTGAGGACCTTGAGGATTCCGGCCAGGCAGCCGACCCTCGCCGTGGTCCCCTCGTGGGTGTACAACACCCCGAAGGGTGCCTTGGACCGGAGGCATTTCCCGATCATCTGCTTGTACCTCTCCTCGAAGATATGGAGAGGCAGGACCATCTTGGGGAACAGGACGATATCCAGAGGGAACAGCGGCAGGAGTTGGCTCATGGGGCATGGTAGCCCCAGGCCTCTTCCGCGGTCAAGGGTGGTTCGACCACGCCGTCGTCGACCGGCCAAACATGGGGTCGGCGTAAGAGGTCGAAGGCCGGCTCACGGGGCGAAGAGCGAACGTTGGAGCTTTCGAGTCGATTGTTGGCAGGAACGGAACGGGACGCAGGGATGGTGCCCTCTATCGATCAAGGCCGGGCAGCAGGAAGTCACGCACAAGGACATGGTCGGGCTCGATGGCGAGCACCTGTCGGTACTGTTTGCGGGCAGCTTCCGAATCGCCCAGCCGGGCCAGCGTTCGCCCCAGCCATATCCGGGCATCGAGGCCTCCCCAGTTGGGCCATGGCGAGTCCGGGGATTGGGCCGCGAACGAACTCACCGCCGACCGCAGCCAACGCTCGGCCCGCTCGGGTCCTCCTCCGAATCGCTTGGGCCGTTGATAGACACCCATACCCATGAGCAGCAGGAACCGCGGGTTGCGCTTGTCAATCGAGCCGGCCTTGTCGAATGCTTTACCGGCCCGGGGACCAAGGGTCATTCCGCGCCACATCGAGGAACCGATCTTCATTCCGTAGATGGAGCCGAGCAGGGCGTAGACCTCGACGTCCCGAGGGTTGAGGCCCAGGTTGACTTTGAGCATCGACTCCGCCTCGTCGGCCAGGGAGTCGCGTTCATAAGCGTTCGGCGCCGGATTCCTCCCGAGCAGTCGCCAGTTGGCGTAGGCGAGCAGATAGCGGAGCCGTGCAGGCGAGCATCCGGAAGCTGTCTCCTCCAAAAGCCTCCGCGCGGTGTCGCGCGCACGGGTCATCCCCCCCACGTCGCCGAGG
Source organism: Acidobacteriota bacterium (assembly GCA_022826755.1). Taxonomy (GTDB): domain Bacteria; phylum Acidobacteriota; class Terriglobia; order Versatilivoradales; family Versatilivoraceae; genus Versatilivorator. The sequence continues at coordinate 68,115 of JAJDUG010000007.1, forward strand.
ACGACTGACCGTTCGAGTTCCTTGACGATCGTGACCCAGGCTTGGCCGGTCGCCTGCGGTTGCTCTGCACCGGCTAGGCCTGCCAGACAGAGTGCCAATACGAATGACGATGAGACGCCAAGCCGTTTCATGAGAGCCTTCCCCCACCGAAACGGGAAAATGCCGGTCCGGGGGCGCGCGGGTGCAGCAGTTTCCGCCGGGTGTTGTTGCGAAGATAGCGCCTGGCACGGAAGGGGGGCAAGGCCGGAAGCCGCATGGCTGCAACCCAATCCCATCCGGGACCGCAAGAAGCCCGATTTTGGACCGCTCGCCCTCCAAATGGCGCCATTCCCTGCAATGTGCTTTCCAGTCGCCCGTTCAGCTTCCTAATATTCAGACTGCAATATTTGGAGTGTAGCCGGCAGTCCGGGCAGCCATTTCCCAGCCGTTCACCGGGCCGTCCGCCAAGGGGCTACCAAAATTTTCAGTATTGGGTTAGTATTTTGCAACCTGCACATCCCGAGCCTCATCCGGCTACGGTCCTGCGTCCGGCAATCCTCATCGGTGAGTTGCCGGCCTTGAGGGCCCGCTTCTCCGGTTTGGCGCGTATTCGGATTGGTAAGGGGTGTGATTCGACAGGGTATCAGCCTGGCGCTTCCTGCAGGCAGGGGCGAAAGAACCTATCGGGAGAAAGAGAACATGTCTAGCGCAACAGCCAAGCGCCTCATGAAATATGTGGACTCCGCCATTTGTTCGTCGGCCGCGGTCGTGTTCCACACCGTCCAGTCGTTCAACAAGCATTTCCCCAATGCGTCCTTTACGCCCAAGTGGTCGGACAAGCCCCTGCAGAAGTCCTGGGAGAAGTCCAAACCCACCTTGGGGTTCCCCAGAACCACCGACTCCCTTTGCCCGGTCTGCGTGATGGAGGCCAGAGAAAGGATCATTAACGGAGAGCAGGACTGGCAATCGCTGGTGACCGAGCACGTGGGTGAAATCAAGGCCGAGATCGTTGAGCGGAACGGCGAGGTCTGGATGGTCAAGGAGTGTCCGAAGTGCGGCAAGTTCGAGGACATGATAGCCAAGGACGTAGAGTTTCTGCGCTGGATCGAGAGCAACTTCCCGGGCAGGGACATCCGGGCTCACAACGACGAGCGCTTGCACAAGCACGGCACCAGCACCATCAAGTATGGCAGGGGATCGGTCCTGACCGTGGACCTCACCAACCGCTGCAACATGATGTGCGACCCCTGCTTCATGGATGCCAACCAGGTGGGCTATGTTCACGAGCTGAGCTGGGAAGATATCCAGGAGATCATGACCAATGCCCTGGAAATCAAGCCCAGGAGGCAGATGTCGATTCAGTTTTCCGGCGGGGAGCCGACCATGTCGCCCTACTTTCTGAAGGCGGTGAAATTGGCCCGCGACCTGGGATACAACAGTGTGCAGGCGGCCACCAACGGCATCGAGTTCGCCAAGAGCAAGGAGTTTTCCCGCAAGGCGGCCGAGGCCGGCCTTCGCTACGCCTACCTGCAGTTCGACGGTATCGGCAACGATGCCAACAGCCACCGCCAAATCGGCAATCTTTTCGACGTCAAGCTGAGGGCCATCAACAACATGCACGAAGCCGGCATCGAGATTGTCCTGGTGACCACCCTGATCAACGGCGTCAACAACGATCAGGTCGGCCCCATCATCCGGTTCGCCATCGACAATCCCAAGAAGATCTCCTTCATCTCCTTCCAGCCGGTTTCCTTCACCGGCCGGGATGAGGAAATCACCCCCGATCGCCGCCACCGCCAACGCTACACTCTGTCTCACATGGCCAGCGACGTGAAGACTCAGACCGGGATCGCGGAACCGACCCGAGACTGGTTCCCGATCTCGATCATGGGGGGCTTTGCCGACTATGCCGACCTGGTTCACGGACCCGATCGGGAGTGGGGAACCTTCAGTTGCGGCTGCCACCCCAACTGCGGGGTGGGCACGGCCGTGATGATCAACAAGGAGAACAAGGAGATGGCGGCCGTTCCCCAGTTCATCAATGTTCCCGGATTGATGAGCGACATGCGCATGATCACCGATGCGGCCCGCGGCAAGAAATTCTCCAATTTCCTGATGGCCCTGGCGCTGCTGAAGAATTACTCCCCCTTCAAGGCGCCGCCGAGCCTGACGCTTGCCGATATCCTCAAGAAGTTCGACAAGACCTGGAATACCTCCGGCACTGCCGACGTCAAATACGGCAGGTCGGACCCCAGCCGCACCATCGAGGACATCAAGAAGCGCCGTTCGGACCCCTGGAATTTCCTCTTCATCGCGGGGATGTGGTTCCAGGACCTGTTCAACTACGACTTTCGGCGAACCGAAATGTGCATCATTCCCTATGCCACCCAGGAGGGAGAGATCTCCTTCTGCGCCTACAACACCGGGGTGGGATGGCGGAAGATCATCGAGAACATGCACAAGAACGCCACCGTGGCCGAGTGGTACAGGGAGCACGGCAAGCACGAGGTGTTCGCCAAGGGCAAGAAGGTCAACCTGGAGGCCTACGAGCACCTACTCAAGGTGGATGCCGAGGACGCCGCCAGAGTGAGAGTCCTGGACGAGGGACCGCAGACGGCGGCCGACGAGGCGCGGCTGCGCAGAAAGGCGGCCAGGGAAGCAGTCCAGGCGCGCAAGGTCTACGAGGAAATGGTGCTCAACAAGAAGCCGGACGAACTGGTCCAGATCTCGGTTCCTTCCAAGTAAGGGCGGGTTGCGAGGATTACGGCCAGGACGAGTATTCATGGGCTATCCGTGAGGGATAGCCCATTTTTTGGTTGGGCGGGAAAGGCGGAATAGCGAGATCATGGCTGTCGGCAAAACGGTTTTCGAGAACTATCTGGCTGGTTTCGACCAGGATGCCTGGACGGAGTCGCTGGAGCTCATCCTTCCCCAAGTTCACCCGGCTGACAACCAGGCCACCCGGATCTGGTTTGCCTTCTGGCCCCTGAAACTCCGGCTGGCTCTGGACCGCTCTCCCGATCCGGCCCAGGTGTTCAAGGACTTTCAGTTGGATGGGCAGCCTCGCCTGGAAGAGCAGGTCGATGCCTCGGTGGCTTTTCTGTTCGGATCGAACTATTGGCCGCAAGTCAAGCAGGCGTTGGTGGCCTACGCCGAGGAGGCGTCGGAGCCCCAAAACGCCGGCCTGGACGCCCACATACTGGCATTGTCGGGCCGTCTGGCCGCCGGGCTGCAGGTGGAGCAGGACCTGCTGATTGGCATCACGGCAGTGGGGATGATGGTGCTTAGGCAGGTGGGTCTGTCCCGATTGGCCGGGTGCGCCGGGGAGCCGGTTCCCAAGGGACGCCCCAAGACGGCGGCCGAGGTGTTGAAGTTGCGGAAGGGGCGGGGATGGAAGTCCCTGATCTGGAATTCCAGGAAGTACCGGGCGACCTTCGATGAGAGCACGCCCGGGTCCTGCTTTGAGGCCCTGGAGGGGCAGGATCTGTCGATGGCCAGCGGCAGCGACCCCAGGGATTTTCAGGAGATGGATCAGCGTCGCGTCGCCGGACCGGTGCCGGCGCAATGCCGCAGCGGTGCTTGCGGGTACTGCTGGATCGGGGTGCTGTCGGGACAGGAGAACCTCTCGGAAATGACCGCATTCGAAAGGGGCCGCCTTCAGTATTTCGGCTATGCCCTCCCGGGAGGGACCGACCACAAGCACCCGGTGGTCCGATTGGCCTGTCAATCCAAGTGCTACGGGGACGTTTCCATCGTGGTTCCCCCCTGGAACGGAGTGCTTCAGGAGGGCGCTCCGGAAACTTCCTCCGACGCGGGGGATTGATTTTTTTGCCGGAATCGCTACAATGATTTCATCAAGCAGTCATCATCGCTGGAGGGGCTGAAAGGAGCCGCAAACGCAATGCTGAAGATCACCGACAAAGCGCAGGGCAAAGTCAAGGAAATACTGGACAGCCAGCAGGAGCCGTACGCCGGTCTGCGAGTGCAGATCGTAGGCGGCGGGTGTTCGGGCTTTCAGTATCAGATGGGTTTCGAGAAGCAAGCCAACGGAGGGGATGAGATTCTTGAGCTGCAGGGCTTCAAGGTCTTCGTGGACAAGGGGAGCATGATTTATCTGGACGGAACCGAGATCGACTATATTGAAAGCCTCACCGGTGCCGGCTTCAAGTTCCACAACCCCAACGTCAAGAGCACCTGCGGTTGCGGCGAATCCTTCCACGTGTAGCTCGGCAGCCGTTCAGGGTCTGATCGCTGATCCGGGTTGCAGAGAGTCGAAGGCCATTTTTCCGAGAGGAGGAATGGCCTTTTTTCATAGGTGGCTTCCGACGTTTCGGAAGCGGTGGTTTCCGTCATGCTTGTCGATACTCTTCAACGCCCTCTGAAAGACCTGAGGATTTCCGTGACGGATAGGTGCAACTTCCGCTGCACCTATTGCATGCCCTTTGACGAGTATGTCTGGATCGCCAAGCATGAGATTCTGTCCTTCGAGGAAATCGAACGGTTGGCCCGCATTTTCATCGGGCTGGGCGTGGAGAGAATTCGCCTGACCGGAGGCGAACCTCTCCTGCGCAAGGACTTGCACCGGCTGGTGGAGAGGCTGGCTGCCTTCGGTGGGCTCGAGGACCTGTGCCTGACCACCAACGGGGCCCTGCTGGCCGCGCAGGCCCCCCTCCTCAAGGCTGCCGGGCTGAAACGAATCAACGTCAGCCTGGATACTCTGGATCCGGAAAAGTTCAAGCGAATCGTCAAGCGCGGCAACCTGGCCAAGGTGCTGGAGGGACTGTTTGCCGCCCAGGGACAGGGATTGCATCCGATCAAGATCAACGCGGTCATAGAACGAGGAGTCAACGACGACGAGATCCTCCCCCTGGTGGAGTTCTCCCGATCCCACGGGTTCGGCATTCGGTTCATCGAGTACATGGACGTGGGGAATGCCAACAGTTGGAAATCCGAGAAGATGGTCTCCAAGGAGGAGATTCTGGAGCGGATTCGTACCGTCTTTCCCCTGACCGAAGTGGGGCGGGAGCAGGGCAGGGCGCCGGCGGTCGACTACCGGTTTGCCGACGGCGGCGGGGATTTCGGCGTGATTGCATCGGTCACCGAACCCTTTTGCGGTGGATGCAGCCGGGCCAGGCTGACCGCGGATGGAAAGTTCGTCACCTGCCTTTTTTCCGAGGTCGGACACGACCTCAAGACGCCAATGCGGGCGGGAGTCTCCGATCGGGAGCTGCGCAACCGAGTGGTCTCCATCTGGAACCGGAGGAGCGACCGTTACTCGGAATCCCGGCTGGAGGCCCTCCATTCCCGACAGGGCTATCGTGCCGCGGACCACAAGAAGATAGAGATGATCAGCTTGGGCGGCTGAATGCGCCGGCCAGGCGAAACGGATCCCTCGAGCGCGCGCCCGGCATCCGTTTCCGCACGCACCCCAACTTTCCCGACAAGCCACGCCCCCGACCCCCCGTCGGGCGGATCATTCGAGAGAGAAACAGGGGGGCGTTGATAAAGACGAACCACGAATGAACACGAATAGACACGAAAACGAATGGATCTCTTTCCGTTTTTCTTGGTGGCCTATCGGCAATAAGGACCCTGTCCCGGTGATCCGGTTGTCTGCCTATTGAACATGGATACATAAGGATAGACAGGATAAACCGGACGAGAGGCTGTTGCATGGGAAGCTGATTCGCTATGTTTTCCCTCACCCGAACCCACGGAGCGTTCCCCTAGAGTGGCTCAAGAACATTGTCTTTCTTAGTGTCCCTTCGTCGTCCTTCGTGTGTGTTCGCGGATAACTCTTTTTACCCCGTCGCATGCAGCGCGAGACGGGGTTGTTTCAGGTAAGCCGGGTCCGGCTCTCGACGACGGGGCGGATCATGCGAGAGAGAAACACGCCCTTCGTGTGCCTTCGTGGATGTCTCTTTCTGAGCCGTTGTGTTCTTCGGGGATGCCGCTATGGGTAGTCCCTCCATTGTATCCGACAGGCCCGGGCCGGTCACGGCGGAAGAGGACCGTCGGTTTCGGCGGGCTCAGTGGCGCATTCTCTGGGCCACTATGCTCTGCTACTTTTTCTACTACACGGGCCGACAGACCTTCGGTTTCGCTATTCCGGGCATTGAGCAGGAGCTGGGCATTGGCAAGGCCAGCCTGGGGTGGGTGAGCAGCGCCATGCTGTGGTGTTATGCCGCCGGGCAGGCCGTCAACGGCAACCTCGGCGATCGCTTCGGCGGGCGTCGGATGATGAGCCTGGGGGCGTTGCTTTCCTGCCTGTTCAATTGGGTGGTCAGCTTCGCCGGCGGCCTGGCGACACTGATGGTTCCCTGGGCCATCAACGGGTACGCGCAGTCCATGGGGTGGGCTCCGGGAAGCCGGGTTCTGTCCAACTGGTGGGGACGACACAAGCGCGGGCGAGTCTACGGTCTTTACGTGGGCGCAGCCGGCCTGTCCTCGGTGCTTGCCTTCACCACCTCGAATCTCATATTGGCCCTGGAGTTGAATTGGCGCTGGATCTTTCGCCTCCCGGTGCTGCTGCTACTGCTGGGAGGGGCCGTCTACTTCCGAGTGGCTCGGGACCGCCCCTCGGAACTGGGCTTCACCGGCTCGGATCACCTGGAATCCGACCCGCCTGAAGACCGGTCCGCGCTCTCAGGCCGGAAAGAGGGCGGAGAGACCACCTGGGATCGCTACCGGCACGTATGCACCAACTGGCGCTTCATGATCGCCAGCCTGGCCATCGGTTTTCAGAGCCTGGCCCGCTACGGACTGTTGACCTGGGTGCCGGTGCACTTTCTGGGCAGGGCGTGGCGAGGGCATTCCGGGCGGACCTGGATCACGCTGGCTCTGCCGGTAGGCATGGCCCTGGGGGCGGTGTGCAGCGGTTGGCTGTCCGATCGGGTCTTCCGGTCCAATCGATCGAGGGTCATCTTCCTCTTCATGACGGCCGCCTCTCTGGCCTGTACCGCCATGTACCTTTTGCCGTACCATTTCTTCTGGTCCCTGGCGTTGCTGGCCCTGTGCGGGTTCTTTACCTATGGTCCGCAGTCTGCCTTCTGGGCGCTGTGTCCGGATCTGCTGGGGACCCGGTACGCCGGCACGGGAACGGGAGTGATGAACATGCATGCCTATCTGCTGGCGGGACTGGGCGAGCCTTTCATCGGCTGGATGATCCAGCGAAGCGCCGACAACACCGGCCTTGTATTCCCCCTGGTGGCGGGCGCCTGCCTGCTCAGCGGGTCGATTGCACTGTTTGTCCGACGTTAGACCATAAGCCTCTTGGCCATGAATGCAAACTATTCCACCTCGTCCTTCTCCGTCAACGGCCGCCGATACCACCCCCCGGCCAGGCCGTTGGTGGCAATCTGCATGGACGGCTGCGAAGACGACTACCTGACCGCGGCCATTGCCCGGGGCCGCATGCCCCACCTGGCCCGAATGACAGCCGGAGGCTACCGCGGGCTGGCCCGCGCCGCCCTGCCCACCTACACCAACGTCAACAACGCCTGCATCGTCACCGGAGTCGCTCCTTCCGTCACCGGCATTTCGGGCAACTTCTTTCTCGATCCGCGAAGCGGCGCCGAGGTCATGATGAACTCGGCCCGCTATCTGCGCTGCGATACCATCCTGGCGGCCGCAGCCCGGTCGGGAAGGAAGGTGGCCATGGTGACGGCCAAGGAAAAGCTGCGAGACCTGTTGACCCGCGGGTTGCAGGGAATCGCTTTTTCAGCCGAGCGGGCCGGCGAGCAGATCCGGAATCTTCCGGGTCTGGAGGGTCTGGCGCAGACCGTCCGCGCCGGCAGTCCCGACATCTACAGCGCCGAGGCCAGCCTGTTCGTCCTGCGCGCGGGCGTGGCCCTGCTGGAGAGCCGCCAATCGGACTTCCTCTATCTGTCGCTGACCGACTACGTGCAGCACCGCCATGCACCCGCAGCTCCCGAGGCGCTGGACTTTTATGAAGCCATCGACCATCAATTGGGCCGCCTGCTGGAGTTGGGCGCCACCGTCGGAGCCACGGCGGATCACGGAATGAATGCCAAGACCCGCGCCGACGGCCGGCCCAACGTGATCTACCTGGAGAGCGAGCTCAGGGAGCAATTTGGAGGGGGTGTGACGGTGATCTGTCCCATCACCGATCCCTACGTGGTGCACCACGGAGCCTTGGGGTCGGCAGTGACGATTCACCTGGCGGAAGGAGTATCCGAAACGGACGTGGTCGAATGGCTGTCCCGACGCCGGGGCGTTGCCGAGGTGGCCAGTCGACAGGAGTCAGTCACCCGTTTGGAACTTCCGCCGGACCGGATTGGGGATCTGATGGTCTTTTCGGACCGGGATGTCGTGATGGGGCGCACGCCCAAGTATCACGACCTGAGTCGGCTGCGGGGTGGCTTGAGGTCTCATGGAGGCCGCTTCGAGGAAACGGTGCCCCTGCTGCTTTCCGAGCCGGGTACGCGGGCGGGAGCAGCCCGGGACCCGAGGAATTTCGACATGTTCGCCTATCTCTGCGAGGGAGGTTCCCGATGACGCTCAGCCGGCCCCGCGAGGGCACTCAGGATCTGCCCGGCTATCTGGCCGGGCAGCCGCTTCGGACCGACAGCACCCTGGAGGTCTTCAATCCCTGGTCGGGCGAGTTGGTGGGGACCGTCTCCATGGCCGGGCGCGATCATCTCGATCGGGCGTGCGAGGAAGCGCTGGCCTGGAAAGGGTCTCTGACCCGCTATCAGCGCCATGAAATCCTGTTGAAAGCCCGCTCCGCCCTGCAGCAACGGGCCGAGGAGTTCGCCCTGCTGGTGACTCGAGAGTCCGGGCTGTGTCTGCGAGACACCACCTACGAGGTGGGACGGGCGCTGGACGTGCTGCAGTGTGCCGCGGTCGAGGCTCTCAAGGACGAAGGCCAGGTTTTTTCCGGAGATGTCTCGACTCACGGCAAGGCCCGCAAGATCTTCACCCTGCGCGAGCCGGTTCCTTTGGTGGGGGCTATCGCACCCTTCAATCATCCACTGAACCAGGTAGTGCACAAGATCGCGCCCGCGGTGGCCGTCGGGGCGCCCCAGATACTGAAACCGTCGGAGAAGACGCCTCTGACCGCCATCCGATTTGCGGAATTGCTCTACCAGGCCGGGCTGCCCGGGCCGATGCTGAGTGTGCTGCTGGGTACGGTCGAGGAGTTTGCCGAGCCGCTGGCGATGGACGGCCGCATCGAGGCGGTGACGTTTACCGGTAGCGCGGCGGTGGGCCACCGCCTGGCCACTATCGCCGGCTACAAGAAATTGTGCCTGGAGCTCGGCGGCAACTCTCCCCTGTTGATTCTGGAGGACGCCGATCTCGAGCTGGCCGCCGGCCTGGCGGCCGAGGGGTGCTACCGCAATTCCGGTCAGCGCTGCACCGCCGTGAAGCGGCTGCTGGTTCATGAGGGGGTCTTGGAGCCCTTCACCCGGCTGTTCGTGGAGAAAACCTGGGAGTACACTGTTGGCGATCCCGAGCAGTGGAGCACCCGTGTCGGGACCGTGATCGACGAGGCGGCAGCGGCCGTGCTTGAGCGGCGGGTGGAGGAGGCGGTGGCGGCCGGCGCCGGAATACTCAGCGGCGGGCGGCGAAAAGGGGCTCTCATGGAACCCACGGTGGTGGCCGACGTCCCCAGAACCTGCGAGATGGTGGTGGAAGAATCCTTCGGCCCGCTGGCGCCCATCCTGTCCATTCGCGATCTGGAGGACGGGATCGCCCTGGCCAACGCCACTGCTTACGGGCTTTCCGCCGGAGTGGTGACCCGGGACATCCAGGCCGCCATTGAGGCGGTCAAGGGCATCCGCACCGGGACGGTCAACATCAACCAGGTGCCCGGCTACCGTATCGAATCCACGCCCTTCGGCGGCGTCAAGGATTCGGGGCTGGGCATCAAGGAAGGCGTCATCGAGGCCATGAAGTTCATGTCCACGGTCAAGACCTTCTCACTGCCCTGGTAGCTGCAGGGAGGCCAAGATGGAAGAGGCGCGGGCGGCAGTGTTTGCGGGACCGGGAGAACCCCTCCGGCTGGAGAGCTTTCCATTGCCCCGGCCCGGACCTTCGCAACTGCTGGTCCGGGTGCGCTGCAGCTCCATCTGCGGCAGCGACCTGCACACCTACCAGGGACGCCGCCAAACCCCCACGCCCACCGTCCTGGGTCACGAAATCGTCGGTGAAGTCATGGAAGCGGGCCCGGGGCCGCCGGTGCGAACTCCGGACGGCAAGGCAGTGGGAGTAGGCGATCGCATCTCCTGGTCGATTGCGGCCAGTTGCGGGCAGTGTTTCTTCTGCGAGCACTCCCTTCCTCAGAAGTGCGAGCGGCTCTTCAAGTATGGACACGAGAGCCTTCGGCCCGAACACCTCTTCAACGGGGGGCTGGGGGAGGTGTGCCACTTGATTGCCGGCACCCCGGTGGTTTCGGTTCCGGAGGGTCTGCCCGACGAGGTGGCTTGCCCGGCCAACTGCGCCACGGCCACGGTCATGGCGGCCATGCGGGCCGGGGGAGGCTGTCGGGGCGAGATCGTGCTCGTCCAGGGGGCCGGCATGCTGGGTCTGACCGCCTGCGCCGTAGCCCGGTCCCAAGGGGCCAGTCGGATCATCGTCTGCGATATCGACCCATCGAGGCTGAAGCAGGCCGAACGCTTCGGCGCCAGCCACTGCGTAGACGTAGGAGACGGGCACGGGCGGCTGGCTGGAACGGTGAAGGAGGTCAGCCGGGGACGGGGAGTGGACCTGGCCCTGGAACTGTCTGGGGCTGCCAGCGCCATGGAGGCGGCCGTGCCTCTATTGAGGACCGGGGGGCGCTATGTCCTGGTCGGAGCCGTGTTTCCCAGCAGTCCGCTATCCCTGGATCCGGAACGGATCGTGCGCGGCTGGCTGCAGATCCGGGGCGTTCACAACTACGCTCCCGAAGATCTGTCGGCGGCCGTGACCTTCCTCGAGCAGCACCACACCCGGTTTCCCTTTTCCGAACTTCTCACCCGGACTTTTCCGCTTGCCGAGGTCAACCGGGCCTTTCAATACGCCGTGGACAGTCGCGCCCTCAGGGTGGGCATTCGGCCTTGAAGGCTTCCTACAGGGTCTTGGGAGGAATGTATCCTGGAGGGAGAGATGCGCCCTGTCCAAAGAAATAGTCTTCGGTGTGCCTTTCGATCATCTCGTTGGCCTCCTGGGTGCCCAGGGTGAGGCGGTACTCGTTGATGACCATCTTGAGATGCTCGCGGTACATCGCCCAGGCTTCCTGGGAAACGTTCTGAAAGATCCGTTCTCCCAGTTCTCCGCTGAAGGGTGCGTGGTCCAGGCCGGGCAGTTCTCGCTTCAGCTTCACACACTGTACCAATCGTTCTGCCATGAGATCGTCTCCTCGCAGCTTGCCGCGAGATAAACGGACCGCGGCCGCCGGGGCATTATAGCACCCCGGGCAAGGTGCGATTCCGGGAGGGGACGGCTGGCCGTCTTCCGCAACGAAGCCGGTCATCCCGGTCCCCGGGTCGGCTGCGGGTCCCAAGTCGGGTGCGGGAGCGGTTCAACCGGGAGGTGGGTCGAGGTTCGATCGGAGGACCCTTGACAGGACCATGCCGCCGGAATAGCTTGGAAGATCCCTGATCGGAAGGGTTTGAAGTGAACACCGGGATCGAGAGGGAATTGAGCAAGCTCATCCGGGGAGAGGTGTTGGCCAGGGTCCCTCTGCGGGAACGCACCACCTATGGGATCGGAGGGGAAGCCCGGCTACTGGCCTGTCCCGCCGATCTGGAGGACCTGCGTCGTCTCAACGCCTACCTGGTGGAAAAGAGCCTGCCCAGTTTTGTGCTGGGCGGCGGCGCCAACCTGCTGGTCAGCGATCGGGGCTTCCCGGGGGTGGCCGTCCATCTCGGCGGGTTCAAGCGGCTCTCCTTTCAACAGGGAAGCGTGAGCGCAGGGGCCGGTCTGGTGCTGGATGAGTTCATCGGGGCATGCCTGAGAAGGGGGTTGGCGGGGCTGGAGTGTCTATCGGGAATACCAGGATCCCTGGGCGGCGCTCTGAGAATGAACGCGGGCGCCTTCGGAGCGGAGATATCCGATCACCTGGTGGAAGTCGAGTGCCTGGATGGAATGGGCCGTTTCAAGGTGCTGAAAAAAGATGAAGTGGAATTTTCCTACCGCCGGGCGCTTCGCATTCGGGAAACCTATATTACCGGCGCTACCTTCCGCTTTCCCCCCGGTTGCAAGGAATCGCTCTTTCTCATTCGCGAAGATATCCTGGCTCGGCGAAGACAGCGCCAGCCGTGGCAGTACCCTACGGCCGGCAGCGTCTTCAAGCGTCCGCCGGGGCATTACGCCGGAAAGCTCATAGAGGATGCGGGTCTCAAGGGAAGGGTGCTCGGTCGGGCTCAGATCTCGCCCAAGCATGCCGGAATCGTGATCAACCTGGGGGGAGCCAGGGCTTCCGATGTGCTGGGTCTGATTCGCTTGGCCCGGGAGGAAGTGTCCATGCGGTTCGGGATCGAGCTGGAACTGGAGCAGGAATTGATCGGATTCGAGGGGGAGGAGCCAGGTTAGCCAGCGCCCCGTCCCCGACGACTGGGAAGCGATCCAGAGTGAAACAGGGGAATTTCAGGCCAGTTCAAAGCGGCTGTCGCCCGGCGAATCCGGAATTCAGATCGTGCCACCAGGCAACCTCCTTTTCGTCCAGCTTCCAGCACAGGTAAACCACGCGGCCATCGCGTTTGTGGGGAAAATCGCAGAGGCCGGCATCGAAGTCCTTGACCAGGACGCCCAGCTCCTCGATATGGTGGACGCTTTCCTGGAAGCTCTCCAGGATCCGGATATAATCGGGACCCCGAGGGGTGCCCCAGTCGCGCACGTGGCCTTCCCGAGCCCCTTCCACGGCATCCTTCATGGCAACCAATCGCCGTTTCTCGGTTTGTACCCGACTCAACAACTGTCTGAGCCGGGGAAGCAAGGCATTGGCCTCGGCAACTGAGAAGAGTTTTTCCATTCCTGGTCTCGACCGCCTTCGGATTTCCGGAATCAAACGGCTTGCCAGAGGTAACACACCCGTTCAGCCTGTGTCAATGCCGGCCAGGATCGATTCAAGGCTCTCCCGCGATGGGTTCCCCTGCCTTTCGGATCATTTACATTTGGGATGGCTTGCCCTAAGATAGGCGGCCACGTCCGTCCCCCGGCAGCGCCGGAAGGCCCCGTTGCCAAGTGTGTGCCCCTCAGGAGTTCCTGTCGATGAGATCTGCCTGTCCTGTCCAGATCAGCGGTGTCGGCTGTCATGTGCCCGAGCGGCTTCTCACCAATCAGGACCTCGAAAAGATGGTTGACACCTCGGACGAGTGGATCCGGCAACGGACCGGCATCGCCACCCGCCATATTCTCGATCCCGGCAAGGCCACCTCCGACATGGCCGTGGAGGCGATCAAGGCCCTTTGCCGCTCCACGGGGATGGAACCCCAAGACATCGAAGTGTTGATCATCGCCACCGTGACTCCGGACATGTACTTTCCGGCCACCGCCTGCCTGGTGCAGGACAAGCTCGGAATTTCACAAACCTGGGGGTTCGATCTCTCGGCGGCTTGCTGTGGCTTCGTCTATGCGGTCTCTGCAGGGGTGGCCTTTGTCGCCTCCGGAATGCACCGCCGCGTGGTGGTGGTCGGCGCCGATTCCATGTCCCGGATCATCGACTACCAGGATCGCAACACCTGTGTGCTCTTCGGCGATGGAGCGGGCGCGGTCCTGCTGGAGCCTGCGGTCCGGAAGGAGAATTCCTTCATCGACGCCCACCATGAAGTCGACGGTTCGGGCGGGCCCAGTCTGTGCATGCCGGCCGGAGGGAGCTTGATGCCACCCAGTTGCGAGACGGTCAAGAAGCGTTTGCACTATGTCAAGCAGGAAGGCCAGCCGGTTTTCAAGTTCGCCACTCGAAAGATGGAGGAAGCCAGCCGGATCGTGCTGGAGCGAAACCACCTCTCCCCCGGCGACCTCCGACTTCTCGTACCCCATCAAGCCAACGCCCGGATTATTCGGGGAACGGCCGAGCGGCTCGGATTGCGTGACGATCAGGTGGTTCTGAACCTCCAGAAGTTCGGAAACACCACCGCGGCCACCATTCCCCTGGCCATCAGGGACGCTCTTTCCGACAACAGGCTGGTCAAGGGAGACCTGGTCCTGCTGGCCTCGGTAGGTGCGGGATTCACGGTAGGCACGGCGTTGCTTCGCTGGGCCTACTGAAGGCCGGAAACCGTCCCGGCTACGGTTGACGCACGATGTCGATCTCATTATGATTACCGGACGATTTCGAGCAGAATCGCCGGCGCCAATTGCCCGGCTCTTGAAAGGGGCCGTCTGCGCATCACCCTGGCACCCTACCCCAAGGAGGAGATCCGAATGGTTTACGAATGGAAGTTCAATCCCAGGCCTTATTCCGATGAGGAAGCCAAAGAGCTGTTGAAGGATGTGGTCTCAGCCGAAACGAGCGACTGGCACTACAACACCCACCACAAGGGATACGTTACTTTCCTGAACAACATCGAGAAGGAGTTGGAGACGGCGGACCGGGCCAAGGCAAACGGCAATTACAGCCAGGTCGGAGAGTTGAAGCGCCGTTTTACCTGGAACCACGCGGGCGCCCTGCTCCATGACGTGTACTGGGAAGTCATGGGTGGAGACGGCGATGCTTCCAAGGCTCCCGAACTCTCCAAGGCGCTGACCGCCGAGTTCGGTTCGGTCGACAACTGGAAGGCCGATTTCAAGGCGGCGGCCTTTGCCGCAAAGCTCAGTGGCTGGGGATTGCTGGTCTACGATGCCCTCTATTCGCAGCGGCTGATCAATGTCCTGGTTGACGAGCATCAGTACGGGGCCATCTGGGGAGGAATCCCCTTGATTTCCTGTGACGTGTTCGAGCACGCCTACTACCACAAGGACGGACCCGGTCGTGTCAAGTACATCGACAATTTCATCGCCAACCTCAATTGGGAAAGGATCGAGAGCCGGTACAAGAAGCACGTGGCGGGGTAGTCGTTGAATCCTTCCGGGGGGGTGTGTCCGGAAAGCCTGTCGAGGCCTGCTCCCCCAATCCTCACCCTGGTCCCACCTGGTTCCCGAATCTCTCACTGCCATCGGCGATCCCACTGCAAGGGTTCTGATTGGGGAGTCCGGCAAGCCCTAGCCGGAGGGGATGTTCCTGATCCGATTGCGCTGGTAAAGCACCGCGCATTTGCTATAATCCCCATCCAAATTTTCAATCTGCCGGAGTTTTATTTATGGAAGACAAAGATCAAGTGGATGCAGGCAGCGAAGTCGTGGACGAGGAGGAAGAGGAAGATTTCGCCACGCTGCTTGCCAAATATGAACAGTCCCGCCCGCCGCTGAAACCGGGACAGGTGGTCGAAGGCAAGATCGTAGGGATCTACGACAACGAACTCCTGGTGGACGCGGGCGGCCGGTCCGAAGCCACCCTGATGAAGGATGAGATCAAGGGGCCGGATGGGAATCTTCTATTCGGAATGGGCGATTCCATTTCCGTCATGCTGGAGGGTTCGGCCGATTCCGACATCCAGCTCAGGGTTTCCTACAGAAAGGCGCTGAGAGCCAAGCAACTGGCGGCCTTGCAGGAATCCATCGACAGCGGCAAGAACCTGGAAGGCAGGGTTGTGGAGGTCGTCAAGGGCGGTTTGTTGGCGGACGTGGGCATGCGCGGCTTTATTCCGGCCTCACAGGTCGACGAGTCCTATGTCGAGGATCTCAAGCCCTACCTGGGGCAGACGCTGACTCTCAAGGTCATGCAGCATGATCTGCCCAACGGCAAGCTGATCCTGTCGCGGCGTGCACTGCTCAACGAAGCCAGGGCCAAGAAGCGGAAAGAGACCCTGGCTACCCTGGCCGTCGGCCAGCGCCTGCCGGGCATCATTCGGAGAATCCTCGATTACGGGGCCTTCGTGGACATCGGCGGCGTCGAGGGGCTGCTTCATATCTCCGAGATGTCCTGGAGGCGAATCAAGCATCCTTCCCAACTCTTCAAGGTCGGAGACCACATCGAGGTAGCGGTTCTCAAGTACGACCAGGAGAGATGCCGGATCTCCCTGGGCTTCCGAAAACCCGAAGACGATCCCTGGCGCGATGCCGCTGCACTCTTCCCGGAAGGCACCATCATTACCGGAACCGTGAAGAAACTGGAGCACTTTGGCGCATTTGTCGAGCTCGAAACGGGGATCCAGGGGTTGTTGCCGATCTCCGAGATTTCCTGGACCCGGCGGTTGTCCCACGCCGACCAGGTTCTGAAGGTCAACGACGTCATCGACGCCCTGGTGACCAAGCTGGATCCTTCCAATCGGAAGATGTCCATGAGCCTGAAGCAGGTAACCGAGCATCCCTGGGAGGCCTTTGCCCGCAGCACCGAGGTGGATGCCGTTCTTCAGGGCATGGTGACCCGTACGGCCGACTTCGGATTGTTTGTGGAAGTGGCCGAAGGGGTTGAAGGCCTGGTGCATGTTTCCGAGCTTCCCGATACACCCGGGCGGGCCTCCGTGTCCAACTACCAGCCCGGGGAAGAAATCGTGGTGAAGATGCTGGGCATGGACCTGGACAACCGCCGGATTTCGCTCAGCGCCAGAGCGGTCAGCGACGAAGAAGCCAGGACTGACGTTCAGGAATACCTGGACCACGCCTCGGAAAGCCAGGCGACCGGACAGGCGCTCGGCGAAAGCTTTCCCGAGGAACTCCAGCAGGGATCACGAAAGGCCGAGTAGCCCTCGGGGCGGGCGCCCAGTCACCGGTTTGCCCTCACTTGAATCCCACACTTTTCCCCTGAATCACCCGGGCTGCCGTCGAGGCACCCTACCATTCCAATGACGGTCCGCTCCCTGGCCGACATGAGCCGGGGGACCGCCGTTCGCATGGCGGCTCAGTAGATCCAAGCGCCTCGCAATCAGCCGACGCCGGATCCGCGAGAGGAGTTCCCCTGTGAGACCGATCTTTGACGGCCATCTCGACCTGGCCCTGTTCGCCTTGGCCCACAACCGGGACATGACCGAGCCCGCGGCGGTCAGCAACCGGCGCGAGGAGGGAATGACGGACGCGCTGGAGCGTGGGCTGGGCGCCGTCAGCCTGCCGGACATGAGACGGGGACGGATACCGGTGTGCCAGTCTTCCCTGGCGGCCCGGGTGAACCGCAAGACCATGCCCGTCAGCCGCCTTGATCTGGATTTCGGCACCCAGGCCATGGCACACGCCAACGCCCAGGGCCAGTTGGCCTACTATCGGGTGCTGGAGGAGATGGGCGAGGTCGCACTGATACGTACTGCGGGGGATCTGGACCGGCAGTGGGAGCGATGGGAGCGGCACTCGGATTCCGACCTTCCGGTGGGGATCATCGTCTCGATGGAGTGCGCCGATCCCATCTTGGGGCCCGATCAAGTGGAATCCTGGTGGGAGGACGGCCTGCGCAGCGTCATGCTCACCCACTTCGGCCACGGCCAGTATGCCGCCGGCACCGGTGTGGAGGGGCCGCTCACCGGACGAGGCCGGGAACTGCTGGCCCGATTGGCCGAGGTCGGCATGACCCTGGACGTTTCCCACCTGGCGGAGGAGAGCTTCTACGACGCCCTGGACCACTTCCCCGGACCGGTGATCGCCAGCCACAACAACTGCCGGGCCCTGGTGCCCGGAGACAGGCAGCTATCCGACCCACAGATTCGCCTGCTGTTGGAGCGGTCCGCGGTGATCGGCTCGGTTCTGGACGCCTGGATGCTGGTTCCCGGTTGGGTTCACGGCAAGTCTTCCCCGGAAAACGTCACCCTGGCGGCCGTGGCCGACCACATCGACCACGTCTGCCAGTTGGCGGGCAACAGTCTCCACTCCGCCATCGGAAGCGATGTGGGAGGACTCAACCACATGCCTTCCGACTTCCATACCATCGCCGACCTGCAGAAGCTGGAACCCATCCTGGCGGAGCGGGGATATTCCGAAGCAGACCTGGACAACATCTTCCACGCCAACTGGCTCCGGCACTTTCGCGGTTGGCTCCCCGATTCCTGATTCCGTTGCTTCAACTTGGTGGAACTACTCGAAGTGGGTCCATAGCCCCAGGACCTTTACCGACCTCTCTTCCTTGAGAACCTGGTAGACCAGGCGATGTTGGATGTTAATCCGTCGAGAGTAGGCGCCCGCCAGATCACCCACCAGTTTTTCGTAAGGCGGCGGCTTCTGAAAGGGATCCTCCCGAATGATGTCGAGTAGTTCCCGGGCTTTCTCCTTTAATCCCGAAGCAGCCAGTTTTCTCGCGTCCTTCCTCGCCTGCCTGGTGAAATAGAGCTCCCACGTCACCAGTCCAGCTCCTTTTTGCAATTTTCGAGGCTCGATTCCATCCCTTCACGTATGGACTCGCGCATTCCCGGGACCGAGAGCAGGTAGAGCGTTTCGTTGATTGCGTTCCAGTCTTCTTCGGCAATGAGGACCGCGTTGCCGCGTTTTCCGGTAATCACAACCGGGCTGTGGGATTGGGCTGCCTCATCGATCAACTTGTAGAGCTTGGAACGAGCTTCCGTCGCGTTCAATGTGGTCACAGGTCACCTCTGAGATCGTTAGCGTACGCTCGGTCAAGTGATTTTCCGTGGTGCCGCAATCGATATTCGACTGCGCCAATAGTCACCGCTCCGGATGTCGACCACGGCCAGCTTCATCTCACGACCACGACCTCGACACCGGCTTTTTCGGAGACATGGGACCAGTTCCTGTCCACGGTGACTACAGGAACCGATTCAGCGATGCCAAGTGCGAGACATGCCCGGTCGCCGAGGGACAGACCCTTCGATCGGGTGGCTTCTCGCAGAGCGCCGGCCGAATAAGCCAGCGCCTCGTCAAATGCGCGAACCTCCAAGCCGAGCCCTGAGAGCAGATCCCGGGCCTCGGCACTCGTCATACCGCAGTCGGATAATTTCGCGGCAACCTCGGAGAGATTGACCGAGGAAACGAGTCCTTCTTCGTAATGGGCCTCCACCGCCTCTGCTCCCGGCTCTCGGAACAGCACGGCCAGGATAGCCGAAGCGTCAAGGACTGTTCTACTCATGGTCGAATTCCCTGCGAGCCTCTGCCAAGCGGTCCTCCACAAGCTCCTCCGATACGAGCTTCGTTCCCGTCGGCGCAACCTCGGCAAGTCGGTCTTGAGCCCGTCTGAGCGCCTGCATTTTGGTTGTGAGTGTGACCTCATGATCCTGGACACGGAAGAATATCTCCACACGCTTGCCCTCGATGCCCAGCAGCTTGCGCAGGGGCGCGGGAACGACCATTCTGCCGTTCGCCGTCATCATTGCCTTGAAACCATGACCGTGTTGATGAGCCATAATCCTTACCTCGACATGAAGCTTATTTTATGCCATTTTCTTTCTAATTGTCATTTATAAATGTTGTGATCAAATCGTTGGTCGGTGCGGATGGGTTCCGGTTTTCTCCTCAAGTTCTGGGAGCGCGCCGGAGGCCAATATGGGTCCGACCCGTCCGGAACACCCGGGCGCCGGCCAACTTGGAGCGCTGCAGCAGATCTTCAAGTTCGGTTCGGGTGTAGGCAGCGAGGAGGGAGTCTCGGTAGAGCTGCCTCATCACCCCGGAATAGTGGCGTCCGAACCAGACGGCATGGAAGGGGAATTCGAGGCGGGACGGCCTTCTCAGGTCTCGCAGCAGGATGGCGCCCCCGGATTTGCTCACCCGTGAGATTTCGTTGAGCAGCGCCAGGGGAGCTGGCAGGTGGTGCAGCAGGGAATTGCACAAAACAAGGTCGAAGCTCTGCTGGGAAAAGGGCAATGTCTTGGCGTCGCCCAGTCGAAAGTCGAGCCGGTCGGCCACTCCGGCTGCCTCGGCGGCATTGCGGGCCTTCTGCAGCATGGGTTCGGAAAGGTCCACCCCGGTCAGGCGCAGCCCGGGGACTCTCGTGGCCAGCATTATGGGGATGAGGCCGGGACCGGTGCCGATATCCAGGGCATGGCCTTGGGTGACCCCCAGGCTCAGGGCATCATCGACGAAGGTCCGGTCAATGCGTTCCAGATAGGCTTGAGAGGCTGAGTTGCTGTAGGCCTCGACCCCCTCGGGGTCGTCCATGACTTCCGGTTCCGGGGTTCGCTCGAGTTGGAACCAGGACTGCAGGGACATGGTCATTCACTGCCCGCGGCCGTGCCGGCCTGTCGCTCAGTAGCCGAGGGCCCTCAGGTCTTCCTCGGAAAGACCGAAGTAGTGGCCGATCTCGTGCTTCAGGGTCTTCTCGATCTGTCGACGCAGGTCGGAGGGGCCATAACTGACCGCTTCGATGTTCTTCTGGTAGAGATAGACCTGTTGGGGAAAGGCGCCGCTGGCAAAGACCGATTGACGGGTCTTTGGAACCCCGCGAAACAGGCCCAGGAGCGTTCCGGGGAATTGCCGTTGCAGTTCCGGCTCGGGGTAGTCCTGGACGATGACGGCAAGATTGTCCAGACGGGCCTTGAAGAATTGCGGCAAGCCTTCCAGAACCTCATCCACGATTTCCGAGAACCGGACAGAGTCCATGAATTTGCCTTAATCCGGCGGCCGGATCTCCTCACTGATGGGAAGCGTCGTCACTTGCCGGAATTCTCGTTTTCCCGCAGGAGCTGATCGATGCGTTTCTTGAGCTGCCGCAGTTCCGAACGCATCTGGGGCAGGCGGGGCAGGAGGGCCAGGATTCGCTTGAATTCCCTCAGGGGACGGGCGGGCGTTCCCCAATAGACCTGGTTGCCCGGCAGGATCTTCCCGGGCAGGACCCCGGCCTGTCCTCCGATGACGGCTCCCTTTTTCACCCGAATGCGTTCGCCGAACCCGGCCTGGCCGGCGATGACCACCTGGTCTTCAATGACGGCGCTGCCGGAGATGCCCGTCTGAGAGGCAATGATCACCGCTGACCCGATTTGGGTGTTGTGGGCGATCTGGACCAGGTTGTCGACCTTGCTTCCCCGGCCGATCCGAGTCATCCCCAGCGAGCCGCGGTCCACGGTGGTGTTGGCCCCGATTTCCACGTCGTCCTCGATCACAATCCCGCCCGCCTGGGGAAACTTGACCTGGGAGGTCCCGTCGAACACGTAGCCGAATCCGTCGGCGCCCAGCACCACGCCGGCGTGCAGCGTCACCCGGCAACCCAGCTCCGTACCGGGATAGAGGACCACCCGGGGATGGAGGATGCAGTCGCTGCCGATACGGCAATTGTCTCCCACTACCACGCCCGGGTGCAGAATGCACCGGTCGCCCACCCGGGCGCCGGCTCCCACCACCACCTGAGGCCCCAGGTCGACCTCCTGTCCGAGGACCGCCTCGGGGGAGACGACCGCGGAAGGGTCGTGAACACCCCGGCCCGTGGGACGGGGGTGGAGCAAGAGGGCCGCTCGGGAGAAATCCAGCTTGGGCCGCTCGGAAACGATGGTGTTCCAGCCGGACCTGTGGATGTCGGCGGTGGTGATGATGCAGCCGGCCGTCAGCTCATCCGGCAGGCGGGTGGCCCTGGTTGAGCCCTCACAGTAGATTAGCGAGGTCCGTTCGGCTTCCTCCCAGTTGGAGATTCGCTGGAGATGCTGGGAGCCGTCCCCGTGGAAAGGACATTGAAGATAACGGGCGATTTCGGCAATGGAGGCACCCATGCCCCTCTATCTAGCAACTTTCGAGGGGCCTGTCCATGGAAATGTCGCGGGAAATGTCGCGGTAGCTATTGAAGGCCTTGTCGCTCGGGAAGGGGTGAAGGATGCCGCCGGCAGGTCGACTCCGGCTGCGACCGACGGGATTTTCGTCCCTGCGGCCAAATTGGGCTTGGCTCACGACATGAGTATCTTGTAAGCCAGGGCCAGCATGGGAATGAACAGCAAGCTGATGAGCGGCCAGATCACCTTGTTCAGGGTGTTCATCTCCGCCCGCAGCCCGGTAATTTGAGATTGCATCTCCGCCCGCAGCCCGGTGATTTGAGATTGCATCTCTGCCCGGAGTTCGGTGATTTGAGATTGCATCTCCGCCCGGAGTTCGGTGATCTGCGCTTGCATCTCGGAGCGAAGCTCGGTGATCTGCGCGTGCATCTCGGACCGGATCTCGGTGATCTGCGCTCCGATGGCGGTGATGACGTTCTGGCCACTCAAGTTACGTATCTCCTCGATGGCGGGATGAATCAGCTTGGGGTCGGCACCGCTGTCAATCAGGACCCTATGAATTGCGCTGGTGTCAGGTTTGGTCGAGTTTGGCATCAAATTTCTCCCTTTTCGGATGGGGTGATTCTGCTCACCCTTCGCACGGAAACGATTGAACCGAATGAGGGAGAATAATGAGACCACGCCGGGGACGGACGGGGCCGATGCACACCAGTCAAGTACATCAGAATACAGTGTAACACATCAGGTGGGCCTATGCCGCCGCAAATCCTTGCTTGGCTTCCCTGACTCAGTTTCCGGGCAAACGGGAACAATCGGCCAGGGTTGCTCCTACCCTAGGGGGGGCAGTACGGGATGGCCCTGAATCGATCCGGGTCGGCCGGATTGTGGTTGAAGGCCTTGACAGTTGGGAATCGATGAAAGATCCTGCTGGCATGTCGAAGCCGGACGCGACCCAAGCGGTCTATCTCCCTCCAGTCGAAATCCGGCGCCTGCAGACCGGGCTGCTCGCCTGGTATCGGCAGCACCAGCGCCAACTTCCCTGGCGTGAATCGCAGGACGTCTACCCCATATGGGTTTCTGAGGTGATGCTTCAGCAAACCCAGGTTCAAACCGTCGTTCCTTATTTTCTGCGGTTCATGGCGGCGTTCCCCACCCTTGAGGAACTGGCCCGCGCCGACACCCAGGACCTGCTGAGATGCTGGGCCGGACTGGGCTATTACTCCCGCGCCAGGAATCTCCGGAAGGCGGCCCGGATTCTGGTCAGGGAACATGGGGGGGAGTTCCCCAGGAGCTACAGGGAAGTCTTGAGGTTGCCAGGAATCGGCCCCTACACGGGCGCGGCCATCCTCAGTATTGCTTTCGATCAACCGTTGTTGGCGCTGGATGGCAACGTGGTGCGGGTCCTGGCTCGACTGTTCCGCCTGGAGGGAGATCCAGCTAGGTCCCCCGTGAAGGGAATGCTGGCGGCTGCCGGACAGCAACTGCTGCCCGCCCGCGGGTCCGGGGACTTCAATCAGGCCCTGATGGAGCTCGGGGCTACGGTCTGTCTGCCACGCAACCCGCGCTGCCTCCTGTGCCCCTGGTCCTCCCATTGCGAGGCCCTCAAATCCGGTGTGCAGGACCGGCTGCCGGAGAAGGGCAAGCGGCCGGACACGCACTTGAGCCGCCAGGCCGCGGCGGTGATCCGGCATCGGGGCCGATTCCTGATCCGACGGCGATCCGGTTCGCGGCTCCTCCAGGACATGTGGGAATTTCCCGGGGAGGAATTCAGTCGACCCGACCTCGCCGACTCCCTGGTGAAATACCTGGAGTCGGAACTCCATTTGAACGTCCAGTTGCGCGACCGTCTGACCGTGGTCAAACACGCCGTCACCAATCGGAGAATCACTCTGACCGTTTATGAGGCCCGGCTGAAGCCTCCGCTGCCACCGACCCTCTCGATCCCGGGCGCGCGCTGGATCTGGCTGAGCCAGGCCGGTCGCTATCCTCTGACCGTTGCGGCCTCCCGGATCGTTCAGGCGCTGACGGCAGAGTAATTGCGCGGCCGCGGCCGGGCCAATAGCGGCGGAACGCGGGTCGGGCCGCGGGACCCATCAAAAACCTTGACAAGCGCCGGGGACGGGGGCAAGACTAGGGTGCATTGACGCAACGATCTCAGGAAGGAGCAGGCGAAACGATGAGTGGAAACGTAGTGGAATTTACCGATGCGAATTTTGATGCGGAGGCCCTGCAAGCCGACCAGCCGGTCCTGGTGGATTTCTGGGCTCCCTGGTGCGGCCCCTGCCGGATGGTGGGTCCCATCATCGAGGAGCTGGCAGGCGCCTATGCCGGGAAGTTGAAGGTCGGAAAGCTCAACACCGACCACAACCCGGCGGTCGCCACCAAGTACGGTATCCGCAGCATCCCTACGATCCTGCTTCTCAAGGATGGCCAGGTGGTCGGCAACCTGCTGGGCGCCATGCCGAAGTCGGAATTTCTAAAGATGCTCGATCCGCACCTGCAATAGGCTCGGTCCGCAACCGCCGGACCTCCGGCGGCAGGACCCGCCTCAATGCTCCGGATGCCGGCAGTTACTTCCTTGAATTCCTTCCCTCCACGCCCTCCGGAAAAGGACTCTTCCCGGGAACGCCTGTCGGCGCTTCCCGACCGGCAAAAGGATCCCAGCCAGTTCTGTCCTCAGTGCGGTTTGGAGTTGCAACCCGACCACTGCAAGCTGCGGTGTCCCCAATGCGGCTACTACATGTCCTGCTCGGACTATTACTAGCCCGACTACCGCCCGTCATAACTGCTTCCGGTTAACGTGTTCCGAAAAATTCAACCCGGCCACCTGCTCTTGATTCTTGGGTTCTGCTGGGTCCTGTTCTTTCTGGATCTGGGCGGTCTGGGACTGGTGGGTCCGGATGAGCCGCGCTACGCCCAGATCGCCCGGGAAATGCTGGTCTCGGGCGACTTTGTAACCCCTCGCTACTTCGCAGACCCCTGGCTGGAAAAGCCGGTCCTCTATTACTGGCTGGCGGCGGCGACCTATTGGCTCTTCGGAGTCAACGAATTCGGCGCCCGGCTGCCATCGGCGCTGGCTGCCGTCCTGGGAGTGTTTTGCGTCTACCTGGTGGGCAGGCAGCGGGAGGGCCCCCTGGAGGGCCTGTTCTCCTGTCTCATCCTGGCGGCCTCGATTCTCTATTTCTCCCTGGCTCGGGCCGCCTCCACAGACATGGTGTTCTCGGCGGCCATGGCGGTAGCCTGGACGGCCTTGTTCCTCCTGTTGTTCGGCGACAAGGGGCTCTGGCGGGATTCGGCCGCTTCCGGTGGGCAACCGGGGTTGCTGCTGGTCTTTTATGCGTTCCTGGGACTGGCAACCCTGGCCAAGGGACCGGCCGGAATGGTTCTGCCCCTGGTCAGCCTGGCTGTTTTCCTGGGAATCACGGGACGCTTGGACTTGGCGGCCAGATTCAGGCCCTTCACCGGAATGATGGTCTTGCTGGCAGTGGTCCTGCCCTGGTACGCATTGTGCACCCTGGCCAACGGTTGGGGATTCGTGGAGGAATTCCTGATCCGGCACAACCTGGAACGGTTCTTTACCGACCGCTATGAGCACCCACAGCCTTTCTGGTTCTTTCCGGCGGTTGCGCTGATCGGCTTTTTCCCCTGGAGCCTGCAACTGATTCCGTCGGCTCGCGGACTGTTTCGACACGGGAACCGCTGGCGCTCGCGTGCCGCGGCCCAGGATCTCTTCTTGTGGCTGTGGCTGTTGACGCCGCTGGTCATCTTCTCCCTCTCCCGATCCAAGTTGCCCGGTTACCTGTTGCCGGCGGCTCCCGCCATGGCCCTGCTGATCGGCCGCCAGGTCCGGCTCTGGCTGAAGCCCGACCTGGGAGACGCCCGGCCCCTCTGGTTCAAGGACGTCTTTTTCTACCAGGCCCTCTGCCTGATGCTGACGGGGCTGGCGCTGCCTCTCTACGCCCCCCGGCTGAACCTGCCGGTGGAGTCGCTGGTAGGCGCCGCCTCCGGGTTGCTGGCGGGCACGGGCCTGCTTGCCCTGCTGTTCCATTGGCGCCGCCGGCGAACCGCCTCGGTGGCTTGCTACCTGGCGGCGGTTGCCCTGGCGGTGATTCTGGTGACAGGGGGTGTTTTCCCCCAGGTGGATGCCGCCGAGTCCTCCCGCCAATTGGCAGCCTACCTTCAGCAAGAGGAGGGCTTCCGGGATCAACCCCTGTTCGTCTACGGAATCTCGCGCAATGTGGCCTATGGGCTCGGCTTCTACCTGAACAGCCCCGCCCGCATCGTCTATTCGGAAGGAGACGTGCACTATCCGCGGGGAAGGGAAGCCTTCTTTGTGACCTCGCTCGACTTCAAGGCCGAGGGGTATTTCGCCCGCAACCAGGTGGAAGGGCGAACGGATTACCAGTCCCGCAGCGTTCTCAGGATCCGGCACAAGGTGGAATGACCGAGGAAATCGTTTTTTCCGTTCAGGAATCGCCGGAGGGCGGTTACGAAGCCAGAGCTCTGTCTGCACCTATATTCACTGAGGCAGACACTCTTGAAGAACTACGCTCGGCTGTACGGGATGCGACCGAGTGCCATTTTGGACAAGGCCAATGTCCCAAGCGCATAGCGCTTCACTTTGTGGGTGGTGAAATCGTCTCCGTATGAAGTTGTCCCGGAACCTGAGCGGGGGTCTATTGGACTCAAGCGCAGTGATGGGGGAGTTTCGCTCCGAAGCATGGTGGACGGAAGCCCGCTTGGGGAAGAGGGTGGTTGCATTAATCAGCCGTAGTCGGCTTGAGTCTTGACCTCGATCATCAGGCGGCAGTGATCGCTCGGTCCCCACTCATTGATCTCATTCATCGCCCGAACCGACACCCGCTCGTGGAAGCCGCGTGAGGCGAACGCGTAATCCAATTGATTGGCGGCGTCTTTCGGTTCGCGACGGGGGCTGCAGAACGTCGGTAGATTCTTGGTGTCGGACGGCACATCTATCGGTGTGGATTCAGCACGCCGGCCGTGGGGCGTCTGAGGCCCCAGGAACTCCAGTCCCAGCGCCCCAATGCGATCCCAGAACGTGCGTTCGCGTTCCGGCAAGGACAACTGCCAGCCGGTCGCCCCGTATATCATGTTGAGATCGCCCGCAGCCAGTATCCTGTGCTTCCCCGGATCGCGGTGTCCGATGAAAGCCGATAGATCCGAAAGGATCCGGTGCGCCGAGGCATCCGAGTAGATCCAACCGCTCCCGGTAGATGGATGAGACGTCAACCAGCCAGCGTACATCGAGATGGCTACGAATGCCTCTTCCTCGCTGTCGCGCGGGATCACTTTGGCAGCAGCAATGGTGCCGACGCCGCTGACGCCAATGGTGTCCCGCCCGAGTTCACTGATAGGCGGGACTTGCCGGTAGGGCGTGACAGTGATCCGATCTGACAGTCTTACGATCAGTGGCCATCGGTCGTACAGGTTCCGGTTCCAGAATACCTGATCCTGGTATTCCACCAGGTCCGCCAAGTCACCCGGAGGAGTTCCCGCTTCCTGCAGGAGCGCAAGGTCCACCTCGCCATCCCTGGCCATACCCACCAGCCAGCGCCAGGGCTCTTGGCGCTTGGCGATGTTCCAACTTACTATTTTGATCATGCCACTACCTCAACTCATCGCGCTCGGATTGGTGCCTGATTCAGTCATTGCTTTTCCTCTGCGCCACGCCCCTGTTTGCCGTCTCACGATTGCCCTGGACTCAACTCCCCCGCCTGCTCCAGGTCCGCGGGAGTGTTGAGGTTGGTGAAGACCCTGCGGTCCAGTCCCAGACGCTGGAGATCAGCCTCCGTGAGGTAGTGGGTCCGCAACTCGGGAAACAGGTCGGAAAGCTTGAACCTGTGGCTCTCGAAGTTGGCTTTAACCGCCGGAAGGCAGGAGCGATTGTAGACGGCGCACAGGGGTTCCAGCTTGCCGTCGTCCAGCCGCATCAGGACGGCGTCGGCCAGGGCGGCCCTTTCCAGCAGCAGCTTCAGGAAGGGCCCCTGCATCAAGGGCATGTCGCAGGCGAGAAAGAGGTTGACCTCCGTCCCCGAACGCTCCAGGCCGGTGTAGATGGCGCTGAGAGGACCGCGGGAGGAAACCACGTCGGGGAGCACGGGTACGCCCAGGAAGTGGTAATTCTCCTTGGGGCCGATGATCACGACTCGCTCGGTCAATGCCTGCAGGAGACTCACGGCCGACTGGATCAGGGGCCGCCCCCCAATCTCGAGCAGGGCCTTGTCCCGGCCCATACGGGTGCTTTGGCCTCCTGCCAGGACATGCCCCGTGAAGGGAACCGGGGACTCCACGTTTTTCGATTGGCCCCGTTGTTGTTCCATTGCCTCCCACCGTTGCTTGAATTAGCTTGGCCTTAGTTACCACAACCGCGGGGAAGTTGCACCCTGAATGATCGGCGCCGCCACCAGGCGTGGGGCAGGTGCGATTGCCGGAACCTGTTGTCAGGGAACGCCCTGAGGACCGACCTTGCCTTCCGGTTGCGGCCGCCGCCTCGGCAGGGTTCTGCTATAATTCCGCGCCTGGACCTGGGGCGGAGACATCCCCTTCGGCCTCACGGGTTCAATTGTGCTCCGGAAGGAAAGACCCAAGGGTTCCATGCAATCTCTCCCTCTACAACGGTTCAAGCCGGCCGTCCGGTCCGGGTGGATCTGGAGGCGCAGCCTCGCGGGCGCGGTCCTGCCGCTTCTGTTCACCCTCTCCCTGCATGCAGAGCCTGCCGCAGAAGACCGTAACTTCATGCCCCTGGAGGAGGTCAAGCCGGGCATGAAGGGAATCGGAAAGACCGTCTTTCGGGGGACCGAGGTTGAAGAATTCGAGGCCGAGGTTCTGGGAGTCCTCAGGAACATCAGTCCCCGCCAGGATGCCATTCTGGCCCGGCTTTCCGGGGGTCCCCTGGAGAAGACCGGAGTGATGGGCGGCATGAGCGGGAGCCCGGTCTACGTCGACGGCCGGCTGATCGGGGCCGTCGCCTTCTCCTTTCCTTTCTCCAAGGAGGCGGTAGCGGGCGTCACTCCCATCGAGCAACTGGTCGAGACCTTCGAGCAGTCGGATGAGCCGGTTCGGGGCGACCCCATTGTGATCGAGGTCTCTTCGGTCGCTCCTTACCGTACGCTTGGGATTCGAGGCCCCGGGATACTCTCCGACCCCAATCCCGGCACGGCTCCCGTCTTTGCCGTCTCCGAATCGATGGCCGCTACGGCTTCCCTCAAGCCCTTGGCCGGCCACTTGTTTCGCTATATCGATACGCCCCTGGTTCTGTCGGGAGTGGCGGCCGAAGCAGCCGGCGTTCTGGGAGGAGCCTTGGCGCCTTACGGGGTGAGGGTGTTGCAAGGCGGAGGATCGGATTCAGGGGCGGCCGGCGGGGAGTTGGCTGACGGGTCCGACGTCGTCCCCGGCTCGTCGATCGCCGTCCAGTTGATGAGAGGAGATCTGGGGTTCGGAGCCAGCGCTTCCGGGACGGTGACTCACCGCGAGGGGGACAAGATCTATGCGTTCGGACATCCCTGGTTCTCTTTGGGTCCCGTCGATCTACCGGTTTCCAAGGCCCAGGTGGTGTCGCTGCTCCCCAACCTGAACAGCTCCTTCAAGATCGCGGTGCCGACCGACCTGGTAGGGTCCATCACGCAGGACCGGTCGCAAGGTCTGTTCGGGACCATCGGCCTGGCCCCCAGGCTGATTCCGCTGGTCATCAACCTCACCTCGAGCCGGAACACCTCCCGTACCTTCAGGTTCGAGCTGGTCAACGACCGTCTCCTGACGCCTTTTCTGACCAACTTCACCGTTTTCAGCACCATTGTTTCCCAGGAAAGGGCGCTGGGAGAATCAACCCTGCAGGTCCAGGGCAGGATCCGCCTCAAGGACCGTCCCGATGTGCGTGTCGAGAACCTCTTTTCCGGAGACACCAACTCCCAACTGTTCGCCTCCATGGCGGTGGGGCGGCCGCTCAGCTACATTCTGGGAAGCGGCTTCGAGGGGGTCGACATTGAGGAGATCTCCGTCGACATCACCTCCAGCGACGAAAAGAGGACCGGTCGCCTGGAGCGGGTCTGGCCCAACCGGGAATCGGTCAAACCCGGAGAGATCGTGATGCTGTCGGTGGTCTTTCGCAAGCCCAACGGCGAGCAATACGAGGAAAAGATTCCGCTTCCGGTTCCCGGGGACATTGCCGAGGGAAGGCTGCTGGCCACGGTTGCCGACGGCGCCACCATGACCACGGCCGAAAACCAGCTTGTGGGCAGGAGGTTCGTTCCCCGCGACCTCGACCACCTGATCCGGGCCATCAACAATCTGCGCAAGAACGATCGGGTCTATGTCCGATTGCAGCGGCCGGAACCCGCGATCCTGCTCCACGGAGAGGAATTTTCCCGCCTTCCGCCGTCGTTTCGACAGGTGTTGATCTCGTCCAGAAGCGCCAGCAGCAGCCTGACGGTGATGGGCGCCTCCAACCTCTATGAGTTCGAGCTGCCGTCCCTGCCCTTCGTGGTCCAGGGCCGCCGCACCCTGACACTCAAGGTGGTCCATTGAGGGCAGGGCTTTCCCGACCCGGGGCTGCCGCCAATCCGGGGACGCCCTTCAGTGCGGAAATGGAGTCTGAATGAAAACGAAATTCCGGATGGTCTGCCTGGGCATTCTGCCGCTGCTCTGCTGGCCGGCCCTGGCCGTCGATCCACGGTTCTGGACGACCTCTTCCTTTAGCGACTTTTCCAAGGGCAGGCTTCAAGGCCTGTCTCTGCGGCAGGACGGAACGCTGGCGCTGGCCCGCCAATTCGACTCGGTGCTGGATTCGGATCAAGCGCTCATCTGGTCGGCTGTCTACGACGGCAGCCGCCATCTCTACGTGGCAACCGGGCACGACGGGAAGGTCTTCAGGATCGACGAATCCGGCAAGTCGTCGCTCTTCTTCGACTCCGCCGAGCTGGACGTTCTGGCGTTGGCGCTGGACGCCCGGCAAAACCTCTACGCGGCCACCTCTCCCAACGGCAAGGTCTACAGGATTTCGTCCGAAGGGGAAGCCTCGGTCTTTTTCGACCCGGACGACCGCTTTATCTGGGACCTGGCGTTCGGCCCGGACGGCACCCTCTTCGTGGCCACCGGAAGCAAGGGAAGGGTGTTCAGGGTCAGCCCGGAGGGAGAGGCGCGGGAGCTGTACGACACGGGCCAGACCAACGTCATCTGCCTGGCGGTCGACACTGAGAATCACCTGCTGGCCGGCAGCGATCCGAAGGGCTACGTCTACCGCATCTCACCCGACGGCAAGGGCTTCGTTCTGTTCGACACCGGAATGAACGAGGTGCACGACATTCAGGTCAATTCAGAGGGCGAGGTGTATCTGATTGCGGTCAACGGAAGTCCCGGGTCCCAGGCGCCGGCTGTCGCGGTGCCGGCCAAGTCCGTTGCTGCCGCACCGACCGTCACCGTGGCGCTGTCGCTTTCCGATGTATCCAAGGGCGAAACCCTCACCACGCCCGCTCCCGCTACCGTGGTTGCGAGTCCGTCCGCGACCGGCGGGGGCAAGTTGAAGAGTCGATTACACCGGATCGGCAAGGACCGTGCGGTGGAGACGCTCTGGTCTTCAAACACCGAGACGGCGTACGGGTTGTACCTGGACAAGGGCGGAAACGTCCTTTTCTCCAGCGGCGACAAAGGGAAGATTTACTCCCTGTCCTCCAAGAAGGAGCTGACCCTCCTGATCGAAACCAACGAAGAACAGACCACCCGCCTGGTCCCCGCCGGTGACGGACTGGTGGCCTGCACCAGCAATCTTGCCAAAATCTATCGCCTCAGGAACCGGCTCAACTCCAAGGGCACCTTCGAGTCGGAAGTCCGGGACTCCACGGTGGTCTCCCGATGGGGCAGTGTGAGTTGGCAGGCCAAGGTGCCCAAGGGCGCCAGTCTGGACATCTACACTCGCAGCGGCAATACCCGGCGACCCGATCGGACCTGGAGCGACTGGTCCAGGCCCTATACCCAAGCGGATGGGGAGAGGGTCGAGAGTCCCCCGGCCCGCTACATTCAGTACAAGGCCGTGTTGGAGACCGCCAACCAGGCTTCCCCCGAGCTGAGTCGAGTCGTCATTCCCTATCTCCAGCAGAACCTGGCTCCGGAGGTCAAGTCCATCCGGATCCTGCCTCAAGGAGTGGCCTTTCTGAAGAACGAAGCTCTGTCATCCAATCCGCGTCCGGTCTCTCCCGCAGACCGGGAGGCCGCCGATATTTCGGGTGCGGCCAAGGCCATTCCCGAGCCCATCGCCGCTTCCGGTCGGCCGCGGCGGGCCTTCCAGAGGGGATCGCGGTCCTTCACCTGGAGTGCCTCGGACCCCAACGGGGACGAGTTGGGATTCACCATTCATTATCGGGGGGAGGGGGAGTCGAACTGGAAGCCGCTGGTGCGGGACCACCCCCGCCGGGACTACACGCTGCAATCGGGAGCCCTTCCCGACGGCTCTTATCGACTCAGGATAACGGCCAGCGACTCGCCCTCCAACCCCGACCCCAGGGCCAGGTCCGGAGAATTGGTCAGCGCGCCCTTCATCATCGACAACTCGCCGCCGTCGATCGAGATTCTGTCCAGGACGGTTCGGGAAGGCGTGGCGACGGTGCGTTTCCGGGTGGAGGACCGCGTTTCCGGCCTGCGCAGGGCCGATGTCTCCACCGACGGCGGCAAGTGGAAGGCCGTCTACTCGACCGACGGCATCATCGATTCCAGGACGGAGGAGTTCCGGGTCAGCACCAAGACCCTCGAGAAAGGCGAGCACGTGGTGTCTCTGCGGGTCTACGATGCCGCGGGCAACCTGGGCCTGGGAAAGGCCACCCTCGAGGTTCCGTAGGCGCCCTCCCTCCCGGTTGGCGGATATGGGCCCGCATTTCTCACCAGGTCGCTGAATACATGGTGAAAAGCAGTTGTTCTTCAGTACGTTGATTGGGGCCATTGAAGGGAATTGAGGCTAGAGAGGGCGCTGGGCGCGCCCTGGCTTGTCCTTTTCCCCTCAGCGCGCACATGCTCCCTCGACCGTAGAAACCGCTACGCTCTTCGGTCACGAGCACGCGCTGAGGGGAAAATTACGGCGCCATGATCACGCCCCCTGGTGAGAAATGCGGGCCAGCCAATGCATGTAGTCCTGGTGGAGCCGGAGATTCCTCAGAACACGGGAAACATCGGCCGGCTCTGCGTCCTCACCCAGTGCCGGCTCCACCTGGTGGGTCCCCTGGGATTCTCGCTCTCGGACCAACACTTGAAACGGGCCGGGTTGGACTACTGGCCGTTCCTCGAGGTAACGCGCCACGACTCCCTGGCGGAGTTGCAGGAAAAGGCTCCCGGCGCCCGCTTCTACTATCTTTCCAGCAAGGCCACCCGCCTCTACACCGAGGCCAGCTACCGCTGGGAGGACTACCTGGTGTTTGGGTGCGAGACCCGGGGATTGCCGCGGGAGCTGATCGAGAGTCAGCCGCAACAGTCACTCAAGATTCCGATGTGGGGAGAGAAGGCGCGCAGCCTCAATTTGAGCAACGCCGTCGCCGTCGTCGTCTACGAAGCACTGCGACAGATCAGGAAACTCTGAATGTTGGCGATTGGGTGAGGAGGGCGGGCTAATATTCCTTGACGCTGACCACGATTCCCTCGTGGAACTCCACGAAAATCACCTTGTAGGGCCTCTCCCCGTAAATCCACTCCTCCACCACCGTTTCTCCCTTGGTTTCCCACACCCTCCGCAGCGGCTGGCCCATTGAAGCCAGCACCGTGTCCTTGTCCATGCCCACCGCCGCCCTCTTGTTGCGAATGGCTTCCTTGAACTCTTCGGGTTGGGCTTCCATGAAGCTCTTGGTCGAGCTCTTCTTGCTGAAATCCAGCACCGTGGAGAGGATGGACTTGACTTCCTCGGGTTTCAGGTCGGGAACGAACTCATCGAACTTGATGGTGACGTAGGAGCCCTTGGGGTTGGAGGCATCCGAGGGTCTGGCCAGCGGTGTCACCGAGGTTGCCGTGCCCGCGTAGATCCGCTCCAGAATGCGCCTCTTCAACTTTCTGCCGCCGCCGTTGAGCTCGAAGCGCAGTTTCTTCTTGTCGAAGCTGATCTTGGTGATCTGGACCCTGATGCCGGCAGTGATGAACTGGCCGCTGCGAAGCAGGGACATTTCGTGTTTTTCCCAGTCGAACTCGCCGGTGTCGTCTACGGTCAGCCCCTTTTTGTTGATGGGAAGAGAGACTTTCAGCGTGGCGTACTCGCTGGAGAGCGCCCGAACCAGGTCGCGGCGAGCCGGCGTGTCGAGTTGGGAGGACTCGTCCTCGGCTATTGCGAGTTGGGGGAGAAGGGCGAGGGCGAGAAGAGCGATGCCGAACTGCCTCATCATGGGGATCACCCGGGTAAGAAATGGGCTAGCTGATTCTTCTGATTAAATTATAAGAGAGATGCTCGGGGCGGCGCAAGCGGCTTGGTTGCCCCGCTCGCTGTCAGAACTTCCAATGGTCCCCGAAATGGGTCCGGGCATTGGCCAGGACGGCCTCGAACAGGTCGGAGCGGCCCGGGGCCGGAACGGGTCCCGGATGCCCGCAAATCTGGTCCAACACCTGCAGCACGCTTTCCTGCAATCCCTCGAGGTGGTAGCCGCCCTCCAGGACCAGGACCATCCTTCCCTCACAGACCGTGTCCGCCAGGATTTTGAGTTGGCGGGCCATGGAGGCGAATCCGGCCGGGGTGACCCGCATGCCGGCCAGGGGATCTTCCATGTAGGCGTCGAAGCCGGCCGACACCAGCATCAATTGGGGCTGGTAGGCCTTGGCGACCGGAAGGATGATCTTGTCGAAGAGCAGGCCGTAAGTACTGTCTCCGGTGCCGGCGGGCAGGGGGAAGTTGAGGGTGAAGCCCTTGCCCGAGGCGCTGCCGGTTTCCGGGAAGGCGCCGGTTCCGGGGAAAAGCGGATACTGATGGGTCGAGATGAACAGCACGTCCCGGCGATGGTAGAAGGTCTCTTGAGTGCCGTTCCCGTGGTGAACATCGAAATCGACCACCAGGACCCGTTCCATCCCGAAGCGTTTGAGAGCGTAGGCGGCCCCCAGGGCCACGTTGCTGAAGAGGCAGAACCCCATGGCCCGTTCGGGTTCGGCGTGGTGCCCAGGGGGCCGCACAAAGGCAAAGCCGTTGTCGATCTCGCCCGACATCAGGGACTCGATCATCCGAAGGATCCCGCCCACCGCGTGGACAGCCACCTCGTAGCTGGCGTCACAGACGGCCGTGTCGGGATCCAGGTAGCTGAAGGCTTTAGCGGATGTGCGCTGAATGGCGCGAATGTGGCCGGCGGGGTGCACCAGGCGGAGTTCCGCCTCGGTGGCCGCTCTCAGGTCCAGGCGCTTGAGGTCCTCGAGGTGGGGGTAGGAGTCCAGCCCCCGCCGGATGGAGAGCAGGCGGTCCTTGCTCTCCGGGTGGCCGGGGCCGGTATCGTGATTGAGGAACAGATCGTCCCAGAGAATTCCCGTCTTCATGGGGTCAGGGTCCAACCGTGGCGGCCGGCGCAGGCAGCGGCAGTCCCGGAGCGTTGCGACCTGTCCGGAGATAGGGGCTATAGTCCTTCCTGAATCCAGCCGCCGCCCACCACCAACTCGTCCCGGTAGAAGACCACGGCCTGCCCCGGGGTCACGGCCCGCTGAGGCTCGTCGAAGCGAACCTCCACCGATTCATCGTCCCGAGCCGACAGGGTGGCTTCGGCTGCCTGATGCCGGCTGCGAATCTGGGCCTGAACCCGCAAGGGACGGGTCAACCTCTCGATGGAGATCCAGTTGACTCGGGAGGCGACCAGGCCGGACCGGAGCAGAGCGCTGTCCGGGCCCACCACCACCCGATTGTGGCGGGGGTCGGTCTCGATGACGTAGAGCCGCTCCCCGGCAGCCACTCCCAGTCCCCTCCGCTGGCCGACCGTGAAATGGTGGATCCCGGGGTGCTCCCCCAGCACTTCTCCCTGCCGGTTGACGATCGGACCCGATCCTCCGCCATCCGAGGGGTCCTGGTCCGGCCCGGAGTCCTGCTTCGAGCCGTTGGCTCCTCCGGCCGGCGCCTGTGTTCTTTCCAGGTACCTCTCCACGAACCGGCCCGTGTCCCTGGTGGGAATGAAGCAGATCTCCTGGCTTTCCGGCTTGTCGGCAATGGGCAGGCGATAGGATTCGGCCATGCCGCGCACCTCGGCCTTGGTGAGATCGCCCAGGGGGAAGAGCATGCGGCTCAACTGGGCCTGGGTGAGGTCGAACAGGAAAAAGGACTGGTCCTTGCTCCGGTCGACGGCGCGGAGAAGCTCGTAGCGGCCGGTCGCGCGGTTGTGGCGGATGCGGGCGTAATGGCCGGTGGCGATCCGGTCGGCGCCGATCTGGTTGGCCCGCGCCAGCAGCCGATCGAACTTCATGAGCGTGTTGCAGCGGGTGCAGGGTATGGGAGTCTCCCCGCTGAGGTAGCTCTCCACGAAGGGACGCACCACCTCCTGCTCGAAAGCCCTTTCGAAGTTCACCACGTAAAAGGGGATGCCGAGGAAGCGGGCCACTCGCCGGGCGTCATGGATATCGTCGAGGGAACAGCAGGTTCCGGAATTCTTGCGCTCCCAGGCCTCGTCGTCGCCGGTCTCCCGCCGGGTGTAGTCCCACAGCTGCATGGAGAGGCCGACCACCTCCCGGCCCTGATCCTTCAGCAGGGCCGCGGCGGTCGAGCTGTCCACCCCGCCGCTCATGGCAATGACAATTTTCTCTGACATCTTGGCCACCACTCACTGGGACCCGGCGCCGTTTCGAAATCCTTGCGTGCGATTGGGATGATGGGGAAACGGTCGTCCCCGCCCGGCAGAACCCAGCCCTGCAGGGGGTGGGTTCAGGAGATCATGGAATAGGCATGTTTTTCGGGAGAGGACATCTCCCGTTGCCGCGCTACCAGGCCGGGCAGCAGGTCCAGCACCCGGGCCAGGTCCTCCCGGCAGGTGTCCCTGGACAAGCTGAAGCGGAGGCACTCGAAAGCCTCGGCCGGAGACAGACCCATGGCTGTCAGCACGTGGGAGGGCTCGATGGCTCCGGAAGAACAGGCGGACCCGGTGGAACAGGCCACTCCCGCCAGATCCAGATTGATGATCAACCCTTCCGCCTCGGCACCGGCAAAGCGCAGGTTGGAGGTGTTGCACAGCCTGGAATCGGCGCGGCCGTTGACCGAGACCTCCGGGATTCGGCGCTGTACCTCCTGCTCGAACCAGTCCCTCAACTGCCGAATCCGCTCGCCTTCGCTTCCCATGGACTTCCCGGCCAGTTCGGCGGCACGACCCAGAGCGACGATCTGCGGCACGTTCTCGGTTCCCGCCCGGCGGTTTCTCTCATGGCCCCCGCCATGGAAGAGGGGACGCAGGCGCGTGCCCTTCCTCACGAAGAGGGCCCCCACTCCCTTGGGCCCATGAAGCTTGTGGGCGCTGATGGTGAGCAGGTCGACGCCGAGCTCGGCGGTGTCCAGCGGGATCTTGCCGGCCGCCTGAACCGCATCCGAGTGGAAGACCACGGCCCGCTCCCTGGCGATGTCGCCGATCTGGCGGACCGGCTGCAGTACGCCGGTCTCGTTGTTGGCGACCATGATGGATATCAGCCGGGTGTCCGCCCGCACGGCCCGGGCGACCTGCTCGGGATCCACCACCCCCTCCCGATTGACGGGGAGGTAGGTGACCTCCACGCCGCGCTTTTCCAAATGCTGGCAGGTGTGGATCACGGCATGGTGCTCGATCTGCGAGGTCACCAGGTGCCCGGCGGTTCCCGGGGCCGCCTCCATGACTCCCCGGATGGCCAGGTTGTCGCTCTCGGTGCCGCCGGCCGTAAACACGATTTCGTTTGGCTCCGAGTTCAGCAGGTCAGCCACCTGTTCCCGCGCCAGGTCCAGGGCCTCCTTGGCCTCCTGCCCGTACCCGTGCACGCTGGAGGGGTTGCCGAAGACCTCCCCATAGAAGGGCAGCATGGCCTTCAGCACCTCCGGTGCCACCCGGGTGGTCGCGTTGTTGTCCAGGTAGATGCGCCGCATGGCTGTCACTCAATCGCCGGCCGAAGCCGCCTGTTGCGACGGTCGCCAGTTCGCCGTTCCTCTCTCGATGGGTAGTATATACCGGAACGGTTTCGGACGCTCAAATCCGTGCCGCCTATCGCGCGGGATGACGGCTTCCCGGGAGCGCGGGCGTCCCGCCCGCACTAGGCTTGGCACAGGCTTGGCCTTCTCTCCGACCTGGATAAACTGGAAAGGGCGCGATGGATTCCTTCCGCTTGGCTGATGCGGATCCAGTCGGAAAATCTGATGTGCAGTCCCTCCCGTCGATGCGGCGAGCGCCAACAGCGGCGTTTCAGGTATTCTTAGCGGGAGGAGGAAGAGCACATGAACGAGATCTACGCCTGGGTTCCCTGGTTCCAGGAACTCGCAGGCAAGATTGAGGAGGGCGGGGAGGAATATCTGGCCGAAGCTGCCAAAAAAGTGGCGTGGCGCGACGATGACAAGAAGCAGGCGTTGCTCGATTACGGCGATGAGAATATAGACCCGTTCTCGTTCTTCTATACCCTCGCGCAAAGGAGCCAGGACCGGAGAAGCAGGAAACGGATATATCCGAGCATTGTGAAAGAATTCAAAATGAAGCGCCAGCCTCCGGTCGAGTCGGACGAGGGGTTCATATTTCCAACGCCGTCGTACAGAGCCAAGGTTCTCTTCCATAACAACGGTCACGGCAACCCGAATTTGCTATGGCGCTTATTCAGTGCTTCCGTTCAAGGACTTGAGTCAGTGAAATCGGAGATTTTCGATGGAGCACTCGATATCGGCAACGATTGGCGGGTGAAACTGACCCAGGCGCTCTTTCTCATCAACCCGCGGCAGTTCCTTGCCTGCGACGACAAGATGGATCTCTTTGTCGAGTTGCCGACCGCAGACTTCGATTGGGAACACTACAAGGAATGGCTACAGGAAGTCCGTGGCAAGTTTCCGGGTTGTGAGCCTTACGAAATAAACCATTTCGCCTATCTGAGGTGGTCGGGCAGCCTGCCGGTTCGTCCGGATCGATGCTTTCAGGTCAGCACAAATGCCCGGGGCAAGGACGGAGGGGACTTTTGGATCGACAACAGACCGGAGCTTGACTTCGCACCGAATCATTGGGTCTTTACGGGAGGACCTGGTCCGGGGACGGGAGGACGCAGACCCGGGATGGATTGGGAGGAGTATGACGAGTCGAAGCATGGTTCTCCCACGTACCTGCTTGACAAACCTGAGCGAGGCGATCTGATTCTTGTTAGAACCGGCACGTCGCGGGGGCGCGGCATGGGGATCGTCTGCAAGAACGACTACCGGGACCGCCTCGCTGCAGATAGCAGGATCCATGTGATCTGGGTGAACAAGCGCACGATAGACAAACTATCGGGACAAACGCAACGATTGGGTTTTGACAAGGCAGGTCCTAAGACCCTAAAGGCATTCCGCCAGACGCCGGCCTATGCGGAGACATTTGCATTGCTGGATCGACTCGGTGACGTTGTTCGCGAGGAGCCGAATTCAAGTGAAGGGGAAGTGGTGAACCCGAAAGTGAAACATCCCAAGAATCAGATCCTCTACGGCCCTCCGGGAACCGGCAAGACCTTCCACGCGGTCGACCGCGCCTTGGCGATCATCGATGGCGTGACGGTGAAGGATGTGGTGCGTAACATCGAGAAGTTCCGCAAGCTTCGGCTATCCAGCCAGATCGAGATGGCCACCTTTCACCAGAATTACGCTTATGAGGACTTCATCGAGGGCATCCGGCCGGTATTGAGTAATGACATTGGTGGCCAAGTCGGATACGAGTTGCGTGACGGTATTTTCAAAAAAATTGCCAAGGCAGCGGGTGCGGAAGAGGATAAACGGTTCGTCCTGATTATCGACGAGATCAATCGCGGCAATATCGCCAAGATATTCGGCGAGCTCATCACGCTGATCGAGGAATCCCGGCGCCTTGGTGCAGACGATGAAACGAAGGTCAGGTTGCCCTATTCGGGGAAGTCATTCGGTGTTCCGGACAACCTCTACCTGGTCGGCACCATGAACACGGCCGACCGGTCGATTCAATTGCTGGACACGGCCTTGCGACGCCGCTTCACTTTCGCGGAGTTGATGCCGGAGCCGGAGCATCCGCTCATTTCCAAGGATGTGGAAGGCGTTGACTGTCAGGCCATGCTCAGGATGATGAACCGGCGCATCACCGCGCTGCTCGACCGGGAACACCAGATCGGCCATACCTACCTGATGGGCGTGGACACGATGGAGAAGCTGTCCCACGCCTTCCAAAACAAGATCTTCCCGCTGCTGCAGGAGTACTTCTTCGACGACTGGTCCAAGATAGGGGCCGTTCTGGGTGGAAACGATTTTGTCGTGGAGACGAAGACCGCAGGCCTGTTCCGGGAAAGCGAACAAGAGGTCGAAGAGCGGGTTTACCAGCGGCTGTCGCACAACGATACGAAGTGGACCGAACCCGGCCAATACCGCCGCATCTACGAAACGCCGGCTGAGCAGAGTGGCTGATGTCGGACCCCTATACGATTCAGGAGCATGAATCCTTCGACCGCGGAACGCTGCACCAGGCGGACTTCGAGGAGCTCAAAATTCATGCCAGCAAGAGTCCGGTGCTTCAGCGCACTGCGAGCGGCGGCGTGGCCGCGGCCAACTACGTGGGCATCCTCACCACCCGGCGCGGCACGGTGGTGGAGATTCTTCCGAAGATCGACCTTGGAAGCGAAGCGGACTCAAACTACGAAACCACCCGACGCCTGTTCCTGCGCATGCTGCGATGCTGGCGCCGGTTCGAGAAAGTTCCAAAGCTACCCGAAAGCGGCATTCGCGCCGTGCGGCGCTTCCCCATGCTGGAAGTCTTCGTCCGCCAGTTTCTCGACGGCCTGAACACGCTCACCCGCGGAGGCCTCGCCAGGCGTTACATCCCGGTGGAGCAGAACCTGCCCTACTTGCGCGGGCGGCTCCTTTTTCGTGACCAGATCCGTGAAAACCTGGTCAATCGGGCGCGGTTTTATGTGGCGCACGGCGAATTGAGCGTCAATCGTCCCGCCAACCGGCTCATTCACAGCGCGCTGGCCAGGCTGAAGCTGCTGGTGCGGTACACGGAGAACCGGCGTCTGCTGAGGTTGCTGGGCCAGTTGATGGAGGTTGCCGAGGTGCCGCAGGCGGCCAATCCGCGGGCCGACTGGCAGCGACACCGGGTGGATCGCTCCATGCCCCACTACGGGCCGGTGATGCAATGGGTGGGCCTGTTCCTGTTCGGGCACGGGCTGGCTACCTACTCGGGTAGATATCGCAACCTGTCTTTGCTGTTTCCCATGGAGCGGGTGTTCGAGGACTTCGTCGCCCATAGTTTTCGACGCTGGCAGTCGGGTTACCGTGTGGCCGCACAAAGTCCGCAAAAGCCTCTGGCCAGAATCGAAAATCAACCCGCGTTCATGATGAAGCCGGACATCTCTCTGCGGAAGGGCGATCGAGTTGCCTTCATTCTCGATGCCAAGTGGAAGGAAATCGACACCTTATCCGAAGATCCCAAACACGGTATCAATCAAGACGACCTGTACCAGCTTTACGCTTACGCCAAGGGCAATGGTTGTGACACCGTGGCGCTCGTTTACCCCCAAACACAGGCGTTCACGAGCGCACTCCGGTACCGACTCCTCGACGATGTAACCCTGCTTTGCCTGCCCTTCGATGTGGCGAGTCCCGAGACAAGCATTGAGTCGTCCATCAGGACGCTTGAGGCGTAGGCAATGCAACCCGTCAACATGGGTGCCCCCCGGGAGCGCGGGCGTCCCGCCCGCCCAGGGGCCTGGCCCAGCCAGGCCGGTCTGCTCTGCCTTCGGTCCAGCGGAAAGAGCGCTGATGCTCCCCTCCCGCCTTCGCCCAGTCGGAGGCGGAGGCGGTGACTCGCATCCTGTTTGCAGGAAGACGGTGCGGGCGGGACGCCCGCGCTCCCGGGGGGGTGCCGCCCGGCTGACCGGTGCGGCGCTGGTAGGCGACTTCTCAAAAAATCCGAGCCGCAAGCCGACCACTGAACATCCGGTGTGATCAGAACCGAAGAGCCCTGGGAATGGGACGTTATCGGCTCAACCGGATGCACCCGGCCAGTCTTCGGGAGAAAGCCCAATCCAGCGGGCCTCGTCGCAGATTTGGGCCCAGGTGTTGTCGTCCACGGTGATGCCTTCCGCCTGGGTGCGGCGGGCGCTGCGATATTCGGGTTCGCCGGGGGCCAGAATTTCGCTGAAGCCCTCGGCCAGACGGCTGGACTTGACGTGGGCGATCAGGGAATCCACTTCGTCGTAGTAGCGGTCCAGGTCGCAAAAGTCCTCGATGCGATAGGCGGTTATCAGGACGCCGTTGCTGGACATGGTGCGTTCCCCGGCGGCGCATCCCTCCCCGCTGAGGGCCCCGCCCAGGATTTCCACCATGATGCTGAGGCCGTAGCCCTTGTGGCCAACGGGCCCTCCCAGCGGCAGAATGGCTCCCGGCGGATCGCCCTTGAACTCGTGGGGGTCGGTGGTGGGCCGCCCCTCCGAGTCGATGATCCATCCCTCGGGCAGGCTCTTGCCCTGATTCATGGCGACCCGAATCTTGCCCTCGGCCGCCA
Organism: Acidobacteriota bacterium; assembly: GCA_022826755.1. GTDB lineage: Bacteria > Acidobacteriota > Terriglobia > Versatilivoradales > Versatilivoraceae > Versatilivorator. Next base: position 110,350 of record JAJDUG010000007.1, read on the forward strand.
TGGAGGTGGTCATGTCGATGAAGATCGGGTCGTCCTGGCGCCGCGGAGCCGCGAAGGCCAGGGGGTTGGTGCTGAGGCGCCCGTCGATACCGCCGAAGGGGGCGATCTGATAGCCCAAGCGGCCCGCGTTGACGAAAATGGATCCGATCAGGCCCGCTCTGGCGATCTCCAGCGGGTAGGCGCCCACCCGGCCGATGTGGCTGGTGTTGCGCAGGCCGACCGCCGCCATTCCCTGGGTGCGGGCCTTTTCGATGGCCAGGCGGGTGGCGAAATTGGCCCCGATCTGTCCCAGGGCTCCGTTGGCGTCCACCACGGCCGTGCAGGGATGATCGCTGACTATCCTGGGAGTGGCCCGGGGCTTGAAGCGACCGTCTCGCAGGGCGCGAAGATATTCCGCGTATCGCATCACTCCATGGGAGGGGTGGCCGAAGAGATTCGACTCCACGATGTGGTCGACCACGGCGCGGCTGTCGTCTTCTCGACAGCCGGCCGTCTGAAAGAGCCGGTATCCGATCTCGCGGAGATCTTGTGGGTTGAATGTGGGCATGGGTTGGGTCTCCGGGCTTGAGGATAAAGAGCAAAAAAGCTGTGTGTTTCCGGGAAAACCGGAGTCGGGCTGCATCCGCCCGGCGGCCTGATTATACACGACCGGCCCGGTCCTCCCCTTCTTTGGGCCGGGCGGCGGGATGGGTGTCCTCCTGCCGGGAGAGTCCGCGCGCGGAGCGTCCCTCCTTCCCGCCCGGTTGACGGTGATTCCCGGTCCGGGAAGGGGGGCGGCTGCCGGTAGCCCCAGGGTGTCTTCCGAAAAACATGCCCTTCTCTCCTGGCTCAAGTAGAATGGGTCCATGAATATGCAGGAACAATCCCCGTAACGGAAAGGAGATCACAATGGCAAGATATTCACGGGACGAGGTTCGGTTGCCGGTCAATCTGGGCAGGATCATTTCCATGGGAGTCGTGGTGATTGTCGCCCTGATCATCGTCTCGGGAGCCTTTGGAACGGTAGGGGCCGGGCAGCGTGGCGTTCTGCTGCGATTCGACGCTCCGACCGGAAAGATCCTGGATGAGGGCCTCTACTTCAAGGTTCCCTTCATCGAGGACGTGGCGCTGATGTCCACCCAGATCAACAAGTACACCGCTCCCGCAACCTCCTCCAGCAAGGACCTGCAGGTGGTGACCACCGAAGTCACCTTGAACTACCAGTTGCAGCCCACCCAGGTTGCGGAAGTCTATCGGGCCCTGCGGCGGAATTACGAAAGCCTGGTGATTCAGCCCTATATCCAGGAAGCCGTGAAATCGACCACGGCCAACTACAATGCCGAAGAACTCATCACCCAGCGCCCGGCGGTAAAGACCGCCCTCCAGGAGCTGCTGGCCGATCGATTGCAGCCGCGAGGTTTGGAGGTGGTGCAGGTATCGATCACCGATTTCCAGTTTTCGAATGCCTTCCAGCAAGCCATCGAGGCCAAGGTGACGGCGGTCCAGCAGGCACTGGAAGCGGAGAACGCCCTTCGACGTGTCGAGTTCGAGGCCAAGCAGCAGATCGAGCAGGCTCGGGCCGAAGCCAAGGGCCTGGAACTGCAACGGGCGCAGGTGACCACCCAGTTGATTCAGTTGCGGCAAATCGAGGTTCAAAGGGCCGCCGTGGACAAGTGGAATGGAGTGATGCCGACGGTGGTCACCAGCGGCGGTCCGGTTCCCATGCTGGACGTGTTCACGTCGGGGCAATAGAGGACGAGTTTCTCGCCGTGGGGTCGTGGGCCGGTTGGGTGGGGAGTACTCCAGTCAGGTTCGCGGGCCGAGGAGCGATCGTCAGCGGGGTTCAGCTTCGAGCAGCCAGGAGAGGAACTCCCTGACCGCGGCCGGATCGGGCAGTCTGTAGCCGGCCCGGCTCTCGCCGGAACCGACGTGGATGGCAAAGCTGCCGGGCGGCAGGGCCGCGAACAGCTCTTCGTCGGAGCGGTCATCTCCCACCGCCAGGATGGTCCAGCTTCCTTCTCCCGCCTTTGCCAGCGAAGGGACGACCATGCCCTTGTGGATGCCCCGGGCACGCACCTCCACCACTTTGTGGCCCATCACCATTTCGGCGGACAGATCCGGCAAGATCTCCTCGATCCGATTTTGGAGATCCCGGGCATGGGCTTTGCCCAGCTCGGGGTCGGCCATCCGGTAGTGCCAGGCCAGGCCCGCGCTCTTTCGCTCGATCAGGGAGCCCGGCGTCCAGGAGGCGAATTGCTCCAGGATGGGCAGTATGACCTCCTTCCACCTGGAGTCGTCCGGGCTGTTGCGCTGCCAGGGACTTCCCGGTTCCGGGCGGGACCAGAAGCCATGTTCCGCATGCAGTCCGATGGGCATTCCACCCAGCCAGCTTTCCAGGACGGGGGCCGGACGGCCGCTGACAATGTGGACGGCAGTGCCCGGTCGCGCCGCCAGGGCCTGGAGCAGCTTCTTCACCTCGGGGTCGGGAACGGCCAGTTGGGGCGAGCTGGCCAGGGGCACCAGCGTGCCGTCGTAATCCAGCAGCAGCAACAAGCGGTCGGAACCGCTCAGCTTCTCAAGCATTGCCTCCATCCTGGCGTGGGCCGACTGGGCCTCCACGGGTTGGGTTGTGACTCCCGGAGCCGTTTCGAGAGCCTTGATGAAACTGTTGGCCCAGTGGTAGCAGTCGTAGGTCAGAACGCGGCTGCGCAGTACCCGCATGCGGGCCCGCCGTTCTTCCTCGGGAAGGGAAAGACTGTTGCTGATGGTACTGGCCACTCCATCGATGTCGTAGGGGTTGACGGAGACGGCTTCCCGCAGCTCTTCGGCAGCCCCGGCAAACTCGCTCAGCATCAGGATGCCGTCTCCATCGGTGCGGGAGGCCACAAACTCCTTGGCCACCAGGTTCATTCCGTCCCGCAAGGGGGTGACCAGCATCAGGTCGGCCGCGCGGTAGAGCGCGACCAGCTCGGCTTGGGGTATGGAGCGGTAGAGGTAGTGTATGGGCACCGAGTTTACGGTCGCGTGGGCGCCGTTGATCCGGCCCACCAGCTCATCCAGGTTCTGGCGGTAGTGCTCGTAGGAATCGACCCTGGTGCGAGAGGGCACCACGATCTGAATCATGCGCACCTTGTCCCTCAACCCGGGCTCCCGTTCCAGCAATCGGTCCATGGCCAGCATGCGCCGCGGCAGCCCCTTGGTGTAATCGAGCCGATCCACTCCCAGGATCAATTTGCGCCCGCCGCACTCCTGTCGCACGGCCTTCGCCTTGGCCAGCACCGAATCCCGGTCGGCCATCCGGCCGAACTCGGCGGCGTCGACGCCGATGGGGAAGACGCCCATGAGGATCTTTCGTTCCTCGAAGGTCAGCATTTCGCCCTCGGATTCCACGCCCAGAACCAGCAGGATGGCCCGGGCGAAATGCCGCATGTAGGAGAAGGTGTGGAATCCGATCAGATCGGCTCCCAGGATGCCCTCCAGCATCTGGCTGCGCCAGGGGAGGATGCGGAAGACTTCGGAGGAAGGGAAGGGGATATGCAGGAAGAATCCGATTCTGGCCTGGGGAAGAAGGCGGCGCAGCATGGCCGGAACCAGGGTGAGCTGGTAATCGTGGACCCAAACCAGGTCGCCGCTTCGGTATTCCCGGGCGACCACTTCGGCAAAGTGCCGGTTGACCTCGCGGTAGGTTTCCCAGTGCCGCCAGGCGTCCCGTTGAATCAGGTCTGTCTGATAGTGAAACAGCGGCCAGAGCACGCCATTGGAGAAGGCCTCGTAGTAGCGGTTGATCTCGCTCTGAGTGAGGTAGACCGGCACCGCCCGGAGTTCGGCCAGCTCCCGTTCCAGATCGGAGCGCTGGCCCTCCTGGGACGAGACCTCGCCGGGCCAACCCACCCAGAGGGATTCTCCCGATTGGTGAGGGCCGCGCAGTCCGGTGGCCAGGCCTCCGATGGACTCGCTCACGCGGATCTTGCCCTGCTCCGACTTCACGGTAATGGGCAGTCGGTTGGAGACGATCAGGAGTCTGCTCATGGTTGAGTGATCGAATCGGGGACGGCGGTGGAGTGAGGTAGCGGTGAGAAAGGGGACCGCCGATGGAACGGCCGGTCACCTCATTGTATTGGAACCGGCCGTCATCTTCAAGGCGGTCGGAGAAGGGAGCCGGCGGGGGAACTAGCCTGAAACAACCGAAAAAAGAGTTATCCACGAAGGGCCACGAAGGACGACGAAGGGCCACGAAGAAAAATAGGGAGGGGAAAAGAAATCCACCAAGGACACGAAGTGACGCCCTTGGTGTGCAGCAACCCCTTGTCCTGTTTATCCTGTGCATCGATGTTTCTTTTTTTATTTGACATGGATGCACAGGATGCACAGGATTATCGGCCTCAACCACCTTGCCCCGATTGCGGGCATCCTGCGTCTCGTTTCGCGCGGGTCAGTTTCTTCTGCAGCAGCGTATCGTCCTCTGTATCCATGTTCAATAGGTAGAGCCTTTTGCAAAATTCCGAACCGAGCATGACATTGGGGTGGCAAAAGTAAAGTTTTGCTGATGACCACGCGACAACATCATCGTTTTGAAGGCAGATCCCTGAATCTGACGGCCAAGTCGCCGACAGTCGGCGGACGCG
>JAJDUG010000081.1 GCA_022826755.1 Acidobacteriota bacterium
CCGAAACGCCACCTTCGGATCCTTCTTCCCCAATACCCGCGTGATCGCTGCCGTTAACGTCGTCTTCCCGTGATCGATGTGCCCGATCGTCCCGATGTTGATGTGCGGCTTGCTTCGATCAAATTTCTCCTTCGCCATCGCTTACTCTCCTTGCATTCACGGGACAAGCCTCAGCCATCCCAACATGAACGTGAAATCGGACCTCTTTCGGGTGTAGACGGAATGTTCAACGGAAGGCAGAGCCCACGACCAGGCTTGAACTGGTGACCTCGTCCTTACCAAGGACGCGCTCGTACCATCTGAGCTACGTGGGCATAACTCTGGAGCGGGAGACGGGGCTCGAACCCGCGACCAACAGCTTGGAAGGCTGTGACTCTACCACTGAGTTACTCCCGCCTCTAGCTACAATAATGTGGTGGAGAGAGGAGGATTCGAACCTCCGTAGCTCGCAAGGAGCGGCAGATTTACAGTCTGCTGCCATTAACCACTCGGCCATCTCTCCCAACGAACTCAATCACTGGAGCTGGCGAAGGGACTTGAACCCCCGACCCTCTGATTACAAATCAGATGCTCTACCAACTGAGCTACGCCAGCCCGTTGGCAAACACCCAAACATAGCAAAATGCCGCTCCCAGCGCAAGAACAATTACCGGGATATCCGTTTCAACGGCTTCGGCTGCGCCCTCGCTGACGGATGGCCTCATAAAGCACAATGCCGGCGGCAACCGACACGTTCAGCGACCGGATGGGCCCGGGGGTGGGAATTGAAGCCAGGAAATCGCATTTTTGCCGCACCAGCCGCCTCAACCCCGCACCTTCATTCCCCAGAACCAGCGCCGTGGCCAGGGTTAAATCCAAATCCTGACAACCGAGCGGTTGGCCCGTTTCCACCCCTGCAACCCATATCCCCTTGGTCTTGAGTTGATCGATGGCTCTGGCGAGATTGCTCACGCGAGCGATGGACAGGTACTCCAGTCCACCGGCTGCCGCCTTGGAGACGGTGGCCGTCACTCCAGCGGCATGGTCCCTGGTGACAATTACCCCATCCACCCCGGCGGCCGCGCAGCACCTCAGGACGGCGCCCAGGTTTCGCGGATCCTCGACGGAATCCAACGCAACCACGAGAGGGGCCGGCCCCAAACCGTCCAGGAGATCTTCCAACTCGATGTAGGGCCGGGCGACGCAGACTGCCACCACTCCCTGGTGTTTGGCGCCGCCCACCCGCCGATCCAGAAGGTTACGCGGCTCAAACCGGACGGTGTATCCCTGGCGCCTGGCAAGATGAACGATCGCCTTGAGTCCCGGGCTGCCGGTTTCACGGGCGATGTAGAGACAGGAAACCGGTCTGGCGCCGGATCTCAGACACTCTCTTACCGGATGGATGCCGTAGATCAGTTGCTCCATCAATGGCTACACGACGGTATCAGTCCACGGGAAAGCATGGCGCTATGGAACTCGTTGATCCTGGCCCGGCAGTCTTTGATCGGATGCGGCAATTCGAGCTGACTGCCACCCTCGAAAATGGGCACCAGCTTATCCAGCTCCGGCCCTGAATCCCTGCCCGTCAGCGCCACTCGAATGGGATGGAAGAGCTTTCTCCCTCTTTGACCGCTGGCGGCCTTGACGCTCTGCACAATCGACGGCCATTCCCCGACCAGGTCGCGCTCCTCATGAGAAATCCGATTCCTGAGTTCGTCAACGACCCTTGCAGCCCCGGGCAGCGACAGCACCTGGCGCACTCCCTCATCCTGAACGGCCTCTTCCGCCTCAAAAGACCATAACTGGGGAGCTTCTTGGGAAATCTGGCTCAGGTGGTCCAGTCCGGGCAGAAAGGCCTCGACCACCAGTCCTATCCATTGGCGAACCTCGGAATCCACCTCCTGCAACAGTCCCTCCTGCCTCAGATGGACGACGGCCCACTCGACGGCACGGGAGGAATCGCATTCCTTCAGATAGTGCCGGTTGAAAAAATAGAGCTTTTGGGCGTCGAAAACGGCCGAACTCTTCGACACCCGCTCGATGTCGAAGCTTGCAACCAGCTCTTCCGGCGAGAGGATTTCATTCTGGCCTTCCGCGGGCGCCCATCCGAGAAGGGTCAGGTAGTTGAGCAAGGCCTCCGGAAGAACTCCCCGATCCCGAAAGTGTTGCAGAGAGGTTGCCCCATGCCGCTTCGAAAGACGGGTGCGGTCGGGCCCCAGAATGGTCGACAAATGAGCGAAGACCGGCAAGGGCCACCCCAGGGCCTCGTATATCAGGACCTGTCGAGGGGTGTTGGACAGGTGGTCGTCGCCCCGCACGACATGGCTGATCTTCATCAGGCCGTCGTCCACGACCGCCGCGTAGTTGTAGGTGGGCATTCCGTTGGACCGGACCAGAATGGGATCTCCCACCACGGCGCTGTCAAAGGTCATCTCGCCATGGACCAGGTCCTGAAAGACCACCTTGCCGGAGCGGACCCTCAGGCGAATCACCGGCGGTTGCGAATCCTTCAGCCGTTGAGCCACCTCCCTCGCCGAGAACTTTCGACAGGATCGAGGACACTCCCGGGTGACTCCCGCCCGCCTCGCCTCCCGGGCCTGCCGCCCCAATTCCTCCTCGCTGCAAAAACAGCGGTAGGCGGACCCTTTCTCCAGCAGGGACTCGGCATGGCGAGCATAAATCGCCGTGCGGCTGCTTTGGCGATAGGGCCCGAACGGCCCGCCGCAGTCCGGCCCTTCCTGCCAGTCCAGACCCAGCCACTTCAGATTTCGGCAAATCAGATCCTCAAAACGACGATCGGATCGAGCCCGGTCGGTGTCTTCAATCCGAATGACAAGGGTGCCGCCATACTTTTTCGCGAACAGCCAGTTGAAGACGGCGGTCCGGGCATTTCCGACGTGCAGCTCACCGGTCGGGCTCGGAGCGAAGCGGAGACGATTGGGCATGGTTAACCCGCATTTCTCACCAGGTCGCACCTGATGTTGTAAAAAGCCATTTATTTTTATTGCGTTTTGAAAGTCTTGGGATCAGGAAGCGCCAAGGATGGCCGGAAAGTCGCAAGCTTTCCATGGTCCTTCGCCCTGCTCAACTCCCAACTCCCGGGCTGGAAGACTGCCGGACGAAGAGTTCGGCCAGCGGCAAATCGGCAGGCTTGGTGATCTTGATGTTGCGCTCGCTGCCCAGCAGTACCGTCACCGGATAACCCAGACGCTCCACCAGACAGGACTCGTCGCTCGCGTGATAGTGGTCGGCACGGGCCCTTTCAAACGCTTCCTCGAGAATGTCGTAGCGAAAGGCTTGCGGAGTCTGAACCATGACGATTTTCTCGCGCGGCAGAGTGGCCACAACCCGTTGTCGTTCAACCTGCTTCACCGTATCGATGCAGGGGAGGGCCACGATGGCGCTGCCCTTCTCCGCCGCTGCATCGATTACGGCCTCGATCATTGCCGGATCCACAAAAGGCCTGACACCGTCATGGACCACCACGATATCGGTGCGCGAATCAAGCGCCCTGAAGCCGTTGTAGACCGATTCCTGGCGATGAGCTCCACCTGCGACCAGGCGGGCGAAATCGGACAGTCCCCGCTGCTCCAGCTCCTGGCGGAACAGGGGCATGTCCGTCTCTCTGAGCGAGACGCAGGCCGTCGGAACCCGGCTGCAGGCCGCGAACTTTCCCAACGTGTGGATGAGGACCGAACCGTCCCCCAGCGGAATGAACTGTTTGGGGCTGGAGGACTTCATCCGCGTCCCAACGCCCGCCGCCGGAATGATGGCAGCCACATTCATGGTCCAACGGCTTCCATCTTGTGAGAACGGTCGTGGTAGCGACCAAATATCATCTTGCCGGCGGTGGTCTGCAGGACGCTGGTGACCGAGGTGTCAATGGTCTTTCCGATCATCTTTCTGGCGTTGTCCACCACCACCATGGTGCCGTCATCGAGGTAGGCCACCCCCTGGTTGTACTCCTTGCCCTCCTTGAGGATGAATACCTTCATGATCTCGCCCGGAAGTACGACCGGCTTCAACGAGTTGGCCAACTCATTGATATTCAACACCGGAACATCCTGCAATTGAGCTACCTTGTTGAGGTTGAAGTCGTTGGTAACAATCTTGGCCTCCAGTTCCTTGGCCAGCTCAATGAGCTTCAAATCCACCTCCCGGATTTGAGGAAAGTCCTTCTCCACGATCTGCACCTCGATCCCGGCCATTTTCTGTATCCGCTGGAGAATGTCCAGACCGCGCCGTCCCCGATTCCGCTTCAGGGAATCCGCCGAATCGGCTACCTGCTGGAGCTCTCGCAGCACGAACTGGGGGATGAGCAGAATTCCGTCGATGAAGCCGGTCTCACACACGTCAGCCACGCGCCCGTCAATGATCACGCTGGTATCCAGGATCTTGTAGTTCTTCCCGCTGCGCCTCTCCCCGGCAAAAAACCCGCCCAATGCCGAGAGGTTGAGGAGATCTCCCTTGTTGGCTCCCATCACCAGGCCGACGTAGCCCATGAAGAGGAACAGTCCAATTTGAAGAAACGACTTGGTTTGAGGGTCCATGGTCGTCTCGACCAGCATGCTGCCGATCATGGCGGCTCCGCTGATGCCCAGAATGGACCCGATGGCTGCGCCGATGAGCTGCTTCAACGAGGTCTTTCTCAGGCGCACCTCGAAAATGATGATCGCCGCGGCAGTAACCGCACCGACAGTCGCCGCCAGGGGCTTTGTCAAATCAAAAGGCTGAAAGTAGTAACAACTGAAAATGAAAACCGCGCAAAACACCACCCGAATAAAGGTTGTCTCCAACAAATGGTCTCACCCCCTTCGAATCAGGACGGAACGCCCGCAATTTGGTTGGGAATAGCCGTAAACCTTGAAACAACAGGTGACAGGAAGTCACTGGCACAGGCAGGCTTTCGGCGAGAAGAGGATCGGAGGAAACATCAACAGGCTGCCTGCCGACGCTGGTCATTTCGAAACCCCACATCATTCGCGGCGACACGGAATCAGCCTGCCGTATCGACGAATGCCATGGGAGTCGCAGGAAGTTACATCCTGCATGGGAGCAGTATACCACTGTGCCGGTGCTTCATTCAACCGCCGCGACCTTTCGCCGGAAGATCTTGTCCCAGCAAGCTCAAACACTTATACTCGATCCGACTTGATTCTGGTTGAGCATGCTCGCGGTGATCCCCAGCCTTTTTCACCCTGAAGTCCTTCTCCGGCCGATTCCGGCGGCAGCCGGTCTTGGACGGCGTCCCGGCTTCCTGCCGTTTCTACTGGCGTCTCTGGCCCTTGTCGGATCCCCTTCCCTTCAGGCTTTCACCTTCGAAGAGGAGGTGAAGCCCTTCCTCACCGAACACTGCCTGCAGTGCCATAACACCAACCTCAGGACCGCCGAAGTCGATCTGAGTGACTTCGACCCCGAGCATCCTCTCCAAGATCGGCAAGACCTGTGGCAGGCCGTGCTGAGGGAGCTTCGCACCGGCCGCATGCCTCCGCCGGGAAATCCGCGTCCGTTGGTCCGGCGATTGAGAGCGGTGGAACAGTGGATCGAAGCGCGGCTGGAGGAAGTGGCCGCCAGCGTGGCGCCCAGCCCCGGACGGGTCACGGCCCGGCGGCTCAACCGAAGTGAATACGACAATACGATTCGGGACTGGTTGGGCCTCGATCTCACGTTGTCGGAGGACTTTCCGATCGATGATACCGGTTACGGCTTCGACAACATCGGGGACGTGCTCTCTCTCTCGCCGCTGTTGATGGAAAAATACCTGTCGGCTGCCGAAGAGATCGCCGGCCGGGCCGTGGTGGTTCGGCGCAAAGTCAAGCCGATGCTGGCCCGTTTCCTGGCCTCCCGAAGCCGGCGGCCCCCCTCTGTTCCGGAAGGCGTCCACACCGTACCCTACTCGCCCGAGGGGGAGCTTCGCGCCCGGCACGCCTTTCCCTTTCCCGGAGAGTACGAACTGAGGGTCAGAGTGGTAGACAGAAGGAGAATGCCGCCGGCCGAAGAGGGGCAGTGGGCGCCGGCCGAGCTGCCTTCAGCCACCCTGTCGGTTCTGCTCGACGACAGCACCCTTCAGACCTTTCACGTCGGGACCGACGCATACCACAGGGGCACCTTCGACATTCGCATCCGGGTCGAACCGGGCGTGCATCGGCTGGACGCGTTGCCCCGGTTGGATTCCGAATCTCTGGGTACGACTTTCAACCAGGCGGTCTGGGAGGACAGGGTGGAGGATCCCCCGGAACGCCTGGTCTATGCCGATTCCATGGAAATCCTGGGTCCGTTCAAGGTGAAGCCGAAGCCCCTGACCGACAGCCATCGCCGGGTCCTGATCTGCGGTCACGATCCCGGGGCACACCTGGAGGGATGCGCCGATTCCATTCTGCGGAACCTGGCACTGCGAGCCTACCGCCGGCCGCCAACCGAGCTGGAGATCAAGCGGTTGCGCCACCTGGTGGCGTCGGCTCAAAGTGACGGAGAGCCCCTGGAACGGGGAATCCAGTTGGCTCTTCAAGCCGTCCTGGCCTCGCCCCATTTCCTGTTTCGACTTGAATTCGATCCGGAGGCCGGCCCGGCCGGTTCCCATCACCCGGTAGGCCCCTACGAACTCGCCTCTCGTCTCTCCTACTTTCTCTGGAGCAGCTTGCCCGACGACCAGCTCCTTGCTTTGGCCCGGGACGGCAAACTTCGCGACCCTCACGTCCTGAGGCAACAGGTGGGGCGGATGCTCAAGGATTCCCGGTCGGATGCCCTGGTGGAAAATTTCGCCGGACAGTGGCTGCAACTACGGAATCTGGAGAGCGCTCAACCCGACCCCGACCGATTTCCCGACTTCGACGAACCGTTGCGGGGGGCCATGCGCCGGGAAACGGAGTTCTTTTTCCGGTCGATCCTGCAGGAAGACCGCAGCCTGGTCGACTTTCTGGATGCCGACTACACCTACCTCAACCAGCGACTGGCCCGTCATTACGGGCATCCTGGAGTCGAAGGGCCGCACTTTCGGAGGGTTGAGCTTGCCGGCAACCAGCGAGGAGGGCTGATCACTCATGCCAGCGTATTGACGGTATCCTCCTATCCGACGCGCACCTCCCCGGTCTTGCGAGGCAAGTGGATCCTGGAAACCCTGCTGGGCACTCCACCTCCGCCGCCGCCCGAGATGGAAACACTCGAGGAGGAACCAAACGGTGGGCCGATGACACTCAGGGAGCGGCTGGAGAAGCACCGGAGCCAGCCGGCCTGCGCCGCCTGCCACCAGAAGATGGACGCCCTGGGCTTCGGGTTGGAAAACTACGATGCTGTCGGAGCCTGGCGGACGGAAGACGGCGGGGTTCCGGTGGACACCACCGGAGAGTTGCCGGGCGGACGCTCCTTTCAGGGACCGAAGGGTCTCAAGGCGCTGTTGGCCGACACGGAGCGCGACGCATTCGTTCGCTGCCTGACCGAAAAAATGTTAACCTACGCCTTGGGAAGAGGCCTGGAACCCTACGACAAGCCTGCGGTGGACCGGATCTGCCTGGAGTTGGAAAACAACGGCTTCAGATTCAGCCAACTGGTCCAATCGATCGTCGAGAGCCTGCCGTTCCAAATGAGGACCACCAACGGAGGAGGATCATGACGCCACGACACCTTCCACGGCGAACCTTTCTGCGTGGGATGGGAGTAGCCATCGGCCTTCCCTGGCTGGATGCCATGGTTCCCGCCTTTGCAGCCAAGGCGCCGACCTCGGCCGATGCGCCGACCCGCCTGGCCTTTGTCTACGTTCCCAACGGGATCATCATGTCCAACTGGACTCCGGCCAGCGAGGGCTCCAACTTCGAAATGCCGGCCATCCTCAAGCCACTGGAGGACTACCGGGAGGACTGCCTGTGGCTCAGCGGACTGACCCACAACAACGGCCGTGCTCTCGGCGACGGTCCCGGCGACCACGCCCGGGCCGCGGCTTCCTATCTCACCGGAGTCCATCCCAAGAAGACCCAGGGAGCGGATATCCGGAACGGCATCTCGGTGGACCAGATCGCGGCTCAGGCCGTCGGCGGCCAGACCCGGTTCGCCTCCCTGGAGCTGGGGCTTGAACACACCCGACTGGTCGGCAATTGCGATTCCGGTTACAGTTGCGCCTACAACAACAGCATTTCCTGGCGCAGCCCCACCAGTCCCATGCCGCCGCAGGTCAATCCCCGCTCGATCTTCGATCGCCTCTTCGGCGCCACTCGGGATGCGGGCCAGACCCGCCAAACCCGCGCCAAGGACCGGGCCAGCATTCTGGACCTGGTCCAGGACGAGGCGCGGAGTCTTTTCAATCGCCTGGGTCCGGTGGACCGCCGCAAGCTGGACGAATACCTGTTTGCGGTCCGCGACATCGAGAAACGGATCGAGTCGCTCGAGAACGCACCGGCCGAGTTGGTGCCCGACATGGACATACCCGAAGGCATCCCCATCGATTTTGCCGAGCACCTGAGACTCCTGTTCGATCTTCAGACGGTGGCGTTCCGGACAGACCTGACCCGCATCACGACTCTGATGATGGGAAGGGAAGGCAGCAATCGCACCTATCGCGAGATTGGCGTTTCCGGGGCCCACCACGGACTCACTCACCACCAGGGGGATCAGGCCAAAATCGAGCAGATCAGCAGGATCAACCGCTACCACGTGCAACAGTTCGCCTATTGGCTGGGAAATCTGAAGTCGATTTCCGACGGTGACGGCAGCCTGCTGGACAACCTCATGATTGTCTACGGCAGCGGTCTCAGCGACGGCAACGAACACCTGCATCACGACCTGCCGGTGATGGTCGCCGGACGGGGCTCGGGCAATCTCCATCCCGGCCGCCATGTCCGCTTTCCCGACGAAACTCCGTTGACCAACCTCTACATGTCCCTGCTGAGCCACATGGGCGTCCACCCGGAGTCGATCGGCGACAGCACCGGCCAACTGAAGCTTCTGTCGGAGATTTGATCCTGGTTAGCCGGTGTCACATTCCGCACTCAACAGATTCCGAGCCGTGATCAGGAGCGTCGCCGTCATCACGCTCCTGGCCATCAGCGCGCCTATGCACGCCGAAACCCTCTTCAACGGCCGCCCTTCCCTGGTTCTGGAGGGCCGGGCCGCTCGCTTGGTGGTGGATCTCGGCGGAGGTTCATTGGTCGACTTCCGCTTGAGCGGCCACTCCGTCAATCCCCTCCAGTGGGACCCCGGGGAATCGGTGCTCCTGAAACCCTTGGGCCACTTCCTCTGCCTTGATCGCTGGGGTCCGCCCTCGGAGGCCGAAGAACGCAACGGAATGTTCTTTCACGGGGAGGCTACCCGGGTCGAGTGGACGGTTCACGAGGGACCGGCTCGCAAGGGCAAAGCCGTGGAAGCAACCATGTCGGCCCGGCTTCCCATGGCCGGACTGGAGGTCTTGCGGACCGTTCGCCTGTCGGACTCCTCGGCGAGCTGCATCGTCTCCGAAAGCGTTACCAACAGAAACAAGCTGGGCCGGATCTACAATATGGTCCAGCATCCCACCATCGGGCCCCCGTTCCTGGACGAGGGCACACTGGTCGACAGCAACGCCCGCAAGGGCTTCATGCAGACCAGCCCGCTACCCAATCCGGAGGAGCCGGCAGTGTATTGGCCCCAGGCGCTCAAACAGGGTCAACCACTGTCGCTGCGCCGATTGGCGGACGACTCGGACCCCAACGTGGTCTCTTTCGTCTTTGACGAGGACCTTGGCTGGATCACCGCCAGCAGCCCCTCGCAAGGGTTGCTGATCGGGTACCTGTGGAGCACTGCGGAATACCCCTGGCTCAACATCTGGCGCCACTCGGAAAACGGCAAGCCGCAGGCGCGGGGCCTGGAGTTCGGAACCAGCGGCCTGCACCACCCCTTCCCGATCCTGGTCGATAAGGGCAGAATCTTCGGTCGACCCCTCTACGTTCACCTCGACGCCGGTCAGACCACGGTGCGGTCCTATCTGGCCTTCCTGTTCAAGATCCCCGAAGATTACCAGGGGGTCGCCGGCCTGACCTATCGGGACAACCGCCTGGTCATCCGGGAGCTGGGAGGAAGCAGTGACCGGGACCTGAGCATGACCACCGGAGCCTTCCCTCCATGAAGGTGTTCCACGCCGACCTTGCCGACTCGGCAAGCCCGCCGGCTTGTCCTGAAACAACGACAAAAAAGAGGAATCCACGAAGACACACGAAGGACGACCAAGACACACGAAGAAAGACGGTGTTGATCCTGTGCATCCTGTGTATCCATGTTCATAAAAAAATGTCGATTCCCCGGCGCCGTTGCCGTTCGATCCAAGTGGCGGAGATGGCCGGGGCTGCGCCGGGCAGGGTGCGGGCGGGACGCCCGCGCTCCCGGGGGGCACAACCCTAGAACCAGCCTTTTGCCGGTCTGTCTGCTGCTGGCCCTCGTTCTGGCCGCTTTCTCCATATTGCCGAGCCAAGCCGCGCCGCCCCAAGAGGACTCCGAGGATATCCCTCCCCTGCAGTTGTTCTTTCAGGCTGGAGCCGTCGAGGACGCCGATGCCGAACCTGCCCTGGAGGCCATCAGCCGTTCCTGGCGAGACTCCTACACCGCCATGCTGGTCGAGTTGAGCGGACCTACCTTTCCGGAAATAAAGAGTCGCCTCTTTCGCTTCCTCAGCAAGCAGACCGGCCAATTCTTCGGGGAGGACAGCCAACGCTGGTTGAGGTGGGTCTGGAAGCAGCCCTACGAGCCCCATCCCGCATACCTCATCTTCAAGCGGTCCTTCTACAAGATCATCGATCCGCGAATGGTCAAGTTCTTCCCGCCGGCCGCACGCTCCCTGGTCCGGCTGGACGAGGTGCAGTGGGGAGGGGTGAAGGTCAACGGCATTCCTCCTCTGGACCACCCCAAGAACATTCCGGCCAGTGAGGCCGACTATCTCAAGGACAGCCACGTCGTCTTCGGTCTATCGGTGAAGGGCAGCGCTCGCGCCTACCCCAAGCGGATTCTGGCCTGGCACGAGATGGCGCTGGACAAATTGGGCGACACTGAAATCACCCTGGTCTACTGCACGCTCTGCGGTACAGCCATCCCCTACAAGAGCGTCGTGGGGGGGCAGCACCGGACCTTCGGCACCAGCGGACTGATCTATCGGTCCAACAAGCTGATGTTCGACCACGAGTCCAACAGTCTCTGGTCTACTTTGCTGGGAACACCCGTGATCGGCAAACTGGCGGGATCCCCTCTCAAGTTGGAGTCCCTTCCCATTGTGACCACCCGCTGGGGCGAATGGCGGAAAAAACACCCCGACACCACCGTCCTGTCTCTGGACACGGGGCATGAGCGTGACTACAGGGAGGGGCAAGCCTACAAGCGGTACTTTGCGACCGAAACGCTGATGTTCCAGGTGGCCCGGAGGGACAAGCGCCTGAGAAACAAGACTGAAATCCTGGGAATTGTGCTCTCTGCCTACGCCACCGGCGCCAAGGAGCAGCCACTGGCAATCAGCTCGAGATTCCTGAAAAAGAAACCGGTGTTCCAGACCGAGCTGGCCAGCCACTCCCTGACCATCCTGACCACCCGAGCCGGCGCCAACCGTGTCTTCAAGACCGGGAAGGAACGGTTCCGGCGGCTGCTGCGGGATGACCGGGTGGTGGACGCCGGTGGAAAGACCTGGAAGATGACCGAAGACGGCCTGGTTTCCGAGGAAAACCCCGACCGGGTATTGCCTCGCATCCCGGCTTACCGCGCCTTCTGGTTCGGGTGGTTCGCCCAATACCCCGAGACCCGGCTGATCAAGTAACCTGCCCGGGAGGATGTGGGTCTCGCACCTCCAAGAGGTCCCAGGCCGCTCTCTGTCTGGCGATGGCCGCCGGATTGGGCCATTGAGCCGGCGAAGTGATCCGTCCGGGCACTCCCGCCCGCCACACCGCCCGGGGCCGGAGGCGCTTTCGGACTCGGCGCAACTGCGATTGGCAGTCCTCCAACTCAACGTCGACCGTGTCCAGGGAGAGCACCGTCACATCGGCCTCCCTCCCGACTGCCAGGCTTCCGATGCGGTCCGCCCAGCCCATGGCCCGGGCCGGCTCGATGGTGGTCCGCCGAATGACTTCCGCCAGCGGCAGGCCCAGGTGAAGCAGCTTGGTCATGACGGTTGGCAAGTCGTAAGCAGGGCCTTCGCAGGTTCCGCTGTGAAGGTCGCTACTGATGGTGTCGGGCCAGAACCCCTGCCGAAAACTCGACTCGGCAACCGTCCAGTTGAACGATCCCTGCCCGAATCCCACGTCAAACAGCACGCCCCGTTCCCGGGCCGCTCGGACCGCGGGATCCAACTGTCCGTCCGGGCGGATGATGGTGCTGCGGAATCCATGGTAGGTGTGGGTATAGATGTCCCCCGCCGCCATCTTGCCCGGACAGTCCGCCAGGCTCACCGTAGAGAGAGTATGGTGAACCATCAACGGAAGCTGGACCGCGCGAGCCGCGGCCAGGGCTCGGCGATAGGCCTCGGCCTCGTTGCGCCCCTCATCGGCCAGTGAAGCCGAAAGACGGACCTTGACACCCGCAATCAGGTCTCGATTGGCGTTCACGCAGTCGACGCAGCCCTCCAGGTCGGCCAGGTTCAGCAAGTCCAACTCTCCAGGCGTGGCCTTGTCACCGCCCAGCCGAGCAAATGCCAGCCCGGCGCAGGAGATGTTGAGCAGCGCCAGCAGGCGTGTCCGGCTGGACCGGCAGGCATAGGTTCGAAAGCCCTCGAAGGTGCTGCAGCCGGCGCTGCCGGTATCGAGTGCGGTCGTCACCCCTCGACCCAGGCAGTAGTGGTCCGTGTTGATGCCCAGAGGGGTGACGTGCTCATACCCGTGCATGTGCAGATCGATCAGGCCGGGAACCACCAGCAGCCCCCTGGCGTCGAATCGCCGGTCGGAGGTTTCCTCCCGGGCCGACCGGGTCAACAGAGAAATGCGGCCATCCCGGATGCACAGGTCCCGCTGGGCGTCCACCCGACTGGCCGGGTCCATCACCCGTCCTCCCGCGATGATCCAGTCATGATGCGCCATGCGATCGTCCTCGGGGAAAACCCGAGTCCCCACCTGGAAAAGGTGTTTTCCCCGGGTGAAATTAACAGTAAGATTCGACTGGTTTCAGGGGGCCTCGGGCTCCCCAGGCCACGCAACCGGCAACGAGAGCATCCCGGCTCCCATTCCCAACCGATTCGGCGGCAACATGAAGAAAGCGATCGACATCGAGGCGGCCATCCGACATCTCGACCAGGAGGGATACGTCGTGCTCGAAGGCATCCTGGACCGGAGGCGGCTGCAACGGATTCGAGGGGAAGTCGATCGGCTCTTGGAGCAGGAACAACGGCAGCCCTTCGACCCGGGCGACGGTCCCGAGGGACCCGACGACGCAGCCATCGAAGCCTTCATCTCGGAGAGCTACACCGCCTCGGGGGCCGAAGTGGCTCGAATCATGAAGAGGATCCGCCACACCCGCGCTCTCAACGGGAACACCTCCTGGCCGGTGCCCCCCGACCAGGTCATGAAGCTCTTCTTTCACCTCCCGCTGCTCTTCGACCAGGACCGGTCTCAACGCATCATGAACCTGCCGGCCAAATCGAATGCATCGCTGCAGCTCGTTGAAGAACCCCATGTTCTGAAACTGGTCCGGGGGATCCTGGGTGAGGACTGCGTGCTCTCGGACCTGAGCGCCACCAGCATCGGCGCCCATGCCACCGAGGGGGGAGCCTGGCACGTGGACGTGCCCCTGGGCCAACTGTCCGAACCCCTGCCCGATTTTCCCTTGACCGTGCAGAATGCCTGGATGCTGGACGATTTCACGGCCGAAAACGGCGCCACCCGGGTCGTGCCTCGAAGCCACAAGCTGAGGAAGAAGCCTGCCTGGGCCCCCCAACAGGAGCACCAGGAAGCGATCCTGACCGCGCCCGCCGGGTCGGTGGCCGTCTGGCTGTCCAACACCTGGCACCGCTCGGGCCCCAACACCACCGACCGTCCCCGCCGGGCTCTGCTGGGCTACTACTCCCGTTCCTGGGTCAAGCCCTTCAGCGACTACCGCACCTGCTTTCCCGAGCGGAAACTGGCCGGGCTCTCCCCTGCCCTGCGGTACCTGCTGGGCTTCTCCGCCAATGCAATCGTTCGGGGATGACCTGGCTGAGCCCGCATTGCCTCAATTCCGGCTCTCGGCCGGTTCCATCGCGAAAACCCGATCATAGGATTCCAGGGCGACTCCCCCAAGCCTTTCCGCCATGCCCCGGAAGGCCTGCCTGCGAAGACTCCAGCGATCATCCCGCGCCACCTGCTCCAGCCAATCGCACAGATGGAGGCGGCACAGGTCGTCGAAGTCCTCTTGGGAGAGCACGATCTCCTGTTGCAGGAAACGATCCTTCAGAGTGTGGGGCGCCTGGCCCCGTCTGACGCTTTCGTCCAGGGAAGCCCGCAACAGGCAACAGTTGAGATAGACGAGTCTCTCGGCCCGCTCTCCGATGAGACCCCGCACCTCGCCCCGGCGTTCCAGGGGCAGGGTGAACCCTTGGAACAGCTCGGTTCCGTAGATCGAATGGAACATGCCGGCATCGCACAGCGCCTGGCTGCACCCCCAGGACTTCAGGTCTCGGTAGACCCCGGAGGCATGGGCCAGGTAGGTATTCTCGGAATGGTCGATGTCCGCGGCCCCCAGTTCCCTCAAATAGTCGGCGAACCTCCTAATCCTTTCACTCATGGAAACCCTCCTTGGATCGATCGGAATACGTGCGCCATCAAGTTTGGAACTGCCCCTCAGGAGGTTACTTTACACCAGAGAGGCCGTCCCGCCTTACGGACTTGCCTGAAACCATCGAAAAAAGAGTGGTCCACAAAGTTACACGAAGGGCCACCAAGCGGGACGGCTCTGCCGCATCGCCAGGACTGCTGCCCGGCAACCCGGCGCGCGCCCTCTTGAGGGGAAAGAGTGTTGGAAGGCGGCCCCACCCGGGAGCGCGGGCGTCCCGCCCGCACATTATTCCGTTGCGTACCGCTCAGTTTCCCTGCGATGCGGCACCCGGCCACCCTGTCGGCGGAAACGGCATGGGCTCGGCCGAAGCAGACTCCTGGCCCCGTTGCCGGTCGACCCGGGTGGAGGAGATGGTCGAGGCTGTGCCAGGACCGGTGCGGGCGGGACGCCCGCGCTCCCGGGGGTGGGCCTCATCCCATGACGTCGTCGCAGCAAAGGAGGCCCATAGGTCTTCGTGTTCATTGGTAACAACGATCGGCTGTTTTTCTTCTGAAGGGTCCGTACCGGTCCTCGCTGGCGTCGGGTCCAAGCAAAAACGGCACTATGCCCTTGAAGTGAGTTGCGCCCGCAAAGTAGCATCGGCCCCATGGCCGACGTTCCCCGCAATCCCTATCGACTGCACCCCGATTCCGTACTGGCCCCTCCCGGACGCTTCTTCTCCATTCTCAGGCGCATCGGCCCCGGACTGATCCTGACCAGCACCATCGTGGGATCGGGCGAACTGATCGCAACCACCGTTCTGGGGGCCGAGAACGGGTACACCCTCCTGTGGCTGATCCTGGTGAGCTGCGTCGTCAAGATCGTGGTCCAGAACGAGTTGGGCCGCTACGCCATCGGGACGGGCGAGACCACCCTGGAGGCTTTCGACAAGCTTCCGGGACCTCGATGGCGGGTTTCCTGGGTGGTTTGGCTGTGGTTCCTGGTGGTGCTGCTGGGGCTCTTCTCCATCGGAGGCATGCTGGGAGGCATCTCGGAAGTTCTCAACACCCTGCTTCCCGGAGTCTCCTTCAATGCCTGGTTGCTGATCCTGAACCTCTTCACCGTCGGAATGCTGGTCATCGGCCGCTACTCGCTGATAGAGCGGGTGGCGATAGCCATGGTGATGACCTTTACCGCACTGACCGTCGGCTGCGCCTATCTGCTTTCCCAGGATCCGCAATACTTCTCCTGGACCAGAGTTCTGGACGGCCTCTCCTTTCAACCCCCGCGGGGCGGCCTGAGCACCGCGGTCACCGTCTTCGGGGCCACCGGGGTGGGAGCCATCGAATTGATCGCCTATCCCTACTGGTGCATCGAGAAGGGCTATGCCCGCTTCACCGGAATTCGGGAGAGGACCCAGGCCTGGAAAACAAGGGCCGAGGGGTGGATCAGGGTGATGGGAACCGACGTCCTCAGCTCCTGTGTGATCTACACCTTCGCCACCATAGCCTTTTACTTCCTGGGCGCGGGCGTCCTTTCCGGGATGGGCCTGGTGCCCAAGGGTCTCGACATGGTGAGGACGCTCTCACACATGTTCACCCAGACCCTGGGGAACTGGTCCTTCTATCTCTTTCTGATCGGCTCGATGGCCGTCCTCTACTCGACCGTCTTCTCCGGAATCGCCGCATTGAGCCGCATGTTGGCCGATTTCGCGGGCATGCTCGGCCTCTACCCCAAAGACGACTATGCCGCCAGGCTGGGGGCCATTCGACTGCTGGTGGTGGTGCTGCCGGTAATCCCCACGCTGCTGTTCCTTTACCTGCAGGAGCCGGTGGTCATGATCAAGGTCAGCGGAATCAGCCAGGCCCTGCTGCTGCCCGGCATCGGCTTTGCCATGCTCTACCTCGGCAAGACCCATCTTCCCCGGGAAATCGCACCCAAGAACTGGATCACCGCGGCCCTCTGGGGAACCACGCTGGTCATGGCCCTCCTGATGGGCTATTCGGTGATCCTGGCCCTGCTTCGCTGGTAGCGGCCTGTCTGAGAGCATTCACCCGCTGGACTGCTCATTCTGATCGTATATTATGGAACGCGAATATTATGAGCAGGCAACCTGAATCCATCCCTGTTTTTGAGAACGAAGCTGAGGAGCAGGCTTTCTGGGAGGCTAACGACTCCAGCGATTATATCGACTGGACCCGCGCCAAGCGTGCCCGTTTAGTCAACCTCAGACCGTCGACCAAGTCCATTTCGCTGAGGCTGCCGATACCCCTGCTCGAGCAAATCAAGATTGCAGCCAACCAGCGCGATGTCCCCTACCAGTCACTGATCAAGGTCTGGCTGTCTGAGAGGGTCGAGTCCGAATAGTCCAAAGGACACGGTCAATTTCTTCGATGGTGGGCTTGGATTTTTGAACTTTGAAACTTCAGCGCTTGGACTCCTCACCCTCAGGATTTGATTTCACCGAGCGCGTTGCCTTCGAAGACGACCTGTTTCAGCGTTTCCGGATCTCCCAGCCGCTTCATGGCATCAAGAATTTCGATACCAGCCAAGCGGTCAGCCTTGTCGTAATCCAGCGCTACCCCATCCTCAAGGTGTTTGGTCGTTACCGTTGTTTCCTTGAAGCGAATGTACAGAGCATCTACTTCACGATCATAAGAAATTTTCATGAGGCCCCCTCTCAGAAGAAATAGGTGTACACGGTTACCACCACTATTTCGGCCACCTCATCTGCAAAGATCGGCTGGACTTGCTTTGTTTCGTAAAGCTTACCATTCCATTCATTGAAATACGGGAAATTCCTACGGCAGGCGAACCTACCCTGACTCGCCGGCTCCCATGGGGATTCACGGATCGCCTCGACGACTTCCTGCTCCATGCCGCCACGGCGGCCGAGTTGATCTCGCGCATGGACAGAAAAACGGATCGGTTTCAAGTCGTTTCCTCGGTAGATCCATTGCCCCGGTAGCGGCAGAGCACCCGTTGCCAGTCAAAGCTTTACCGTCCCATGCGGCATTTGATGTCGTCGTTGATTCTGCAGTCCGGTTCCATGTCGGTGAAGCCGTAGTACTCGGAAAGGACGCGGTCAGTTTCTTCGATGATGGGCTTGGATTTTTGAACTTTCGTGACCATACGCTACTGGTTGTGAACGTGTGGCTACAGTCCCCGCTTTGCCTTAAGCTCCTTCAATCTCTGATCAAGTGCTTGTGGGAGTTCCGATTGGAGAAGGCCATCGATCAGTTCCCGCCACCTACCCCCCATGTATCCAGATGAGTTGGATTGCCCCAAATAAATCAATAATTGCGCTGTCTCTTGGGGGTGCTTCCGCACTAACGAATCGCTCTTGCTCAGTTCATAGATCACGCTCCCACGCTGTAAAGAAATCTGGGGC
Source organism: Acidobacteriota bacterium (assembly GCA_022826755.1). Lineage (GTDB taxonomy): Bacteria > Acidobacteriota > Terriglobia > Versatilivoradales > Versatilivoraceae > Versatilivorator. The sequence continues at coordinate 18,029 of JAJDUG010000081.1, forward strand.
ATCCGGATCGCCAGAGCAACGGCCTCGGGAAAGATTGCTGTCAACTGCGGCAGCCAGCCAAGCATGGATTCGACCTCATCTGCTTCAAGGGGAGCAGGCACGCCCCGCAATCGATTTTCCCAGTAGCGCTTGAGCCAGCGGCCCCACCATTCCCGTTGCTGTGTTTCATCCATGCGGCGCAGATGGCTCCCTATCTCAAACGCGAATCGACTTCGGGCTTCCTCACCCCCATGATGGAAAAACTCCGGAACCCATGTACCGAGAGGATCTGCGGCAAAGTATCCAAGCATGGTCGTGTAGTACTTGACAAAGTCGTTGCGCCGACTGGCAAGATCACCGTCCATTTGCTGAGCGGCCTCAAGGAACGCATCTTGCAGATTCTCAGCTACACTGGGATTGAGCCGTCCCCAGGACAGAAAGCCATCCCAGACCGCTTGAAAATCAGCGATATTGTCACGATTTCGAAAGAACGGGATCAGGTTCTCTTTTGTCCATCCTTCATAGGCCGCCAACAGGAATTCAAATTGGCCTGCAAGAACCGACCGGCCAAGCCTGCCCGCCATGGTTCGGTCCTGCACGATGCCCGACAGCGCCGTGCGATACTCATCACTCATGGCCTTGGGCGGCGGCACTTGATGTTTTGTCCAGAGTGAAAGCCCCTGCAACCAGAATTCTGCAAGAACCCCTGCGGGATGGTTGATGGCCGTATTCAGCCAACCCACTTCCTCGATATGAGCGTCCCTGTCAAGACAGCGCCACAGGGAGGCAGCGATTTCGTTGGCCCGCGGGAGCAAGCTCAATGCGTAGGGTTTGCCGTCATTCTCCACCAGCGTTTCAAGAGCATTGGCGATCTCGTGGGCGTGCTTCGGGTAAAGTTCAACTCTGCCCAGGCGAATGAGCACTTCACGATGTCTGTCCTCGTCCAGGTCCATTCCAGACCACGCGCGGATCAAACCGGACCAAAGCTCGGTATCCCACTCCTCGGCCCGCGCCAATGCATCTGCCAAGTCGAGCCCCCAATCGAATTTTTGCTTTGCCGCCTCTCGAACTGCATCTACAAGCCCCGCACGCTCAAGTATGAAAGGCTGCTGTTTGGGCTGAAACGACAAAAGTTTCTGGAGCCAGTCGGTGGCCGGTTTAGCCAGCAGATCTTTAGTAGTCCAGGGACTACGTGGAGTAACAATCTGAGATGAGCCCGTCCAATGGGTAAAATCGGGGTGTTCACTTGGCCTGAACTCCGGGTACTGCGTCGAAACGGCGTCCAGGGCTTGCTTGGTCAGAGCGCAGTCAGGGGCCGCGTCACGGAGCCAATGCAGCCATTCCAAATGATGATAGGCCGTGCGTGGTTCCTTGTCGGGATCCTTTTCGTCCGGCCAACGGAAAGCTTGTACTGCATCAATGACTGCCTGTCGGCGTTTCGAGCTGCACTCGCGGTATGCCAATCTGACAGCCCGGAATATCTCATGGTGAGCCGAAAAATCGTGTAGACCAATGCGCTTCAGTAGCCAATCGATTTTTTCGTCTGCCTTCAGATCTGCACGAGCCGACAATGCGTGAACGGCAATACGACGCAACAGCGGCGCCTGCGAGCCCACAAGGTGCGTACACCAGTACCTGGCTGCGTCCAATTGGTTCTTCGCCAACCAATCAAGGCAGTCCCGTGCTGCATCGATTAATACGTCGACAGCCTCAGGATACTTGTCCTGCTCATGAGGCTCGATGGCCGAGCGGTCATAACTCTCCGGGTCCCCTTTTCTGTTTGCCTTTTGCCAAGAGCGCAGTGTGAGGTGTCGCTCTTCCAGACGCTTGGCAACCAACCTGAGCAATGGTTCGGCTTCTTGAGCCAAGTGTAGCTTCAGGCCTTTTTCCCAGAGTTCGCTTAACTCATAGTGCCCCCCAGTCAGTGGTAAATCCATATCGACCGGTGCGCTGGTACCCTCATCGTCGACAAATCGCTCCCAAGGATCCTGCTTGAGTTCTAAGCGGCTTCTCGCCATCGCATCAAATATCCGTAACAGGCTGTCCAGCATTCCATGCTTGACGCAGCGCTCCCCCATCCACAGCAAAACCTGCTTGTTTACGTCCGCCGGAGCCGTAGCCAGCAACAAAGAAATCCAGCGGGACAAGACTTTTTCGTCCAGACCGTCCTGCTCACCAAGCCTGATATTCTGTCCAAGCACGTGCCAGAAAAATGGATGCAGGCGCGTGCCATGCGGGGCAAACAGCAGGAACAAGTTATCTGCACAGGAGAATGCGAATCGTTGGGCCAACCACCAAACCAGAACTACGTCCCGCTTACTGAGATCTCCGCTACTGAAGAGAGCATCCAGATGCTTGCGCTTGTCCAGCCAGTCAATCCATTCTGACGATGAGGCCGCATCGGTGAAGAAACGAGTCCTGGTCTCATCCTTGAGCGCCTCCTCGATGAGATCCGCTTCTTCCTGTCTGAGAAGAGGAGGCTTCTTCTGTACAATTTCAGTAATTTCGCGTTGCCAGTCCAGAACGCTGCACGTAGCGAAGTCAGCCAGGCGACGGATGCCGTCATCGAGTTTGCGGTAGTCTTTTTCGTTGTCTTGTGGGAACTTGATCGGCTCGATCCCAAGGACGCGCCACCGTTGCAGGTCGGGGTCACGCTCCCCCGTCAATGCGAAACGCCGGCTGGCCGCACTTTCGGGCAGGGCGCGCGCCAAATAGTTCATCACCGTGTCGTTATGCCCATAGCCAACGAAAAGGACGGTGAATTGGCGGAACAATGCAACCAGAAAGCGCCGCGCCCATCCCTCGTTCAGATAGGCCCGGCCAAAATCCCTGTCCGTGAGCACCATTCCGCCGGGATGGCTAACCTCTCCATGAACGTGGACAATGCCCTGGAAATCGTTTCCCAAAGGCAATGCCGGCGCTCGGAAGACCTCCGGGCTGGAATCCAGCACATCCTTGGAGGCCTGCTCGAACAATTGATCGAAGTTGGTGGTGACGACCCGAACCTGCCCGACCCCGGAAGAGAGTCGCAGAAGATCCCGATGCAACTCTGTCGGCCTGAGATTCCCTCGGGAAAGTGCTTCCGCGGCAAGAGCATGAACCTCTACCCCTGCATGTTGCAGCGTTCCCAGGAACCGGTCCACCGGCTCCGCGTCCTGCTTGGTCTGGCCAGTGCCCGCCGCGATCCTGTCCGCCAATCCTTCGAAATCGGGTAGGCAGGCAGGCTCACCCATGGAGACGCCGGCTCCGGCGAAAATCACCAGCTTACCATTCCGCAATGCAGCCGACAGAGGATCAGGAAATTCGATTTCTGCAATCTTCATTGGGATTTCAGGTGCCAGTCTCGACCGGCACTTTCTACCATCCTAAGCGGGATAAGAACAGGGAACGAATAAGCCCAAGAGGCTTGGCAACGGCAATCTTCCGATCCCTACGCTATAAGGACATGGGATCTTCAGCCACAATCGGCGTGGCCCCGACTGCTATGAGGTGGGCATTGTCTGCCGAGTCTAGAACGAATACGGGTTTGCCCTGAGCCAGGGCTCCTTTGCACAAGCCCTCGGTTTTCCCTCCCTTTTCGGCATGGGCGATGAACAGGCGGTCGGCGAGGCAAGCCACGTAGGCGTTGCGCTGGGAGGCAATAGTCGCGGTGGGGCGGCGAATGCTGTCGTCAAAAAAGGAGAGAAGTAGCAAGCGACCGTCGGCAAGCGGCCTCTTCCACCCCTTTGGAATTCTCATGTTGCCAAGCCCTCGAGCCGGACAGACCACGACAGGCGACGGCCCGCGCAACACCAAATCCAGGAACTCTTTCTCCATGGGGGACTGAAATCCGCCGATGAGCGTCACTTCCGTGCTTCGAAGCGCGCGCGCCAGATCGTAGGTCTTGAGGATGACGTCGCCCGGGCAGCGCACGGAGCAGAAGAAGCCGAGCAGCTTTCCATTGAGGATAGCGGCATCGCCCTTCATTGCAACCGCAGGCGCACTCCCGACTTCAGCACATCGCCGCAAGACCGCTGGCGTGTCCGGCGCACCTGATTCATGGCGTCTGTTCTTCAACGATTGACATCTGCAGTGAGGGAGGTTGTTCGGTGGCTAAAAACGTCCCGGATTCCAAGATGGAGTGATTCAGCTTGAAGGATCGTATCGAGGAAGATCCTGGCGTTGCTTATGTTTGGCTGCTTTTCTCAGGGAGTGTCCTCATGCAGGGCTTTCCGCCCAATCCTTATACATGGCTTCGTACTGCATCCCGCCCCATTCGGTATTTGACTTCATAGGAGCCTTTTGCAAAATTCCGAACCGAGCATGACATTGGGGTGGCAAAAGTAAAGTTTTGCTGATGACCACGCGACAACATCATCGTTTTGAAGGCAGATCCCTGAATCTGACGGCCAAGTCGCCGACAGTCGGCGGACGCG
>JAJDUG010000021.1 GCA_022826755.1 Acidobacteriota bacterium
AAGCTGGCGAGCCTGGCCGGTCAGGTGGAGTATCGGCGGCGGAAGTGGATTGCCGAAGCCCCCCATGGCTGGATCAAGGAGGGGCTGGGATTTCGACGGTTCAGTCTGCGGGGCTTGCAGTCGGTGCAGGGGGAGTGGGACTTGGTGTGTCTGGCCCTCAACATCAAGCGGATGAGTGCGTTGATGACGGCCTGAAGCAAGGGATTTCTACCCCCTACAGAGGACCAGGACGGTCCTCAACCTGCCATTCTGGGAGCCCACAGACGCCTTGTGGCTCCGCCCAGGCCAAAGCGGCTCCCAACCACTCCCTGCAACAAATCTTCGGCACTGTCCCCTCGCTCTCAAACCTTTCGAAAATGTCCTGCGGCGCAGACTCCTAGCACAAACAATTCAACAACCTCCCCTACTTTTCCCCAAAAGAGGCACATGGTGGCAACCTCGAGAATCCGGTATTGAAAACAAGGAACTTACCAGCAGAAGCGCCAAAAACCACGTCAGAAGACGAAACGGATCCCGAAGCGCGCCGAGATCGGACCCAGGAATCGGTCATGCTGCAGGAAGCGCGGGTCCCGGGTCGCGCCTTGAGAGGCCGCGATCGCCCGGTAGTCGTAGCCGTCCAGGACTTGCGAGACGGGGTCGCCCGGTTGCCACAGGGGAAGGGACTGGCGATAGAGGCTTCGAAAGGTCCTCAAGGGCGTCCCTTGATTGAAGAGGTTGATGACGTTGAGGTTGATCTCGAGCGAGCGGGTCTCGTCCGAAAAGGGGTGGAAACGCTGGACCAGGGAGAGGTCCGTCTGAGTCCAGGCCGGATTTCTGCCGTCGCTGCCCCGGTTGTCCACCAGGACGTCCACGTGTTCCAGGTCGACCGTCCGGCTGATCGGCGCTCCGCTCATGGCTCGAAAGAATCCTCCGACTTCCAACTCCCACGGCGTGATATAGGTCCAATGCACCTTGAGCTGATGGGTTCTGTCGGTGCCCAAGGGCCCGTCGATCAGGTTGCCCCTGGAGTCGTAGTTGAGAAACCAGAGATCGAAATCGCGATTGACGTTGGGACTGAGGCGTCCGTTCTCGTCTGAGCTGCCCAGGCCCGAAAAGAGGCCGTGAAGCCTGGAGTTGACGTAGGCGACGTCCGCAAGCCAGTTGTGGCGGAACGCCTTTCGCAAGCGGAATTCGAAGGCGTTGTAGGTCCTTTTCGGTCTGGGCGTGGCCGGAAGGCCGACTTCGACAAACCTGTCGACCGAGAGGCCGCGTCCCGGGTTGGTGATGTAGTAGGCTTCGCCGGCCGGGGTCTGGCGGCCGACATCCTCGATCGCCTGGTCCAGGTTTTTTCGCGTGTATCGGAACGAAACCACGTGGTCCGGGGCGACTTCGTACTCGAAACCGGCCACCGTCCCCGTCATCCGCATGGGCTTGAGGTCGGGGTCCAGGTCCTCGAACGAGGGGATACGCCAGTTCCTGGTCTCGACGTAGGTCCCTGGATAATTCTCTTGGCCCGACAGCCCGCCGATGCGGGTCCAATCGAGCGTGCTGTCGTCCATCAGGTAGTAGTGGCTCAGCCACTTGAACCCGCCGAACGATCCCTGGGCCATTTCAAGCTTCATGGCGTCGTAAAACCATCCCCAACTGCCGAACAGCTTCAGTTTGGCGTTGCCCAGAACGTCGTAGGCCAGGCCGGCCCGAGGCGCGACCTTGTCAGGGAAGTTCCACTTGAACACCGCTCCGGAAAATTCCGGAAGATCGCTAAAGGAGGGAATCTCCTCGCGCTCGAAGCGCAGCCCGAGATTCAGAGTCAGCGCGCCGCCTATCGTCCAGGCGTCCTGAACGAAGAGGGCATGCCGGTGGGTGCCGGCCTTGGCCACCACGCCGAACGGCGTCCGCAGTTCGTAGTAGCCGCAGGGATCGTAGACATCGCCGGTAGGGCCGGTGCAGGTGCTGGTGCGAACCGTTCCGTCCACCATGTTGTAGGGTCGGGTGTAGTAGTACAGGATGTAGTCGAACTTGTAGGCATCGTTGATATCGTGCGCCAGCCCGTTGAACTGCCAGCCAAACCGCAGGTTGTGTTGGCCGGCCCCGCGGGTCACATAGCTCCCGCTCAGGGACAGGGTGCTCTTCTTCTGAAAATCCTGAGCGGTGTTGAAGCTTGCACCGTGTCCGATGGTGGAAAAACCACGGGGGCGGTACGAGGCGTCATCGGGTGAGTATCCGATCAGTCCGGGCGACTCGGGGAACCTGTGACGCACCTGCGCCGGGCCAAGCAATTGCTCCGTCTGGATGGCATTCAATCCCCAGCGGGCGTCCACCGCCAGGAATGGACTGAAGGTGATCGCGGCGGCTCCGGTGAGGGTGTAGCCGGGGTATTCGAAGCCCTCCCTGGCCCATTCGAAATCCGGGTTCGAGGTCCCGTCGAGATGAGGTAGCCCACCCTTCCAGTCAAATCGGTCGGTCACCGCCGATGCCATCAACCTGACTCGCTCGGCCGGTTGGAAATCGACCTTGAGGGGAATGCTGCGCAACCGGTCCTTGCGCTGAAATTGTCCGGCATCACCGGATGTAAAGGTGACCGAGCGCGTCCGGTTCCGGACTTCCGAGAGGAATCCTCCGAAGAACCAGGCCCGGTCTCGCCAAATGGGGCCACCCAGGGTGAAGCCGAATTCCTGCGTCAGGTCGCCGTCTTCGGGATCGAGCACATACTCGGACACGTCGATCGACTGAGCGGGGTCGAGCCGCAGCCGCTTCCTCGGCCTGCCCGTCAGCGCGCTTCCGCTGCCGTACCAGAGGAGGCTGCCGTGTAGTTTGTCGGAGCCACTCCGGGTCCGGGCGCTGAGCACGCCTCCCATGGCACCGCCGAATTCCGCTTCGTATCCGGCGGTCTTCAATTGGAACTCCTCCACGGTTTCGACACGCAGGTTCTGGTTGTTCAACCCGTTGTACATGCTGGTGGTATCGACACCGTCCACGTAAAAGACGTTCTCCGCTCCGGAGGAGCCGTCGACCGAAATTCCATGGGCACCCTGTCCTCTATAGATTACGTTGCCCGACAGGGCTTCGATGTTGACGCTGGGGGCGAAACGGGCGTAGTCGGAAAAATCTCGTCCGCCGGCGGCGTTGGTCAGACCCTCACCCGTGAAGACAGCGGCTGCTTCGCTCTTGAAGGTATCGATTGCCGCCCCGCCCGCCTCCACTACAATGGTGCTTTCGACGCGGCCGACCTCCAGAGCCATCTCGACGGAATAACTCCGCCCAACCCGGACCACCACCTCTTCCTTCACCGCGGTCTGGAATCCCGGGCAACGGGCGATGAGAGTGTAGGTCCCGGGCGGAAGGCTGTTTTTGACAATCAGTCCCTGATCACTGGAGACGCCAAAGACCGGCCGAATCAGCGCCGAACCCCGGAACTCGACTTCGGCTCCGGGAACGAGGCTGCCGCTGGGATCGGTGAGGATGACGCGGAGTCCCCCGACCTGCTGCTGCCCGACCAGGGGAACATGCATGGCGGCCAGGCAGGCAATGGTGCCAATGACGACCCAACCCCTGGCGGACATGAGGCCCCCTTCCCGTTCAGGTCCCCGAAAATCCGGGGCGTGTTTCTATTCTTACATCGATGAGTCAGTACTGTCCCGTTAAAAGTCGAACAAAATCAACTGGTTAGAGGGAAGGCCTTCTGAAATAGTGACGCCTTGATTTGTAAGTGCTTGAAATAAAGGGGTTTTCTCGAAGAGGCCAATGCTGAGAATTTGCAGGATTTCACCCATGCTGCGGTCGATTTCGAGTTCTTTCTTGGCGATGGCTACCAACAGGTAGACGCAGACTGCGATCCAGACCTGAGTCTTGACGGCATTGATGGAGGTGCCGTAGAACGCCTTGATCCTGAGGTATTGCTTGATCCACCGGAAGAACAGTTCCACCTGCCAGCGGCACCGGTAGAGGTGCGCGATTGTCAGGGCAGGTAGTGAGAAATTATTGCTGAGGAAGACAAACCGCCGGTCGATATCGGCCGCGTAATAGCTGATGCGGCGGAGGAGTTGGGGGTAGAGTGTGGCGGTTTTGGGTCCCCGCAATCGAATGGTGTTGTCGCTGCGAAGCCCGGTGGACTTGTCCACGCTGCGGGAGGCTCGACGGGCGAAATGCAGATTGCGCTTGGCCGGAAGAATGAAGAAGGCCAGCGATTGAGTGAATCGAAACAGGCGGGCAAAGTCGGTATAGCCGCGGTCCATCACATAGAAGGCGCCAGCTTCGATGGGGAGCAGATCCAGTGAGGTCATATCCGACACCCGACCACTGGTAACATGCACAAAACAAGGGATATTGCCGCGCAGATCGATCAGGGTGTGAAGCTTGACAGCGCTCTTGCGGCGGCGAAACTGAGCCCAGGGGAACAAGGACAGGCAGAGATCGATGGTGGTGGAATCGAAGGCGTAAACGGTTTGTTCCAGAGCCACACTGAAGGTTTCGTTCCGATACAATCGGCGAGCTCGGGGGATCAGCCGATGGGCCAGATCGGCGTAGATGCGCCAGTCGCGTTTCTCGTTGGCCCGGGCCAGCGTATTGCGAGCGACCGTGGAGCGGAATCCAGAGTGATACAGCTTGGGCTGAATCGACTTCAGACAAATCTCGATGTCGCGAAGACTCTCCCTGTAGGTCAGTTGGGCAAAGGCCATCGACAGAAACTGATCCCGACAGGAGAAGCGACGCACTCGGTGGTTGCCTCGGTAGCGGCGCACGCAACGGTTGAACTCATGCGTCGGCAGGAAGTCCATCAATTGAGAAAACAGAGTCTTTCCGGTATTCATTGCCATCCTCCTTTCCGTTGGAATGAGGATGACCCAAACGTGATTGAGTTGAAATCGAAAACGATGACAAACAACTATAACTTCATGTCTCACTGATACTTACACGATTAGCTCAAACCGTTAACGGGACAGTACTGTCGATGAGTTGTAAACTAATCTCCGAAATTCGTCATGACGGCGACGATTCAGCCTGTCATTCCTTACCAAGGGAGGTAAACCCGGATGTTGCAAATGACACCGGAGACCATGCGCGAGCTTGCAGGGCAAGTGACGGACATACTGGTAGAGCGGATCGAGCGTCTCCGGGGAGAACGCGTGTGGGAAGGCGATTTCAAGGACGCTCTCGCTCATCAGTTGAACGAAGACCCGCCGGAAACCGGCCGGCCGGCGCGGGAGGTGATCGAACGGGCAGCAGGGGAAGTACTGAACAATACGTTGCGACTCGATCATCCCCGTTCGTTCGGGTTCGTCCCGACCTCCCCGACCTGGCCGGGCGTACTGGCTGACTTCATGGCGTCCGGGTTCAACGTCAACGCGGCCACCTGGCTGGTGGCGAGCGGCCCCAGCCAACTCGAAGCGGTGGTGATCGGATGGTTCCGGCAGTGGTTCGGAATGCCCGATGGAGCGGGCGGATTGATGACCAGCGGTGGGTCCGCGGCTGCGCTTCACGCGTTCGTGGCGGCCCGCGAGGCGGCCGGCAATCCGGAACGCCCGGTGGCCTACATGAGCGACCAGAGTCACAGCGCGCAGGTCCGGGCCGCCCGCATCGTGGGCATCACACCGGATCGGATTCGGGTGCTTCCGACCGACAGGACAGGCCGGATCGATCCTGGCGCCGTTGCCGACGCGATCGCCGCGGACCGGTCGGCAGCCTGCACGCCGGTGGTCGTTTGCGGGAACGCCGGTACGCCGACCCGCGGCGCCGTCGATCCGTTGCCGGCGCTGGCGGACCTATGCGCCGCCGAGAGGGTGTGGTTTCACATCGATGCGGCCTATGGCGGTTTCGCGGTTCTGGCGCCGCGTGGCGCGGCGGCGCTCGAGGGTATTGCTCGAGCGGACTCAATCAGCGTCGACCCGCACAAATGGCTGTTCCAGCCGTACGAAGCCGGCTGCGTCCTGGTCCGCGACGCCGGCGCCCTTGAACGGGCCTTCTCGATTCAGCACGACGTTCTGCAAGACTCGGTATGGGGATCGAAGCATGCCAACATGGCGGACTACGGCATCCAACTGAGCCGCAGCTTCCGCGCGCTAAAGGTCTGGATGTCGATTCAGACCTTCGGTATGGCGGCGTTCCGCACGGCAGTCGAGAACGGGCTCGATCTGGCCGTTCGGGCCTCGGAGCACATCGCCGCCAGCCGTGCACTGGAGTTGGTCTCGACCTCACTCGGCATCGTGTGCTTCCGCGTCAACAGCGGCGGCCTCGGCGAGGACACCCTGGCCGCCCTGAACCGCAAGGTACTGGCCCACGTGTTCTGGGATGGGCAGGCGTTTCTGTCGTCCACCACGGTCAACAGGCAATTCGTCTTGCGACTCTGCATCCTGAACCACAACACGACCTGGGATGATGTGCGGGAAACCCTTGAAGCCATTGAGCAGTTTGCCGGAGAAGCCGGCGGGTAGTCGCGGTCGAGACAGGACGAGTTCTACCAGTGCCACACTTGACCCGGTCGCGCGCGGTGCCAACGATAGACGGGGCCTGTCGGCCCGCCCGCCCCGGCAGTTCAGGGAAGGCTGACCACTCGCAGCCTCGGCGCCGCCAGCCGATCTAGCCCGCATTTCTCACCAGGACGCACCTGTATTGTTAGAGACTGTGTATTTTCAAACCGTTGTGGTTCCTTTTAGGGGTGGCAAGAAAATCAGACTGTGCTGGGCATGCCCTGGCTTGTCTTTTTTCCTCCAGCGCGCACATGCTCCCTCGACCGTAGAAACCGCTACGCTCTTCGGTCGCGAGCACGCCCTGGAGAAAAAAATCCTGCGCCATGATCATGCCCCCTGGTGAGAAATGCGGGCTAGGCGAAACACCCCCGAGCGATCCCAACGGCCTCCTCCACATCGCGGCGGGAGATATCCAGGTGGGTGACGGCCCGCAGGCGGTGCGGCCCCGGCTGACTCATCCGCACCCCCTGCTCCAGCAGTCGGCCCAGCACCGCCGACGCCGGGTCGGACACTTCCAGCATCACGATGTTGGTTTCGACCTCGCCGGGGTCCAGGGTAATGCCCGGAATTTCCGCCAGGCCCTCGGCCAGGACCTTGGCGTTGGCGTGATCTTCGGCCAGGCGCTCGATGTGGTGCTCCAGGGCGTAGAGTGCCCCGGCGGCGATGATCCCGGCCTGCCGCATGGCCCCGCCCAGGCGTTGCTTCCACACCCAGGCTTCCTCGATCAGATCCCGGCGCCCCGCCAGCACGGCCCCCACCGGCGCTCCCAGCCCCTTGCTGAAATCCACCCAGACGGTGTCGAACGGGGCGGCGAAGTCCCGCGCGGGCGTCCCGGTGGCCACCACGGCGTTGAACAGCCGAGCCCCGTCCATATGAAGGATCAGGCCGTGCTCGCGGGCAACCGCGGCCACCTCTTCAATGGCCTGGACGGGCCAGGGAGTCCCCCCCCCGGAATTGGAGGTCTGCTCGATGGAGACCACCCGTGTGCACGGGGCATAGCGGTTCAGCGGCCGGATGGCCGCCCTGACCTGCTCGGCGCTGAAGACACCCCGTCGAGCCTCCAGGCCGGTCGGGATGGCGCTGGAGAGGGCTGCCAGTCCTCCAGCCTCCGAGATCAGCGGGTGGGCCGTGCGATGCAGCAGCACCTCGTCTCCCGGGCGGCAGTGGATCCTGAAGGCAATTTGATTGCACATGGTGCCCGAAGGCAGATAGAGCCCAGCCTCCTTGCCCAGCAGTTCGGCCACCCTCTCCTGCAACCGATTGACAGTCGGATCCTCGAACTTCTGCTCATCCCCGACCTCGGCCTCGGACATGACCTTCCGCATTGGCGCCGTCGGCCGGGTGACGGTGTCGCTGTAGAGATCGATCTTGATTGGCGGCATGATGATTGTCTCCTGTCGTTAAGATCCGCCTATTATCCATGATTACTCCACCGGCGGGCACCGAATTCGCTCCTTCACTCCCCTGGCGCCGGCGCTGCCCGAGGGGCAGGCCCGGGATCAAGCCACCAGCCCGCCCGGAGGCCCCGATCTGGTATAATTCGAGTTCTTCTGAAGGTCCCAGTCAATTGCGATTCAGGAACTTCGGTCGGGCCAATTCCCTCTCGGAAGCGGATGTCCATCGACGAGATTCGAGAACGCTACAGCCGGGCAGGCCTGAGCGAAACGGACCTGAACCCCGATCCGATCCTGCAATTCGAGCAGTGGTTTCGGGATGCCTCGGACGCCGGGATCTTCGAACCCGGCGCCGCCTGCCTGGCCACGGCCAGCCGCGTGGCGGATCCTTCAGCCCGCATGGTCCTGCTGAAAGGCGTGGAGGCGCGCGGATTCATCTTCTTCACCAACTACGGGAGCCCCAAGGCCCGGGATCTGGCTGAAAACCCCCGCGCCGCACTGGTGGTGGCCTGGGTGGAGCTGGCCCGCCAGGTCCGCATCTCCGGAAGCGTTGAGCAAATCTCCCGGCAGGAATCGGCCCGCTATTTCGAGAGCCGGCCGGCCGGCAGCCGGCTCAGTGCCTGGGCCTCTCACCAGAGCGAGGTGATCGAAAACCGAGAGGTGCTGGAAACACGGATGCAGAGCTATCGAGCCCGATTCGGCGATGGCGACATTCCCCTGCCTCCCTTCTGGGGAGGATACTGCCTCTCACCGACCCGGATCGAATTCTGGCAGGGTCGCCCCGACCGCCTGAACGACCGGCTTCGCTACCGCCGCCAGGCGGAAGACCGGTGGGTGGTGGAAAGACTGGAGCCTTGAACCCCAGCCACAGGTAGGGGTTCGAACACCATGAAAAGCTACCGCAAGGAACTGAAGAGAGTCCTGGTAAATATTCTGGGTGAGTAAAGTTTTGCCGAGAATCCGGGCGTGAGCCTGCCATCCCCTTTTGGAACGTCTTTCTGGAGAACCACCCATGAAAACAATCGCGCTGACCCTTGCCCTCGTTGCTTCCTCCACCAACCTGCTGCCCGGCCCGAGCGACTCGATCCAGACGGCCGAGGGCGTGCTCAAGATCACCCCGGTGACTCACGGCAGCCTGATGCTGGAGTTCAAGGGCAAGGTCATCCACATCGATCCCTGGGGCCGGGGAGACTACACCGGACTGCCCCAGGCCGACCTGATCCTGATCACCGACATCCATGGAGACCACCTGGATCCGGCACAGGTGCAGAAACTGAAAAGGAGCGGTACCCAAATCGTAGCTCCGCAGGCGGTGGCCCGGACCGTGACCGAGGCCGTCGTGCTGCACAACGGCCAGAAAAAGGTGGTGGCCGGCCTGGAGATCGAAGCCGTCCCCATGTACAACCACAAGCGGGGACCCAGCCCCGGCAAGCTCTACCACGATCGGGGCAGAGGCAACGGCTACCTGTTGACCCTGGGAGGCAAGAGAGTCTACATCTCGGGGGATACCGCCTGCATTTCGGAGATGAAGGCCCTGACCGCCATCGACATCGCCTTCGTCACCATGAACCTCCCCTACACCATGCCGCCCGAGGAGGCGGCCGAGTGCGTCAAGGCCTTCAAACCGAGGATCGTCTACCCCTACCACTACCGCGGATCCGACCTGGATGTATTCACCCGGGCCCTGGAGTCCCATCCCGACATCGAAGTCAGGATCCGAGACTGGTACTAAGGCCCACCTCTGCAACGGATCTGGAGGGTCGGTTCCACTGGGCTTTTTTGTGAATCGAGGCGGCCATGACAGCCCCGATGAAGGTGCCCCCCTGGCTGACAATCCTGATTCTGACCGGCCTTGGAATCTCGGTCAGTCCCCATCAGGTCCTGACTCGGACGTCCGAGGTCTCGAAAGCCCTGAACCCCATCCTGTCGAGCTATGAAGTCATTCACCTGGAACCGGGTGACATCGCACAACAGGTCCGCACCACAGGAGAACTGCGGTTTCGCTTCTACGAGAACGACTTCCACTTCAAGCTCGAACCCTACGACATGAGAGCTCCCAATTACCGGGCGGTGGAGACGGGACTCGGAGGGGTGAGGCGGACGCTTCCTCCCCAGCCGGTGCATACCTTCAAGGGGCGGCTCTCAGGGCAAGAAGACACTCAAGGCCGATTTACCATCACGGACACCGGGATTGAAGGCGTCGTGTTCGCGCTTGAGGATTGGTATTACGTGGAGCCCCTTCGGCAATACGTTCCGAACGCCGAGGCGACTGAGCTGGTGGTCTATAGACACTCCGACATCAAACCCGGCCCAGCCTGGAGGTGCGGCGTGTCGTTGTCGCAGCGCTTGCAGCGGGGCGTGGACCGAGTGACGGTTCAGGCGGAAGCCGCCTCCTCCACCATTCCCATCAATTACGTGGTGGAGGTGGCGACCGAAGCTGACTATGAATATGTGCAAGCCCTTAGAGGTTCTGCTGGAGCCAACCGTGACATCCAGAGCATCATGAACCAAGTGGAAGGGGTGTATCAAACCGAGCTGTTGCTCCAACTGCAAATCGTATTCCAGCACACCTGGGCGACCGCTCAGGATCCCTACACCACAACCGATGGACCTGATCTGTTGAAACAGTTCTCCACCTACTGGCACTCCAATTTTGCAGCGCGTGAACCCTATGACGTCGCCCACATGTGGACCGGCAAAGACCTCGAGGGTATAGCAGGCATCGCCTGGTTGGGAGCTGTCTGCAATGAGCGTTTCTTCAGCTACGGCCTGTCGAGGCACTTTCCCGTTGTCCCAGCCCGGTACATTATCACCGCCCATGAAATCGGCCACAACTTCGGAGCCGATCATCCTGATGAGAAAAACCCCCCGGTCACAGAGTGCACCAACACCATCATGCCGTCTACCTTGACTCTGGACGCAGAATTGACGTTCTGTCAGTTCTCTCGAAAAGAAATTGGCGCCCATGTCGCGCGCAACAACCATTGTCTGACCACTCAGTCCCTTTCACTCCCCCCTCCAACCGGCCTGAAGGCAACCACTGTCTCCTCCTTCCAGATTGACCTGACCTGGCGGGACAACAGCGACAATGAGACGGGGTTCAGGGTGCACCGCAGGCTGAATGATTCGGAAGATTGGGTTGAAATCGGAAGAACCAACGCCAACGCCACCAGGTTTTCGAACAGTGGTTTATCGCCAGGCACAGACTATCGCTACCGTTTGCAGGCCTTCAATGACACCGAATCGTCCGTCTTTTCGAACGAAGCTGCGGCGACGACTTTGGGAGGGGTGCTAACCGGGACCCACTGGAGGATCGACACGATCGCCGGTCGCCGGGTCATCGACACCGGCCCGGCGATTGCGGCGCAATTGCGCTTTCCCTCGGCAGTGGAAATAGACAGGGCCGGTAACCTCTACATTGCCGATGTCGGCAGCAATCGCGTTCGCCGGGTGGATGCCAATGGAATCATCACCACCGTCGCCGGAACCGGTGTGGTGGGTTACGGTGGGGACAACGGCCCGGCGGTTGATGCGCTATTGAACGGTCCCACAGGCTTGGCGCTCGACAGAGCCGGCAACCTCTATATCGCTGATTCCAGCAACCGCTGCATCCGCCGGGTGGACGCTTCCGGAATCATCACCACCGTCGCCGGGAGTAATACCTTCGCGGAGAATGATACCGGCTACATCGGGGACGGCGGCCCTGCAGTCCAGGCGCTGCTGATGCGCCCTTCCGGCGTGGCGCTGGACAATGCAGGCAACCTCTACATTGCCGATACCTGGGACCACCGCATTCGCCGGGTGGATGCCTCCGGAATCATCACCACCATCGCCGGAACCGGTGGGGGCGGCTTCGGCGGGGACAACGGCCCGGCGGTCAAGGCGCTGCTAAGGAGTCCTTCCGGCATAGCGCTGGACAATGCAGGCAACCTTTACATCGCCGGTCTCTACAGCAACCGCATCCGCCGGGTAGATGCCTCCGGAATCATCACCACCATCGCGGGGAGTGATTACGGCTTCAGCGGGGACGGCGGCGCGGCAATCCAGGCGCTGCTAAAGTATCCCGATGACGTGGCCGTGGATGGTGCCGGCAACCTCTACATCGCCGATTCCCACAACCACCGCATTCGCCGGGTGGACGCTTCCGGAATCATCACCACCATCGCCGGAACCGGTGTGGGCGGCTTCAGTGGAAACAACGGCCCGGCGGTTGATGCTCAACTGGACCTGCCCACAAGCGTGGTCCTGGACGGTGCCGGCAACCTTTACATCGCCGATTCATACAACAGCTGCATTCGCCGGGTAGATGCCGCCACCGGGATCATTACCACCGTCGTTGGAACCGGTGCGGTGGGCAGCGACGGGGACAACGGCCCAGCGGTTGATGCTCAACTGGACCTGCCCACAGGCATGGCGGTGGACGGTGTCGGCAACCTCTATATCGCCGATTCCTTCAACAACCGCATTCGCCAAGTGGATGCCAGGGGAATCATCACCACTGTTGCAGGGACCGGGAAGGCGGGTTTGGGCGGAAACGGTGGCCCGGCACTGCAGGTGCCCTTATTCAACCCCGCCAGCGTAGCGGCGGACGGTGCCGGCAACCTCTACATCGCCGATTCCAACAACCACTGCATTCGCCGCGTGGATGCCGACACCGGCATCATGACTGCTTTCGCGGGGACGTGCGGGCGGGATGGGGACTATGGCGGAGACGGCCGTCCGGCAGTCAAAGCAAAGCTGAACTGGCCCAATGGCGTGGCGGTGGACGGCGCCGGCAACCTCTACATCGCCGATACCTGGAACCACCGCATTCGCCGCGTGGATGCCGACACCGGCATCATCACTACCTCCGCGGGATTCGGTGTCAAGTACTACGGCAGGCATGGCGTCCCGGCGGTCGAGACTTATCTGCATACTCCCAGAGGTCTGGCAGTGGATGACGCCGGCAACCTCTACATCGCCGATACCGGATCCCACCGCATTCGCCGCGTGGATGCCGACACCGGCATCATCACCACCGTCGCGGGGGGGACCGATGTGAGTGGGGGTTACGGCGGAGACGGCGGCCGGGCGGTCCGGGCAAGGCTAGACGGACCCACAGACGTGGCGGTGGACGGCTCCGGCAGCCTCTACATCGCCGATACCCTCAACCACCGCATTCGCCGCGTGGATGCCGACACCGGGATCATCACCACCATTGCAGGAACCGAGGTGAAGGGTTCCAGACGGGACCACGGCCCGGCAATCCAGGCACAGCTAAACGAGCCCAGAGGCGTGGTGGTGGACCGGTCCGCCCCGGCAAGCGGCGGCAATGTTTATCTCTACATCGCCGATTCCCGGAACAACCGTGTTCTAGCCGTCACGCGATCTTCGCTGTCCACCACCCTTCAGCCTCCCAGCCGACTGAGGGCAACGGCGGTTTCTCCATATCGAGTCGACCTGGCCTGGCGGGACAATAGCGGCAACGAAGCGGGTTTCATCGTGCGGCGCAGGATTGCGAGGGTGGCCGATTGGGTTGAGATCGCGAGAACAAAAGCCAACGCCACCACGTTTTCAGTTGGAGGATTGAAGCCCCTCACGATCTATCATTTCCGCGTGCGTGCCTTCAGCAAAACGGAGCCTTCCTACTTCTCCAATGAAGCCATAGCGCAGACCCGGGCGGCGCTTCCGCTGAATCTGACCGGGTTTACACCGACCAGGGGACCGGCGGGCACGCGGGTCACTCTCACCGGAACCAATCTGCTGGGCGCCACGGCCGTAGAGTTCAACGGACTTCCCGCGCCCCGGTTCGAAGTCGTGTCGGGGACGAGCATTGACGCCGTGGTACCCTCAGGGGCCACCAGCGGCCCGGTCAGCGTGGTGACTCCGGGCGGAACTGCCGTGAGCACCCACCCCTTCACCGTGATCGACAGTGGAATCGGCAACCGTCTGTTCGTGCCCATCGTGCTGCGGTCACAGGGACGGAAACCGGGCTCCTTCTTCACTTCCGAGTTGACCCTCACTAACCGGGGGACTACGACGGCAGCCGTCCGATACACCTATACGGCAGCTTTCGGAGGGCGCTCGGGAACGTCCGTGGATTCCGTGGAGCCCGGCCGGCAGCGGGTGATTCCCGACGCCATTGCCTACCTGACATCTCTGGGCGTTCCCATCGGGAGCGGTTCGGCGGGCGGCACCCTGGCGGTCGATTTCTCCAACCTCTCCTTCCCTTCGGCTGCGACCGTCACCGTGAGAGTGGCGACGCCGGTCGAAGAGGAGCGCGGACGTGCCGGCCTGGCCTATCCGGGATTGAAGTCCGAGGGGCTGCTCAGCGGGCCGGCCTTTATCACCGGCCTGCGTCAGAACCGCCAGGACCGCTCCAACGTAGCGGTTCAGAACGCAGGCGTATCCGGAGAGGAGAGTATCACCCTGAAAGTGACGGTCTACTCCGGAGACCCGGACGACCCGGCAAGCCTTGCGCTGCCGGAACTTTCTCTGCCTCCGGGAGGTTTCCACCAGTACAACCGCATCTTGAACGAAGCCCGCTACGACAACGGCTACGTAAGGGTGGAGCGGGTTGGTGGGACGGCTCCCTTCTATGCCTACGGGGTCATCAATGACAACTTCAACTCGGACGGATCGTTTGTCTTTCCGGTGAGGGAGGACTCTCTAGCGAGCAGACTAGGCCAGACCCTGCCGGTCATCATCGAAACGGGGGACTTCGCCAGCGAGTTGACGGTGACGAACTTCTCTTCGGCGCCCAAGACGGTGGAGTTCCACTTCGTGGGCGAGGCGGTGGAGACTGATGACGACACGGCAAGCTTCAGTCTGGAGCTGGAGGCGGGTGAGCAACGGATCCTTCCCGGAATTGTCGACTGGATGCGTCAGGAGGAGGTGGAGGGGATTGGAGCGGCCGACGAGGCGCTTGTGGGGGCGGTGTTCGCCACGGTGGCCGAGGGAGACATGAGCGGAATCGTGTTGGGGGCCAGGACGGGGTCTCCAGACGGGAGAGGGGGGCAGTACAGTCTCTTCTACAACGGGGTGCCCTACGGCTCGGCCACCAATGAGAGTGCATGGATCTATGGATTGCAGCAGAACGAGGAGAACCGGAGCAACCTGGCGCTGGTCAACACGGGGGAAGTCGACGACAGCAAGATCACCCTTGAGATCGACGTTTACGATGGTGAGGGAGATTCTCAGCCGAGAAGCAGGAGCGTGGTACTCGGTCCCCGGCGTTGGCACCAGATCAACGGGATTCTGGGCAACAGGCTTCAAGGGTATGTTCAGGTGAGGAAGGTTTCGGGTAACAACCCGTTTATCACCTACGGGGTGATCAATGATGGAAGCAGGCGCGGTCAGCGAAGCGGGGACGGAGCCTTTCTGATCAACCAGCCCTAAACCCAATCCATTGAGCCTTTTGCAAAATTCCGAACCGAGCATGACATTGGGGTGGCAAAAGTAAAGTTTTGCTGATGACCACGCGACAACATCATCGTTTTGAAGGCAGATCCCTGAATCTGACGGCCAAGTCGCCGACAGTCGGCGGACGCG